>NZ_NPBY01000027.1 GCF_002272015.1 Paenibacillus campinasensis | reverse complement strand
AACAGCTCATGCTCAAACAGCGACTGACGCGCATGCATCCAGTTCACGTTCCCGCGCAGCGTATTGATCTCGCCATTGTGGATCATGAACCGGTACGGGTGGGCACGCTCCCAGCTCGGGAATGTGTTCGTACTGAAACGGGAGTGGATGAGCGCAATCGCAGATTCGAAACGCTCTTCCTGAAGATCAAGGTAAAACTGTCCCACCTGTTCGGTGGTGAGCATCCCCTTGTACACGATTTTCCGGCACGACAGGCTGGATACATAGAAGCTGTCGCCTTCCGGCTTGCCGCTGTAGCGGATCGCAAGCTCAGCGCGTCTGCGGATCACATACAGCTTGCGCTCGAACGCAAGATCATCCTTGATGTCTTCACTCCGTCCGATAAAGACTTGACGCACGTACGGCTTTGCCGCTTTCGCGGTCTTGCCCAGCATTTCATCATTGGTCGGAACGTCACGGAATCCTAGCAGTGTCTGCCCTTCCTCGGCAATAATGGATGCAAGCAAATCTTCATGGGCAGCACGCACCTGAGGATCATGGGAGAGGAACAGCATGCCCGCTCCGTATTGACCGGCAGCCGGCAGTTCAAAGCCCAGTTTTCTCGCCTCTTCTGCAAAGAAAGCATGCGGAATTTGTATCATGATGCCCGCTCCGTCGCCGGAGTTCGGCTCGCTTCCCTGGCCGCCGCGATGCTCCATGTTCGCCAGCATCGTCAGCGCACTGCTGACGATTTCGTGGGAAGGCTTGCCTTTGATGTGGGCAACAAAGCCCATGCCGCACGCATCTTTTTCAAACTGAGGATCATAGAGGCCCTGCTTCTGTGGGAAATCAGTATGTTTCATAAGATGCAACCTTTCTTTATAAGATTATAAAAATACATTGGTATAACGGAAGATAGGTTTGCACTTCACCGCAACCCACTTCGCGCAGAAACGCTTCTAAGAGGTAATGCAGTATTGTGCAAAAGCGACAAAGGTTAACATTTACCTAACACGTAGATGAATTAGTTCTATATATTTTATCATCACAGATGGTAGCAGGCAATTCAAAGTTTTTATGAATATGATAAGAATTGTTTTTGTGAGTAGAGTCACACTTTCCGGATCATATTTATGTAGAAAAGTGCAAAAAAACATGCAAATAACACATACCGAACCGCCACGCCGGCAGATATGCAGCCATCCCTACGAAAAAAGAGCGGCCACGCCCGGGAATCCCGCGCATGATCGCTCTTCTTTCTAATCATAAGACCTCAGGCAGTCGCAGTCGTGCTGCTCCCGGCCGATTTATGCTTACTGTGATGAATCAGGAAATATAGCGATGTGATGATCAGAGACACGGCGCCAAAACCGATCAGCACTCCGGCGCTGCTCCACATGCCGCTGAAGTTTCCGGTCGACACAACATCCTTGAAGCCCATAACACTGTAGGTCATCGGCAGCAGCGGATTCAGCGCCTTCATCCAGCCCGGAATCAGCTCTACCGGGAACGTGCCTGCGCTTGTCGTCAGCTGCAGAATGAGAATGATGATGACCACGAAGCGCCCGGGCTGGTCAAGCCAGGTGACAAACATCTGCACCAGGAACATGAACGACAGGCTTGTGATGAACGAGAACAGGTAGAACAGCGGCACGCTCTGCACCTCCAGCTTCAATCCGTACAGCACCACAATGACCGCCAGCAGCGATTGCACGAGCCCCATGCCGGCAAAGGATAACGCCCGGCTGACAAACCGGTTCCAGCCTGTCGCACCTTGCACCGTCGTATCGCGGATCGGCAGGATGATCGTGGAGATCAGCGCGCCGACGAACAGGCCAAGGGACAGAAAATAAGGCGAGAAGCCGGTACCGTAATTCGGCACCTCATTCACTTTCATCTCATCGACCTGCACAGGACCGGCAAACATGCTCACGGTCTCATCGGTCGTATGAAGGCCGCTCGTTTTGTCCGCCGCCTCATTCAGCTTCTCGGCCAGCTCACCGCTGCCCGCCTTGAGCGTGTCCATGCCGCTTACCAGTTCACCCGCACCGGAATCCAGCTGTCTGGACCCGTCAGTGAGCGCAGCGACACCAGAGCCCAGTTCGCCAGCCCCGGCGGCCAGCTGGCCCGTGCCTTCCGACAGCTTCACTGCCCCGCCGGCCAGCTCCTTGCCCCCGGCAGCGGCTTCGCCCAGCTTCGCGCCGAACAGCTTCATGCCGTCCAGCAGCTGCTTCTGGCCTGCATTCAGCTGCTTCGCCCCAGCGAGCAGCTCCTGGCTGCCTGCGGCCAGCTGCTCGCTTCCTTGCGCCAGCTGCTCCGCTCCGGCGCTCAGCTGCCCGGCCCCGGCGTCCAGCCGGGCCGTGCCTTCCGCAAGCCCGGCTGCGCCCTGGGCCAGCTGCTTCTGGCCTGCGTTCAGCTCGCTCGTGCCAGCGGCAAGCGACTGGCTTGCCGCCAGCAGCTGCTGAACGTCCGGGCTGGCGGCCAGCTCAGGCTGGCTGTCCGCCAGCTGCTTGAGCCCCTCCGCTACGCGCTTCGCCCCTTGCTCGAGCGCTGCCGTCGCCTCCAGGGATTGGTTCAATCCCTGTTCAAGCTGACGGCTGCCCTCGTGCGCGCTGTGCGCGCCCTGGGCAAGCTCCGCGGCGCCGGCCCGGTTGGCATCCAGGCCGGCCTTCAGCTCGGCGCTGCCCTCGGCCGCCGATTCCAGCCCGGCCTCGAGCTTCGCTGCGCCTTGGCCGGTCTGCTCGGCACCGGCCAGCAGCTCGCCGTGCCCGCCTTGAAGCTGCGCCAGGCCCGAAGCGAGCGCGCTGGCGCCCGACTTCAGCGTTCCGGCTCCGGCGTCAAGCTCCTGCACGCCTGCCGTCAATGGCGCGATGCCTTGCTGAAGCTCAAGCGTTCCATCGGCCAGCTTCGCCAGATTCTGCTTCAGCTTGAGCGCTCCTTCATCAAGCTCAACCGCCCCTTCAGACAGCCTGCTCGCGCCGTCTCCGGCTTCGCTCAGGCCGCCCGAAACCTTCTCCACCTGATCGAATAACGTTTCGGTGTACGCCTCGGTGACTTTCGCAGATACCTTGGATTGAATTTCCTTTACCGCTGTGCCGCCGATCTGTCCGGCCAGGAAATTGTAGCCCTCATTCGGTTTAAACACGATTTTGGCCGGCTGCGGATGATCATCCATCAGCGTGGTCGCCTGCTGCGAGAAATTATCAGGGATGACGATGGTCATATAATACTTGTTGTCCTTCATCCCCTGCTCGGCCTCGCTTTCACTGACGAACTGCCAATTAAACGCCTTCGCTTTCTTCAATTCCGCGACAAGATCGGCACCCGCCTGCAGCGACTTCCCTTCAAACTCAGCGCCGGTATCGTTGTTGACAACAGCAACAGGCAGCTCATCCATCTTGCCATACGGGTCCCAAAATGCGCCGAGAAACATCCCGCTGTACAGCACCGGGATAAATAACACTGCGATGATCGTCACCAGAAACTTCCGGTTCCGGACAGCAGCGCCGACATCTTTAGCAAATACAGATAATGATTTCATCCTGTCTCTCTCCTTCTGTTTCTCTTTCTATATATCATCTCTAATTTCTAATTTTCAGGTTCATATCAGACATCAGCGCTTGACGATTCGCGAATCATGCCGCTGCGGAAAAGGAAGGAACATCCTGGTCACTTTCCCCTCCGTTTTCTTCATAACCCCATCAGCGAATCCGAAGACAAAAGCGAGCCCTTGCTTCTCCAGCATCTTAAGCCCTCCCTCTTCTCCCTTCGCTTCAGACAAGTTTATAACGTCAAACACGGGTCATCCGATTGATCCCAATTTTAATATTCTCTTTTTTACAGATACCAGTTGACCATTTTCCCCATTTGGTCATTTTAGAGCAAAAAAATAATACGAACTCCACCACCTCAAAAAACCATTTCCATTCAGCCAGACTGCTATGCTCGAGCGCGCCTTGTCCCAGGCCGAAATTCATGATACGACGATATGAGCCAGCTTTACGAAACCTGACCGGCATGGGGCATTAGCATGCCTTTCGCTGGTCATCCACCTGCCTCTCCACTAAACCGCTGCTGATCGGGCAGAGAAAGGGCGAGTACGAGGAACCCACCTCCAGGCGGTCCCTCATCTCCGTCGTCTGTTTCATCGAATGCTTCAGCTCAGCCCGCCCAGTATCAGTTCCTTCTATATAACCAATAACAACAACCGAACCAAGCGAGCTGCATTATGTTAACGCGCCCCCGGTGACTCTGCCTTCAATCCTTCCGCCAGAAACAGCATCATATACTCCTTGATCTGCTCCTTATCCAGCGGCTCGCGCAGCTGATTAAAGTCCGTCGTGAGCGCTACGTACAGCTTCAACATGACAAAGGACACGACCTGCGCATCCAGCGGCTTGATTTCCCCGATCGAGATGGCATGCTCCACAATGCCCTGCAGGTAACCGATAATGCTGTTCTCCACCTTCGCCAATCCTTCATGCGCCATCGGGGTTCCGATATCCCGAAGTTCCTGGGACAGCTTAATAAACAGCTCATGCTCGCTCCGGTACTCCAGCAGCGCATCCAGCACCCGGTACAGATTGTCGAAGAAATCCCGGTCCTCCCGAATCTCCCGCTCGCTAATGCGCCTCATCTCCACAATGGACGATTGCAGAATCTCGTCAAACAGCTCTTCCTTGTTCGTAAAAAAGGTATAGATCGTTCCTTTCCCTACATTCGCAATCTTCGCCACCTGTTCCATCGTCGTCGCTTTATACCCGAATAAAGCAAACGATTTGGAGGCAGCTTCCAGCACCTGCTTCCGCCGATCCACAGCTGGCACGCTAACCCCTCCTGTACGGTTATTATTGTTACCTCTTCATTGCCGCATAAATGACCAAAATCCATTTTCGGTCATTCAGTCAACAACAAATGTAACAGATGGCTTTCTCTTTTGCAAGCAGGTACTGAAAAAAATTCAGCCCGTTCCAGGGTCAATATGACGGGATTTGTCTAAATAACAAAGAGCAGGGCTGTTCGTTCAACGAAGAAGATGCCGCGGCGTACCGCGCTTGGCGACAAGCATGAAAAAAAGTTGAACTGCCCGCCGTGTTCACACGTATACTATTATACACTCCTATTTTTCAAGAATTTACATCTAATAGACTGGTTATGTCAGAACTAGAAACTGGATAGGAGTAGAAAAAAGTAGGTGAACTATGAAATATACAAGAGTGCTTCTATTCTCGGAAGGATTCGGAACCGGACATACCCAGGCGGCCTACGCGCTGGCCAAAGGCATGCAGCAAATGTGCCCCGACGTGCACTGCCGCGTAATGGAGCTCGGCCATTTCCTGAATCCGACGGTAGCGCCGATGATCCAGTCGGCATATCGCAAAACCGTGAGCGAGCATCCCCAGCTGGTCGGAAAGCTTTACCGTTCCGGATATGCAAAATCATTAAACCGCCTCACCAGGCTCATGCTTCATCGCATCTTTTATGCGCAGGCCGAGCGGGTGATCGAGCAGCTGAAGCCGGATGTCATCATATGCACCCATCCGATCCCGAATGCCGTTGTCTCCCGGCTGAAGCGCCAGGGACTGCCCACACCGTTATACACGCTCATCACGGACTACGACGCGCATGGCACATGGGTCAATCCGGAGGTCGATCAATATCTCGTATCTACGCCGCATGTGAAGAATCTATTGATGCAGCGCGGGGTGGAGCCAGAATACATACATGTGACAGGAATTCCTGTCCATCCGAAGTTCTGGGAACGAAGATGCCGCGAGCAGCTTCATGCCGAGCTTCACATCAAGGATATGCCCACCATCCTCATTATGGGGGGCGGCTGGGGGCTGATCTTCAACCAAGAGCTGACCCGGATTCTGGCCCGGCGGGCGGACGATATCCAGCTCATCTTCTGCATGGGCGATAATGAGAAGCAGATTGCGGACATGCGTGAGGACCCGCTTTTTCGTCACCCGCATATTCACGTCTTCGGGTATCGCGATGATATCCATAAGCTGATGGACGTATCCGATCTGCTAATCACGAAGCCCGGCGGGATGACATGCACCGAGGGCGCAGCCAAAGGAATCCCGATGCTGTTCTATGAACCGATCCCGGGTCAGGAGGAAGAGAACTGTCAATATTTTGTAAGCCAAGGCTTGGGAGAAGTGCTGGATTCTCCTGCCGTCATTCATAAATGGCTGGACATGCTCGCTCATCGCGACAAGCATGCCGCGGAATATCGAAACCGGGCTGTCACCCTCCCGATTGTGACACCGAGCCGCTGCGCTTCCCATGTGCTTGCTTTGCTGGAGGACAGAGCAGCCGAGCCATATGGGGACATGCCTTACACGTTCACGGCGGATAACTCCTAGCCTAGCCCCAAGGCCTCAGCTTATACATGCCTGTATAATCACCATAAAGAAGCTTCCCATGCCAATCATGCACGGGAAGCTTCTTCTCATTTCATTCGATTCTATTATTCAATGAACCTCAGTTCTTGTCGTGTGGAAAAATGCCTACCGCGAGTGATCTCTTGATGCCAGCATGCTACAGCGTCAAGCTGTCACCCGGCTTCAGCGCATGTCCTTGAAGACCCGCCTTCTCCAGCTCGGCACAGAAAGCTTCGGCATCCTGGGCGATGGCCGGGAAGGTGTTGTAGTGAACAGGGATCACATGCTTGGCACCGATCCACTTCGCAGCGAGCAGCGCTTCCTCCGGCCCCATCGTAAACAGGTCGCCAATCGGCAGCGCCACCGCATCGATCTTGTTCAGTTCCCCAATCAGTTTCAGATCGCTGAACAAGGCGGTATCACCGGCATGGTAGAATGACTTGTCCCCCATCGTCACAATGACGCCTGCGGCCTCTCCCGCATACCGGAACTGGCCGTCCACCTCAATCGAAGATGTATGGAAAGCCTGCGTATACTTGACCTTGAAACCATCAAACTGAGCGCTTCCGCCTATGTTCAATCCCTGTGCCTTCACACCTTGACTGCCGCAGTAGGAAGCAAGCTCAAATATCGCAATAATCGGGCAGTCGTTCTGTTTTGCAATTTCGATACTGTCCCCAAAATGGTCGGAATGTCCATGGGTCAGCACAACCGCATCCACCTGAATATCCTGGGGAGCGATTCCCGAAGCTGGATTGCCGGATATAAACGGATCAATGATAACCCGGACTCCACCTTCTTCCAACAGCAAACTTGAATGGCCGTAATACGTTATTTTCATGGTTAAACACACACCTCCTACCTTGTAGTTTACCCGAGAAAGGGACTACTTGTAAAAAGAGTGGTTTCCAATTTGTTTAACAAATGTTCTTGAATGATGCACCGTCAAATCCTGGGCCAATTTCAGCGACAGGAAAAAGTACGTATCGTCAGCGACTTCCTTGTGACCGCGCAGGGCCGCCTCCACTGACCGGATCGTCTCTTCATTCGGCGTAACACGCTTAAGACGCCCGTTGGCAACCGGACTGAATTGGTGCTTTTGATAGATCACATCAGTAATAGTATTGGGAAAATTGGCTGACCGCAGCCGGTTTAAGACAACATTGGCAACTGCCACTTTGCCTTCGTACGGTTCGCCTTCCGCCTCTGCCATGACAATCTTCTCTAGCAGAAGCCGTTCTTCAGCTGACACCTCGTAGGTCCAGGTCGCCTGATCTTTCTCGGCCTGGGTTAACGTTTGGGTTCTTGTGAAGAACAAGGTTGTGGGGGGGTTATGGCTTTCAGCTTGCGCTTTGACAGCTTGGTTCCCCTGCTTATTCTCTGTTTCTCCCCCTACTGCTTGCTTGGCATCTGTCTCTTTGCTCTCCAAGGCAGCAGCTTTGGTCTTATTGTGAGAAGGCAGGTTTTCCGCTTCAGCTGAATCGTCTTCCTTCAGGTTGAGAAGAGATACAATCTCACCTTCTGGTACATTCCAAGGCTGGAAAACAATTGAAGTTAAAAGTTCGATAGATTCCCCGTCATTCGTACTCCTCGCAGCTTCTTCTGTTTTGTTCAGCGCATGGACCGGGTCTGGAGCGGCTGCTTTAAAGCTTGGCATCTCCCGCTGTTCTTCCCCTGTCGTTGCAGTTGTTGTTTGCATTCCAAACATACTTATAAGAGACAAACTCACCAGCAGCACTCCGATCAAAAGAGCGATCCAGCGATTTTGCCTTAACATTCTGATAACCATATTTTTCCTCCTATGATGTCGGCACATTCCTACACTATGTAACCACATTTTTAGGCGGTGAAAACATGGTAATTTTATGAACATTTAAATCCCTTTATTTGGAATGTCCGTGAAGCCGCGCCACATCTAGCTTTTCGTACATTGGGCTATGTCCCAAACGCGTTCGAAATAATGTTAGTTCATCAACCTTCCACTGGATGGGATTGGGTCCAGACCCAAGCAAATCCATCATGAACGGGAATTTCCCTTCGAATTTGCGGGCTACCGTAATATGCGGACGATATGGCCTTGATTCCGGTACATACCCGAAGGCCTCCATCGAGGATACAACCGACCGATGAAGCGCAGACAATGCCTTGATATCTCCGTTCAAGCCTGCCCACAAAATTCTCGGCGAAGCATTCGTTCCGAACACGCCGGCATTCGAGACACCCAGCATAAACGGGGCATGAGCGGACGCAGCGGTTTGCAGCGCCTGAACAATCTCCGGAATACGACCAGCTGGCGTATCTCCCAGAAACTGCACCGTCACATGATAATCGGCAGGATGCACCCATTTTCGAAAGGACGCTTGTCCGGATAATTTCTCTGCCCATTCCCTTATGTTCGCCGATGCCTCTTCAGGAAGATGCACCGCAATAAATAATCGCTCCATCGATTCGCCAAAGCCGCTCATAAGCCACGCTTCCTTCCACATGAAAATATCATCTAAATTTCATCGTTCATTCCGATCTGCCGCGTTAAGGACATCATGTTGGCTCTCAGATGAACATGTCTTCGTTAGTCTGAACCATTGTACAACAATTTACTATGGCGACCAAAAATTGAGGGCGCGTATGCGCACAAGACTGAAATTTGATAAACTATTTCCAAAGAAAGATCGTTCCAAGGCTGCCATCAGCCTGAATTCACGCCCAGGAGGTAGTTTCATGCCCAAAATTTTAGCACTGCATGAGTTGACAACCGAACACAAGAACATGATCCAGGCCGCCGCCCCCGGCTTCGAACTGATCACATCCAAGATCGGCGAGCTTGCTCCCGGCATGGTCCGGGAAGCCGAGATCTTGCTTGGCTGGTCCAGCAAGGTAGAGGGCGAGGCTGTCGCTCCTGACAGCCATACGAAATGGGTTCAGGTATGGTCGGCCGGCGTTGATAAGCTGCCGCTTGACGCTTTTCGGCAAAAAGGAATCTGGCTGACCAATGCCAGCGGCGTACATAGCATTCCGATTACGGAGCATATTTTTGCCATGATTCTCGGCTTTGTCCGCAATTTGCATCACGCCGTCAGACAGCAGACGAACCGCCATTGGGACACGGCAGGCACCTTTACCGAGCTTGCCGGCAAAACCATCGTCATTGTCGGCGTTGGGCAAATCGGAAGGCAGACTGCCCAGGTGGCCAAGGCCTTCGGGATGCGCACGATTGGCGTCCGGAATTCCGGCGAGCCGAGCCCGCACATCGATGTGATGTATAAGGTTGATGAATTGACGAAAGCCCTGTCCGAGGGTGATTATATCGTCAATATTCTTCCTCTGACCCCATTAACAACCCATATCTTTGACCGCGACAAATTTGCAGCCATGAAGGATTCCGCCTTTTTCGTTAATGTGGGCAGAGGACAATCGGTTGTTACAGACGCCATGGTCGAGGCGCTCCAAGCCGGCAAGCTGGCCGGAGCCGGGCTTGACGTATTCGAGAAGGAGCCTCTCCCTCAGGACCATCCGCTGTGGAGTATGGACAATGTGATCATTACGCCCCATAAAGCCGGGGATACAGATCAATATGCCGAGCGGGTCATAGATATTTTCCTGGACAATCTCAAGGCCTATACCCAGGGCCGCCCACTCCACCGGAATGTAATTGATTACGATAAATCGTATTAGTTCTAAATCATGTCACGCATTGGAGGGACTACACTTGCAGCCCTTTACCCGGCGGGTCATCGAAATTATTAAAGCCATTCCGGAAGGATCTGTCATGACTTACGGACAGATTGCCAGGCAGGCCGGAAGCCCGCGCGCGGCCCGGCAGGTCGTTCGAATTCTTCATTCCATGAGCCGGGCCCACCAGCTGCCGTGGCATCGCGTAGTCAACGCGAAAGGAGAGATTGCTCTCCAGGAGCCTGAGTCCAAACTGATGCAGGAGTTGTTCTTGCGTGAGGAAGGAATCGAGCTTACTGCCGACGGCCGCATCGATCTTGGCAAGTACCGCCATGAACCCGGCTTCGATGACCCATAATAACGTCCTGATGATCGCATTATCGTCTGTAACCGCAACAAGGCAGCCCGCAGGATCACATCCTGCAGGGCTGTCTTTCATATCTGACATGATTCGCATGCAACAGCATACCATGAATGTTCGGATTCGCCAAGTCCATGTCCGATTTCTTAGGGATATCTTGCATGTTATACAGAGCAGGTTCAGTAGTCATTACGGTTCTTTAGATGCTCATATCAGGAATCCGCACTTGACTTCCAGAACGGTTTACCGCTCCGGGAAATGGGAGACTTCCGATCGCTCTAGCCCCAGATTGTTAAGTCAACGCCTTAGCCATTGAAAATCGGAGACAAAGGCGAACGCTTCGTTCTCCAGCCCCTCTTCTTCCCCGTAATGAAGTCAATCACATAGCTTAAATTAAGCATCTTTAGAATCATATTTCCGACTTATAAATTCGTATTCACGCAAATTCAGCCGCGATTTTCCCGGATTTTCCGAACTTCCATCCCCGTCCATCCCTTATGATGACAAGCGAAATCCCCAGTACAAAGCCTGCAATGGTAATTCGGTTGTCGCATCCGTTCTGCTTCGGTCCGGGTCTGTTCAGTTCCGTTATTATGGTTATTCACACAGCCACACTTCCCGAACGAAGGAGCCTTTGGTCGTAATCGCCCGACCCAATACGTTCCATCCGGCAAGTCTCAGCTGCTCCTCCAGTGGCTCGGTGCTGACAATCACCGCCCGGCGTGCCAGACGCCGCAGGCTGCGCAGCATTTGAAGCCTGTCCTCCTCCGGCAGAACAGAGCATACATTGTAGGGCAAGTCAAGAATGGACGCTTCGTAGCTGCCGGACAGCTCATTCATATCCTGAATCGATACCAGCTGATCATCATATCCGTAATGGCGAAGATTCACTCTGGCTCCTCGGATCGCCAGCGGGTTGATGTCCGATCCTTGTACCTGAATCCCCATCGACAGAGCCTCGATCAGCACATTGCCCATTCCGCAGCATGGGTCGAGAAGCACAGTATTGTCCGGCTCCGGTACCGCCATGTTCACAAGCGCGCGGGCAACCCGGGAGCTGAGACCGGTCGAATAGTTGTATGGCTTCTGCTTATGCGTGAGCCACGCCCGTTCCGGTTCATGGAGCTCTCCTAGGCTCCAGATTCCTTCCGTTCGGATCAAGCCCAGCGTCACCTCCGGCGATTTCATCTGCGCCGTCCCCTTGATATGCCGACCTACCTGGCGCTCAACATCTCTTCTTTCCTCATACGTAAAAGGATCACCAGCTTTCAGGCACACCACCTTGAAGGTAGCTCCCGATAGCTGTATTTGCCCGGCCTGTGCAGCAATCGCCTCCACCGAATCACCGCTCAGCCCAACCTCCAGCCGTGCTGACACAAAGGGGCTTCGGTCGGGGTCTACCCGGCGGCTCGTCTGCAGCCAATCCTCACCCGACTTCAAGGGAGTCCCTAATAATTGGGCCAGCTCCAAATGGCATAGCTCCCGTTCAGTTTCATGACAGGCGAATGTATATACATATTGCGGCTTGTCCGATGTAGACGGATACAAGTGCCTAGCCGTTCGGCTTGAATTCGACATAGCTTCAACATCTTTCTTCTATAATATAGGTGCAGACTCCCCCGCTAATAGCCGGTAGCAGTTCAGCCTCTCTTCGTAGTCGGCAACCGGAACCGTAACCAAAAATTCATCATTTCCATACCGCTCCTTCATCTCCAGCAGCTGTTCTCTGACAGCGGATGGCGTGCCTGTAATGACATGTTTCAACATGCCCTGTCCTTGAGGAACCGATAGCGCTGACTGCGAACTCGGCATACCATGACGTTCTTTGGAGTCACATTGTTCGTTACGTTTGCGCTGCTCATTGGGTTCATGCTGGTTGTTGGATTCATGCTGGTTCTTGGGTTCATGCTGGTTGCTGGATTCACGCCCCGTCGTGCCACGGGTTGCTTGAGCTTGCATTGCCAGCTCTTGCGCACGCCGCTCGGTGTCTCCACAGATGATGCTGACTGCGACCATGCTGTGCGGCTCGCGCATGGCAGCTGAGGGGCGGAAATGCTCCCGGTAAGACTTCAATACATCCGCCCCGTCCACCTCACTCATAAAGTGTCCGAAAACAAAGCCGGCCCCGAATTCAGCTGCAAAGCCGGAACTCTTCGTGTTGGTGCCGAGCATCCACATCACCGGGGGCTTCGCCGGGACTGGACGTGCAGCTACGGGAACGTCCTCGTAACGATAACGATCCTCCAGCAGCTCCGTCAGCGCCCGGATCCGGTTCGGCAGATCGGCCACATGGCCGAGATAGTTACCGCTCAGCGCCATGCTCGTATGGGCAGAGCCGCCCGGGGCCCGCCCGATCCCGAGGTCGATGCGGCCGGGATACAGCGCGGCAAGCATCCGGAAATTCTCCGCTACCTTGAGCGGGCTGTAATGCGGAAGCAGCACGGCTCCCGACCCCAGCCGGATGCGCGTGGTCTGCGCCCCGATATGGGCCAGCAGAACTTCCGGGGAGGCGCAGGACAAGTGCTCCAGGTCATGATGCTCGGCAGCCCAATAGCGTTTATAGCCCCAAGCTTCCCCGTGTCTCGCCAATCTTCCCGCCTGCCGCAGCGCCTCTTCATAGGTGCTTTCGCCGAGGCGAGGCACCAGATCCAGCATGCTTAACGTATACGATGATGCCGTCATTCAGAACCAGAGCCCCTTTCTACTTTACGGAGCGACAGAATTCGGATTTCTTGTGTCCCGATTATCCGCCGCTGTTCCCGTGCGCACTCACACGCGGCCTTCTCAATCCAGATCATAGATCGACCCTACCTTCAGGCCATATAATTCGTTATAGATTTTCTCCGCGAACGCATCGGTCATCCCGGCGATGTAATCGATCACCATATGTTCCCATGTCCAGATCGGCCGCGCGCGCTTCTGATCTGCCTCATAACGCTGCAGCCAGTCCGAAGGAATAATCGCTTTCGAAGCCACCGGATCCAGAAAAGCGTCCCACAGACGTTTAATGATCCATTCACTTCGTTTCTGAAGCCGCTGCACTCTCAGGTCACGGATCATCGTCACCCAGGCGAAGCTTTTCAGAACGCTGACCGTACGCAGCATATCCTCGTCCTCGGCTCCGTCCTTAACGAACGTTACCTTCTTCCATCCATCACCATCGATAACGCCAAGACTGCCTACAAACAAGCTGACCCAATACGCCTTTACCTCGCGCCGTGTCCGGGAATAATCAAACTCGCAGGTCGGCATCTTCTCATTCCATACGCGCAGGAACTCTCCAAGCACGGCCTCCACCTTCGGATAGATGCGGTCCTCGGTCCATCCCTTCCACACCTCGTCCTCCAGGGTCATGATCTTCTGGACGATCAGCTTGTTCAGGTAACTGTCTCTAAGAAAATGCTCATGTACCTCGATCTTTCCAGCCTTGATGCCATCCTCCAGATCATGCGCCGAATAAGCAATGTCATCACACAGGTCCATCAGCTGAGCTTCCAGCGTTTTATGCCCCTCCGGAATTCCCCATGCCTCGCGGATATGCGATATATATTCCCACTCATGGCGGTACATCCCCTTCGGGTTAACGAGCCCGGGGAAGGGATATTTATTAATGCCGAGCAGCACCGCATCGGACAGGTTCAGGCCGTTCACATTTTCCCGCTTCTCCAGATACATGATCAGGCGAAAATTATGTGCGTTCCCTTCGAAATGCTCATACTTCTGCCTCATTTCCTCCCGAATCCCCGCTGCCTCTAGCGGTGTTGGCGTATAGGGCAGACTGGATATGATCTGCTCCGCTTTGCTGTCTATCAGCTTCTCCAGAATGCCCTGCAGCACTTCCTCGCCCTTGTGACCGAACGGAGGATGGCCAAAATCATGCGCGATCGCCGCACATTCCACCACCTCGGGATCAATAATCAGACCGGCGTTCTCCGCCGCCTCCGGCATCACTTCCGGATAGCTGCGGCTCAAGCTCCGCGCCGCCTCTCTGGCAATCTGGGCAACTTCAAGGGAGTGTGTCAGCCGCGTCCGGTAATAGTCTCCGGTGCCTGCGCCGAATACCTGCGATTTCCCCTGCAGCCTGCGAAAGGTCGGCGAATGAATGAGGCGGGAATAGTCCCGCTCATATGCCGCCCGGGAAGCATCCGACTTCGTCTGTTCCGGGTATTGGCGATGCTCTCTAAGCTCCTTCAGCGTCATAGCTCTCCACCCCTGTGCTTATGTCTTTATTCTCATTATTATATGCCATCTGGTGTTTCAAAGGAAAATGCCAGCAGGGACAAGAAGCTTGTCCACTACGGCGAGCACATAAGGAAGCTTGGTATGGAAGAGAGCCGTCACTGGTGCAGAGATAGACATCTTATAACCGGAGAAAAGCATGAGCTCCCTCGGCTTTTTAGCTTTATTTTGGAATAAGGCCCATCCGGTGCATCAATGTCACCGTCCGATAAAAATCATAACTGCCCGCAGGATCGTTAAGGATCTCCGCCTCCTGCGCCGCCTTCACCGCCGCTTCCGCCCAAACCGGAATGTTCTCAGGGTGAAGACTTTCCAGCTTCTTGAGCCGTTTGTTCAGCTCACGGATCGTATGCTCCTGTTCGGTTGTTGTTTTCAAAACCGTCGCGAGACTGGTGTTCAACTGCTGAATCTGCTTTCTCGCATCCTTCAGCTCGGCAGTCAGCTGCTCCATGTTCACGCGCTCCACCTCCTTCGGATTCGGGACATCATATTGATACAGTGAATGCTGCTCGATAACAGCAATCAGCTTGTTCGGATAGTTGGGGTCTGTGGCGTACCCGCCTTTCCAGATTTCGGTTGCCGCTGTTTTGTAATCCGCCCACAGGACACCGTGGTAACGGTTCGGCTTGTCTTTCGTGCCGTTAAGGATCAGCTTCGTATGATCAGCCACCGATTCCTGCCAGTTGTTGTATTTGCGGAATTGGGCGTTCGTTCGATAGGGAGTCTGTCCCCGGTACTCGGTCGTCTGCATCGTTACGCTGCCCGCCGGTCCGGTGCCCTTGATGCCAAACAGATTGTTCGCCTGCTGCGTCAGCCCGCTCTTCCCCCAGTTCGATTCCAGAATCGCCTGCGCGAGCGTCAACGAGGCCGGAACCCCGTAGCGCCGCATATCCTCGGTAGCAATCGGAGCCAGCTTGTCAATAAAATCACGCGGATTCATCCTTCTTCCCTCCTTTAGGTGCGGGGCCCTGTTCCCCTTCTTCCGATTTGATCTGGAAAAGTTGTACTACATTACGCAGCGATTGTGGAATCGGTATCCCCATGCGCCCGACATTCTCAATAATAGACAACAATTCATTCGCCAGATAAAAGAATATCACCGTGTTCTGAAAATAATTCATCTCTCCCAGCACCCGGTCAACCAGATGCATCAAAGCGATGAGAAGGAAAATGGTGATTTTCCGGGCAATGCCCTTGTAGCCGATCCGGCTCCGCAGCTCGCCGTTCATCCAGGCCGCCCCCCATCCGGTCAGCCAATCAATCACCACGAGCCACAACAACAGATGAAGCGGAAGCGACCACCCGCCCCATACATACACAGTCACGGACCCCGCGCCCGCCACCAGCAGCTTAAACAGTTGACCGATGTGCTCATACATGCGTCTCTCCTCCTTTAAGTGTATGAAGATTTAAAAAGCCCCCGGGAATGCCGGGGGCTGAAAAACAAAACGGTAATGCATTGTAACTATGGTTGACTCATGAACGGAAACTCCGTTCTTGTCTAACGGGTCATTAATCCGTGGAATTAAAACGCCTCTCCCGTAATCAACTCGTATTCCTCTGGTGTGATGACACCGTAGCCGACATATTGACGCAGTTGGGGCTTCTGAGCCCATTTTTTCTCGTAATAATATTTCAGTCGCTCATAATCGTTCTCAAACATAAGTCCCCTCTCCTTCCGATGAATTGGTCTCCAGTGACAGCATCCGTAATTCCAGGCCTACAACCTGAGCGCCCAGCGCTTCATTCTGCCGGCGAAGCTCCAACGCTTCCAGTTCCCGGGCCACCAATTCAGCCCCCAGCCGATCAACTTCAGCAGGCACTGCCGGTTGTGGCTTGGTCAACTCCTCGATCTCCTCGGGAGACAATCCCTCTTCCCACAATTCAGGCAGCGAGGGCCACAACAGCACGGGCTGCTGGCCCCGCTCCTCTTGCGGAAGCTGATGCCAGCTGTTAAGCGCTTGCTGATATTCAGCCTGTGCAGCAGCCAGCGCTTCCTGGTACGCAAGCCAGCCAACAAGATCAAACCTCGGATGGAACAATCCTGGGGAAACCGGAATGCCTACCATGTAACCGGCGACCTCCGCTTCAGGCCGCTGGCCTTCGTCCTCATCTTCACTGTCCGTTGCATGAGACGCCGCTCCATCCAAGACAGCCGGTTGTAACGGCTCGTTATAAAAAGGGACGACACCACTAAAGGCATCGTCCACAAGGACGTCCTCCATATAGAGGCCGTCTGTATTTACTTTCGGTACAGCTTTCATGTGATACCTCCTTTACCTTTCTGCTAGGAAGTGAACTCCATCAAGCGAAAACCAGCTATTCCCGCCTGAGTTAAAAATCACACTCCCAGTACTGGTGACATCCAACCTAGCTAAGACATTTTGACTACCGTTATTCGAAGATACTGGAAAGATCATAACTGCATTCGGCCGGTACCCTTCCGGAAGCGTAAATAATAATGTCCCAGCAACTGCTGTGCCAAACTTTATTAGCCCCTTTAGATGTACTATCCCAGCAGAATCTTTATAATATCCTGCTTTCGTAAAAGAACCTCCATAGTTCTCCCATCCATTCAATAGCGTTGGCGCAATCCATCCGGGCGCGTCCTTCTCGACTTTCTTCTGCTCCACGACAGATACTCGATGCAGAGCTTCGGCTACTCCCGTTATCAGGTCGCTAACTTGTGCCTTCTCGTTTGCGGCAAGTGTGCCGGTAATCGGCTGGATCGGAGATTTATCAAGCTTGAGATAGGTGACGGAGTAGGGCACAGATGGATCGTAGGTACTTCGCTCGGCTTCCATCACCGCCTTCATCCGTCCATACGTATACTCTGCGTTCGTGTAAAATGTCCACGCGCTAGTATCAGGAAGGCCGCTCTTATACACGCTCAAAAGCCTGTACACCATATACTTCGCTTTTGAATTTTCTTCTCCCTGATACGTAGAGTTAATAATAGTTCTTCCATTAGAACCATAAAACGGTTTTACAACCTCTCTAAGGACAATTCCCGTTCCCACCTCGACGTGATTCTTACCCTCATTTAGTACCAAACAGCCTTCCGACACAACGGGCTCTACGGTCGGGGCGCTGAGCCGATATACGAGCTGGTATGGCGTCCAGTTTGGCGCTTGAGTTGTAGGTACCGAATTATCAACTCTCCCCAACCAATCCGAAATTCTTACCCAGGCCTTATATGCATTATCAGTACGGTTGTATAGTGCGGATGCGCCTACAGTTCCGTCAAACATCCTCCACCCCATAAAATACGCCTTAATCTCGTCTTGCGTCGGCCTGTAGTTGTCTCCCCATCCACTGTCAACGTTATTAATAGAAATAAACAGTGTACCAGCGGGGCTAATATTCACCACATCACACGCAGTAAATTCCCCTACATCCTGAGTAGTTAGTACCTTGCCGTCGTATTTTACCCCCCTTTCTCCAATCGAGAGGACATTGAGTGCAAACATATCAACTGCAACAACCTTAGCAGCAACTATTGAAGTTCCTGCGACCCTCCAATTTAAACTCCCGTCCAGTTCTACCTTTTTCCACCTCGCCAGCTTGAAATACTGCCCCTCACGCTCAAATAGCACATCCGGATCGCTGCCGTCGTCCGGGTTGGCATGGAGCTCCGTCTGGAATGCGAGCATGGAATCCTCATGCGGCTTGAAAGGTTGGGACCCGGTGCCAATAACAAGCATCGGATTTTTGAAGACAAACTTTCCTGTGCCTGTGTCGGTGTTTACAAGAACCCGAATATATGCTGTTTCTTCGGTTGCGGTGAATGTTCCGGATCGGCGCTGCCCGTCTAAATTTTGCTTTTCTCGGTCACAAAGGAAGGCGTACAACTTAGACTCATCGCTTGCTTCCCCGCTGAGAGTATACGAGACATTAGGTAGGGCGGGAGCAAAATATTGATACCACCTTCCCCCATTTTCAAGCCCTTCGATGGAGCATTCGTAAGGGGACTTGATGCGCCCAAATCCGCCAGTTCGATCTTCCCATTCATAAAACGGAGGCAACAGATTCTCCCCATATCGAATCACGTATGGGTTTTGTACCGATTGGAGACTATTTACATACGGATATTTTGCTATCTTTTGCGGCTCGGAAAGAAATGGTAGTTCGTCATAATCATCCTTTGAAATTTCGTGTAAACTCACGTTTTTAACATCAAAGTTTGCTGCTGCAAATCCTTCTTGCGCGTAACATGTTCCGACAAGAATGCTAAAAGTCGTATCAGCCGAAAGAGTAAATCCGTAACTTACCCGCTGCCAAACTCCCATCTTGGTTTTATCGACAGTAGCTGCACCAACTGCCGGGGCGCCTGAGCCACCTACTTTAATATTGCCACTACCTGTGACGTGGTTTAATTTTACATCCGCGAATATCGCGTAATATTTTCCAGCATATGCAACAAAGTCCCTACCGTCTACTTGTCTAAATACAATGTAACCTTCATCCGTATTTGTTACGTCCACATTTATAATCTCTGTGTTACTTCCCGTTGTTCCAAGTCCAACACTAATAGTTGTTGTTTTAGTATCATTTACAGTTCTATTAGTTTGCCGTCCTGCCAGATTCACCAACGTCCGTCCCTTAATCCCACTCAGTGAAAAAGGTGCAGTACGCTCTGCATGCACAACCTGCAATCCCGGCTGGAGCACAACCTCTCTGCGTTCCTCGGTATCCAATCTCGAGGCGAGAGAATCGAGGGATTGCTTCGTCTCACCAGCAAACTGATCGACCACATCCGCGTTCTGATCAATATATTTCTCCAGATCAAAATACGTCGTTGACGGTGATGTTCGGTCAATTTTATTCAACCCGATATTCGGTGTAACCGGATTTGTCATCAGGCTCCTCCTCCCAACAATCGATCTTGTGTAGTTCCTTCGACCTGATCCAATGTCATACTTTCCACCTCGGCTATCGTTAAGTAACGAAGCGCATATTCCACCATCATGTGTGCGGGTTTAATCTCCTCCATCGCTGCCTTCAAATCCCCCAGATTAGGCGGAAGACCTACGGTATCGCGAAAATGTATCGTCACCTTATACTCCGCAGGCTGGACGGTCACTTCGATACTCCCGCGTTCGTATGCCTGCGCTACATTTTTCAGCATGCTGGCCGATACTTTTCCGCTGCCGCGCATCTTGGAGATCACAACTGATCGTCGCTGTTCAAGCGGCTTGGACAGGTGGACCGGAATGTTCAGGTCCTGTTCATATCGGGAAAGCGACCAGGTTGCCGTCTCGGGATAATACTGATCGATCAGATCCTCCATATCCCGAGTCAGTTGGTCCAGTTCTGCTCCCTCGGTGTTGGCAATGGCTTTCATCTCCCGAATCCCATGGTAATAGGAAGGGAGATAATTCAGCCAAGCTTCGGCTTTGCTCATCGGACGGTCACCGTCCCCAGAACGGCTACCGCCTCCGGATCGATGGGGATGCTCTCCGTCCCCCCATTAACCGTGAGAACCTCATAGTCGATAACTGAAGGAATGTCCAGAATCACATTCGCAATCCGGTTATACCGGACAAGCGGATCCAGCATCGCCAGATCTTTCAAATACTGCCGCACTCCAGCTTCGATAGCTTCTTGAACGCCATCCATACCTGCTCCGTCCAGCAGCGTAACCTGTACATCAACATCAATCGGCACCTCTACGGCCGCGACCACCGTCACCACAGCACCGACAGGGGCTGTTCCTTCCCCTCTTCCATCCATGGTCGGATCAATATGCTGCTGCACCGCCTCCACAATGGAAGGTGCCGGCGCTCTCATTTCGTTACCCAGCAGCACCACCTTGACCGTGCCCGCTCCATCCCATAGCGGAAATGCTCGAGCCTTGCCAACCCCGGGCATCTCTCTTGCCCACAATTCGTATTGATTCCGGTTCGCGCTCGTAATAGGACGGGATATTTTCTCCCGATAGCGGTCATACAAGGCCTCGTCAGATTCCGTATCTTCACCTGGAACCCTGAGCTCAATCAGCTCAGCGGTGACCAAACCTTCAATATATTCAAGCGGGAGCAGTGAACCAAAACGCCGGTTTCCTTCTCTGCCGCTCGTTTCACATTCCAGCAAGTAGAGACCTTCATCCTCGCGGGCAACCACCGAATAATTCAAGGAATCCAAGGAATAGCGGCTGCCAATGGGAACCTCCAGCGGAGCGCCGCCGTTTCCGGTGAATCGTCCCAGAAGCAATGCATGGGTCGCCTCCTTGCGTGTAATTCCCGACCAGGCAATGCTCCGATCCAGGTACTCTCCAGACGCTGTGGCCGCGAATTTATATTGAATAGAGTAGCCCAGCTCGATATACATCTGAGCAAGCTCGGCAGCGGCCGGGGCCAGCGCGTCATAGATAATGCTGCCCTCTCTTTTGTCCATCCCATCCGGAACGCGGTCCAGCATCCGTCCGAGAATGGCTTCAAACGTCTGCTCTTCATACATCCTCCCTCACCTCCCTGGTCATATCAAATGCGCCGAATATGCAGCGAACGGTAAATTCAACCCGCCCCTGATCGCCTGTAAATGTCATGTTCATATTCTCCACCGCCACAATCCGATCATCCTGCAGCAGCGCTTCCTTGATGTGCCGCTCGATTTCAGCGTATGCCCACAGCGGGTCACGCCCGATGACCGAGTGCAGCTCATGACCGTAATCGCTGCTGTAGATGAGATGTGCAAAACGACGGGTTTGCAGGATTTTGCTCACTGCCTGCTTGACCGCCTCCAGTCCATCGATGTGCCCGGATATCGTTCCGGCTTCATGGTCCAGCCTATACGTCAGGCTTGGTTGATCCATAATCTCTACGGTCTCACCGTCCGGTATCATCATGCCGCCTTGCGGGATCATGACGACTTCACCAGCCGATCCAGGACAAGATAAGTCTGGCCGCCTTGGTATCGAAGGAGCACCACGGTATCCCCGGTTTGCAGCCCCTTTCGTATCACCACTTCTTCTCCGGCAATGTTCCGCTTATATTCAGTCAAAGACTCGCCCACAACTAAAAAATCCTCCGTCAGGCTGAAACGCTGATCCACGTTCACCTCCAGAGGATGGGTATTGGTTACCGTGCCGTACAGCACCGTTACCGGATTCGTGCTTCCGACGGCGCTGAGGCTAGCTTTTTTAATAATATCCAGCATTGTTCTTACACCACCTTCATTTTCAGAGACATCGTATGGGCACCGCCGGACAAGCTATGCGAACACTCATCAATCAGATAAGGCTTCAGCCCTTCACCTGGAAGGTTCACGTAAATCGTATATCCAGCCCGAACCCGGGCATCCCCGATTGCATCAATGCTCAGGGTCTGCTCCTCCCGGTTCTTCAGAGCAAGCAGATTGCTCGCCAGCTGATTCAGTTGGGCGGGGTTCATGTTCTCATCGGCAACTTCGTAGAGCTGAAGCAGCCCCCATTTGGCAATGGACTGCCCATCCTTGTGAATGTACACGTCTCGCTTGCCAGTCTCCTTATTGTCGCGGACCACCTTAATCCGGTTATACGTTTCGTTATCAATGCTTGTCTTATACGAGAAATCCGTCATCAGACTTTCTTCCCCAACCGCAAAGTTCAGCCGCATTTCGTTGATGTTCTTCAAGGTAAGGGCACCAAAATGGTCATAAAACATATAATATTGTTTTGTCGCCATCAGCGTTGCATCAAGCGCCTTACTGATCATATCGATCAGCTTCGTATCCGCCTCAAGCAACGCTGGTATCGTATGACCGGTATTCGCCAGCTGCCCTACCTTCAATTGATAATCCTTGGCGATTTTGCGGATGATGTCTTCGACCCTCGTATTGGTGAACCGGTACGTATCTTTATTAGAAAGATAACGGAGCTGGTCATAAGCCAGCAGTTTCATCTGGCCGTCCGCCCCCCATTCCTTGGAGAACACATAACCGTAGAACAAATTCTGTCCATCCTTCCGGAACCGTACGATATCTCCGTTGTTAACTGCGAACGTTGTGCTCTGTGCCAAGCCGTCATTCACAATGGTAAAGTCGAGGCTTGCAGGCTTCGCCTGGCGGGTTGTCTTCCAGGTTATGTCCGTTACAATCTGCCCGATATCCCAGACGTTTCCGTTTTTGTTATCCACCATGAACTCGATCATCAGGATAGGCCTCCTCGTTATGGAATTCGGAGCACTCGTCCGATGGCCAGCTTGCGGACTTCATGGTCCTTGATTCCATTCAGCTTCTGGATTTCCGTATGGCGTGAGCCGCTGCCCAGCAGCTTTTGCGCAATGCTCCAGAGTGTGTCGCCTTTGACAACCGTATAGGTAGCAGGCTTTTGGCGATCATCTGGACGGCTGTTCGTTTTTGCGGCTGCGGGCTGGGCATTCTTGACTGGCACTACCTTCTTGGCTCCATAGAATCTATAACGCTTAAGCGTGATCGAGAACTCCACATCCTCCGGCGAGCCGGACATCGTATTCCAATCAAAGCTCTCGATGGACGCCGCCATGTTGAGGGCGAAGGTCTTCGTTCCGTCCGCCTGTGTACCGCCCGCTGCCTGGGCCGGATCAGGAACAAGGCCGGTCACAACCAACCGCACGGGCCTGCGCGTCTCCATCCAGCCTTTAATCGTATTGATGTAATCGATCGGAGGCAGCAGCTCATCTGTATGGACAAAAGGGTACATGCGACCGGGAAAAAAGCTTTTAAACGAAATTTCCGTCAGCTTTGGATACAGGATCGTATTGATCTCGCCCAGACCGACAATCGTATACCCCTTCCCGTTTCCGCCTTCCTTCACTTCAATCCGCTCCGGATTGACAGGAAAACGAAAAACCTCCTCCTGATTGTTAAAGCTCAGAAACAACCCATACTCACTCATGCTACAGATACACCCCTTCCGCACTGGAGACAAATTCTTCTTCCAGCGTCCGGTTAATTCTGGAGATAATCGTATCCAGATCGGCACCTGAGTTAATATCGCCTGTTGTCATTTGAACTGTCGGCGTCAGTGTAATCATATTGCTGATCGCTTGAATCTCGGCCAAATCTCGCATAACCTTCAGATCCTCGCTCGCCACGTCCACCGTTTTGTTCACTTTGTCGACCGTATCAATGCTGCCTCCCATAGGCGCTACCGGCATCGGCGTCGTCGGCATGGACGGCATGGAAGGAGAGGGAGATGGTGCGGAATAGGCGACATCTAGCCCTGTAGTGCCCATATTATGCTGATTGAGAATATCTTCGAAATCGTTCCCAGCATCAGGGATGAATTGCTGCTTGAAATTGTCCATTGAGAAATTCTCAATAAAGTCCTGTCCCTTATTTCTAAAATCGGTAAAATCCGCCCTGTACTCGATCTCGGCAATCTCCTTGGTGTCCACGCCCAGAATACGGCCAAAGAAGCCGGCTACCGCATTAACTCCCTTAATAATTCCGTTAATGAGGCCGATGACGGCGTTCACTGTGCTCTGCGCGAGATCCACGATGAATCCGAAGACGTTGCTGAATACCTGCTTGAGATCCTGGGTAGCCAGAACCCACATACCGAAGGCCGATATGGCCACTGTAATCAAACTAATAATACGTGTTAGCGGACTAGCCTGAAGTACCATATTCCAGATTCTCGTCGCACCTGCAGCAAGCTTAGTTGCAGCTGCAACGGCATTAGTACCAATAGCCGCTAGTGTCTGAGAAGCCGCGTATCCCCAAGCAGCCATTTTCCCAAAAATAAATCCGGCGTTTAGTGTTGCTATCAATACCCCCACAAGGATCAATATCGGCAATAATCCTAAGAACATGCTAATCAGATTCCAGATCACCGTACCCACGCCTATAATTGTGCCTTTAATAATCTCCCATGCCGGCGGGACCATTTGCGTAACCCATAGAAATAACTCAGAGATGAACATCAGTCCAATAGATAAAGCATCAATAAAAGGCTGAAAGGTCCCGTTCTGAAAAGCCTCATTCAGCATCTGCAGGATCGGGGTCAGCGCCGCAAGTGCTCCGGTTCCGATCTGGATGAATGAGTTATTCACATTGCCAAGCAGCGTCTGCCATTGATTGACTGGTGAGTCCAGCATTGTGTTCAACCCTTCCTGGGTCATGCCTGTCCGATTCAACAGCTCATCCATCGAGGCCAGGAAGGACTCAAAATTGCCTTTAGCACCGACAATCTCGCTGTTGAATTGTGCAATTTCTTCTGCAGGGATATGAAAGTCCTTCGCCAACGAATCGGTGTTCCCTCGCATAGCATTCATAATGGCTGCAGCGGCATCGGCCGAGCTTTTCCCACCCGGCGACAGTGTGCTAAGCCTTGCTGCAAAATTGTTCAGCTCCGCAATCTGATCAGAGTTTTGCGTCATGGACATAAAGGATAGAGCATTGTTTAACGATTGGGTAACATCCGTACCCGTTCTCAACGCTTCTTGTTTAACTTGCTTGAATATGGCTGAACCTACTTGGACATCGCCAACACGGACTTTAAACAATTCTTCCAGCTCATTTTCCTTCGCAGCTGGAACAATTGTCATTGCAGCCACAAGCTTTCCTTTTTCATACATGGATTTAGCAAGCTGAAATGCGTTTGCAAGTTTCTCCGCCTTTTTGCTTCCTTCATCCACTTTTTCATTGAGTTTGTTCTGTTCCTCGGCAGCTTTGGCGATTTTCAGGGTAGTCTGCTCGAAGCCTTCTTCAAATTTCAAAAACTGCTCAACAATCATTCTGTTGGCGTAATCTTCAAATTTCTTGTACATGGCTTGAGATTTCGCTAAAGAACCTAGTAGATTGATCATCCCTTCACCCCCTTTTGCATCAAAATCATCTCGGCTTCCGAACTCGCTCCCGCTTCTCCTTCTCCACCCGCAGTGCAATCATGGCATAGATGGCGGCCCGTTCCCGGACCGACATCGCCATGAGCTGGTGTGGAAGAATGTGCAGCTCGTGGAGGGCGTAGTAAGCGAAATTCGCTTCACCATCGCCCTCTTTAATCAGTTTTTTACTTCATCAACCAATTCGTTGATGTCACGGTCGAATCCGTTCAG
This sequence comes from Paenibacillus campinasensis, assembly GCF_002272015.1. Lineage (GTDB taxonomy): Bacteria > Bacillota > Bacilli > Paenibacillales > Paenibacillaceae > Paenibacillus_AQ > Paenibacillus_AQ campinasensis. The sequence continues at coordinate 152,319 of NZ_NPBY01000027.1, read as the reverse complement.
TGCTTGCACACGCTCACCCAGTGCAGCAAATTCGCCGGGGAGGAGCATTTTTCGAAGCAGAGCTTCTGCACCCAGCACGCCGTAGGATTTTTGCAGCTCGCTGTTCTTCAGATCCGGATAGATCACACTGGCCACCATCAGCTTGGACATGTACTCATTCGCGTCAATTTCAGGAGTGAACACGCCGTTCTTGCCTTTGATTTTACGGGTGGCTGCTTTGCGGCATTCCTGGTTCTCCTCCTCCGTAATGCTGCGGAGCTTCCATGGTACAGGATGACCTTCGGCATCCTTAAAACGAACAGAGACCACGAATTCCTCCGTGATCTCCGCAGTCGAATGTTCTGCAAAAAACATACTAAAATCGCTCATTGTTGATCCTCCTCTTTATTACTCAGATAATTAAGCCAGCGGACTAAACGGTGTCTCCATCCGCACATTCTCAAACGTAAAGGCCACTTCTTCCTCCAGCGCCTCCGCTTCAGTGTCGAGAGACGCCATAATCACACTGTCCAGGTTAACCCCTTCCAAAATCACCGTTTGGCGTCCGGCATCCGAGCCCGGATCCTCGTTGCGTACTTCAATCATGAAATAAGCATCCTTGCCGGTCTGCATATATTCCAGCATCAGTTCACGGAAAAGGGATGTCACATAATAGATGGTCATCGTGCCGGTGCCCTTCCATCCGATCGCTTTATGCTGAACACCGCGATGGCCCATCGTTTTAAGCTCAGCCTTCTCTTTTTCCACCGTAGCTTCCAAGGTTTTAATATAGAACATTTCTTCCATGCGATCGCCGATCTTGATGAATGCCTTGCCCTCTTGTCCGGAAATGGTGTCACTTGCGCGCAAAAATGCCATCTTAGACCACCTTCACTTTCATGTATACTTTTTCAATTGCATCGACAGGCTGAACCTGGATATCCACGAACAGCACATCGCCTTCCGTACCAGGTGTCACCACAATATCCTCATTCGCATCAAAATTCTGAATTGCCCCGATATTCTGGAGCGATGCAAAATAGGCTGCACACTCCGCCCAAAACAGGGTACGGCCATCCACATTGTTGTCTACTTTGCCGATGTAGGACTGCTCGAAGATCAGCTTCAGATCATTGGCGATGCCATCCAGGACACGGACGACACGGTTTTTGGAAAAATGGCGCGCCTTGGCCGGCTCAAACGACGTAAAGCTGTTAATATCCTGCTCCACGATCGCTTTGCTGCCGCTGAAGCTGAACAGAAACTCACCGTTGGTGAGCGCGGCCTCAATCTCGGAATGACTCAGTCGAACATCGGTATCCACCGCTTCGTCATAAGCGGTATAGGTGAGGGACTCATTCACGTTAGCTGCAGCCGTCGCCCCTGCTACCCAGGCAACTGCTTGAACCTTGTCCACCACGGTGCCATTAGCCAGAACCACACCATTCTTCACACTGATGATGCCTTCATAATCCGCCGCCGGGTAATCAGCCAGCACAGCTTGCACCTTCTTGCCCTCCTGCTCGCGAAGGCGTTTGATGAATGCGGTATACAGCGATTTCAGTGTTGGATCCGCAGACAGAAGCCCGACGGTCTGGAAGTTATGCACCTCAAGCGCTGCCAGGAAATCAACATGATCCTGGTTCGTGACTGTACCGTTCGCACCACCTGATAGTGCAAAACCAGCAGTAGCTGCCAGATCATCTGCATCTGGAGCAAAGGTCACATAAAGATTCGGCTTCAGCTCCTGTGCATCGGATACCAGTTGTTTGTCTACCGATCTACCACTCAGCAGTGTGCTGACCTCGAATTTGCCCGGCTCATCCACCGAGTCTTCAATAACAATCTGAATGTCATTTCCCCGCTCACCGCCATAGCGGGCGGTAACGTTAAGTCCAGCTGCATGACCCGCTGCCTTCACGCCGCTGTTCAACCGGTACAGCAGCAGTGTGCCTGCGCGCTTTAGGGCTTCTTTTACAGACAGCAGCTCCGGTGCAGTGATGTCATAACCCAGTACCTCAACCAGATTGGTTCCCGGGGTTACGGTTAGAATGCGATGCGGGTCGCCCCATGGAAGCGACAAACCGAGTGCTGCGATCCCTCGCTCCCCGACGCGCCCTAGCGGCTGCTCCTGAGATGAGATTTGTGTGTATACGCCTGGTCTGATTTTGTTAGGTGTTGTCCAAGTTCCTCCGGCCATGTTACATGACCTCCTTTTTCAAAAATGTGGTTAGCAGTTCAACTGCTTGTTCTTTCGTGTATTGCTTGTCTTCTTGCAGGATCGCCTTCAGCACATCCTTCTCTTGATTGGAGAACTGCTTGGACTCCATCAGCTGATGTTTACTGAACGCAGGTGCGGCGTTTTTTGCCTTCTTGCTCATTTCAAATGGCCTCCTTGTTGTAAAATTTGCATCTTCACGCCTTCTTCTGTTTGTTCGTTTAACAGTTGAAGAACGTATTCGGCGCGAAAATATCCTTCCCGCTCCGTGCCCCCCTCTTCCTCCGGCCGCTCCCAGGCAACGGATACAGCTCTGCAGGGCCGGCCATCCACTGCCAGCACGGTGAGTGCCTCCAGCATCTCGTCCATGATCTCTGCCACGGACTGACCCGCAGCAGGCACATAGACGATGCGGAAACGAAAACGAGCCGCATATCGTCGCTGCGATACGGGCTCGATTTCGGCTAGCGTTAGCTCGGTATGGAAGTAGGGTGGTGCTGATATAGGAACGGCATCCTCCTTGAATATAAGGGGGATGCCGGGGAAGGAGCTGTTTAGTCGGAATGCCAGAGCATCCGTGATGTATTGGGTGGGCATGGTGGGCTCCTTTCTGAGTACAAAAAAAGTCAAAATCTCATTCTAAAGCAGTATAGGTCAGCAGTTTTTTTGCCCATATTCTCGATAAATACATTAATATACTCAGTTATTCAATTGCTGTCCAAGTTATGGTGAACCTATAATCCATGGCCCTTCCAGTAGCACTAGCTGTCGCTGTAAACCCCCCGTTAAACATAGAAACATTAGAAACGACGAAATATTCCATAACCTCACCTGGTTGTATCCCACCTCCACATAAATTAACATGTGGATTATTACCATCAATAAATACAGACCCACCAATTTGGTATCCAAAGGAAGAATTGTTTACCGTAAATATTAATTTACTTGGAGTGAAATTTAAGTTGCTAATGTTAAAATTAAAGACTTTACTATATTCAGTGGTAACTGTACCTGACGCCTGTTTACTTTTTGGAACCAATGTTCCTACAATTTTATGACCTTTAACATACGCTGACTTTCCCGTGATAAGATCCGTAGAAGATGCAGTAGCATCTGACGTGAAAGTCCCTTCTACCCCGTCTATTTTTATTCCATATTTTATATTATTTGGTATTTTATTTTGATCACCTTTTATTACAATATCACTGGAATAATATCCAGAAAGCTTAACAATATCTCTAGTTCCGATTACTACAGTGCCACCTTCTCCACGAACTGGAATTTCCCCAATAATTTCCCCATATTGGTTTGAGGCTATCTTTCCTGCTAACACATCACCCGGAGTCGCATTCCCCGTCGCCCTAATAACCCCAGCCATTTTCGCCACCAGCTGCGACCAGGTTTCACTCGCGGATGCCGCTACTCCGATGGAGTTGAGCGCGGCAACCACATTCGCTTTCTGCTCAACTCCAAGCTGCTTTCCCGCGAGCGCCTCGTCATACGCCGCCTTGACAGCCTTCTCGGTTGCGGCCACATCCTCCCGCGTCCCGTTCGTGGCATTTGATAACTGCACGATCCCTTTCTCCCTCAGGGATGCATCCGGAATGTCCACATTGACATTCGCCAGTTCCTCTCGTACCTGCCCCACTGCTTCATCGATCTTGTCCCAGTTATCATTCAGCATCGTCTCAATGTTAAAGGTCTCGTTGCCATCGGCAAGCGGGTCTTTCTTCAACAGTCCTAAATTGGGTGTGTTTTCAGCCAACTTCAGCACCTCCTGCAAATTTGTTTAGTTGTATTTGTCCAAGCTCATTCAGTGTCATGGCACCGTGAACCTCGCGAATAAGCAAGTATTTGAACGCATACTCCACCAACATATGAGCCGGCTTGATTTCCTCAATCGCCGCCTTCAAATCCTCCAGGTTGGGAGGGATACCAAGCGTGTCCACAAAACGAACGGTGAAGCTCCACTCCTCCGGTTGGAAGGTGACATCGACGGTGCCGCCATCATAAGCCTCGGCTACACTCTTCACAAGGCGGCCCGAGAAGTTCCCTGCCCCGCGGAGCTTTGACTCGATCACGGCCCGGCGCTGCCCTATGGGCTTTGATCGGTCTGTCGGAATACCGAGCTCGGCTTCCCAGCGGTCCAGTCCCCAAGTCGCTGTACGGACAAAGAACTGATCAGCAGCAGCATTCAGTGCCTCATACAGCGCATCCAGTTCGCTTCCTTTCGCATCCATATCCGAACGCATCACCCGGGAGGCTTCATAATAGGAGGGAAGATAAGAGAACAGCTCACGTCCCCGCAAGCTGTTCATATTCGGCTTATTCACTTACGCTCACCGTCCCTAGAACCGCCACCTGACCAGAGCCAATCTCGATGTTTTGCTGCTCGGCGCTTCCGTTGATGATTAGATCCGAATAGTCCACAATAATCGGAATATCCAACAGCACAGAAGCAATTCGCGTATACCGAACGAGCGGATCCTTTCGGTTAAAGGCGATCTGCTGCAGATAGACACGCACGCCATCTTCGATCAGCGTTCGGATTTCCTCCAGCGTAGACGGCTGCTCCTGGGTGCGCTGCACCTTGACCGAGATATGGATCTCGACCTCTTCAGCCGGCATCACCGTAACGACCGGACCTGCCGGAGCCATGCCCTCTCCCTGCCCATCCTGGGTAGGATCAATATGCTGCTGCACTGCTTCCACAATCTCCGGGCTCGCTGCGCGTTTGTCCGTATCGATCAGATACAACCCGACGGTTCCCGGACCCTGCCATAAAGGAACAACCTCAACACCGCCAACGCCGGCAATTTCATTCGCCCATTGCATATATTGGGACTTATTCCCGCTGGTTCCCTGACTGCGAACCTTCGCATAGAATCGCTCCAGCAAGGACTGGTCCGTCTCCGTGTCTGCACCGCTGCGCGTTGGCTCCGGATTGGTCACTGACATAACACCACCGATGGAAGACATCATCAGTTGAATGACATCGGCGGGTACATTGCCTTGCTTCCCGGGCACAACAGCCCGAATAGGTGCAGTTCCTGTGCCCGAATCCGAGAGTGTTACGGCAGCTGTCGTTACATACTCCACCGAGGACTCACCAGAGACTTCATCTGCAGGTGTAGCCACCGTGGTGCCGGCGGGGATTACGGTTCCCGGTCTGCCCGTAAACAAGATTGTGCCTGAGGAAGCCACAGCCGCACGTCTTGTAACTCCGTGCTCAGCTGCTCTCAGGTCCAGCTCTGGAGAACGGATATCGGCCACATCACTCGCCGCCGTGCTGGCGAAACCGCGCCGCAGCAGCTCCTGCGCCCATAAGGCCGCTTCGGACAGCATAAATGCCACCGGCGCCTGCGCATCCCAAATAAAAGAACCTTCGGATTTGTCGATATCCGAAGGCACCTTCGCTAACATGCGATTCATAATGTTCTCTTCTGTCTGTTCCTGCAAATACATCGGCACATCGGCCATCAGGTCATCACCACACTTTCAATCAATTCCGTTTCATCCCGAACACTCGTAATCCGGCAGCTGAATCGGCAGGCCTCGCCTTCCCATTCAAACTGGAACTGGTCCACACTCTCCGTCCGCGCATCCGCCATCAATGCTTCGGTCACCATCCGCCGAATTTCGCTTTCCAGCAGCGGGCGCCCATGCCCCTTGCCGATCAGGTCCTCAAGCTCGCTGCCATAGTCTCGAGAATATATGAGATGACGGTAGCGCGGAGTGCGAATCGTTTTCTCACACCAGGTCACCCATGCCTCCTTCTCATCCGAGACAGCCAATTTCCGGGTAGGGGTCATCACGAACTCACCCGCTTCATAATCAAACCGCCAGCTTCGCCCAAATAAAGCCCCGCGATCTTCGTTCGTGTCAAGCTCACCCGCCTCTTCCCAGATCATATCTTCCGTTTCTGGAAACAGATTAGCCATGTGCACTCACCACCTTACACACCACCACAACGTCATTGCCGCCGTTGACACGGACTGCCAGCACACGATCACCAGGTTGTAGTCCTTGATTCAGCTTCAGTAGGGTATCCTCCAGCTCCGCTTCCTCCAATTCCAGAGAGACTGCTGACTGTCCACCCTCCCAGCTCATGGCCCCTTCTACGGTTCGGCGGGAGAGCGATAACAGACCCGGAAGTTCAGCCACCATATACTCCTGCAGTTCATGCTTGAAATCATCCAGCTTAAGTCCCGTTGAGGTTATCGTGCCAAGTACGGCTCCTACCCCGCCGAGCGCTTGACGGGTTTGCTTATGGAAAGAAGAGAACAGGGAAGACGCCAATTGTCCATAGGGGTCTTTATTCAAGATAAAACCTCCTTTTCACATCGTCATAAGTCCCAAGCTCCAGCGTCATGCTTCCAGGATTGCCAAGCTCCCGGCTAACCGAAATAACAAGCAGCTTCATCGAACCAAGCTGGACCGCATCTCCTGCACGTATTGTATTGATATCCGGGGCGTTTACGGTGATCGTCTCCTGGACTCCCCGAAGCTTGCTTCGAGCCAGCTCACGGGCTGCCGCTGGAGATTTCACTTCATCATCCTGAATGATGGCTTGCAGCTGTCCATACTTGGCAACGTCCTTCTCCTCAATGGCCATGACCTTCGAAGGAACTTCCTTCCCGCTCTCGCTGGCCGATGTCGCCAGCACCTTCACCTTGGTAGCCGCTCCCTCCAGCGTCCGCCGCTGAGTCGTGTCCGTTAAAGTCTCCAGGACATACACTTCACGATTCGTCCCAAGTTCATACAGCTCCAGTCCCGCAGGGAGCATGCGCGGATGGTATAGCTTGCCGCCAACCTTGGCCGTTTCCCGCAAATCAGCGAACATGCTGGCATAAATCGACTGCGTCCGGTAAACGGAGCGGCCAAGCTGCTTTTCGGTATCGGGCAAGTGTGCAATCTTGATATTCCAGTCGGCAGCATACCTTTTAAACCGCTGTGTTGCTGTCTGTTTCGCCGGAAACAAATATTCCTCCTCAGACTTATCCAGATATACAGTTCGGTCATAAAGAGTCAGTGTCATCTTCTTCACACCATTGTTCGCAGTTTCGACTTCCCACACGACGGCTGGATGCAGCAAGGGAACATAATCCTTCATTCCATAAGGAATGCCGCTGATCCGAATCGCCATGCCTGGCGAGAGCGGAGGCAAGTCCGGTGTCACGACAAGATTCACCGTGCCTTGATAAGCTACCTGTTCCAACGAATCCCTTAAACTAATAGACTCCACTAAAGGCGATAAATCGTACTTATCTTGCAAAATTACTTTATAGCTCATGGCAGCACCAGCTTCTGACCGGGTCTAATGGCATTCGGATTGTTGCCGATCACCTGCCGGTTGAGCTTGTAGATCTGGCTCCATTTCGAGCTGTCCCCGAGCTCCAGCTTGGCAATTTTGGAGAGAGAGTCCCCCTGTTTGACCATGTATGACTTGTTCTTCTCCTTCAGATCGACCCGAGGGTTTTTATTGATTCCCGTAGCACCGGCGGTTCTCGCTACTTTCATCTCGCGCCACGTCCTAAGAGTCAGGTCAAAATATACATCCCCGTTCTCCCCGCCGCGAAACGTTGTCTGGTGAGAGGCCACAAACACCGGCACATTGACAGCCGTCTCCGTAATGATAAATTGAAGCGGCGTTTGGGATACCAGAAACTGATTGAGCATATTCATGGCTGTTTGCGGTTTCGGATGTGTATCCTTGCTGCCTTTACAGTACGAATCATCGAACGCTTTCGGGAAAAAAGAAGAGAAGGAAATTTCTTTGATTTTGTCTCCCTGCGGGAAATCAAACTCACCAAAGGTTAGAACCGTCGCGGTTTCATACCCCTTTTGGCGCGAGATCGTCACTTCCTCGGGATTGACCGGGAATAGAAACTCCTTCCCTTTGCCGCTTTTCAACACAAACTCCATCGTCGGCCCCTCCTCTCCGTTTAAAATACGGTAAAGCTCTAGAAGTTTTAATATTTCCAAGTATTAATACGGCATTGCTTGATTCGGCTTCCGGTTCTGAGCCGCTCTATGGAATTCAGTCCTCAGTCGCTGCCCGATCTGTAATATTAATCCTTCCACATCGACCGGGTGATGTTCATGCACCGTCACCTGAACGGCTCCCGACGGCAGATTATAGTTGGTGGTTGTCTCCATTTGGATATCCCTGAAATATCCCGACAATACATTCATCTGCTCTGGACTAATCTGAACGACCTGCGGAGACAGCTGATTGCCGGAATACGCCTGGGTGCGGGCAGGATCGCTGAAGGCCGGAGGACCGAACGATCCCCTGCTTCCGGAATACGAATGGCCGCCAGGCGTGGCATTCCCGTATATTGGAGCGCCGGGACTGGCGAGCGCATAGCTCGGTGGAGGTGCCGGTACCACGGGCTTCGGAACAGGAGGAGGCTGGGCGATATCCTTTTCTTTTTTGCCAAAGGAGAAGGTTTTGGAGAACCATTTCGTTACATTCTCCTTGCCTGCCTTGAACGTCTCCGTTATCCCGGTGACAGCCCCGCCAATTTTCTCGCCTACGTAGCTTCCAACGGCACCGCCTGCAACCGAGCCAACCAAAGTGCCTGCGCCTGGAATAACGGAACCGACCATCCCGCCGATGGTTGCGCCAATGCCTCCGCCGATTGCCGAGCCAATCGCCTTATTACGCTCTATGCCAGGCTCTGCCTGTGCAATCGCTTTGGCGTCCGCCAAAAAGCTCAACGGACCCAGGAGGCGTTTGCTGGCACCTTTCAATAGACCAGAAGCTCCCCCGCTTTTGACCGCGGTCTTTGCCGGATTGACCGCTGTCTTAGCGGCACCCGTATTACCGGCAACTACGCCAAGTCCACCGCCGCCGCCACCAAAGAGATTGGAGCCAATCTCCCACGTTTTTTTAGCCACGGTGAGACCTGCCTTTGTCAGATTGCCTACAGTTTCAAGGAAGTCCCCGCCAACCGCCATTCTGCGCAAAGTTTTTCCTTTCCCGACTGGTTTCTTCGGCGTGGTACTAGGGACTTTGTCATTGGTTGGGGTACCTTTGCTTTGGGTTTGCGCGGCTTTGCTTTCAGTTTGTGCGGCTTTATTTTGGGTTTGTGCAGCTTTTTTGGGGTTGGACTTACCTTGCCCACCGGTGCCATTATTCAAATCCGGCTTAGCATCGGGGGTATTGCCTTTCTGCGATGGTTTTCTCTTTCCTGGCAGCACTTCCCGAAGAGACTTCGTTTTATCCTTGATCTCACCTATCCCTTTCATCGCAACTGCAGCAAATAAAACACTTTCAACACCGTTCAACGCTTTATCCATGAATGAGCTGGACTCCTGTCCTCCTCCAATTTGCAGGTTCCCAAGTGCATCGGACAGCCCATGCAAGGCATCGGTGTTCGCCTGAAGAGCATTAACGACAGGGTTAAAGTCCAGTCCCTGAACGACATGGAGGAAGTTCACATTTACAAGGGTGTCAATCTGTCTGTGAACATGAAGTTTCACACTGGCCGAGGCGTCAATCACCTCAGATTTCACGCGTTTGATTTTCTCCAGCAGGCCATCCAGCGCTTTCGAAGCACTATCCTTCAGCACGATCTCCGGCGCCATCCGGGTTCTGCCGATCCGCATCACTCGCCCTTCGATGCGTTCGAAGTATCGCTCCATTGCTCTGAGCCCACTGTTCGCCTTCACCACATTTTTCGGATCGATGACAAGATTCATCCGATAGCTCAATGATTCAGCCATGAATCATTCACCTCCTTTTCAACTTCTGGTTTGACCTGCAGCTGCCAGCTGATCCAATTCCGTCTCGGAAAAGGCCAGCAGCAGCAGTCGTTCGCCCCGTGGCAGACGCCAAAAATCTCCGGGACGGAGATGGTGCCGCGCCCACATGTGGTACAGCATCGTGGTCATTCCCCCGGAGTTGATCAGTTTTTTAGGTCGGAAATCTCAACACCGAAACCGGACAGCTCTAGCACTTTATCGCCGACGGCATCCAGTTCCCCTGCCAGCAGCATGCGGCGAACCGCCTGCTCTCCGCCCGACAGCTTCAACCGGCTGGTAATGCGCGGATCGCCCCATCCGTTCAGCGTCAGTCCTTTCACGGTCAAGCTGCCCGTCGCTTCGGAAATCAGGAGCGCATTAAACGTCTCCGTGTCCACCTTCTCCTCTACCGAGCCCTTCACGCTCCGGCGGACCGTGCAGCGTTCACGAATGCTGTCCACCTTGCTTGAAGTTAATCCATGCAGCGTAATCTGCATGTCCAGCCGCTGGATGCGAACGGTTTCCTCCGGCAGCTTCTCCGCTGCCTCGAACAACTGATCCAGAATTTGTTCTTCGCTTAAATGCTCAAGTTGACTCATGTCTCACTGCTCCTTATGAAAAATATAGAGTTCTTTTATCTGCCTATAGACCCGAGTGACTGTCGTCCCTCATCCGACTGAAGAGAGACGACAACCGCCGGTTAGGGTTCCCCATTTTATGCGTTGAACTGCCTAATTCGCTACAATCGGATCAAGCAGCTCATACCCTTCAAAAGTAAAAGTTGTTTCCTCCTGTATCTCTTCACCAGCGGTCCAATTGGCCAGCTGGATTTTATCCGGCATGCAGCGGATCAGGCGAACGCGTTCATGACCGTATGCTTCCGGGTCGTCCAGCTTCGAAATAATATCGAATTTCGTGAAGCCACGGGCGATCATATCCGAAGTAACCTTGTAACCGCTCATCGTCCCCGTTCCCTTTTTGGAGCCGTTCTTATGCACCGTCCATTCCTGACCGACCAGCTTCAGTTCGCGCTTCTCCAGCTCCACACTGGCCTCCAAGTGATTGATATGCGTCTGCCAGACCCCATCGATATATGCCTGGCCATATGTCCCCGAAATGACTCTTGAAGCATCCAACATGTTGTTTCCTCCTCTACGAAATTAAATATTATTGAACGTAAAAAGTACCGTACAGCTGCTCCATCACATCGGTCAGCTTCACATTCCATTGCAGGAATACCTGATCCGGATCCGGTGTGTTCACAGCCGAGTCGCCATAATACGCCGGGTCAAGAATAACGTCATATCCGTCCGTTTCAATCACCTGACTTAGCGACAATTGACCCAAATACTCCTTGACAGCACCAATAAGCGCTAGTCTTCCTTCTTCCGTATTGTTCACCTTGCCGATATAGGTTTGCTCCGCTGCCTGCTGAAGATCAGCCTGAATCGCATCCATGACGCGAATGGAACGGATTTTTTTCCAAGCGTTGTTTTGGCCTTCGGCCGGGCTAACCAGCGTGTTGATCCCGCGCAGCGCCTTAACTTGGCGTCCGTCAAAGAAGAGCAAGAATACCCCGTTATTCACGGCCGACTCCTGCTCCGAGCGAGTCCAGCGACGGGTAACATCCTCGAATGGTGTCACGGCATACGTTGCTGATTGATTCAAACGCTGCCCTGCAATCAGTCCTGCAACATACGCAGCTGTCAGAGCCGAGCTGTAATCATTTCCGGCTAGACGCACGCCTGTGCCGACATTAATAATTCCTTCATGATTGAGTGCCAGGGATCTAGCTGCTGCCAAATCAGCTGCATCCTTGGCTGTATCGTCCGCTTTGCTTCCGCCAAAAACAGCCATCACGCCGCGGCCTTCACCACGAAGACGCTTCACCCAAGCGGAAAAGCTCTGCAGCAGAGCCATGTCGGCAGCATAGTCAAGTGCAAGCACGTTAAACTCCTGACCTTCCGCTGCATCCTGCATGGCAATATAATCAGCATTGGTCAATCCGCTAATGCCGCTTTCCCCACCGGACAGTCCAGCGCCGCTTACCTCCTCGAGGGACGTGTTGCCGTCCCCTACGACCGAGGCCGTAATCCACTGGTTATTGCTGTCACGATTAACCTGTTCGGCAAGCGATGCGGCTGTACCGTCCGTGCCAGTGTAGGTCCCAAGAAGTTTAGCTCCTTCATATAGCCGAAGCTCCTGTACGGATGGATCAGCCAGCGATGGCTGGATGGTTACTGAGAATTGATTTCCTCTTCTTCCAGGGTACTTCGCCTCCAGCTTGAGTGTATCCTCAGGTTGGCTGGCACTGTTCTGAAGCGTAACGGAAGCCGGGGCTGCGCTGCTGTCTGCAAGACGGTAAGCAAGCAGCTTCTTAGGTCCGCCCAGCAATGCCAGATACAAAGCGTCATAAGCGGTAACACCATTCTCCCTACTGAGGGAATACCTGTCGTCAATCGCCTGCTCGTTTCCAATTTCCACAAACTCCCGCACCGGCCCCCAATCGGCCTTCACGGGTATGATCACTGTACCGCGCGCGCCTCCTTGAATTGCTGAAGCAGCCTGCGCTTTGAAATTCATATACAATCCCGGCAGTACCGGTTTATTAGTGCTTTCCCATGTTCCTCCCGCCATGCTTAGACCACCTTCACTTTCATGAATTGATTAATTTTTTCTTTGACTTCTGCTACCGTATAACGTTCATTGCCGCTCCCATATAGAGCGCCATCTACAACCTCCGGCCGAACGCCAAACAACGCCTTTGCATGCGCCTTCAGTTCCGCGACCTCATAACGGGCATTCAGGGTATCCGATTTCGATTTCACTGTTTTCTTGATCGCCACTCCATGTCCACCTCACTTCATATTGGGATGAATGTGTACACGGCGAATCCACGCCGCATCCTCTACAGCGCGCATTTTTCGCTGCATTAGCTTAAGCTTTACTTGTCCGTCCAGGACAGGATCAGCTTGCAGATTGGCCGTCACGTCCACGACCGTCATATACCGGCGCTCCCCGGCGTCGATCGGAATCATCGCCTTGTCACCAAGCTCCCCGGCGAGCGCTATGGCAGTTTGAAGCTCCATATCCGCCGTGGGCGAAACAACATGGCCAGTAAAGCTTTTTCTCACTTCAACCATGGAGGCTGACGAATTTAACACTTCACAGTCAGTCAACCGCCACATTACCGCATACTCTTCCCGAGATGATGGCCAGCGGGATTGATAGATCTGCCATCGGCTTCCTAGGAATTGTCCTGTCCAAGCCGCCAAATGGCTGAGCCATTCATCCGGCTCCTCGTCAGCCCCTCCCCCATTTACCTCCGGTAAATAGATGCCAAAACGGAGCAATCGAGCAGTTTTCCCCGTCATCGGATCCACCTTGTCTGCCTCCGGCACCCCCAGATAATGAAGTGTGAATGCCTTTCCCTCATCGCTAACGATCCGGCGTCGATGCAGCTCTTGGATCAGCTGTTCAGACCACATATCAAGCTCGTGGAGCATCGGTCTATCCGTATAGAGCAGTAAGCGAATCACTTGCCGATACCCCGCCCAAGCGGATTTCCACACTTCTTCCCCGAGCATGATGACAGCATAATTGCTCTCCACTGTCCCTGCGGGCGGATGCAGATCATACACATGCCCTTCAAGCTCCGGGATGATGCTCGATACCATCTGGCTAATTGCACGTCTCATGGACCCAGCAGCCGAATGATGGTTGCCTCCACGATTTCCCCATACAACCTCGGCCCCTCCTTTCTCTCCGATATTGGAACCGGGAATGACCAACAGGCTTGACCGCATGAAAAAACCGGCCCTCTTGGCCGGCTGACAGTTCATTACTGTGTTGTTCGGTGCCTCTTGCTTCATTCCCGATGCTATAATCTTACCTTGTTTAAACCCAAGCGGAGACGGTGAAAGGGAGAGGATTCTGCGAAGTTCGGGATGATTATGGGCGGTAAAAAGACGAGTGCCTGATTTCAGCGTGCAGTAACTGCCGTGATGGGCTTGCTGACTGCACAAGGAAGCGAATTGTTCCTGACCCTACCTATGGGACATTCTCTCCGAATGGCTATGATCCGAAGCCGGATTCGTCACCGGAGGCCATTTCCTGTGATTCCATCTCAGTCAGTGCCTGAATACTCTCCATGACAAGTTCCGGGTGCAGCTGCGGAATCATGTGGCCAACTCCCGGATAGAGAATCAGCCTGGAGTGAGGAAGGTCCCGATGCAGCCATGTGCTGTGCACCAGGGTCGGGAAGGGATCCGCTTCACCGGCAGCGATGACGACAGGGGCTGCTACTTCGCCATATCGGCTCGATATTTCATCGCAAGCCGGAGCGAACTGGAGCACATCCTCCCGGTTCGCCCGGAATTGTCCGGGCCTGAACCACAAGGCTCGAACCGCTCGGCCGTAAGCCTCGGGAACCCGTTCAGGAGTGAAGGTCGCGTGCATCATGCTTCGGGAGGCTAGATAAGCAAACGGAACGAGAAGCGTATGCAGAAGCAGACTTCCGAGGATCGGCATCGTTACCAGGCGGGACAATCCATCCCCATCGGCAGCAGGATAATTGTCCCTGTACATTCCCCCGCCCACGGTAACCAAGCCTGACACGTCCTCGGGATAGTCCAGCGCATAGGTCAGTGCCAACACCCCGCTCCATGAGTGGGCAACCACTATCGGACGCTCGATGCCAAGCTTCCGCAGTGCACCGTGCAGCAGCCTTGCCTGGTCTCGCGGCGACATGTTCCGACTCGGCAATCTTTCACTGTATCCATATCCCGGCCGATCAAAGGCCCATGCCCGATAGCCTTGCTTGGCTGCCAATGTCATGACTTCTTTAAAATCCCCACCCCACAGCACCCCGCCATGAAGCAATACAACCGGTCTGCCCTCTCCTTCATCTTGATAATGCAGCCGAATTCCATCCACCTCGACAAACGATCCGGAAGACGGGTACTTCTTCTCCGCACGACGCACTGCGATATCACTGCATATATATAGAAGAAACACAACTGCTGCTATCCCCAGCACAACCTCCATTGGGACAACCCCTCCATTCTAATAAGTATTACTTTCGCGTACTATTTAGTATGTCAATTGCAAAAGAAAAACGCCAATCGACGTTTCTCCCAGCCTCCAGAGCATAGGCAACTTCTACAGGATATTCGTTCATTCGTTACTCTCCCCTCGGTTCCTCTGCAGGACGAGGATACAGGCCGTTCCACAGCATGCTTGCCACATCGTCCATCATCACATCCAGCTTAATCTCCTCCCGATGAATGACCGACGTCACCAGCATGCCATGCATGACCGATTGAATGTACACCGATATCGCCTTTGCATCCGGCTCGCCCCACAATCGCCCGCTGCATTGAAGCTCTGCCAGCATCAGTGCTACCTGATGGTGCAGTTCCTCGAACAGCCCCGCCAGCTTGGACCGGATCCCCGGCTCACGGCTGGATACCAGAAACTCCAGAAACAGAAGCGCGGCATCGGGATTCTCCAGACAGGATGCGCACTGGCCCCGCAGCCAGGAAGAAAGCGCGCGAACCGGATCATCCGCCTCCAGCACGGCCTGGGCCTGCTGTGGAATGAGCCGCTTCTGGGCCGACATATTGGACTCAAGCAGCGCCACATATAGGTCCTGCTTGCTGGCAAAGTGCCAATACACGGCCCCTTTGGTCATGCCGGCCTCCGCTGCCACTTGGTCGAGCGAGGCTCCGCTGTAACCGAGTCGTGCGAACACCGTACGTGCTGCCTCGATTATTTTGGAGCGGGTATCCCCATGGGCCGGCTCCTTCCCCCGATCCCGCATCCATTCTGCAATGTGCGTTCTCATGCGCTCCTTGCTTCCCAGATGGCGTCTGACCGTCGTCCAGTGCACACCCGCCGCGTCCGCAATATCAGCGTAATTGATTTTATCGAGAGGCATCTGCTCGGCTAGCTTTAGCGCCACCTCCATCATTTTCGATTTGGAATCCATAAGGGCCACCATCCTTGATTGTATGATGCAATGTAATAATTACATACTAATAGGTACGCATATATAATATAATTTAGGTCTGGCTTATGTCAATCCGAGGCTGCGATTATCGCCTTATCCGAGTGACAGGAACTGAATTGAAAGGGCAAGATGAGCAGCCCCATCATTGACCTGCCCCTACTGCCTGGGCTTCCTCACTCTTTTTCAAGCGGGTGATTGGCTTAACGAGTGTGTCAAGGGACAGCAGTCCGAGCTCGGCCAACACCAGCGCCAGCTTGTAGAATGCCTTGCTTCGAATTTTCACATAGGTGTCCTTGCTTACCGGCGGATCGAAAATATAATTGTACACTTTGTAGTCAAACACATCATCCTGCTTCATATACCGCTCCCGGATGAGCAGCTGCTCGCGCTCCCCGAGCCGCTCTACAATCGACTCGATCATCTCGCAGTACCGCTGTCTGGCTGCCGGCATGTCTACATTATAGACAGCCACCTGTGCAGTCTGATCCGAGGTTACATTCGTCGGACCATGGAAACGCTCGGTATAGGATGCCGTGATGCTGGCTTCCCTAACCTCGAACGTAATCGTTTTGTAGATCCGGTATTTTTCAAATATCGCTTCAACGGCACGCTGGGTTTTTCGACGGTCCAGTTCTGGCAACACATGATTCATACGACTTCACTCTCCTGTTCATCATTTGCAGTACAACTACCAAGCCCTATTCTTGTCCATCAGCAGTGTTTGTTCCCATTTGGCATCGTTGTCTTTCATGTTTCGTTCGTATGTTTGTTCGTATTTTTCATTAATATACCACTATTTGGTGAAAGGCGTAAAACTCCGTCTCCATCAATTTTGGGTCATATTTCGGAGTCTAGCTTCAATTTCCTTGCCTTTTGGCAATATAACTCTTTTTTGTTTTACCTGTTGGCAAAGACAGGAATTCTGTTTATACTTGAAGCATAGAGGATTTCAGACGGACAAAATGGTGAGGAGTGGCCGGACCGTGGACCAGGAATTTGGTGTATATCTGAAGCAGATCAGGGAAGAGAAGGGCTGGAGCATCAGCAGGCTGGCACAGGCTGCTGAGATCAGCGGCTCCCAAATTTCCAGAATTGAAAACGGGTTAAGAGGCGTGCCCAAGCCGCAAACCCTTCGTAAAATCGCGGATGCGCTGGACGTTCCTTACGAGGAATTGATGAGCCAGGCGGGATATCTGGAAACTGAAGCCGTCCCTGCAGCGGAACTGTCCGTTCCGGTCTGGGCAACGGCCAAGGACAAGCGGGATTTCAAAAAAATGCTGGAGGATGACGGAGAGCTGATGTTTGACGGCATTCCACTCAATCAGGAGGACAAGCAGCGAATTAAGGATGTGCTGACCGGCCTGTTCTGGGAAGCCAAGAAGATGAATAAACGGAAGAAGTAAACCGATGACATTATTGCAAAATTCCGATGCTAAAGGAGCTTTCCGAGCGATTATTAGAATCAATCAACCAATATCATTATTGCAGGTGAACCGGCATGGATGATTATGTACAGGCTTTAATCCGCAAGCTGATCCGAAAATATCTTACCAACTGCCCGTTTGAGTTAGCATCCTCTCTGGGAATACATATCCGTTTTGCCGATTTGGGGCAGACGACCAAAGGGCTCTATTTTCGCAAGCTGAGACGGAGATTTATCGTGATCCATAATCAGCTTCCAGCGGAATGGCAGCGTTTTGTGTGCGCCCATGAACTCGGACATGATCGTTTGCACAAAGGAATCAGCCGATTCTTTTTGGAGGAACACTCCTATTTTAGTCCAGGCAAGCTGGAGAGGCAGGCCAATCGCTTCGCCATTGCTCTCTTGACCGCCGACCTTGCAGCATCACCGGGTGAATCCTTGCATGAGTACTACCGACGCGCCGGGGTTCCGCAGGAAATGCTATATTTTTTTCGAAATTAACAGAACATACGTTCCTGTATAGCTGTTATAATCTGGGGATTGGAAGGCTGGCGCGGTCTCCAGCCTGTTCTATGGATGTATCAGCCCTTCGGCTCGAGAATCGCCACCTGTCTTTTGCCCACCTTGAACCCTTGTATTTTGGTGAAGCGGTCATGTCTTAATTTCTGACTTTTATCGGCGATGACCGCTACTACGGCACGGCCAGGCTCCAGTAAACGATAGACATGCTCAAAAAAATCATGCACAGGATCCGCGCTATCCCCGTTCCAGCTGACGATCTGTCCATAAGGAAGGTCGGTCAGCACAAGGTTTGCCTTAAGGTCAAATGGCTCCTGCCAATTCGTAATATCCCCTTGAAAGCAGCGGACCTCCTCAATGGCTGACCGATCCAGCAGCTGCTCCAGGCGGGCAACACTTTGAAGCGCTTCATGGTGCGAGGGCTTATCATAGAGCTGGATCAGCTCCTTGATCTGCTTCTCGCGTCGCTGCATGCCTTCGGGCGTAAGCAAGGACAGATTGTTCCCCGCCAATTCCAGCACGCCGGCGTTCACATCTGAGCCGATGACCTGCTTGAAGCGCTGGCCGTGCAGCAGCCCCGCGACCGTCAACAGGTAGCCGCCCCCGCAGCATGGATCGAATAAGGTATAGGGACCCTCGTTCCCCCTGTCTTCAAGCATGCGTAAACAGCGCTGCACAATCTCGCTGGCAAGCCTCACCGGAAACGAGGTCGTTCCGCGCGCATTATACAGCACCCGGCCGCTCGCGAAATCCTCGTAGCTGCGCTGTGCCGATTCATATATGTATTCCATTGCCGTTACCTGCCTTTTGTTGATAGTGGATGAATATTGATCCATTGCCGTTTAGATCTGTCTTTACCATTAGTATTATATCCGAGCCGCATATCGCGAGCCAAACAGAAGAAGCAGAAAGCCCGCCCCCACAGGACTGGCTTTCTGCTTCTCACTTAATTGAACCGGACATCGCCGATGCCAAACCACGGATAATAGCTTGCCCCCGCATAAGCACAGCAGACGGCCGCAGCCAGCAAGCCGACCGTCAGCACATCATACCGGGAATACTGAGACGGATAGTAGTACGTTCGCGCCTGACTCCGGTCCCCGTCGAACTGCTTCGCCTCCATCGCCGCAGCCACGCGGTGAGCCCGGCGAATGCTTTGCGCCAGCAGCGGAACTACATATAATCCGGCGCGCACGACCAGCCTGCGCGGGCCGCGAGCCGGCTGTACCCCGCGCACCTTCAGCGCCTGCCGACGAATAAGGAATTCCTCCCACACCATCGGCAGCAGACGGATGGATGCCATGAAGCTGTACGCATACTTGGGCCGAAGCTTAAGCTTCTGCATTAACGCATAGAACAAGTCGACCGATTGCGTTGTGGTTACAAGCAGCAGGCCTTCGGCTGCGAAGGCGATGCCTTTGAACCCGAGGTGCAGACCGCGGTAGAAGCTTTCCTCCGATATTTTGAACAGGCCCCATTGCCACCAGATGGTATCCCCTTTACCAAACAGCATCATCGATGAAGCAGAAGCGAGGAACGCCATCATGAACGGAATGAGAAACAGCAGCATTTTCCAGGGCTGAATGCCGCTTAGAAGCAGCAAGCAAACCGTGAAGATCATCGCTTGATAGATGATGACATCAAGATCATGAGTGAGCACGGTCATGAAGAACAACAGACAGATGACACCCAGCTTCACAACCGGATTCGTCCGATGCAGCCAGGTGTGACGGACAGGTCCCCAGAAGCTCATGAACTCACCTCCGCCAAGGCCATGTCCGATTCTGCCGCATGTAATCTTGGCGACACCTTCTGGGACACCACCCTGCCCTCGCGGATCTCCCATATATGCGTGGCGGCCATCTCAGCGATCTGCAGCTCATGTGTCACCATCAGGATCGCGGTTCCGCTGCGCCGAAGCTGCTCGCACATCTCCAGGATCGCAAACGTATTGCGGGCATCCTGCCCGAAGGTGGGTTCATCCAGCAGCAGAACCGAAGGCTGTCTCGCCATGGCCGTAGCGACACTGAGCCTGCGCTTCTGACCGGTTGACAGCTGATACGGATGCCTTCCTTCCAGCCCATGCAGACCGAAGCGCTCCAGAATGCTGCGAGATGCTTCCTCCGCTTCACTGGCAGGCATACCGTCCACCAGCAAGGAATAAGCAACCTCATCTCCCACACGCTCCGTGACAAACTGAAGCTCCGGATTCTGGAACACAAACCCGATCTGGCGAAGCTGCTGTTCCCTGCGTTTGCGAAGCTTCTTCCGCTTTCCCTTAACCACATGCTCGCCGCCAAGAATGTAGGTCCCTTCAGATGGCAGTAAGCCCATCAGGCTTAGCAGAAGCGAGCTTTTGCCAGCTCCGTTCGGGCCGAGGATCGCCACATAATCACCCGGGAATACCTCCGCATGATCCAATGCGATCACAGGCTGACTGCGCCGCTGGCCTGCGAAGCTCTGCAGCGTGATCTGCGGCTCACGGCTGCAGCGATTCGCGTTCACGCTCGCGTTCGGATTCACGACTTCATTCTCCTGATCCGGACGCCCCCTCCCTTCACCGGAGGAGGCCACCACCGGTTCCAGGGAGGATAACGATCCAGCCGCGCTGCTCGAAGCGATGCGGGGGAACCACTGCTGCCCCGCGCGCGAAGCTGCATAGTCCTCCCACACGCCGGGATACCAGATGCCGTAGGACTTCAGCTCCGATTCATAACGAGCGAACACTTCCTTCGGCGGGCCTTCGCCCAATATCACGCCATCCGGTCCGAACAGCACGATCCGGTCCACATAGTCTGCCATCTCTTCGATCCGGTGCTCCACGATGATCAGGGTACGTCCGGCGGACACTCGCTTCACCGCTTCCCAGATCTGACGCCGGCCTTCCGGATCAAGCAGAGCCGAAGGCTCATCCAGGAACAGCACCTCCGGTTCCAGCAGCAGTGCCGATGCCAGTGCCAGCCGTTGCTTCATTCCTTGTGACAAGTGGCTGATCGGCATATGCAGCTCCTTGAGATGCAGGCCGACCGCATCCAGCGCTTCGCGCATTCTCGCTTTCATCTCGTCCCGGGGGACCGCAAGATTCTCCAGAACGAAAGCCAGCTCCTCATCCACATACGGCATGCAAAACTGCGTGTCCGGATCCTGGAACACGTAAGCCCATGAACGGGGAAGCTGCCGGTTCTCACATTTCATCGGCACCTCGGTCGCCTTCGGAATCATGCCGCTGAGCACCTGCAGCAGCGTCGATTTTCCGCATCCGCTCGGCCCGAGCAGCAGCACTTTTTCACCCGGCGCGGCCTTAAAGGATACATCCTTGAACGTCAGCCGCTCTTCCCCGGGGTATTTCAGCCGGAGCCCCTCCACGGATACTGCCTGCTCCCTAGGCTCTCGAAGCCCTTCCGCCGCCATCGGCTCCCAAGCGGCACTGCGCCCAGTTCCCTGATCAGCCATGGCGCGGATCGTCCAATGCTTCGTAATCCTTCGATGAAGCCGGGCGGAGCAGCGCCGTTACGCCTGTACGCTCAAGCGCCTTCGCCAGCAGCACCATGAGCAGACCGGCGATGACCGCGCCGCTGAGGATACGCATGCCGTATTTGGCAATGAACAGCCAGGATTCCAAATCATCCGTGTAGCTGTAGTAGAAATCGAGCACCATCGAGCCAAGCGCTGCCACAGCTCCTGCCGCTGCAGCAACCCACACGCTGTAGTTCCGGTAGCGGAATGCCGCAAAGACCAGCTCGGCTCCAAGTCCTTGAATCAGCCCGTACATAAGCAGGGTCAGACCCCAGCCGCTGCCAAACAGCACTTCCACGTGCGCGGCCGCCAACTCTGCAATAATCGCGACGCCCGGCTTACGGATCAGCAGAAAAGCAAGCGTTGCCGCTGCAAACCACATCCCGTACAGCAGCTCATCCGCCTGAAACGGCTTGAGCAAGCTATATACCGATCCCCAAAAGTGATACACAATCCCAAACACCAGTGACACCAATACGGTAACCAAAATATCGCTGACTCGCAGTCCTTTCCGGGACTGTAATTCCAAATTTTCTTTAACTGGAACTCCCATAAACCTTCATACCCCTCTCAACCTTTATTTCGTGGCGAACAGGATTGGCAAGATTCGCGCCGGCCGGCTGCTCATTCATTCCAAATCCACACAACAAAAAACCGTCTGGAAAAATGCGCAGACGGAAAATAGGCCCTAGTATAGGCAGGGTCGGATATTCTCTACGCTGGCATTACCCAGTTCAGATTAACGGTCAGCAGCGGGATAACAGCTGCAATCTCAGCCTGATTCACTCAAGCCCCCGTACTCCCTATTCGGTTTTATGCTAATCTAAAAATACACAGCCCATCGCAAATTTGCAAGAACCATTTTACAAATTGACCGATTTATTGATTTCGAATCAAAACTGTGTCAATATCAGATTGTACTTACCATGCGTCTATCAACCGGTGATATGAAACCGCCATCAAGATCCTATAGACACATGCAGGAAAAGGAGAATTTCATGGCTAAACATTTGCTGCGGCTAATGACCGAACTGTCTTCCCGAAAGTGGCTTTCCAAGCTGATGGGGCGCTTCTCTCACAGTGGAGTCAGCCGTTATCTTATACCGACATTCATTCGGGTATATCAAATTCCCGCCCACGAAGCGGAGAAGGAAATTCACGAATACCGCTCGCTGAACGAGTTCTTCTCCCGCAGACTGAAAATCGGCATGCGCTCCATCGATGATACACAGAGCGCCATGGTCAGTCCGGTCGATGCCACCATTACCGCGCAGGGTTTGATTCAGGCAGGCACCATTGTCAATGTGAAGGGGCAAGACTACACGATAGCCGAGCTGCTGAACCACTCCCCGCGAATTGAGCATTATATCAACGGGTATGTATTTGTGCTGTATCTAAGTCCGACGGATTACCACCGCATTCACTCCCCGGTTACCGGCGTGCAGACGGAAAGCGAGCATCTGAAGGGCAAGGTGTACCCGGTCAATGATTTTGCAATGACCCATATCCGGTCCGTGCTGAGCCGGAACGAACGGCTGATTACATACATTGCGCATGAATTCGGCGAGGTCGCTGTTGTGAAGGTTGGCGCGATGAACGTCAGCAGCATTCAATATGTGAGCGACGAGGTCAAGCAGTGGCAGATCGGCGATGAGCTGGCTTACTTCGAATTCGGCTCCACCGTCGTGCTTCTGACCGAAAGCGGCACATTCACGCCACGCGGAGATTTAGAGACCGGCTCAAGGGTCAAAATGGGCGAGCTTCTGGGAGTCCTTCATCCGAATGAAAAAGCAAACTAGTCCCCTGTTCTTGCGTCAGCGTTATTCCCTGCCTGCGTCCTTCTGACGCAGCAGCCTCATGACGATGCGCTGGAACAGCCGGTCCGGCAGCAGAAGCTTCATCCAGGCCGACCACTGGGTCGAACGGGGCAGCCGATAACGAAATTTCGGTTTACGCATAGTGGCAATCCGTGCCACCAGCCTGGCGACCTCCATCGGGTCTCCGGCCTGCTCGGCTGTCCGCTTGGAATAGGCCAGCACGCCGGTTAATACCTCGCGGTACGGGGAATGCTCCCCGCTCTGGATCGCCCCGAAGCTCTTGCGCCAGATCGGGGTGCCATAAGCGCCCGGCTGGACCAGCACCACATCGACACCCCAAGGGGCCAGCTCCATCGACAGGCTTTCACTGAACCCTTCTACCGCGAATTTGGATGCGGCATACGGCCCGTATCCCGGAAAGCCAACCACACCGCTGATGCTGCTCAGCATGATGATTTTGGCGCGCCCGGTTGTACGCAGCAGAGGAAGCATCGCCTGTGTCACCGCCAGCGTGCCGAAGAAGTTCGTCTCCATCTGTCTTCTCCAATCCGCAAGCGGCACTTCCTCCACCATGCCCCCGACCGCTTCACCGGCGTTGTTCACCAGCACGTCGAGACGGCCGTAGGTATCTTCGATGTATGCCGAGGCCTGCTCAATGTGCTCCGGGCGGCAAATGTCCAGCCGAAGCGGATGAATCAACCCTCGAGCCCCTTCCTGTTCCGCACGCAAACGCAGCTCATCTTCTGCCTCCGGCCTCCGGACACCCGCAACTACAATGTATCCGGCTTGGGCCAGCGCCAGGCTGATCAGCATGCCGAAGCCGCTGGAAGCACCTGTGACCAGGGCCACCCGCTGTTCCTCTATCTTTGTCATTCCCCTTCCTCCTTTTGGTTACAGCCAAAAAAAGCGCAGATGATCCCGCAACCGGGTTCAGTCCGGAGCAGGGTGGAATCTGCGCTTTCTGATGCCATGAATCTCTGACTGCGAACGGTGTCGGCGCTTCGTTTAAGCGGTTCAAGCGGAGCAGAGCCCGCAACTCAGCGACGCCTCGCTCCACCCAGTGCACAAGGACGCCCCAGTGCGCGGGATCCGCACTTCGCCTTATGGCGAAATGACCGATCGGAATGTTCGAAACTGACGCATCAGCGGATTTCGGAAGGGCTTTTCCCCGTGTACTGCTTAAACTGCCGACTGAAGAAAAAGATGTCCCGGTAGCCCAGCGCATCAGCCACCTCGGTCACATTCATCCCCTGATGCAGCAGCAAATGCTGCGCCCGCTCAATGCGCATCCGGATAATATACGACTGCACTGGCGTCCCGATCAGTTCTTTGAACTTGATGGAGAAGTAGCGCGGTGACAATCCGGCTCTGGCAGCCAGATCCTCCACCCGATGCGGGATGCCTGGATGCTGGCGGACATAATTGGCGATTTCGTGGATGGCTTCCGATAGCTGATTGCTCGCTTTTTTGACAATCGGCTCAGCCAGATCGGCACGCAGAAGATGAATCATCAGCTGTTTCAGAATCAGCTGTCCCTCTTCCTCCCCCCCGAAGGGCTTGTCCAGATAAAGCCTGACGTACCTTGCCAGCAAATTCTCGAACTCCATCGTCTCGGAAAGCTGCCGGTATGAAGCGGGAACCTCCGTTACCGGCTCCGTAACGTCAAAATGGATATATGTCAAAACCAACGGCTTTTGCGGATTATGCGTCGCGCTCGTATGATCGCCCGGACGAAACAGGAAGCAGCTCCCTTTCCCGACCGTATATGGCTCATCATTCAGCTCGACAATCCCTTCCCCGCTCCAGACATAAAACAAATCGTAATTCTCCATCGGTTTTTCACGCTTTTGCCACTTCCATCCCGGTTCGCAGACGATCTTCGCCAGCGCGGGCTTGATTACAAAAGAAGACGGCGATGCGTTCAGCATCACTCATTCCCCCTCA
Organism: Paenibacillus campinasensis; assembly: GCF_002272015.1. Taxonomy (GTDB): domain Bacteria; phylum Bacillota; class Bacilli; order Paenibacillales; family Paenibacillaceae; genus Paenibacillus_AQ; species Paenibacillus_AQ campinasensis. The sequence continues at coordinate 127,144 of NZ_NPBY01000027.1, read as the reverse complement.
TCTATGTCAAAAAATTGATCCTCCACCATCATACCTGTTTTTCAGCATGTCTGTCCACGCAGCAGCCAGCCGGCGAACCCCCTCTTCAATCTGGCTGTCGTTCAGATGGGCAAATGCAAAGCAGGCCGCCGGAGGAGCGAAAGTATAATGATACACGGACGCATTGCGGAACACAACCCCGCGGTCGCGCGCCGCCTGTCTGAACCTGTCATAGGCCTCGCCGGATTTCAGCCAGCTCGCGTATACGAGCAGTCCGGAATCCCCTCGTTCGAGACGAAACACTTCCGGAACCTGCCGGTTCATATGCTCGCAAAAGGCTTCGTACCTCGCCCCGAACACCTTCGTCATTCGCCGCAGATGACGCGCATACCCGCCCGTCTGCATAAACCGGGCCAGCGCCCGCTGCTCCAGGGAAGCCGGGGATATCGGCTCATAGATCGCTTTAGCCGCCACGACGGGCGATACCAAGGCTGGAGGCAGCACGGCATAGCCTAGCCGAAGGCTGTTAAACATCGTTTTCGAGAACGAACCGATGTAGATGACCCTCTGCTCGTGATCCAGCACCTTCAGCGGCTCAATCGGCCGCCCTCTCCAGCGGAATTCGCTGTCATAGTCATCCTCAATGACCCAGGCATTGCGTCTGCCAGCCCAGTTCAGGAGCGCCCTTCTTCGTTCAAGTGGCAGCACCTTTCCCGTGGGGTATTGGCGGCTGGGTGATACGACAAGCAGTTTAGCCTCCCATTCTGAAGGCACGAGGCCCTGTGCATCCACAGGCGAAGGCAGCGGAATGCCGCCGCTGGCAGATACCGCTTGATAGATGCCCGGGAATCCGGGATCCTCAAGCACAACAGGCTCCCCCTCATCAACCAGAAGCTGGAATAACAGCATCAGGCCCTGCATCGAGCCGCTGAACACAACGATCTGCTCCGGGTCGGCTTCAATGCCGCGTTTGAATCGCAGATGACCGGCGATCGCCTTTCGCAGTTCCATGTCTCCGGCAGGAGGTGGCCCGCTTTCCAGCAATCGGCCGCCGATGCCGCCTGCAAAGGCTAAAGCGCTGCGCCACTCCGCATAAGGAAACAGCTCCATCGGGATATTCACACTTGTAAAAGAGATCGTCCCCTCTTCAAGCCGGTCAGCATCCCCGCTCTCATTCTCATTGTCCCCTGCAGGGATGGCATCCATAAGCCGCTTCCCCCAGGCCGATAACACCGGCTCCCGGGAGGTGGGCAGCTTGTCAGGGCGTTTCGTCATCCCTTGGGCGACATACGTTCCGCTGCCAACCCGGGTCTCCACATAGCCTTCTGACAGCAGCATGTCGTAGCTCTGGGCGGCCGCTCCCCTCGATATGCCGTACATCCTGGCGAGCTCGCGCGTAGCCGGAAGACGGACACCTGCCGGCAGATTTCCGCTCAGAATGGCTTCGCGTAGAGCCTGGTAGAGCGCCAGGTACTTGTATTTATATTTTGCTACATAGGTTTCAAACGGCAGCCCCAGTTCCATCGAACCCCTCCTGTATCCACAACTGAAATTGGCCTATATAAATCACTGTAAATTGGCGCTTTTGATGTGTCAATCTCAAGCGTATGCTGTTCACATGGGATGAAATCATATATGAGGTGATACGAATGAGAAGAGATGAATTTATGATGGACGACCCGGCGGAGATTGAAGCCTTTATGCATCAGGCGAGCTTCGGCTTTCTCGGCACGGTAGGTGAAGACGGCATTCCACGGGTGACCCCGCTGAACTTTGTGTATGCGAACCAGGCCTTTTATTTTCATGGCAGCCGCATGGGCGAGAAGATGGAGCATCTTCGGCGCACCTCCGCGGTCTGCTTTACTGTGGCGGATGAATATTCTCTGATTCCGTCCTATTATTCCGATCCGGTCCTGGCCTGTCCCGCAACCGCATATTTCAAAAGCGTAACCGCTGTCGGGGAAGCGGTGCTCGTAGATGACCTCGAAGAAAAAGCGCTGGCAATGGAAGCGCTGATGCGTAAGCTTCAGCCGGAAGGCGGCTATGCCACGATTGATGCACAGGACCCGAAGTATGCCAAAAGGCTGAAAGGGGTCGCCGTCATCAAGCTGGTGCCCCATCGGCTGAGCGCAAAATTCAAATTCGGGCAAAATCTGACACCGGAGCGTCTGGAGAGCATCGCGCAGGCGCTCGAAAGCCGGGATCAGGAGCAGGATCGCGAAACCGCAAAACTAATGCGAAAATATTTCACGGGATCGCATTAAAGCGACGCGAATTGATCGTGACGGTTGATGTGCAAGGTGGTATAATGTTAGGCAATGAATCGGAGACATTACATCCAATGTCGTCATAATATCCAATAGAATTGCGGAAGGAAGGAGCCAATTCATGAACCCATTGGCCGGACAATTGAATGAGAAGCTGCAAGCCGGTAACCCGCATGTATTTGACATGCTCTCCACACTCGGCAAGGAGCTCTATTTCCCGAAGGAAGGCATTCTGAGCCAATCCGCTGAGGCAGCAGCCCATGCGAAAAAATATAATGCAACGATTGGAATCGCAACCGAAGGCGGCATTCCTATGCATCTGGGGGTCATTCAGGAGAAGCTGTCGGCTTTCGCGCCGAAGGACCTGTACCCGTACGCCCCTCCAGCCGGCAAGCCGGAGCTGCGCTCTCTATGGCGGGACAAGATGCTGGAAGAGAACCCTTCACTGCAAGGGAAGAGCTTCGGCAATCCGATTGCAACCAATGCACTGACCCATGGTCTCAGCATCGTCGCTGACCTGTTCGTAGATGAAGGCGATGCCGTCATCTATCCCGACAAGAACTGGGAAAACTATGACCTGACATTCGGCGTCCGCCGCCATGGGGTGAACGTGAATTTCCCTCTTTTCACATCGGAGATGACCTTTAATGCCGCAGGTTTGCGCGACGCCCTTCTGGCCCAGAAGGATAGGGGGAAAGCCGTGGTTATCCTCAACTTCCCGAACAACCCGACAGGCTACACACCTGGGGCAGCCGAGGGAGACGCCATCGTCGCAGCGATCAAGGATGCGGCCGAAGCGGGAATCAATGTCGTTGTGGTTACGGATGATGCGTATTTCGGCCTGTTCTTTGAAGATTCGCTCAAGGAATCGCTGTTTGGCCGCCTGGCCGATCTGCATCCGCGCGTGCTGGCGGTGAAGGTGGATGGAGCCACGAAGGAGGAATTCGTCTGGGGATTCCGTGTCGGCTTCATTACCTATGCTTCGGAGAACAAGGACGTGCTGGATGCCCTGGAGCAGAAGACGCTCGGCATCATCCGCGCAACCATCTCCAGCGGTCCCCACCCTTCGCAGACCTTTGTACTGGATGCTTTGAAGGCACCGGGATTCAAGGAGCAGAAGGAAGAGAAGCTTCAGATTATGAAAGGCCGCGCCAATAAAGTGAAGGACATTCTGGACAGCGGCAAATATAGCGAAGCATGGGACTACTACCCGTTCAACTCCGGATACTTCATGTGTCTGAAGCTCAAGACGGTCCAGGCTGAAGCGCTCCGCTCCCATCTAATTCACGAGTACGGGATCGGCACCATTGCTTTGGGCGAACATGATCTGCGGATCGCATTCTCTTGCATTGAGGAGCCATATTTGGAGGATCTGTTTGATTTGATTCACCAGGGTGTTCAGGATCTGCAGCAGGCGTAATTACGCAGTGACCGGACACACGCGGTGATGATCGATAGGAGAAGCCGCTCTCTACAAGCCTTGTAGAGAGCGGCTTTCTTGTATATCTGGGACAGGCTCAGGCATTTCACCTAATTTCTTCCGTCAAAAATCAACGCTCGCCCATACCTAAAAACCATTGCATACATACAATACCGTGTACCAACCAACAAGTGAAAGGGGAATGAACAATGGGTGCAGTTGAAGAAGTAAGAGGTTGCGGTGGATACGGTGGCGGCTTCGGATACGGTCATGGCGTAGGAGCCATTCTGGTTCTGTTTATCCTGCTCGTTATCATCACTCGTTCTTTCTGGGTGTAATTGAATCTGCCCATCCGGCCTTTGCCGGCAGATGCATCGCGATGGCATCACGGTCACGCGACTGACGCACAGCGGATGCAGACGGCTGCCTGCAAAGGTAAGGCCGGAACGCTAACGTCCCGGCCTGTCGATACCATAATGTAACGATCAATCTTCATCTTCGTCTTCCCGGCGGTCCCTTCGCAGCGCAGCATGACGAAACATCCACACGAGCGCGAACCCGGCCACGGCCGTACCGAGTGTCAGACCCGGGGCCGCCGCAACGGAAGCGAGCATAGGGAGCCACATCACGAGCGCCCACAGCAGTTGAACCCGAAACAGCAGATATGCTTCATTCAGGCGCCGGGTTCCTTCCGGAAGCGGATATACATGAAGCCAGAACGATTCCCGATGCATTTTCCGGAGCGAGGAAAGCTGCAGCCCCACGATCATCAGACTGGCTAAATATACGACCGTGCCGACCAGACTGTCTCGGCTGATCCATACAAGGAACGTCCCAAGTACACCCACCCGCATCAGAATGCCGAGCATATCACTTCGAGCCAGACTTTTGATCAGCAAGTAGCGGTAGGCTGCGTCTTTCCTCCACGGAACTCCTTTGCCCCAGCTTGATAACCATTTCCGTGCATGAACCCGCTGTTCAAGCTGCGGCACATTGACGAACCAGCTCAGGATCTGCATTACGCGGCTTGCCTGACGGCGCTCGACAGCGATGAGCCGCTCCCAGGGAACTAGATGTCTGACCGGATAAGCCGCTGCTGCAGCGTAGGTCAGTCCAATCAGGGCGATGAATATGAGACCGCGGCCTGCCGGCTGCCACAGCCATGCGGCAAGCGCGAGTGCGACCACGCCCCAGCGAAGGCACCGGAAGCATGCCGCCATGCTCCTGGACACCATCTCCTGCTCTCTCCAGCTGCCATAGCTGGCCAGCAGCTTCAGCCCCGCCAGCACCACGATGGTGAGCAAGAGCGGTTTCGCAGCAGCATCGCTGCGTACATATAGCGGCCACAAAATCATCAAGGCGATCATTAAGCCGATGATTTTGTAAATGACGCCGCGAATCCAGCCCTGGACGAAGTAGCGGCTCATCCTTGCTTCCTGTGGAAGCAGAAACACGGTATCCGCTGGCCTTAGATAAGTGCGAACACTGCTGTTGATGACCAGCGGCGCGAGCACGGCCAGCATGATCCAGCGAATCGGCAGATCCGGCGGCAGATTCATGATGAAGCTTGTGTACCAGGCGGCAAACACAATTAATAAAAACAGAAACACAAACGCTACGCCGCTCTGGATCACATAGCCAAAATAAGGGACAACCTCTCCCCAAAATTGATTGCGCCTCTTGAGATACAGCTCCCGTAAATTCATGCCTGATTCCCGCCTTGGATCAGGATATTAAACAGCTCCTCCAGCGATTTGCCCGGTTGCCCGGCCTGTTCTCCAATCTGCTGCAGCGTCCCTTGAGCTACCACCCTGCCGCGATTCATCACAATAAAGCGGTCGCAGTAATTCTCGATCGTCGACAGAATATGAGAGCTGAGCAGCACCGAAGAACCGGCTGCCTTGACCTCCAGCATGAAATCCAGCAGGGAGCGAATGCCGAGCGGGTCGAGCCCCAAGAACGGCTCGTCAATGATATACAGCCCCGGTCTGGCTACAAAAGCACACATGATCATCACCTTTTGCCGCATCCCCTTGGACAGATGGATGGACAGGCTGTCCATCTTCTCCTCCATCCGGAACAGACGGGACAGATGAGCAGCTCTCGCCTCATAATCTTCTCGGGACACGCCGTAGGAGCGGGCGGCAAACTCCACATGCTCGCGGACGGTCATCTCGTCATAGAGCAGCGGCGACTCGGGCACAAACGCCAGGGAGCTGTGATACAGCTCTGTATCCTCCTCCCGGCGTTTGCCCTGCACCTTGATTTCCCCTTTCTGGGGATGCATCAGCCCCAGAATATGCTTCATAGTCGTACTCTTCCCTGCCCCGTTCAGACCGATCAGACCGACCAGCTCGCCAGGCTGAACCTGAAAGGAGATATCGTGCAGCACCGGCCGGTTAATGCTGTAACCGCCGCTCAAGTCCTGAACAGAAAGTACCGGTTGTTCACTCATTATCTTCACCTCTTGTCTTCATTCCTGCGGTATGCCCGGGCCGTGCCGGGCTTATAGACCTGGAAACATCGAATGAAATGCCGCCTATTCGCGCGACTTGTCCTTTAACCACCGCGGCGCACCCTTATTCTTTCTCGTGCGCTCCCGTTCACTTTGCCGCTCTGCGGTCGCCTTGCCGGTGCTCGCCCGGCCCTTGCCGCTGACCGCTGCCGGCTTGCGAGCCTGGCGGGCTTTCCCTGAACCCGAGCCGCTGCCTCCTGAACGCTGCGGTGAACCTGATGCAGTTCTGGGCGCTCTTACCTTCCCGGCGTAGAAAGCCCGCTCCTCAATCGTAATTCCAAGCTCCCGATTGAACTTGCGCATAATAAAGGTCTGGCGATCTGTAATCAGTGAGATGACCATCCCGCTTCGTCCCATCCGTCCTGTCCGTCCGGCCCGGTGCGTGTAATGTTCCGCATCCAGCGGCGGGTCGAAGTTGATCACCATGCCCAGCCCCTCGATATCAAGTCCCCTTGCGGCTACGTCACTGGCCACAAGCAGGCGCGTCCGGCCTTCGCGGAAGGCATTCAGCACCCGGCTGCGTGTCAGCTTGTCCGCATCGCCGTAGATTGCGGCAGCATTCAGGCCGAGATAATTCAGCTTCGCCTCCACCTCGCCAAGATCGTCCGTATTGTTCACAAATACGATAGCCCGCTCCGGGTTATAGTGGCGAACGACTCGGCGGAGCATGTCCAGCTTGTCACGCTCCTCGGACACAAAATAATAGTGCTCCAGTGAGGACGGCGTTTTCATGTCAGGATCAATGCCCACCTCAACCGGGCGATCCATCTCCTGCTTGACGAGATCCGCCGTCTGCTGGCTGACGGTGGCCGATAGAAAGACAAGCTGCCGGTCGCGCAGGGCGCTTTTCAGTATCCGGTCAACATCACCGCCCGCGCCAAGCTGGAACACCTGATCCACTTCGTCAATGACAATCGTTTTGACCAAATGCATTTTCAGCTTGCGGACCTCGATCAGTTCCCGGATGCGGCCTGGCGTTCCGATCACCAGCTCCGGATGCTGCTTCAGCTTCTCGATCTGGCGCTTAACCGCAGCCCCCCCGATCAGTCCGAGAACGCCGATGCCGCGAGGCTCTCCGTATCGCTCCGCCTCGCGAACGATCTGCAGCGCCAGCTCCTGGGTCGGTGCCAGAATGACCTTCTGCGTCCCTTTCACCTCCGGATCAATCGTTTGGAGAACAGGCAGCAAATAAGCCAGCGTTTTTCCCGTTCCGGTCTGGGAAGTGGCCAGCACATCCCTGCCCTCAAGGATGTGGGGGATGGCTTCGCTCTGAACTGGTGACGGAGACTCGATGCCAAATTCAGCCAACCTTTCGGTGAAGTCCTGTGCGATTCCTAATGTATGGAAATTGGTTGCGTTCATAGATTTCGTCCATCCTTTGTTATTCGTGTATGGTTCACTCTTCCCATTATATGCGAAAACAGGAGCCCTCACCAAATACAACCTGGAGAACGATGACCGGGTTACATAACCTTACGATATTCAGGGGATTAAAATTGGGAATGTTACAGTGTGTGGAGAGAGGTATGAAGGATGTATTCATCTTATACATCTATCGGTTTGTGGAAGCTGAGGCTGCCCGCGCCAAACGGACCGAACGACAGAACCTGTTCACGTCTCGGTACATTTGGCGCGTCTCGTACAGGTGATTCCTTCGCCGAGGAATCGGCTGATGTCACACGCCTCCGCTGTTACTTTTTGTTCATCCATCTGTGCAATGCCCGATCCAGAAACCGGGGGCACAGCTGATAGAGCTTGATGCCAAATGCGGCCAGACGCGGCAGGTTCAGCTCCTCCTTGCGTTTAAGCACAAGGGTCACCACCCGCCGCGCCACATCATCCGGCTTCAGCATCAGCGCACCCAGATTTTTCATGTATCCGCCTGACGGATCGGCAATCTCCAGAAACGGGGTGTCTATCGGGCCCGGATTTACCGTCGAAATCGTAATTCCGGTGCGGTGGAGCTCCTGCCTCAGCGAATTGCTGAAGCCCAGCAGGGCATGCTTGGTCGCGGAATACGCCGTGGACTTGGCGGTTCCGATTTTACCGGCCATTGAAGCGACGTTGACGATTTGCCCGTCTCCCTGCTCCAGCATGCTTGGAAGAACGGCCTGCGTGCAGCGTACAACCCCTAGATAATTGACATTCATCATATCTTCGAACTCGGTTAACGACATATCCAAAAAAGGGCTGAACTTGCCGTAGCCGGCATTGTTAATCAGTACGTCGATTTTGCCGTGCTTGGCTAGAGCCGCCTTAAATATCGCCTGGACCTGTTCATCATCCCGGACATCCATCATCGCAATCTCATGCGGCCCGGGCATGCGCTTGCTTACCTCCTGCAGCCGCTCCTCCGAGCGTCCGATAAGGATCACATACGCGCCTTCCGCCGACAACCGTTCCGCAATCAACGCTCCGATTCCGCTTGAAGCGCCCGTAACGGCAACGATTTTGTGTTGTAACATGATTCGGACTCCCTCCATGGTTCCCCTTCATCGGTGTTCGATCTGATTCCTTCTTGTACCAGGTACCACCAGATCAAGGGCCGCTGAACGGATAAATAGATCGTATGTATCTATTTTATGAAATCATGACTTGAATATCCAGTTCTCCGATGCCATCCATGTGGAGTGGAATGCTCAGCGCTTTTTTCTGAATGAGATCCGATGCACTGTCGGCCTTCACGACCTTCGGCGGCGTAATATCAACACTGACACCTTGTCCGGCCAAAATCGTGCTTGCATTGCCGCTGATCATATTGCCCAGCTCGGAGATGGCGCTCTGCCCCATTTCATTCATTTCAGTGAGCACGTAGCCTCCCATCATGACGGACACCAGCCGCAGGGCAACCTCCTCTTGGATACCGAATACAATTTCACCGTTCATCTGTCCGGTCATGCCGATCAGAATCCAGATATGATTCTCCAGATAGCCGATCTCCTTGACGCCCAGATTGCCTGTAGAAGGTGAAACCTGTACCACTTGTTGAATCACGTTTCTTGCGGACTCTAAGAAAGGATTAATAACCTCCGCCTTCATTGTCTAATCGCGCCCCTTTCGCCGGGTTATTGGGCAAGGGTTCCTTAAAGCCTGAGAAGTTCATCCCCACTTATGGATACCCCGCACTGAATCATCGTAAAATAACTTGTATGCTTGCTTATTATCCAGACATCATGATAGGTAAGATTTATAAGGTCCTTCATTTCATATGGTCGAATAATTCAGGCCTTTAGTCTTATTCATTTCCATGTCTACTTTACTATTATCGGATGCATTCGCAATCTTTTAATAATAATTATTTGGAAATCGTGATGTTTTTGCTCATTTTGCTGCAAAATCCTCGGTTTCAGGCGATTGATTGCCCCCTTCGGAAGAATAACCTATAATTTAAACAATAAGAGGCACACAACCATAGCGCGGAAGAACGAAATCATGTCAGGAGGAAGGCTATGAATATCAGCCAGTTGGAAACGCTTATCACCATCTCCAAAACGATGAGCTTTCGCAAAGCGGGGGAGCTCCTTAATCTGACGCAGCCGGCCGTATCCGCACAGATCAAAAGTCTGGAGGATGAGTTCAAGACCGTGCTCGTCGACCGCAGCCAGCCGGTCACCCTCACAGATCGGGGCCAGGTGTTTGTGGAACATGCCGAACAAATTCTGAGCATCGTGGATGAGCTGAAGCAGCGGCTGTCAGACCTCGACCAGACGCCGCAGGGACATATTCAATTAGGAACAACCACTTCGATTGCGATTCAAATTTTGCCTCGGGTTCTATCCTATTTTCAAGATCAGTTCCCACATATCAAAACCACTATCCAGTCCATGGCTTCTTCGCAAATTTATCACAGTGTAGAGAACGGCCTGATCGATATCGGCATCGGCTATCTCATTGAACGAAACCCTAACCTGAGCACATCCATACTGTACTACGACACCTTTGAACTCGTGGTGTCTCCGCAGCATCCGCTGGCCAGCATGCCGAAGGTAAACATCAACTCACTGGGCGGCATTCCGCTCATCCTGCTCACCCGGGATACGGTCGGCCGAAGATTCGCCGATGACGTCATGCGGGCGCACGGCATCGAGCCGCAAGTGGTGATGGAGCTGTCGAGCAGCGAGGAGATCAAACGAATGGTCGAGATCAATCTGGGCGCGGCCATTATCTCCAAGCAATCGGTCGCCCCCGAACTGCGCAATGGCACGCTGCAGATCGTCCCGCTTCCGGAGCTGGAGGTCAGCCATCCGGTGGGCGTGATATACAAGAACAGCCGCTATGTCAGCTCCGCCATGAGACAATTTATCAGTGACCTGAAGGGAATGCCGGAAACCCAGTTTATCAGCAGTGAATGAGCTTTAGACCAGCCCCTCGGGGGTTGTCCGGCGCATCCGATAGATCAAAGAAAGAGAAAACCATACGATTTAAGGAGGAACACATGAAATTCGATATGCACACTCACCATTTCCGCTGCGGGCATGCCGACGGCACGATCCGGGACTACATCGAAGCCGGCATTGATGCGGGCCTGCAGGTGATCGGCATCTCCGATCACACGCCATACTTTGGCATCCCGGAGGAACAGCCTTTCCCGGGGATCGCCATGGCCAAGTCGGAGATCGCAGGTTATGTGGACGAAGTTCTCCGCCTGAAAAAAGAATATGAAGGAAAGATCAAGGTGCTGCTCGGCATCGAGTCCGATTTCTTCCCCGAAGTCGCCGAGGTGTACCGGAAAGCGCTGGCCGCCTATCCGTTCGATTATATAATCGGCTCGGTCCATCAGGTGAACGGTGTCAGCATCTTCAACAAGAACCGCTGGAACAAACTGTCCCCGGCACAGAAGGTAGCCGATAAGGAAGCCTACTTCGATTTAATCCGGCAGTCTGCCAGAAGCGGAATGTTCCAGATTATCGGACATATGGACGCCATGAAGGGAAATTATCCTGCCTTTTCGGAGATTATCGCCGATGAAGCAATTGAGGAGACCTTGAAGGTCATTGCCGAGTGTGGGCTGGCCATCGAGATTAACACTTCAGGCAAAACGAAGCTTTGCGGAGGCTGGTACCCGTCCAACGCCATACTGGAAGTAGCGCATTTCCATGGCGTCCAGGTTACCTTTGGCTCGGATGCTCATAAGCCGTCACGTGTGGGTGACGAGTTTGAGGAAGTGTCCCGAGTGCTGAAGGAGATCGGTTATACCGAGTGGGTATACTTTGAACAGAAGCAAAAAGTGGCGGTCCCTCTCTGATTGTTTTTGCAGGGAGGATTTTGTTACAAAAATGAAATATATCTGTTATGAAACTCTAACAGCGGCAGGTTACACTTATCACATGACCCCCTTTTGAGAATATATATATGGTGTTGGGACCCGGAAGCTCGGGTCCTCTTTTTTTTTTTACCTAGCTGTGTTCTTCAGATGAAGATTTCTTCTCGTTGCCTGACTCGGATTCCTCTTCCGCTCGCTTGTTCACCTGGTCCTCTCCGCGAGTTTCCAGCTCTTCATCGGAGCCGGGACTCATCATCAGCCGCAGCGTACCCAGCATGGACAAGGCATAGCCTACTGTAACAAAACTGAAAGCCATCTGCATGATGACTACGAGCCGCGCCGTATTATCCACCGCTACAATGTCGCCGTAGCCCACCATCACAAATGTGGCCACACTGAAATACAGAAAGGCAACCCCCTGGCTCAGCAGGTCATCACCGATCGGTGAGCCTGAGAACGAGCTGTTGCCAAACAATTTATAGATCGACGTATAGACGACGGCAAAAAACAAAACGCACATCACCGCTGCCATGCTGATCCGCTCCACGACCGTTCTGAGCCGGACCTCCTGGTGGGCAGATTCGGAAATCTTCTTGAATATGTACAGGACATAGAACACCACCGAGCCGAGCGAGAACAATACAATCGTTGCCCGAAGTCCTCCTGGCCCGTGAAATACAGCTGTCAGATCAATCCATTCCAGCAAATCCTCCACCGATATGAGCACATAAATCAGCAGCGGTGCAAGCAGTAGAGGTCTGCTGGACCACGCTTTATCCGCTTTGTAAAAAAGATATACCAGCACTGCCAGCCCGGCGATATTAAGGCACCACATCCACCAAGTCACATTGATTCCCTCCTCAAGCGGGCCATCCCGGGCCCACTCCTTACGGGGTTATTACCCGTTGACGGGGGATGATGTAACCGGGAGATATTCCTAGATTCGATATCGGGAGCCACGCTAACCAATCAAATCCTCCCACCGGACGGATGATAGCACGGTGATACGAAGGCTTGATGCACCAGCATCGGCGGCGGGAATGCCCCGGCTCCCGGACATGCAGCTTGCGAACAGAGAGACATGCGGGGGTACTCCCAGCTACGGTGTAGGCCGCTCGGCCTTCCGATGCGCCTTCAACCAATTCACGGCATAATCAACCATCTTCGGCTGCGCAGCCAGCAAACTTGGGGCGTTTCCAATCTGACCCCGGGACCAGGCATCCGGATATGCGGCCTCGAAAGCCATACCCAGCTGCTCAAAATCATCGGAATAAAAGTTGATATCTTCAAATGTGACCCATTCCGTCCTTTCCCCTGCTCTTCGGATCGGAGCGCAGGAGGTAATGACCTTCTTGCCCTCCCAGTCGGCTCTGTATTCAGCCAGGTGGAACGATGTATTCGTGGCATGCCCCGTTCCGAGATGAAGCACGTAAGCACCTGTTTCATATAACCGGGCAAGCGGGGACGGATCCCCCAGCCCGAAATCCAGCTCATGTGGACACATGAGCTGCTTAGCCAGAGGGCCGCGCGCGGCAAAGGATAGTTGCGGATGGCTGCTGCGAACAACGCCAGCCTGTTTACGAAACGTCTCCGCAATGACGCCCATGCCAGTTGTCACCGTTAAATCGGGATCATATGGCGGCATTTCATCCCGGATGAGCTGCCACCACGCCTCGGCAGCCGGCGGGTTTCTCCACGTTGCCGGGTCCGTCAAGTTGGACGATTGAGTCGGCATGACCAATGTACCCTCCCGGCCGATCGCCTCCTCCAGCGCCAGAATGACCGCCTCGGGGCCGCCCGGAATCCACCCCCCTATGCTTTTCAGAGAAGAATGCACCAATAGCGTCATTCCCTCCGTCACCCCGAGCACCTTCAGATCACGCACCATATCGTTCATAGTAATGGGTCTCTCGATAATCAATCCGATTCCTCCTCCCTCATCATGCGACAAGCACCCGACCAGTCAGAAGCCCGGTCGGGTGCTTGAAGAATACGCTACTATAGCAGCGATTATAGGTTCGGTTCGCGGGCTGGCAGCCTCGTTATACGCTGAGCCAGCGTTTGAACATGTGCTTGGTTGTTTCCTTGTTCATCTCGGCGATGGAGGTGGTCAGCGGAATGCCTTTCGGGCAGGCACGCACACAGTTCTGCGAGTTGCCGCAGCCCTCGATGCCGCCATCCTGCATCAACGCCTCCAGACGCTCTTCCTTGTTCATCTCGCCTGTTGGGTGCGCGTTGAACAAACGCACCTGGGAGATTGCTGCCGGACCGATGAAATCCGTCTTTTCGTTAACGTTCGGGCAAGCCTCCAGGCACACCCCGCAGGTCATGCACTTGGACAGCTCGTAGGCCCACTGACGCTTGCTCTCAGCCATCCTCGGCCCCGGACCAAGGTCATAGGTGCCGTCGATCGGAATCCATGCTTTTACGCGCTTCAACGCCGTGAACATGCGGCTGCGGTCGATGATCAGGTCGCGCACAACCGGGAACGTCTTCATCGGCTGAATGCGAATCGGCTGCTCCAGCTTGTCAATCAAGGCAGCGCACGCTTGACGAGGCTTGCCGTTGATGACCATCGAGCATGCGCCGCATACTTCCTCCAGACAGTTGGAGTCCCAGCATACCGGAGCCGTTGTCTGGCCTTGCGCATTTTTCGGATTGCGCTGAATTTCCATCAGCGCGCTGATTACGTTCATACCCGGACGGTAGGGAACCTCAAACTCCTCGGTGTACGATTTGGATTCCGGGCTGTCCTGGCGGGTTATAATAAACTTCACGCTCTTAGACGCGGTTGCTGTTTGAGCCATGTTAAATCCCCCTTTACTTATCTTTCGAATAGTCGCGAACACGCGGCGGGATTAGGGAAACATCCACTTCTTCATATGAGATTTCCGGTCCGTCCGGCGTCCATTTCGCCTTCGTTGTTTTCAGGAAATTCTCGTCATCCCGGTTCGGGAACTCTGGTTTATAATGAGCGCCGCGGCTTTCATCGCGGAGCAGTGCGCCCAGCGTCATGGCCTCAGCGAGCTCCAGCATGTTCCACAGCTGTCTCGTAAACGCCACACCCTGGTTGTTCCAGCGGGATGTATCGGTCATGTTGATGTTGCGGTAGCGCTGCTTCAGCTCTTTAATTTTGTCAATCGTAGCCTGGAGCTTGTCATTGTAGCGAACAACGGTCATGTTGTTGGTCATCCACTCGCCGAGCTCCTTGTGAATCACATAGGCATTTTCGGTGCCTTCCATCTTGAGCAGATCCTCATACTTGGTGGTTTGCTCTTTCGCGAACCGATCGAATACGGAGGAGGAAATGTCCTCGGAGGATTTCTTCAATCCCTTCACATATTCAATCGCTTTCGGTCCAGCGACCATGCCGCCATAGATGGCGGATACAAGCGAGTTCGCGCCCAGACGGTTCGCACCATGATATTGGTACTCACACTCGCCGGCTGCAAACAGCCCCGGAATGTTCGTCATCTGATTGTAATCTACCCACATGCCGCCCATGGAGTAATGAACCGCCGGGAAGATTTTCATCGGAATTTTGCGCGGGTCATCGCCCATGAACTTCTCGTAAATTTCGATGATGCCGCCGAGCTTGACGTCCAGCTCCTTCGGATCCTTGTGGGACAGGTCGAGGTATACCATGTTCTCGCCGTTAATACCAAGCCCCATATCGACGCAGACGGAGAAGATTTCTCGCGTCGCGATATCGCGTGGAACAAGGTTTCCGTAAGCCGGATATTTCTCCTCAAGGAAATACCAAGGCTTGCCGTCTTTATAAGTCCAGATCCGTCCGCCCTCACCGCGTGCCGATTCAGACATCAGACGCAGCTTGTCGTCACCCGGAATGGCAGTAGGGTGAATCTGGATGAACTCGCCGTTGGCGTAGTGTACCCCTTGCTGGTATACGGCGCTGGCTGCCGTTCCTGTATTAATAACGGAGTTGGTCGTTTTGCCAAAAATAATGCCCGGGCCGCCGCTGGCCAGAATGACCGCCTCGGCCTTGAACGCGCGAATCTCCATCGTGCGCAGATCCTGGGCAGTAATGCCCCGGCACACGCCCTCATCATCGATGATGGCCTGGAGGAATTCCCAGTTCTCGTATTTGGTAACGAGACCGGCCGTTTCCCACCGGCGCACCTGCTCATCGAGTGCATACAGCAGCTGCTGGCCTGTCGTTGCTCCGGCAAAGGCCGTACGGTGACGCTTCGTACCGCCGAAACGACGGAAGTCAAGCAGCCCCTCAGGCGTCCGGTTAAACATAACGCCCATGCGGTCCATCAGGTGGATAATGCCCGGAGCCGCTTCACACATCGCTTTCACCGGCGGCTGATTCGCCAGGAAGTCCCCGCCGTACACGGTATCGTCAAAGTGCTCCCAAGGAGAGTCGCCCTCCCCTTTGGTATTTACTGCTCCGTTAATGCCGCCTTGTGCGCAGACGGAGTGAGAACGTTTTACGGGTACAAGTGAGAACAGATGAACATGGGCTCCTGCTTCCGCCGCCTTGATGGTTGCCATCAAGCCTGCAAGACCGCCGCCCACTACAATAATATTAGATGCCATAATAGGTTCACTCCCTTTAACTCAAGACTGTCTTAGCTATATCGATCACGGCGTTTGCCGCTTGGAACTCGGCGTCTCTGAATCCGGTCATAGCCAGAATGAACATGACGCTCATTACAACGAACAAGCCCATGCAGATGTACGTCGATATGCGTTGAGCACGCGGACCGACGGTGATGCCCCAGCTGACCAGGAATGCCCACAGACCGTTTGCAAAGTGGAACGTAGCGGATAACACGCCGACCACATACAGCGCGAACAGTACTGGATTGCTGACGATCCCGTGCATAACGGCTCCCAGCTCATCATGCGTGATCTTGCCGATCATGATCTGGAAGCGCGTATCGTACATATGCCAGATTACGAATACAAACGTAATGACGCCGGTGATCCGCTGAATCATGAAGCGAATGTTGCGCTCATAATTGAAATTGCCTACGTTATTGTTCGCCTGGTAAGCGATATACAGTCCATAGACGCCGTGGTACAACAGCGGCAGCCAGATCAGAAACAGCTCCAGGAAGAAGACGAGCGGCATGCTGTTCAGGAAATGCACCGCCCCCATAAAGCCTTCCTTTCCACCCTCGAAAGCCTTATAGTTGGATATCATATGGCTGATCAGGAATCCTCCAAGCGGTATGACACCAAGTAATGAATGCAGCTTTCTGGAATAATACCCTTTCATCAGTTGACGTTCCCCTTTCCGATGTACAGCGTTTTCAATTTCATACTTTCGAACGAATTCATTTCATTTGGAACTGCTTACGCAATACATTGAAACTCGCGTTTTTTCAACGACAAATTGTTCTCTATTTCCCTAATCTGTGAACAACCTGTGTCACATTTCATGTTACTCCTTTTTTTCTTATAATGGAATTGCAATATAATTATTAAACGTTATAATTTATACGCATAAGCAAAATGTCCGGTATGGTTGCCTGTGCAGATCGGCCGCAGCTTCGCGGAAGTGATCTCACCTTACGAGCCGGACAGGCTTGGCGCATAGCCGCAAACTTGCGTTTCTTCAGCAAATCTTCATATTCACTACCTAATATACACTACCATATAACAGGAGGATGTAGCCATGTTCGAAGAGCTGGACGTCTTTGCCGTCGTCGTTGAGCAATCCAGCATCAACAAAGCTTCCAAGCTGCTCAACCTGTCCCAGCCGGCGGTCTCCCGCAAAATCGCCAAGCTGGAGGACGAGCTTGGGCTGCAGCTGTTCAACCGTCGGGGCAAGCGACTGGAGCTGACCTCGATCGGACAGATCGTTTATACCTTCGCCCTGGAGCAGCGGCAGCAGCAGTTGAAGTTTATGCAGACGCTGGCGCATTACCGCGAAGGCGAGCAAATCTCCATTACGCTTGGCGCCAGTCTGACCACGCTGCAGACGACGCTGCCTCCGCTTGTGAATGCTTTTATGGAGAAGCATCCGGCGGCGGAAATTAAGCTGGTCACTGGCAAGACTCATGAAATCGTATCTTATGTAAGGGAACGACGCGTGGATATCGGCATCGTTGCCTCCTCCATCAATCAGCCGGGGCTAAAATGCATTCCGCTCTTTGACGATCATCTTGAGCTGGTCATCCCGCTCGGCCATCCGCTGGCGGAGCTTGAAGCGGTCAGCATCGAGCATCTGCAAGGACTGCCGATGATTATTTTCTCCACCGGCACCTGGTACCGCAAGCTGACCGATGATCTGTTTCATCGCTGGGGCATTATGCCCGACATCCGGATGGAGATCGATTCCTTCGAGGCGATCGTCCGCCTCATTCCAACCTGCAAAGCGGCGGCGCTGCTGCCCAAATCCTATTTGCGCCCGCAGCTGCTGTCCGATAACGGTCTGCTCGACATCCATATCCCCGCTTTGATAGAGACCCGGCGGACCACTTCGCTCGTCTATGACGAGTCCTCGGATTTGAGCAGTGCGGCCAGACGCTGGATCGCCGAGACCGAGGTGCTGTTCACTGAGCTGCGCAAGCTGAAGGCATAGGGGCTGGCTTGCAACCCACAGTAGCCGCCTAGCCTTATGACAACAAAGCGATCATCTATACACCGCATGTTCCGTGTACGCATGATCGCTTCTTCCTATTATATAAGTGCGGATTAACCTTCCTGCGAGTTGACAACCTCATTCTCAAATCGTTCCACGTTCTCATTCGAACCGATAACCACCATAATGTCACCGGCATGCAGCACATCCATCGCCGTTGGCGCCACAATGATGCCGGAAGGCTTGTTGACCGCCACGACGGTAACCCCATAACGAACCCGCGTGTTAAGCTCGCTTAATGTTTTTCCATCCATGCAGTCCGTCACCGTCAGCTCAACGACCAGATAGTCTTTGGACAGCTCGATATAATCGAGAAGGTTAGGGGTAACGAGCTGATGAGCCACACGAATGCCCATATCTCTTTCCGGGAAGATCACCCGGTCTACGCCCAGCTTCTCCAGCGCTCTGCCGTGCAGCACCGATATCGCTTTGGCCACGACCGTGCCCACACCAAGCTCCTTCAGCAATATAGCTGAAAGAATGCTCATCTGGATATCGTCGCCGATCGCCACAATGCCGCAGTCGAAGTTGCGGACGCCAAGCGACTTCAGCACTCCCTCATCCGTAGCATCCGCCACGACGGTATGCGTCAGCAGCTCGCTCATATCCTCCACAACCTCTTCGTCCCGGTCGATGCCCAGAACTTCATACCCCTGCTCCATCAGTTCAATGGCGAGGCTCGATCCGAACCGCCCTAGACCGATCACTACAAACTGTTTTGGTTTCATGTTTCCCGTCATGCTCCTTACCCAATAATCATTTTGCCTTCCGGATAACGGTACAATTCTTTGTTTTTATTCGGACCCAGCGCATACACGAGCGTCAGCAGTCCAAGCCGTCCCGCAAACATCGTGAAACAGATCAGCACCTTGCCGAAGGCCGTCAAATGAGGTGTCAGCCCCATCGACAGCCCAACGGTGCCGAAGGCCGATGTCGCCTCAAACAAGATCTCCAGAAAATGTCCATCCTCCGTAGTAGATAAAATCATCGCAACGGTCAGCACAAGCAGCACCGCGAGCAAAGCAATCGTCAATGCCTTCAGAATCCGCTCCTGAGCCAGCCGGTAGTGGAACAGCACAATGTCCTGACGTCCGCGCATCATGGCGACCACCGCCCCGATCATCACCGTAAAAGTCGTCGTTTTGATCCCGCCCCCGGTCGATCCCGGAGAGGCGCCGATAAACATCAGAATGACGATGAAAAATTGTGTCGCCTGCCTCATTCCCGTAATGTCAATCGTGTTCACTCCGGCCGTTCGGGGCGTGACCGACTGGAGCAGGGCCGCCAGCGTTTTGCCGCCGCCATCCAGGGCACCGAGCGTTCTCGGATTCGTGAACTCGAACACCATAATGACAACGGCTCCGACCAATATGAGCGCTCCGCTCATGGACAGAACGACCTTCGAATGCAGGGACAGCTTCCGTTTCTGGCGAAAATCAATCAGATCCGACAATACCACAAATCCAAGTCCCCCGGAAACGATTAAAAATATGGAAACGATGTTGATCAGCGGGTCACTCACGTACCCCGTAAAGCTGTGAAATTGTCCAAACAGATCAAAGCCCGCGTTATTAAACAGCGATATGGCATGAAAAATCCCGAAATAAACGGCCTGCCCGGCCGGCATGTCAAACGCCCAGCGTATCGAGAACAACGTGGCACATACGGCTTCAATAACAAATGTATAAATAATTACCCTCCTGATCAGCCGTACAATCCCTTCCACTGATGTCTGGTTCATGGCCTCCTGCAGCACCAGCCGGTCCTTGAACGAGATGCGCCGCTTGAACATCAGCGCGAACAGCGTTGCCATCGTCATAAAGCCTAATCCGCTAATCTGGATGAGCAGCATGATCACAAGCTCGCCAAAGGTGCTGTAAGTTGTCGCCGTATCAACGACGACTAGACCTGTCAGACATACAGCCGATGTCGCGGTAAACAAGGCGTCAATCGCTCCAAGCGGCTCCCTGCTGGTTGTTGCCACCGGCAACATCAGCAGCATTGTCCCGATCCCGATGAGCGCTGCGAAGCCAAGCGTCAGGATTTGCGGCGGGGACAACTTGAGCCAAAATAATTTCGGGTTCAACTTGTTCACCTTCTGTTGATAAAAGTCAAAGAAAAAAAGACACTGGAAATCCAATGCCCCTTTCTGTTCTGGTTCCTGTGCTGCAGCCTACGAGGTTAGCTGACGGGTTCGGGCTTTCACAGGTTGCCCTATTCCTCCTCATTCATGATGAATCATGAATGACTTAGGAAATTCACCCCAATTACATGGTTCCCCCATTTTCTGGTCGAAATTCGGCTGTCTTATTTTCTTTGCTGAAAGCATGATGTGATTATAACGCAATCGCCTCACGAACCCAATGCTGTTTTTGCTGCAAAATATCTTTAAAAACGTCCGATTTGGGCATATTCAAGAATACGAGCACCTGCTTCTCTTGCATTTTCGTAAGCTTTCATTCGTTTTCATCGATTATTTAAAAAAATGACAGAGGGATAAGCTCCGTGAAGGGCACATATCTATGTTATATTGACTTATAGTTGTTTGAACTCTTCCACATCCGATACTTTCATACTGACGATAGGTATCTAATTTGCAGCAGTTATCCATCTCGAGGAGGAATTTCATGAATCGAATTCAAGAACCGCTGAAACTCAAAGCTAATTTCAGAACATTAATGATTCCAGCCATCGTCGGCCTCGTCTTGTTTCTGCTTCTGCAGATCGTGCTGCCCACCGCCGCCGATCCGGAGCTTCAGACGTCTGTTGTGATCACCAAGGAGGAAGCCTCACAGGCTGCCTCGGAATTTGCCAAGGACCAGTTAGGCTTCCCTGTAGAAGAAGCGACAGAAACGCTGGTGACTTATCAGTCGAATTCTGCGTTGTATGGATATTTGACCAAAGAGAAGAAGCTCGACGAGTACAATAAAACCTATGAGCAACAATATCCTTATGACGTATTCCGTGTTCGCTTCACGCTTCCGGGCTTGGACGCGCTGCTGGTGGATGTACATATGCAGACCGCGGCGGTTATCAGCTATACCCTTGATGCCGCGCACTCGAGCTATGACCGGATTGAGCTGAATACCGGCGCGGTACGGCGGGAAATGCTGCTGCTAGCCGAAGGCAACATGACCTTGTCCGAGAAACAAGCACTGGCAGAGCCCTGGCTCCAAAGGTCCGGCTATGATCCAGCCAGCCTGGAACTGCTTACGCAGGAGGGCGAGCCCAAGCTGGAATATGCCGATCCGTCAAAATCCGTTCTGGATGCTCAGCTGAAACTGGAGTTCACGTTCGAAGACCGCCAGCTGCGCTCGTATCAGCAGGCCTTCGATGTTCCGGAGCAGCATACCGCCTATGTGGAGAAGCAAACGCAAAACGCGCTTATGCTTACGCTGATCGGGTACGGTTTGTTCACCCTCGTGCTCGGAATTCTCGCGATTGTATACAGCGTGAAAACACGTGCCCACACTTCTTTTAAACGCGGAGTGTTTCTGGCGCTGCTGCTGTTTGTCATCCAGATGCTGAACACCTACAATTTGATGCCTGTGTTCAAAGCCCAGGGGATGTCCAGTTTCGGAATTGCATTCATGATGATCTTTTATGTAATATATTCCCTCGTCTTCTCGGCCCTTCTGTACTTCTCGCTGGTGGGCGGAGACGGGCTGTGGCGTAAGGAGGACGGGCTCAATGTGTGGCCGCGGGCGAAGGAACCGGGTTATGGGCCTTATGTGCTCGACAGCATGAAGCTCGGCTATCTGTGGGCATTCATCTTGCTTGGCATTCAGTCGATCATCTTCATCATACTGAGCCTTACGCTGAATACCTGGGCAACGACGGATTCGGAGCAATCGCCATACAACATGCTGTATCCGTGGCTGTTTCCTTTGATGGCCTGGTTCGCTGGCATATCGGAAGAGGCCGTTTACCGGCTGTTCGGGATTAAAATGGTCAAAAAAATCGTGCGCAGCACCTTTGTCGCCAGCTTGATCACTTCGATCATTTGGGCTCTCGGACATACGCTGTATCCGATCTATCCGATTATTTCCCGGCCCATCGAGCTGGTAATCATCGGCCTGCTGTTCAGTTATATCTTCCTGCGATACGGTTATTTGACCGCCATGTTCGCCCACGTCATCTTCAACAGCACCCTGATGGGAATCAGCCTGATCCTGCTGAGAGACGCAACCAACGTGGTGATGGGGGCCTTCTATATCGCGCTTCCAGCACTGGTCGCATACGTCATTTACCGATTTAACCCGCAAAAAAAGGAGAAGCCGTATACTACGACTCCTCCCGAAGCGCTTTAAGAATATCATTCGCTAATTTTTCACCGATAGAAAGGGGCCGGAAGTCTTCGACACTGGCCTCTTTTATTTTTTTGACCGAGCCAAAATGCTTGAGCAGCATCTTCCGGCGCTTCTCCCCGATGCCCGGAATAGCGTCCAGCTTGGAGGAAACCATCGATTTGCCCCGCTGCTCGCGGTGGAACGAAATGGCGAACCGGTGCACTTCATCCTGTATGCGCTGAAGCAGGTAGAATTCCTGGCTGTCCCTTGGCAGCGCCACCGGCTCAGGCGGATCGCCGACCATGAGCTGCGCCGTCCGGTGCTTGGCGTCCTTCACCAGGCCGCAGACCGGGATGAACAGTCCCAGCTCGTTCTCCAGCACATCGACCGCTGCCGAGATTTGGCCGCGTCCGCCGTCGACCACGATCAGATCCGGCAGCGGCAGGTTCTCCTTGAGCACCCGCTCATACCGGCGGCGAATAACCTCGCGCATCGTCTCATAATCATCCGGCCCCGATACGGACCGGATTTTATATTTGCGGTATTCCTTCTTGTCCGGCTTGCCATCGGTAAATACCACCATTGCCGATACCGGGTTGCTTCCTTGAATGTTGGAGTTGTCAAATGCCTCAATCCGGTGCAAAGACTCCAGACCGATAATCTCGCCCAGATTAGCTGCCGCAATCGAGGTGCGCTCTTCATCGCGTTCAATCAGGCGGAACTTCTCATCAAGCGACACTTTGGCATTATCGGAAGCCATGCCAACCATCTGTCGCTTCAAGCCCCGACGCGGAACCAGAACCTTGATACCGAGCCACTCCTGCAGCGCCTCCGCTCCGCCTGCCGCATCAACGAGCCCGGCCGCTTCAGCCGCTGCTTCGGCCTTCGCCTCAGCCGCAGTAGGTTCGGCACTGTCTGTCAGAACAGTTGGCTCGGTCGTTGCCACATCTGCACCAGCAGGCGGCTTGGCTGCGGCTTCACCAGCTTCCTCGCTGTCCGCATCGGCTGCTGCGCCGGACAACTGCGGGCCCGGCAGCAGAATTTCCTGCGGCAGCGCCGGATTGCTGCTGTAATACTGTGCGACAAAGGACAGAAAGTCGCTGTGGGGGTCGCCGTAGAACGGAAATACGGAGGCGTTGCGCTGCACCATTTTTCCCTGGCGCATATATAGAATCTGCACGCACATCCAGCCCTTGTCCACCGCATAACCGAACACGTCCCGGTCCTTCTTGTCGGTAGTCGTGATCTTCTGCTTCTCCATCAGAGCGTCAATATGCATGATCTGATCACGCAGCTCCTTGGCCCGCTCAAAATAGAGCTCCTCCGCAGCCTCGTGCATTTTCCGCTCGAGCTCCTTCCGGATCTCCTCATGCCCGCCGCTGAGGAATGACTGGATTTCGCTCGTAATCTGCTCATAGTCCTCCCGGGGAACCTCCTTCACACAAGGGGCCAGACATTGCCCGATGTGATAATAGAGGCAGACCTCCTTCGGCATGACACCGCATTTGCGCAGCGGATACATGCGATCCAGCAGCTTCTTCGTTTGCTGGGCGGCCGAGGCGTTCGGATACGGGCCAAAGTATTTCGCTTTATCTTTCAGCACCCGCCGGGTCACTTCCAGCCGGGGATGCTCTTCATTCGTTATTTTTATATATGGATACGTTTTATCGTCTTTCAGCAATACATTGAAGCGAGGCTGATGGGTTTTGATCAGGTTGCACTCCAGAATGAGCGCCTCCATATTGCTGCCGGTCACAATATATTCAAAATCACGGATTTCGGAAACCATCAGCTGGGTCTTGCCATTGTGGCTTCCCGTAAAGTAAGAGCGTACCCGGTTCTTCAGCACCTTGGCCTTGCCGACGTAGATGATGGTGCCTTCCCCGTTCTTCATCAGGTAGCAGCCCGGCTGATCAGGCAGCAGCGCCAGCTTGTGCCGGATATTCTCCAGAGCCTTCTCCTGCTCCTGAACCCGCTTGGCGAAATCGTTCATACCCTTCCCCCTCTCCTAGGAGACATTATACTACGAATAAACCGCACAAAGCGCCCCCGGATTATTCCGAAGGCGCTTATAACGTTGCTTGCTGCTTGGAGCGTCAAGCTTGAATTATTGATGTTTCGCAATGATGCCCTTCAAGGCTTCTTTGGAATTCAAACCAACCACTTTGTCGACAGGCTGGCCGTCTTTAAAGAAGATCATTGTCGGGATGCTCATAACGCCGAAACGAGCTGCAGACTCAGGATTCTCGTCCACATTCACCTTAGCGATTTTCACATCATCGCCCACTTCCTGAGCCAGTTCGTCCAGGATTGGCGCAAGCATTTTGCAAGGTCCGCACCAAGGCGCCCAGAAATCAACAACAACCGTTCCTGTGCTTTCCACTTCGTTAGCAAAGGTTTGGTCGGTAACATTTACAATTGCCATATTGTATTCTCCTCCTTACAGGATAAGTATATCTTTAACAAAGATGCCGATTTTAATGTCGACGAAAATAGTATACCACATTTTTCAGGAAAAAGTGAAATATACTCACCTAAAGAAAGGTAGTAATTCACCTCCCTTATTCTTTACAAATGATTTGCCAATTGGGTATACTACTAATAACAAGTCCGGTGAATGTCAAGGAAATGGATCACAGGCATGTTCACCTTTTAGGAGGCTAGCACCATGGATGTAAACGTTCACGTTAACGATCCACGGGAGCACGTGAATGAAGAACCGCGGAATGACTTTGGCGATTTGATGGCTGGCTTTATCGGCATGTTCGGTTTCATGACCATCATTTTCTTCGGCTTTGTCATTATCAAGTATCTGGTCGGTTAATCGGCGGCTCCTTGAGCTCTAACATGAAAAGTCTGATCCTGTTCACAGCTTAAGCTGCGATCGGGATCAGACTTTTTCTATTGTCATCTTCCGTTTCACTAATCAGAACTTGCCCCGCTGATTCTCCCCGAACAGCTGCACCACATCGACAAAAGGCGCAATCCGGTTCATCAGCCGCTGCCCCTTGTGAAGCTCCTCCCCATCCTTGCTCGTAAAGCTCAGATGGCGCTCCAGCCCGTCCAGCGGATAATTGGAGGTATAGAAGGTCGGTTTGCGATTCATCCGGTAGTTCAGAATCGAGCCGAGGACGTGATCCCGAACCCAGGGATTCAGGTTCTCAGCACCGATATCATCAAAGATGAGCAGGTCGCATTCCTTCATCGTCTCCGTCATTTCCTTCAGCTTCTGCCCTTCCTGCATCATCGATTTCAGATCCTCGACGAAGTCCGGCATGTACACGATGACGCCGGTATAGCCAACCATCGCCAGCTCATGCAGCAGATAGCACATCAAATATGTCTTTCCCGTCCCGAATGCCCCAGTTAAATACAGGCCGCGCGGTGACAGACCATTCTCCTTGACGTCCTGAATATAACGGAAGATCTGATGAACAGCGGGAGCGCGCAGCCTGTCCTTGGCCATAATCTCCATGTTGTTATAACCTTCGTTAAGCGCGTGATCATCCACGTAGAAGCTGCGGATCCGTTTGCGGATCATCTCTGCGTTGGTCTTAGCCACCTGCAGATGACAAGGCGCTTTCCGTTCATAGATCTCCACGGTCCCGTTCACACGCTCGATATCAAGCTTGCTGAAATGTCCCTGGAAATCATTTGGGCAATGCTCCAGCCCCGGGCATTGCTCACAGTGCTTATGGTCTCCGGCATACTGATACAGCTTGCTCAGATTCAGCCGGATCACCCGATCATCGATCTCGGGGTATTCGCTGCGGAGTGCGCGAATTAACGGATTCTGCAGCAGTTCCTCTGTAATGCTCTCCGTCCGGCGGCGAATATCCGGATTCTTCAAATGGTCCAGCAGCTGACCCAGCGATTCCATCGCGATCTCCCCCTCCCTCTTGATATGTTCAACGATTCGTGCAGGCATCATTGCCTGCTACCATCATTCATCCGATCATTCATTCGTTAACATAGCGGGCATTACCCGCCCTTCTTCTTGCTGGCCTGCATCTCGGCGGCAAACCTTAACATCTCTTCAAATTCTTCATCGGACACGGCCTGTCCTGACGCATTCCCCTGGGCCACCGGAATGTCCGGCTTCACCTTGCCGCCCTTGGCGTATGTACGCGCCCGCGAAGCCGCCTTCTGTTTGCCTTTCATTTTGGCCTGATCGCGAATGTATTGAACCGCCTTCTCATAGGTATCCACCTGCTTCAGCAGCATGTTGGAGGCGATCGCCTCCACGAAATTGCGATTGATCCGCTGCTCTCCATCCTCGGCGATCAAGGTCATCAAATAATGAATGAGCACATTGATTACCTCTTCAGGCAGCTTGTAGCTCAAGTCGATCTTCTCGAACATATCCATAAACGGCGACGGAATCGTCCCCGGAAAAAATGTCTGCAGCAGCTTCGTATACGGCTCATTGCGAAGCATCATATTATATTGGTGAATATCACATTTCGATTGAAACTGTAGCGGAACTTCCACATAATATTCCATCTGCACCGGATGCTCCTGTGCCGGCTCGTCCGGCTCGCCTTCCAGCTCCTGCCGCAGCGCCACGACCTTGCCTGCCGTGATCTCGCGCTTCTCCTGCAGCTTCATGCCCTGCCGGAAATGAAGGCTGGCCTTATGTTGCAGATCATCAAGCACAATCTCTCCCTGGGAGGTAAATATACCATCCTCATCGAGCAAACGGCATAAATCCTGCACGCTGAGGTTGTATTTCCGAACGACATAATTGACGATCCCCATCTGTTCATGATCATAGCGAAGCCGCTCGACAAACACCCGGTTGCGCGACTCGCGCGGGAAGCGAAGGATAATGTCCGCATAATTCAGCCCGCCGCTATCCTGGTCAGAAGAAAGGGACCGGACTGGCTTGCTCCCGGCAGACACCTCTTCCAGCGCCTGTTCCAGCTCATAATCGATGACATGGGTGTTCAGCTCAAATATATCGTAAAAGGGTACCGAAATATTCTCCTTGTTCAAGGATATCCCAGACCACTCCTGCGGCTCCTTGCTCCACAGCTCCTCGCGCAGCGAGAGCACAGCGAACTTGCCCACCTTGTCCCGAAGCAGCAGCGTCAAGTGCTGTGTCTTGAAGAACTCGGCCGGCGACAGCGGTGCCTGCAGCTCATATTCATAGATGTAATCATCGGTCTCGGCCACTACCATGCGGCTCGTCTGGAGCAGTCCAACCGCTTCCAGCTTCGAGGTCTGCTCAATTAGATACCGCCGCCCCTTCTCGCTTGGCTCAAGCCCGAGTGTCAGGAACAATCTGCGCTGCTGCTCAATGGCCGAATATCCTACCTTCTCTAGCGGAATATGCGAGACAAGCAGACGGTATAAACTGATGGCGAACGCACCGACCATCGGCTGATAGATCGAACTGAGCATTTTGTCGTCCAGGACGCTCACACAGAAGTCACGGTATACGCAGTAACGGTGATTCTCGGTAAAATGTAAGAAATTTGTCATGCGCATCGTTATCTGCTCCCCCTGCCTCACAAAAATAGACTGCCTCTATTCTATCATAAATCATGTCCCTGCAAGCCAGTTCCTCGCATCAAAAATTTCTGGCATTTTCATCCCCGCCTGGTCAAAAGAAAAACGGCCTTCCAAACCGGAAGAGCCGCCGCGGTTCTCTGATCTCCATCCGCTCAGGGTAGAGATTTCAGCCAAGCGATTAGAACATTTTAAAGCCTTTGATGCGAAGCGTGCGGATTGTCCACCCGCTCATATAAGCTCCTATAAGCCCAGCGACACCGGTCAAATAATCAACCAGCTGGAACGAGCCCACGTGGGTCCAGAACGGAACTTCTCCCCGATCCCACAGGCTGTATACAACAACCGGCAGGATGACAATCACAAATAAAAAGCACGGGAACCAGGTTGTCTTCATCAGCATATTCAAGATGAAGCCGATTCCAAACATCATAACAAAGAACAAAATCATCAGTACTAGTACAGGAATAATGGAAAGCATAATCGCTGTTTCACCTCGACTTTATCGCTTCAGCTGGACGTTCTCCACTCTAATAGGTAAGAAGTGTATGTCGCCCGCGCTTCAGCCCGTTGTTAGTTTACTAAAAAAATGATGACAGATCAACGAACATTCCATGAATCTATATCCGAATCGTTTGCCCTGTGTCCATCGCTTGCAGTACAATGGATGAAGAGTGCGGCGCCCTTAAGGCGCGGCAAGCATTACGACATATGATGTTTAGGAGTGATCTCATGAACGAAGCCGCCATGACGCTGGAAGGCTGGTATGCTCTACACGATTTTCGCACCATTGATTGGTCGGCCTGGAAAGCGGCAGACGATGAAAAGCGCGCCTTCGCGCTTGAAGAGCTGAATGCTTTTCTGGCAGAATGGGAAGCTGTCGATGCCTCCAAGCAAGGAAGCACGGCTGTATACACCATTGTAGGCCAAAAAGCCGATTTTGTATTTATGCACCTGCGTGAAACGCTGGAGGAATTGAACGCCATCGAGAATGCTTTTAACAAAACAGCGTTCGCCCAATATACAATCAAAGCTTATTCCTATGTCAGCATCGTAGAGCTCAGCAATTACCTTGCCGGCTCCTCCGATGAAGATCCGATGCAAAATCCGCATGTGATCGCACGGCTCAAGCCTTCGCTGCCGAAATCGAAGCACATCTGCTTCTATCCGATGAACAAAAAGCGCGATCTGTCGGATAACTGGTATATGCTCAGCATGGAAGAGCGCCGCAACATGATGAAGAGTCATGGTTTGATCGGCCGCGGCTATGCCGGCAAAGTGAAGCAGATCATTACCGGCTCGGTCGGCTTTGACGATTGGGAATGGGGTGTTACCCTGTTCTCCGACGATGCCCTTCAATTCAAGAAGCTGGTGTATGAAATGCGCTTTGATGAAGTGAGCGCCCGTTTCGGGGAATTCGGCCCGTTCTACGTCGGCAATCTGCTGGACAAGACCTCGTTCACGGAATTGATGAAGGTATAACTATAACGATCCCCTTGTACAAAAAGGTATGCTCCCGGTTAAGCTATCCGGAAGAGCATACCTTTTTTTGCTTATCGAGGTCAGACTTGCTCGTCGTCCTCCTGCTTGTTCAAGGATTCCAGAAACTCCGCTGTAGCGCGATCGCGCGCCCGCCCTTTATCCTTCAGCCGCTCAATTGCCGGCATGATGAGAATGTCCACTTCCTTCTGAACCGTATAGGCCAGGTCATACTTTTCCTGCGATTCCAGATAAGCGCCAACCTCCATCAATGCATTGTAACGGTCCAGCTCATCCCGGGTCAGCAGTCCGCGGACTTGAACGCTGCAATGTCTCATTACAGAAACCTTCCTTTTTTGAGCACGAGCGGAATGCCTCCAATAATGAAGAGATACCGCAAGTCAACTAGTTTCTTCAATTGTGCGGCTTTCCAGCCCTGATATTTCTTGTCCCCCACAACCGCAATGCCTTCACCCTTGCCGAGAGAAGCCACGGTTCCTTTATTGTGGAACTCAAACGTCTTCATCGGTTTGTTCCGGATGGAAGCTACGATATTCTGGGCACAGCATACACCCTGCTGCATCGCAATTTGGGCGGTTGGCGGATAAGGTCGTCCCTCATCATTAAAAATAAGCGAGTTATCGCCGATAATATAAATGTTCTCATATCCAGGCGCACGCAAATATTCATCTACCTTAACACGGCCGCGCATCGTTTCGAATCCTGCGGCTTCAACCAGACGATTGCCGCGAATACCGCCTGTCCATACGATCGTTGCGGCTTTAATCTCTTCGCCGCTGCTCAGTATGACGCCGCCCGGCAGACATTCCTGGATCGCAGTTCCGAACTTGAAGGTGACGCCCTTCTTCTCCAGCGTCTTGATGGCATAATCCACAAGCTCCGGGGCGAAGCCCGGCAGTGCAGATGGAGCCGCCTCGATGTTGTAGATGTTGACAAGTGTAGGGTCCACATCAAACTCTTTGCACAGCTTCGGAATCCGGTCAGCCAGCTCGGCCACAAATTCGATGCCGCTAAAGCCTGCGCCGCCGACGATGAAGTTGATTCGTTCCTGCGGTCTGCGCTCGTTCTTGAATAATGCAAACTGGTATTCGATATGCTCGCGGATCAGACGAACCGAATTGATGCTCCGGATCGTCATCGCATGCTCCGCCAATCCCGGGATGCCGAACGTTTCCGGCTCGCCGCCGAGTCCAATGACCAGGTAGTCGTAGGACAAGGTGCCGTCCTCAAGGATGACCTTTTTATCGTGAAGACGAATTTCCTGCACTGAGGATTTGACCAAATCGATTTTGAATTCATCAATCAGTTTGGAAATCGATACCCGCGTATTTTCGATGCTGTCTGTTCCCGCTGCCGGCATATGCAAATGGGTCGTTATATAATGGTAGTCATGGCGATTGACCAAGGTAACGTCCGCCTCGTTATAATTCAGCTCTTTTTGCAGCCGCTGCGCTGTCAATATGCCACCGTAACCCGCGCCGAGGATTACGATCTTCGGTATGCTGCTCATTCTACTGCTCCTTCCAGCTTACTCTTTATCTGTTATCTGTACAGTATGGTATAAAGATGTTAACAATTTGTGAAAAACGTGCAGAAAAAGAGATGAGCCCCTTCATCAGAGCCCACTCACACGGTTTTGACCCGATTGTCTTTATGCTGTCCACACGTCAAGAATGATAAGCGTGCAGTACATATTCAACATGAAGCTAACACTCAATGAACACAAGTTATCAACGTTAATAATATGCATAAACCTTACAAATATCAAGTTTTTTTTGAGGTATTGTCCACAGGAAAAGTACGGATAGTTCCGATGTCCTCCGTCATTAAAACGACATCATCTGACCTTGCTTGGACCTTCAGCATATATCTTGTCTTTTCAGTGTCGTCCCGGAGGATTATAATAGTTAAGGTATATCGAAATGAATCAGTCCGATCCCAGA
Organism: Paenibacillus campinasensis; assembly: GCF_002272015.1. GTDB lineage: Bacteria > Bacillota > Bacilli > Paenibacillales > Paenibacillaceae > Paenibacillus_AQ > Paenibacillus_AQ campinasensis. Next base: position 95,841 of record NZ_NPBY01000027.1, on the reverse strand, counting down.
GGCGAGCATTCGTCTGTCTGATTCGAATATAAATTCAATGATGGAGGTGCTTACCGCATGACCACGGTGCAACAAGAGAACGGCATGACCGATCTGATCATTATCGGGGGCGGCCCTGCAGGTATGTTTGCCGCTTTTTACGGAGGAATGCGTCAAGCTTCGGTCAAGCTCATTGAGAGCATGCCTCAGCTTGGTGGCCAGCTGGCCGCGCTATATCCTGAAAAATACATTTATGATGTGGCCGGCTTCCCTAAAGTAACCGCTCAAGAGCTGGTGAACAACCTGTCCAAGCAGATGGAGCTCTTCAACACCGACATCCGGCTGGAAGAGAAGGTCCTTTCGGTCAAGAAGCTGGAGGAACGCCATTTTGTTGTGACAACAAACCTGGGCGAGCATCATGCCAAGGCAATCATTATTACAGCCGGCGTTGGAGCATTCCAGCCGCGCCGTCTCGAGCTTGAAGAAGCCGAGAAGTTTGAAAAACGCAATCTGCACTACTTCGTGAACGATTTAAGCCAGTTTAAAGGCAAGAAAGTGCTGATCAGCGGCGGGGGCGACTCTGCGGTCGACTGGGCGCTGATGCTGGAGCCGATCGCCGAGCAGGTGACACTCGTGCACCGTCGCGACAAATTCCGTGCTCATGAGCACAGTGTCGAGCAATTGATGGCGTCCAAGGTGAACATTATCACCCCGACGGAGATTAGCGCACTTCATGGCGAGGAGACGATTACCAAAGTGACGCTCTCCCACATCAAGACCCAAGAAACCCAAGAGATTGAAGTGGACGATGTAATTGTCAACTTCGGTTTTGTATCATCGCTCGGACCGATTTCCGAGTGGGGCATCAACATCGAAAGCAATTCGATTGTCGTAGATTCCCGAATGGAAACCAGCATTCCGGGGATTTTCGCAGCAGGCGACATCACAACCTATCCAGGCAAGGTCAAGCTGATCGCCGTCGGCTTCGGTGAAGCCCCGACAGCTGTGAACAACGCCAAGGTGTACATCGATCCGGATGCGCGTCTGGCTCCTGGACACAGCAGCAACATGAAGCTGTAGATCCGCTCGCATCTGCCAGAATAATACAAACAAAAAAAGGTATCTCCATCCCGCTGTCCGGTGGGGTTGGCAGATACCTTTTCTATTTGTGTAGAGCAGCAAGCTTCAAATACGGTGGATAATTGCTAACAGATCCAATGCTTCGTCATGCTGTTCCTTGGACATTTATCTCATCTATCGTTCATCAGCCTATACTAGTGCAAAACATTGCCGGAATTGGTGTCCAAGTTCCGTTTTTGAATTTCGGCCAGCAGGAGAGTGATAAACTCTCGTTCCAACTTTAACTCTACAGCCATATGATAGGAATCGAGCAGCATCTCATCCGACAACATAGCCATCTCTTATACACCCCTTCCTCTTTTTTCCTGGGTCTATCATAGCAAACATTAAATAGTGGAACAACTGTTCGCTTATCCACACCCAACTGTGGAAATCCTGTGTATAATTTGTTGGTAAGTATTAAAAATGTGCTCGTATCAACGTGGATTATGGGGATAAATGTTATACACAGGTGAGAAGCCAAATCTACTATAAAAAAAATTAATCACCTATTATATCGGTTTTTTTGTGTCAATTATTAAATACCCTATTAAATTTTCATATAAACGCTTAGATTTGGTCTCATTGGATAATCTTAGGGAGGAAGGGCATCCTATAAGAGATCAGCTCGGACGCGTATTAACTTCCAGAATCCAGATCTTCCCTTCTTGATCGATGCCGTAATCAAAACCGAGCTGTGCGATTCCCGGGAATTTGGATTCCAGGAGCGCAATGCAGTGCCGGGTGAGGCCGCGCATCTCCCGTCGTTTCTCCCTTACTTTCACACGCGGCAGGGATAACACCATCGCCTGGGTTCCTCTCAGCAGACTTCCGCCTTTGCAAATATTCGTGACAATCAGTCCCGGACTGGCAAGCCGGCCGACCATAGCCTTAAACCGCCAAGCGCCTCTTTCCTTGACCACCTTCACCCGATAATCCAGCGGACGGCCTCGTATTTTGGCCAAATGTATCCCTTGCTGAATCATGTATTCCCTTTTTAATTTCATGCGTGCAAGTACCCTCATAAGGGCATCCATCGTTTCCACATGAACCGTGCGTCTTTTGTAGGTAACCATGTAACCCGTACCGCTTTTGAGAATGCGTATGACACCATTGCCGCCAGTCCCGATAATCGGCTTGATGACAACCATGCCATGCTCCTCCAGCATCGAGGTCAGAGCCTCGGTCCCAAAAGCCTGGGTGGCCGGAATGTAGGGAGCAACCTGCGGATCAGACAGCAATGCCTCGGTTTTGAGCCATTTGCTGGCCAATTGTCTTCCCGCCATAGCTGCTTTCGCCTCCTTTATTCATGACATATCATATAGTACTCTCTAACGCACTGTCCCTCTTGGATGATTGTCCGGTATGGGATGCCTAATAATTGGCGGGCACCGCCCGTTCTGAAGCGCTATTCCAAATCAAGCCGACATGTCGTATAGTAAGTACAAGGCATACAACGACGTACACAAGCTAAACGGAGTATAATGAGGAGGATTCTTACCTTGGAACAATTATTTGAAATATTGTACTGGGTGGCAATCGTGGGGATGTCTGTCGCTCTTGCAGCGGTCACGGTCCTTATATTTGCCATCGGCTTCAAATTTATTAAGAGCAACCGCAAGGGACTCGGCGTGGGCTGCATTGCGTTCTCCCTTGTCGCAGCCGGGATGATTGTGCTCATGCTTAATGACACCTTTTTCTTCCCTGCCTGATGTTGCCATATCCCATGCGATTGCGATCAGCCATGCAGCTGTCCACTCTATACCAGAGGAGGCAACTGCATTTTTTGTTTGAACCGCGTTTTGCTCACATATAAAAAGCCCCCAATCAAACGCTCCTCCGTAACCATCGCTGACGGAAGTCGATTATGTGCTGCATGAATGGACATGTCATTTCTGTGCACTGCAGTGTTCCCTGCCATGACTACATCCCCAAAAACACTTATTGAAAAATAATCCTTAAGTCAGGTATAATTGGGCAATATTACCCATGATATTGAAACTTTTAACCATTCTGGTTGTCGCTGCTTTATTGGTATCAGGCTGTGCGTACTCATCAGATTCAAAATCCGATCCACCCCCCGCTTCTTCAGTTAACAACGAAGTCACACCTGCGGACGAATTGCTTGCGAGGGGGAAGGCCAAGCAAGAAGAAGGGGATGATAAAGCGGCAAGGAGAACCTTCCGATCTGTCATTAGAAATCATCCTGATTCAGCAGAAGCCGCCGAGGCTCAGTTGCTGATCGATCAAATAGACGAGAAAGCGGCCAAGGAAAAAGAAGAAGCCGAAGCTGCGGTTTTGAGAGAAATAGAGGAGGCCGAGGCTGCTGCACTGAAGGAACAAGAGGAAGCCGAGGCCGCTGCAAAACAAAAAGAAGAAGAACGTGCTGTAAAAATAAAGCAGACGCTCTCTGCCTTCCGCAAGAAGGTTGACGAGATCAAGGAGATTGAGTGGTATTACGATCACGCTACATCTGAATACATCAATACGAATGACATTCACTTATACATAGGAGTCCCTAAACATGGCGATCCATTCTTACGGCTCCGCATTCGCTACACTGCGGACAACTGGTTATTCATAGAGAAATACATCATCAAGGCCGACGATTCTAAATACACCATGCTTCCAGGCTACTTCAACGTCCAGCGCGATAACAGCGGCGGGGAGATATGGGAGTGGTACGATACCAGCCCTACCTCGAACGAAATCGAGATGATTCGATCTATTATTGAATCCGAACAGACGACGCTCCGGCACGAAGGATCGCAATACTACAATGACCGCACCATCACCAATTCGGAAAAAAGAGCGTTAAAAAACGTGTTGGATGCGTATGAACTCATAACCGCCACGAATCCTTAATACCTAGCCCTCAATGGAGCAATCCTGCGAGGGCTCATTTTTTTATCCTTCTCTAGCGGTCCTTGTCCCATATAGCCAATCCAATTGCTTGATCAGCCCCGGCGTCTTCAGCACCGTGTACTTCAACTGCTCAAACGCAAACATATAAAAAAGCCTCTACAGCGAAAAACACGCTATAGAGGCTCTAACCGACAATCCTTAACGGTACCAGAATGGCTGGTATGGGATTATCGTTCATATTACAGGAATCTAAGCTTGTATGAGCATTATCCGCTTAGCACGGCTCCTCGCTTGGCTTGCCGGCATCGGTAGCCGTACGGAAGGAAGCCCCGCAGCCGCAAGTAACGGTCGCATTCGGGTTGTGGATTGTAAACCCTCCGGTCATGCCCGATTCCTCAAAATCAATTTCCAAACCGTTCAGGTATTTGATGTCATCCTTCTCCACAACAATTCTCAAATCCTGAACATCCATATATACATCAGCTTCCGTCTCTTGGTCGTCAAAGCCCATGGCATACGAAAAACCGCTGCAGCCGCCGGCAGTTACCCCCAAACGAAGGAACATATTTGGTGCTTCCTGTTCGGACAGCATTTCTTTTAAACGTTCTGCTGCCGTTTCACTGATTGTGATCATAGGTCATCCTCCTTTCGCTCATCTTTTAGTATACTCCTCTCTTCTCAATCCCTCAAGCATCATTCCCCCTGCCCGCCGCCATATATTTCCCTTCAGGCGGGGAAAATATGGCGATCGCCCCGTTAAAGTACGTTTTGACGGTCTTCTTTGCGTTATCGCTTTTCCCCAATAGTATTGCCCCTCCGAAATGTGAGGTTTATAATAGGGAAGGAACCCGGGCGGCAACGCACCGGATGGATCGTTTGTTCCGCCGGCCTCGCAGCCGCCGGAAGCGATGGGATTATTATTGTATATTTTTTCACAAAACGATCGTGCCTCGGCACGCAAACAAGAGGACCGTTCCCGCTTGGGAATGATCCATTTTAGCACCTCGATTCTCTGATACAGAGAATGGAAGGTGTGAAGAGGAGGATGGAGCATGTCCACAATCGTTACCCCCTACACCGACCATAGAATGGCGGAAATCGCCGATAAGGTACGCAATGGCGTTCGTCTTTCTCTTGAAGACGGTGTATATCTGTACGAAACCGATGACCTGCTGACCCTGGGGCAGCTGGCCAATGAAGTGAATCTGCGCAAGAACGGGAAAAAGGTTTATTTTATTGAAAATATGAGCCTTTATTTCACCAATGTATGTGAATCCCACTGCGCTTTTTGTAATTTTAGAAAAGATCAGGGCGAGGAAGGCGCGTACACCCTTTCCGGTCAGGAAATGATTGAATATGTTGAGCAGCATATCCATCCGGGTGTTCGGGAATTTCATATTGTCGGCGGACATAATAATCATGTGCCGTTTCAATATTATGTGGACTCGCTGAAGGCGCTGAACGAGCGCTTCCCTGATGTTACACTGAAGGCTTACACAGCGGCAGAAATCGAATTCTTCACCCGCATCAGCGGTCTCAGCACGAAGGAAGTGCTAGAGGAGCTGCGCAAAGCGGGCCTGAAGACGCTCACCGGCGGCGGGGCTGAAATTCTGTCGGATCAATACCGTCAGAAAATGAAAGTCGATAAAGCCAATGTCGATCAATACCTGGACGTGCACCGCACCGCGCATCAGCTCGGCATGAAGACGCATACGACCATGCTGTACGGCGCGATCGAAAGTCATGAAGACCGGATTCGCCATATGATCCAAATCCGGGATCTGCAAGATGAAACCGGAGGCTTCCTCGTCTTCATTCCGCTGTCGATGCAGCCGAAGAGCAAGAATGCCAGCATTATGCGCCGCAACTCGGCTTATGAAGACCTGAAGACCATCGCCATCAGCCGTTTGATGCTGGACAATTTTGACCATATCAAGGCCTATTTCATTAATATCGGTCCACAGCTGACCCAGGTTGCTCTGAGCTTCGGAGCCTCTGATGTGCACGGCACCATTCTGAAGGAAAGAATCAGCCATGCTGCCGGAGCATTGACACCGGAAGGACTGACGCGCAAAGAGCTCGTCTGGCTGATCAAGGGTGCAGGACGCATTCCTGTGGAGCGCGATACGTTCTATAACGAAATTAAAGTATACGAATAAGAAGTATAACAAGCCAGCCTAGACCAGACCGAATCAAGCCTATACAGATACAGAATGTTCCCGATAGCGGAAATTCGGTTAAAGTGATCATATAGGGTGGAAATCCATAAGCCGCTTATAGCGGCGTTTTTCTTGCGAAAGCGGATTCAAGAATCACATTCATACGCATTTTCTCTCAAGAAAGGAAGAAATCTATGAAAAAGCTCGTCATTCTCGGTGGAGGCTATGGCGGCCTCGCTTTGATTCAAGAATTGTTCAGCGGCTATCTTCCTCCAGATGTAGAAGTTATTCTCGTCGACCGCATGCCCTACCAGGGCTTGAAGACCGAATATTACGCTCTGGCTGCCGGAACCGTCTCCGATGTATCGGTACGCGTGAAATTCCCTCAATATGAAGGATTGCGCATCCTGTACGGCGAGGTGACAGAGATTGATCTGGAGAACAAGCGGGTGCTTATGCTGAACGATGATCCGATAGAATATGACCAGCTGGCCATCGCGCTCGGGTGTACAGACCGGTACCACGGCGTTCCGGGAGCCGAAGAATACACTTGCAGTCTGCAGTCATTTGCAGCGGCCAGAGAAACGTACGTCCGTCTGAACAACCTCAGACCGTACAGCCGGGTTCATATTATCGGCGGCGGCTTGAGCGGGATCGAGCTTGCAGCCGATCTGCGGGAGAGCCGGCCTGACTTGAATATCGCCATCCTCGATCGGGGACAACGGGTCCTTTCTTCTTTTCCGAATCGTTTGTCTGCTTATATTCACCGCTGGTTTGAGGATCACAATGTGGAAATCCATAACGGCGTGTCTGTCTCCCGGGTGGAGCAGGATGCGGTATTCAACCTTGAAGAACCTATCGAAACCGACATCGCGGTCTGGACGGCCGGCATTCAGCCGGTCAAGGTCGTTCAGGAGCTCGATCTGCCCAAAGACCGCAGCGGCCGTATCCTGCTGAATGAATGGTATCAGGTGCCCTCTCACCCTGAGGTATACGTCATCGGCGATTGCGCCAGCCTTCCGTTCGTGCCGAGTGCCCAGGCTGCAGGCGCGCAGGCGGAGCAGGTCGGCAACGTGCTGAAGGCGCTGTGGAGAAATGATACCCCTAAAGTCCATCCGTTGAAGCTGAAAGGGACGCTCGGTTCCCTTGGCAAGCATGCCGGCTTCGGATTGATGGGGAGCACTTCGGTCATCGGACGCGTACCGCGCATCCTGAAAAGCGGTGTCCTGTGGAAGTCGAAGCGGAATTATTAGCCCTTCTCATTCTCCTGCTCTAGAAGCTCAAGCTTCTGTGAAATAAGGGCGAACAGTTCTTCGGACGTGACGGCTTCCACCCGGTCGCCATCCACATAGGCAAAAGGCGCCAGGTAACATTGCCCGCAGTCGGTCAAGCAGCCATATTCAATAATTTGGCAATCAAACCGCTCGGCAAGCGGCTGAAGCGCCTGATCCGTTCCGAAATAGCTGTTACTCGTGCAAAATTCAATCATAATGGACATAAGTCAAGAACCTGCCTTATAAGTTTGCCATTTTATTTTGGCGGTTTATGTACTATAATAAAGAAAGGAAAGGAGTTGAACAAGATGAGCGATAACGCACAAATCACCATGTATGATGAAGTGGCTGAAGTGCTTGATAAGCTTCGTCCGTTCCTGCAGCGCGACGGCGGTGACGTGGAATTGGTCGACGTTGAAGACGGCATCGTTAAGCTGAAGCTGATGGGTGCTTGCGGAAGCTGCCCAAGCTCCACCATTACACTGAAGGCAGGAATTGAACGCGCCCTCGTTGAAGAAGTGGAAGGCGTTCAAGAAGTAGTACAAGTATTCTAATCATGGTTTATTATAAAAGAAAGTCTTGGTTCTTCTCCGAACCAAGACTCTTTTTTTTGCTGTCATTCCATACAGAATCGTTCACTTCAAGCAGTCGAGTCATTCCGGTTTAATCCGTGAACGGATCGGATCAAGCCCGCCGGACACATTGATCATGTTGCCGGTTAGGAAATCCGATCGATCCTGGCACAGAAACTCAATCACCCGGGCTACATCTTCCCCGCTTCCGGAGCGCCCTCGCGGTGTCAGCCCGTCATCGACGCCGGTCACTTCTTCAATCGTCTTCTCCTTGTTCGCTCCCCGAATATCACCGGGACACACCATATTGACCGTAATCCCGTGCGGCGCTTCCTCAATCGCAAGCGTCTTCGTGAACGACACCAGCCCGACCTTGGCCGCGGCATATACGGCCCGATGCGGCCAGGCCCGCGCCTCCACTGCATGCCCGAAGCCGAAATGAATAATTCGTCCCCACTTCTTCTCCCGCATAGCCGGCAGCACGCGATGATCCAGAAGCATAACCCCGGTTAGATTCCCGTTGACGAGACGAACAATCTCATCTCTGGAATAGTCGGCAAACAACCGCCGCTCATGAATATATGGCCCTGCATTGTTAACAAGAATATCCACCGTTCCAAGCTGCTGCTCCGTTGTATCCACAAGCGAGTACAACTGCTGCTCATCGGTTATATCCGCCTGAACCGATATCGATGACACGCCAAACTTCTGTATCTCTCGGCAAAGCGACTCTGCCTGCGCTTGACTGTTCACATAGTTAACGGCAATATGGCATCCCTGACGTGCAAGCGACAATGCAGTCATCTTGCCGAGTCCCGTCGCACTGCCTGTAATCAGCGCCACCTTCCCCTTCAAGGCTTTCCCTCCTCCAAGTGGATGTCCTGTCCTCAGTATAATGGATGGGATGGCCTTCAAACAACCTGAGACGTCACACCGCCGACCGCAGCCATGCTAGGCTGGCCTTCCTCCGTCCGTTACTACTCTCATCGCCTCTGTCTTCGTTTGCCCTTATAACACCGATTCTAGCCGTACTAAAAAAGCGAACAGGTGCGATAAATTCGCACCTGTTCGCTTATTCTGTCACAGTATGCTGTCTGTTCCGCTGCAATATTAGAATGCTGGAACGACCGCGCCTCCGAATTCCTGTTCGATAAAGCTTCTCACATCTTCCGTAGTCAACGCTTTAGCCAGTTTCTGAATGGCGTCGGAATCTTTGTTGTCCGGACGAGCCACCAGCAGGTTGGCATACGGGTTGTCTTTATCCTCAAGCAGCAGGGAGTCCTTGGTTGGATCCAGGTCTGCTTCAAGTGCGTAGTTCGTGTTGATCACCGCAAGATCCATTTCATCCAGCATGCGCGGCAGCATCGCTGCATCTACATCCTGGAATTTCAGATTTTTCGGATTTTCCACGATATCCCGGGTGGTCGCTTCCAGCTTGTTCTCATCCTCCAGCTTGATCACGCCGTTCTTGGACAGCAGGGACAGCGCACGGCCCAGGTTGGTTGGGTCGTTTGGAATCGCCACGACCGCGCCATCTTTAAGCTCGTCAATGGAAGTAATCGTTCTGGAATATACGCCAAGCGGCTCAATGTGAACGGCAATAACCGGTTCAAGTTCCAGACCGCGTGCATTGATTTCTCCGTCCAAGTAAGGCTGATGCTGGAAGAAGTTCGCATCCAGCTCTTTGGAATCTACTTGTGTATTCGGCATTTGATAATCGGTGAACTCGACAATTTCCAGGTTAACGCCCTCTTCGGCAAGAGCCGGCTTGATATGCTCCAGAATTTGGGCATGCGGTACCGGTGTTGCGCCAACCTTGATGGTAACTGCTTCAGGAGCAGACTCGCTTCCACCCTCCGGCTGGGATGCATTATTGTTGTCTGTGCCTCCGCCGCCGCAAGCCGCGAGAGCCCCAACCAATGCTAAACTGATGAATCCGGATAACCATTTTTTCATTTCTTAACCCCTCCACAAATGTAATATCATCTCTATATGTGAAATCCCTTGCTGCCTTCTTCAAAAACTTACTTTCTCGTAAAACGCCGCACCAGCCGGTCACCGGCCATCTGCAACAACTGTACCAATACAATCATGGCAATAACGGCAATAATCATAATCTCGGTATCATAACGATAATAGCCGTATTGGATCGCCAAGTTACCAAGACCGCCGCCGCCGACCTGGCCGGACATCGCCGTATAGGAGACCAGCGTAACGATAGTGATGGTCATCGCTGCGAGCAGACCCGGCCGCGCCTCCGGCAGCAGTACCCGAAAGATAATGTGCCGTGTCGAGGAGCCCATCGCCTGAGCCGCTTCAATCACGCCCTTATCCACTTCATTCAGCGCAGTTTCCACCAGCCTTGCAAAGAACGGGGCCGCCCCGACAACCAGCGGCGGAATCGTTCCAATCACTCCGTAGGATACACCGACAATCGATTTCGTAATCGGAATCATCGCCACGATCAGAATGATGTACGGAATAGAACGCAGAATATTAACGATAAAGGAAAGAATTCCATATCCGAATCTAACCCAGCCCGACGTCGACCTGGCGGCCATATACAGTATTACCCCGATCGGCAAACCGAGAATAAAGCTGAATAATGCCGATAGCCCCAGCATCCGCAGTGTATCAAGCGAAGCGGTCCCGATTTCATTCCAGTTTACCTGAGAAAAGTCCAAACCCAGCATCAACGAATCACCTCCACGTCGAGCCCTTGCTCAAGCAGCTTCTTTATTGTCTCGTCCGTGGCAATTTCGTCACCTTCGAACCGGACGATCAGCTGACCGTACGGCGTTTCCTTGATCGTTGAAATTGTCCCCTGCAGAATAGCAAAATTCACGCCGGTCTCATGCACAATGCGGGACAGAATCGACTCATACGTCTTGGTGCCAAGGAACGTAATCTTCACCGCGCGCGATGGACCGGAAGCAGCACCTGCAATCGCCAGACGCAGCGCTTCGCCGCTATCGGTTTCCTGGCGGATGAATTCCTTTGTAACCTCATGCTGCGGCTTGAGGAACACCTCCGCTACCGGCCCCTGCTCCACGATGCCGCCCTGGTGAATGACAGCAACCTTGTCGCAGATGCTTTGGATGACGTGCATCTCATGCGTAATCAGCACAATCGTCAAGTTGAACCGCTTGTTGATATCCAGAAGCAGCTTCAGGATGGAATCCGTCGTCTGCGGATCGAGCGCCGAAGTTGCTTCGTCGCACAGCAGCACCTCCGGGTCGCTTGCGAGCGCTCTTGCTATGCCAACCCGCTGCTTCTGTCCGCCGGACAGCTGTGCAGGATATTTATGGCTGTGCGCCTCAAGTCCGACCAGGCTCAGCATCTCCTTCACCTTGCGCTCGATTTCCGCCTTGGGCGTCTTCGTCAGTCGCAGCGGATACGCGATATTGTCAAACACGGTCGCCGAGGACAGCAGATTGAAATGCTGAAAAATCATACCGATCTTGCGCCGCTGGGCCTGCAGCTCGGTCTTGCCGAGGCGCGTCAGGTTGACGCCGCCAACCCATACCTCGCCCGACGTCGGCCGCTCCAGCAGATTGATGCAGCGGATCAAGGTACTCTTCCCGGCTCCGGAATGTCCGATAACGCCAAATATTTCTCCTTTGTCAATTGACAGATTCAATCCGGACAAAGCGGTAGTTACATTGCCGCCCGTGCCGTACTGCTTCGTCAATTGTTTGATCTGTATCAAATCTTGAGCCTCCCTTTCCCTAGCCTTTGGCACATCTATTGTCCATAAAGAAAAGAGCCTCTCTTTGTCAGAATCAAAAAGGGCTCTCTTTACGTAAAGTCAATGCCTTTTCTCATCTGTCAAAACTTCGGATAGATTCCAAAGTCTTGAAGGAATTAGCACCATGACACTCCAGACGTCTGCGGTGATCCGCTTAACGTCAGGAATCGGTTGCCGGGCTTCATCGGGCCTGTCCCTCCGCCGCTCTCGATAAGAAATAAATGTGTTATGAAATTATCGTTTTCATGAGGAATTTCATCGAATGCAATTGTTAGTATAGTTTTTTTTCAGCTTTTTGTCAAAAGGAATTTCATAGTAGCTTCCCCATCAGGTCAGTTTTCAAGCTGAATTCCTTGGGTCGTCCAGATCTGATTCGTATACCGGAACGACGCTGCGAGCGTCTGGCATACCATATCCAGTCCTTGCTTCAGATCATCCAGATGCGCATCCAGATCCTCCAGCTCAAGCTTCGTATCATGCCCCTGCATCCTCTGCCACAGATCATCCTGCATTTCAGCGTTCATGTAATGAATCTCGGCATTACGCCGTTTGCGCAGCGTCCCCATCGGCACCTTGTACTTGGCTTTGATCCCTTCAAGCTCCTCGGACAGCGAATCATGAATTTTCAGAAATTTAAACTGCCGCAGTACGGTAAAATAGGAAAAATGCACTTTTACCTTGGATGTGTGCAAATTGAACAGCTCATCAAGCACAGTGCCCAGCTTATCCAGAATGGCAAACACACGGATGAATCCATTCTTATAAAAATACACATACCTGGCGTACTCTTCCTTCTCCTGAAGCGACATATCATCAATGAAGCCGGACGTCACCGATTTGCGAAAATGGCAGGCTGCATACCAGCTCTGCTCCAGTTCATCCAGCGATACAATCAGCCCGCGTATCCAGATTTCCAGCTTGCGGTGGTCATGGGTCGGATCCGGATGTTTCTTGATCTCCTCCCGCAGCAGCTGTACGGTCTTCGTCATCGATTCCACCGCAGCTTTAAGATATCCATCATTATGTCGGGGCTGCTCCCCTAACAAGGTCCGAAGCATGCCATCCCTCCCTGTTCACAAGTTGTTCACCATTCGCCGCCATAGTTTCCCGCATACTTCTACTTCAACATCTCCAGAGCAACCAAATACAGCTAACGCGAATGTCCCGATTACTTGGCAAAATACTCATTCCAGCGCTCATCCACCATGTTGACGATATCCTCACGCGGGAACAGCTCAGCAGGATAATCCGGCTTCATGCGCGCGTCTATAACAATCGGCAGCCGGTACGACAGGTGATGATGCTGAACATTCGCCGCAGCGAACAGGTCGGTCGCTGGATTGAAGCGGGTAAATACCGTCCACAGGAAGGAGGTTTGGGTCGCTGCCGCCTGCTGTGCATTATCCACAACGATAACGAGCGGCCACGACGTGTCCCGCGATTTCAGATGCTCCATCACGCGCAGGGCGAGATCGGAATCTTTGTCATAGGATGCCCCGGAAACGACAAGACAACCGCCGCAATACGCAACAACGTTGTCAATGCCCGGGATGTCGCCTTCCTCATAGCTGCGCGGAAGCTCGCGAATTGGATGGCCAACGCCGATGAGCACAGCCTTGCTGCCATGATTCAGTTTTTCACCTGTATAATCGAGCGTATCCTGGGATGTTTTGTTGAAAATATACAGGTCTGTGGACGGGTCGAAGCGCTCAAGCACCGCCTCCAGCGTCTCGTTGAAATCGGTCAGATCCACCGGGCGGCTTGTCAGCATCAGAAACTTCGTCAGCGACAGCTGCCCTTCTCCCAAGATGCGGAAGGCCGATACGAGCGCTTCACGCGAATAGCTTTCCCGAACCACCGCGGCCGTCAGTGCATGGAATCCGGTCTCAGCATAAGTCCAGAGCGAGCGGACCGATGGCATTACCATCGGAAACGCCGGCGACAGCAGGCGCTGCAGGAAATCGCCCAGATAATAATCCTCCTGTCTCGGTTTGCCTACAATTGTAGCCGGATAGATGGCATCCTTGCGATGCCACATATGGTTCACATGCAGCACCGGATACTCGTGCGCCAGAGAATAATAGCCGTAATGATCGCCAAACGGCCCTTCAAGACGGCGCTCATGCGGCGGCACATAACCGCTGATCGCAAATTCGGCCTCCGCCGGAATGCGATGTCCGCCCAGCGGGTTGTCCGTCATCGGCAGACGCCCGCCCATGATCAGCGAGGCCAGAAGCAGCTCAGGCAGATGCTCCGGAACGGGAGCGATCGCTGCAGCGATCAGCGCCGGAGGGCCGCCGATAAAGATCGACACCGGCAGCGGCTGGTTCTGCTGCTCCGCTTCAAAGTAATGGAACCCGCCGCCCTTATGAATCTGCCAGTGAATCCCGGTCGTGTTATTGTCGTAGATCTGGATGCGATACATACCCAAATTGTGGTGCTTTGACCTGGAAGGGCTCTCTGTGTAGACGAGCGGAAGCGTAATGAACGGACCTCCGTCCTCCTGCCAGCTTGTCAGTCTTGGCAAATGTTTCAGCGGCTCCTCCGTCACCTTTACGCCCATGATCGGGGCTTCCTGCGGGACGACACGCTTCATGCCAACCTTGAGCATATCCTTGATCAGTCCGCGCTCGTTCCAAATGGCCGGCAATGTCGGCGGAATCAGCGTTCCCGTCGCTTCAACCAGCGACTTCATCAGCTGCTCAGGCCGAGGACCAAAAGCCATATCCACCCGCCGCGGCGTGCCGAACAGATTCGTTGCTACCGGGAACGGCGTGCCCTTTACATTCGTAAAGAGCAGCGCAGGCCCTCCCTCCTCAATGACACGGCGATGAATTTCAGCAAGCTCCAGGTACGGATCCACCGGTGCTTCGATGACGGTCAGATCATTTTCCTTGCGAAGCGTTTCCAGCCATTGGCGTAAGTTTTGATAGATCAACGAGCCCACTCCTTCAATAGCAGCATAGTCCTCGTACAATTGTCCGGGGACTATGCCTGCGTTTCCATATGATGCTCATCGTTGGACTTCCACAGCCTGACGGCTGCCTCTAAACGATATGTTTCTGATCCCGGGCCTGGTCGGATGTCTGCTGCAGCGAGGCTGGTCTGCTCAGCTGCCACACTCTGACACTCATATAACTAAGGACGCCGAACAATATGGAGATCAGCAAGGTATGTCCCAATGCCGAGAACACATAGACTTCCTCGTTGTGGATCGTTGCCATAATAATCCCGCCGCTGATCACCTGCAGCACGCACAGAATCGTTGCAGCAACGCCCAGCATCTGAATCTCCCGGTTGTTCCGGTTGCGCCAGTATGCAAAATGTCCCATAACGGCCACCAGTACCAGTAGCAGCAGCGCCGCCACCCTGTGCATAAAGGCGATGCCTACGCCTCCGCTCAGCTCCGGAATCACCTCGCCGTTACACAGCGGCCAGCCTGAACAGCCTTCCCTGGAATCGGTATGACTGACAAACGCCCCGATGTAAACGACGATATAGGTATAAATAGCCGTCGCCCAGACGAGCCAACGAAACGCTGGCGTAACCCGGGGCTGGGGCTTGTCGTTGGCCATGCCCCCCGACTTCTCCACCCTTCGCATGCCCAGCGCAAGCATGGCCGAGCTGGCAAACGCAATAAGCGAAAAGCCGAAATGCAGGGCCATGACAGCTGCCGACTGCCGGTTCACCACCGCAAAAGCTCCCATAATGGCTTGTACGATGACAAAGATGGAAGTCATGATGACATACGCCATCAAGTCCCGGCGATCCCGCTTATATTTCCAGAAGGCGATCAAGGATGCGAGCGCAGCTAGACCTGCAAGTCCGCTCACCGCCCGATGCGAGTATTCAATCATCGACGCCACGGTGTAAGCGGGAACAAATCTGCCGTTACACAGCGGCCACTCTTCCCCGCACCCAAGTCCTGACCCTGTCTTGGTCACGACCATGCCGCCGAAGGTTGCGCAGAACATGATCACACATGTTGCGTAGCTAAGCCATTTCAATTGTTTATCATTCACTAATCTCACCTGCTGCCCCGTAATGATCTATCCCACAAGCCGAACATTACCTTCTATGTACAATCCACATTCCATTATACCTGATTCCGCTGTCAAGGTCATGAAGCGTTTGTGACAAAATAGATGAAAACGCGTTCAATAGTAGCACGACCGAGCATTCGCTACAAAAAATACCGCCGAATCGGCGCTTCCCAATTCGGCGGCATCTGCACTGCCTGTTGCTCTTCGGTCGCTGTTCACCTTTCCGAACATCAGCCTTACTTGTGGATCGTCTCGTATACGTCCACGGCACGCTGCAGGAAATCTTCAATCTCCTCGCGCGATTTGCGATATTTATTCACGAAGCGAACGAGCTCGCGCCCATCTGAATAGGCCACAAAGCTCGGAATGCCCAAAATGTTCTGCTGCTGGCTGACATCCCCGACTGCGTCCACATCCACTTCAACCAGAGTGAGCTGATTGGAGAACTTGGTCTCCACTTCCGGCATGAACGGATCGATGAACTTGCAATCTCCGCACCAGTCCGCTTTAAAAACAGCGACCGTCAGTCGTGGCGACTGGATCGCAACCTGGAATTCCGCTTCAGATGTAATCTTTTGCATGTGGGTATCTCCCCTTTCTGACGAATCTGTCACCCTTAGTGAATCAAATTGAAGAGTGGAAGTCAAATTTTCGAGCCATACTGACAATAAACGATGTGAACGTCCGACAGTCAAGGATAAGGAAGGTGTTCATCACATGGGCGATTCTCACGGCTTCAAGGCCGGCACCCGGCATCTGTGGTCCAGGCTGGCCTCGTTGCCGAGAGCGGCGGGGGCAGCCTTGAGCGGTTATACAGCAGCCTGGCTGGATTCCAGCGAGCTCAGACGCTCCCCGCAAGATCTCCATTGGAACGAGAGTGCAGTCCAGAGCATTTTAGAAATATTAAACAAAACCGCCGCGATTCGACGCATGGAGCACACCGGGGGCCATCCGGGGCCGACAGGCGCCTCCCATATTCCCCCCATCCAGGGCTATGCTCCGGCACCGTCGGAGCTTTCCAGCCGGGACCACCTGCTGCTGCAGCGCATCCGTGAAAATGTTCAGGATGCCAACAAAAGCAACATTACCCGGACCCGGGCTTACTTACAATTTTATGAGGCGTTCCCCGAGGTGCACTGGGCGCTGCTCGCCCATATGGTATCGCGCAATGCCGGCTGGAATATGACCGATCTGAAGAGCGGGCTTATGTCCGATCTTGTAAAGGATCCGTTTAAGGACCGGCTGTATCGCTTTCTGGAACGCTGCAATGCGCTTATTTTTCAGGACGCTTATCCGCAGCTGCTGCTGTATCAATACAGCCGCGAACAGGGGAGAAGCTGCTTTCATTTGCTTCCCCACTTTCATATCTCATCGTTCATGACTCCGTTCTGGGAACGATTCTGGCTGGACCGGAGCAGCAGCCCGGTATTAACGGTTGCACTCATTATCAATGAGCAGAACTA
Organism: Paenibacillus campinasensis; assembly: GCF_002272015.1. Lineage (GTDB taxonomy): Bacteria > Bacillota > Bacilli > Paenibacillales > Paenibacillaceae > Paenibacillus_AQ > Paenibacillus_AQ campinasensis. Next base: position 78,619 of record NZ_NPBY01000027.1, on the reverse strand, counting down.
TATTGAAGGGCGGGTCGTCCAGAACCCGATGTTTCGCCAAAATGTACTGGATCATCCCTCGATGAAATTATTTGACATCGCCAGGCTGAACCAGATTCTGTTTCCGCTCGGGAGCCCGAACTGCCGCCACGATCTGTTCCGTGAATCCATCCTGCCTCTGCGTCCGCTGGCCGGATTGACCATGCGGCAGTTCAAGGACGTTGCTGCACGGATCAGGACAGGGAAGGCGTTATACGCCATGCTGTTCGGCTATAAGGATATTTACGAGGGTGTGATGCATTTTGCCCGCTGCACGGATCATCACGGCTCGCGCTCCGAATATTGGCCAGCGCTGTTTACATCCCGGAAGCAGGCGGCCATGGCGGGTGAGGATGCCAGCCTGGAGCTGCTCGAATCCGAATGGAGAACTTACGGTGATCGGCTATACAGCCCACGGCTCGAAGATGTTTGGTACGATAACGAGTACGAGCCGATTCCGAGGTACGACTGGTTTCAGTCCACAGAGCGGCTTAGCCACCTGAAGCGGCCTTCCCGCCCGCTCCTGATCGACATGACCCATGCTCACCGGTTTGCACTGGAGCGAATTGCCTTCGCTCACGATGCCGAAGAACAGTTCTAGTCACCTAGAATCATAAAAAAAAGCCAGGCCGCCTCCCATACCAAGGGAGACGAGCCTGGCGCTTCATACACACTTCCTGCAGCCGGAGATACTCGCAGCGCACTTTCCTGGTACGCCATCCGACCTGCATGAAGCTTTCGGCAAGCGACTCCGATCGAATAAGATCGGACATGCCTGGACACATAACACACGGGGCTTGTCTTCACCCCTCACATCAAACGATGTGGACAGCCTGTTATCCCCGCTCGCGAAGACGTGCAGGCTGCAGTCTCATCAGCGGACGGAACAGCTTCTGCAACGGACGCGGATAGCTGGCAAGCTCGGATTGACGCAGCACGCCAAACATCACCATGAGCACCAAATACACCACCACCACGGCTACGCCGACGATGAGGCAGGTTATCAGGAATGCCAAGCGGCTCGGCATCACATGCACCAGCTGAATGCCCGCCTGGTTGAGGCCGTAGCCGACCAGCCCGGAGGCCAGCACCGTCAGCGCGAAGCCGACCCAGCGTTTTCCGAGCATGGAGAACGCAACAATCGCTTTGATCGAGCGAAGATTAAGTGCTGTGATCACGAGGAAGCATATCGCGGTGCCGCCGATAATGCCGTAAATGCCAAACAGCGGGGCCAGCAGGAAGCTTGCGGCCAGCTTGACCACCACTCCAATCATGACATGGACCATGGATAGCTTCGCTTTGCCGATGCCAAGCAGAATCGAGTTCGTGGTCATCATCGTGATCTGAAGGATGGTGCCAAATGTCAGAAACGCAATGATACCGGTTCCCTCCAGATTACTGAACAGAAGACCGTTAATGGAGTATGCTGCCGTACACAGCGCAATCACAACCGGCATGCCGGTCATGATCGCGACCCGCATCGCCATCGTCACCTGCTGCTCCAGATGCTCCTGATCCTTTCGCGCATACGCTGCGGAGATGATCGGAATGAGCGAGGTGCTTAGGGCGATGGCCAGAATCGGCGGAATGCCGGCCACGCTCTGTGCCCGCGTGCCGAGCACCGCCAGCGCTGCCGTTGCCGCTTCCGCACCAATCGGCCCGGTAAGCAGCGGCTTGACGATGGAATTGTCGATGAAATTGACCGCTGGCACCGCCATCGATGACAGCACAATCGGAATGGACAAGGTGAATATCGCCTTGTAGATTCCCCTCAGCGGGATCGAGCGGTCAGCCGGCGGCATATGGGCCTCCCGGTCCGTGCGGCGGAGCTTGGCTGCAAAATACAACATGACCGCAAACGCCCCGATGCTGCCCAGCACGCCCCCGAAGGATGCCCCAGCCGCAACCCACTTGTCATCATACCCCATGCGAAGCAAAATGTAAGCCAGACCGATAGCGGTAACGACCCGCGCAATCTGCTCCACGATCTGCGACAGCCCGCCGGCCGTCATATTGTTGCGGCCCTGGAAGTAGCCGCGCATCATCGCGATCGCCGGGAACAGCAGCAGCGCCGGCGCCAGCGCCTGAATCGCCGGGGCCGCTTCCGGAAGCTCGGCCACATAAGTGGCGTAATACGGCGCTGCGAAATAGAGCAGCACCGTGATGATCACGCCTGCTGCGGCTGCGAACAAAAGCGCAGCCTGATATACCCGCCGGGCCTCGGCAGGCTTGTTCAAGGCGTGGCGCTCGGAAATCATTTTGCTGAGCGTGCTCGGTATGCCCGCTGTAGCTACAGTTAACAGCATCAAATATAACGTATTGGCAAAATTGAATGAGGCCTGTCCCACATCGTTCAGCATGTGCTCAAGCGGCACGCGCTGCGCGATGCCCAGCACGCGCGCCACCAGAGCAGCCACGGCCAGAATGATGGTTCCTTTAATAAACGTTTCCTTCTTCGACAAGTGTCTACCCTTCTTTCCCCAAAAAAGCATCCCGTCAGCTCAGCAACCATGCGCCGATCATCTGCCACCCGTTCTAAAGCAAAGTGTGACCATGCCGTTCTTCAATCAATTGCCGGCCCTAAGGGACTGTTATTTAGAAAACCCAGATAAAGAAAATAATAATCATCGCCAGCTGCAAGATCACCTTCACCAGCACGCTGCTGAACAGTCCCAGTACAGAGCCCATTCCAACCTTGAGCGACTTGCCCGGCGAGGAACCGGTCAGCATCTCCCCGATCAGCGCCCCCAGAAACGGGCCGATGATCAGACCGAACGCCGGAATGACAAACGGCCCGATAATGAGTCCGATCGTACTGCCCCATATGGAGGCCTTCGAGCCGCCAAGCTTCTTGACACCCCAGGCATTCACCGCATAATCAGCGATAAACAGCACGACCAGAATCAAGGTCTGGATGATCCAGAACCATAACGTGTAATCTGCAAACGAGAAGAACCACCCGTACACAAACAGTGCAAAATAGATGGCGAGCACCCCGGGCAATATTGGATAGATCGCTCCGGCCATACCGATGACAAACAGAGCGATCACGATAAACCAGCCTAATATGTCCATAACCTCACCCTTCGATCAAAATATGATCCCGGATCACCTCGACAATGCCGTCCTCGTTGTTGCTGGACACGACCAGATCCGCCTCATCCTTCACGGTCTGTTGGGCATTGCCCATCGCCACACCGAGTCCGGCCTGCTGTATCACCGCCAGATCGTTCAAGCTGTCGCCAACGGCAACGACCTGGGACATCTCAATGCCCAGCAGCTCGCACACCTGCCTGATGCCCGTCGCTTTGTTGACGCCCATCGGGTTAATCTCCAGGTTATACGGCGAGGAATTGGTGATTTCCAGTCCGCCCATATCCTGCAAGGACATCAGAATCCGATGCCGGACCTCATCATCCTCGGTCGTATACCCAAACTTCAGCCATTCCTGGCCCTCCACATCATCAATCCAGTGAGTGTCATTGTAAAGCCGGTCAACGGTGTAGGCCCAGAACCATGCGCCCGTCTCCACTGCCAGCTCATGCATCTGCTTCACCAGCTTGCTGTCGAGCAGCGCACGGCGGTGAAGCTCATACGGCGCCCGCCATACTTCGCTCCCGTTCACCGTCACCATCGGCGTCATCAGCTCCAGCTGTTTCGCGTAAGGATATGCATCCTTGAACGGCCGGCCGGTGGACAGGCATACATAGATGCCGCGGCGGACCGCCTCCTTGATCCATTTCACCGTCTCGTCAGAGATTTCATGATTGTCCTGAAGCAGTGTTCCATCCATGTCCAAGGCCAGCAGCCGGTATTTATAATCCATGGTTCATCCCCCTTGGTTTCTCCAAACATGATCTGGTGCGTTCGATCCCACACCTTTTATAGCTCACGCATAAACATAACGACATTTTACCACAAATAAATAGGAAGCAAAAAAGATCGGCAGACATCCCCAGCAGGCAGTCTCAGTCATACCTTGTGCATATACGTTCCGGAGGTGTATTTCGTTTCACCATAACAAAAGACAGGCCACAGGGATAGGCTCCCCACGGCCTGTCTATTCAGCACAGAGGCGGCGGGAGCTCCCCCGATTATGGCTTACTGGTTCTCCCCGCCCTCACCCTGCTCTCCATCCTCCTGCTCCGTTTCTAGGTCTTGCTTCGGATGCGGTGTTCCGTCGAGCCCGTAGATTTCATCATAGGCGTCGAATATTTTGCGCGCGATCGGCGCAGCGCTCTGGGAGCCGAATCCGCCCTCCGGTATAACTACAGCTACCGCCAGCTTCGGATTCTCACGCGGTGCAAAAGCGATAAACACACCGTTATCCACCCGTTTGCGCGTTCCATTAATGTAAATATCCTGCTCGGACGTACCGGTTTTTCTGGCAAAATCGTACCTGAAATCATCAAATGCCCGCAGACCCTGCGTGTTCATGCCTTTAATGACCGCATCCCAGTGTTCCTTCGAAAATTCCATCTTGTTCAGAACTTCCCGTTCGAACTTCTTCACGACATTGCCGTTATGGTCAACAATCTCCGTCGCCAGCTGCGGCTTGATCCGCTCGCCTCGGTTTGCCAGAGTTGCGGCGTATTGAGCCAGCTGCAGCGTGGTATACTTGCCCCCTTGACCGAAGGATGAGAAGGCCAGCGACGCCAGCGAGCTACCCATCTGCTCTACATTGTTGTATTCCTTCCGGCCCAGGAACTCATTCGGAAGACCAGAGCCTGTCGAGACGCCAAGGCCAAAGGCTTCCATATAGTCATTCCATACATCAAGACCTTTGGAACCGTATTTGCCAAACAGCCGTTCTGCCACCATATCGATCATATAGGCATTAGAGGAGTTCTGAATGGCGGTTATTGCATTCAGCGAACCGAACGCCCGGCTTCCCGAGTTTCGGATTTGACGCGGGTCTTTCCCGATCTGGGCATATCCGATGTCCGGATAGTATTCATTCACGCCAAACAGATTCTCGTTCAATCCAATCAGCACGCTGAGCGGCTTGACGGTGGAACCGAGCAGCAGCACAGATTCCAGATTATTGCCTGATCTGCCGGAGCTGTATGGCGAAATCGTACCGTTGCGGTAATACTTCATGACCGACTCCCAATCGTCCGATCCGTTCTCCCACACGTTCGGATCATAGTCCGGCATGCTTGCCATCGCCACGATGTTTCCGGTATCGACCTCCATAGCGACTGCGTAACCGGTCAGCGCATCCCTGTGAAGCTTGCCGGAGACCGGATTGGTGTGCAGCCATTGCAGCTGCTCCAGGATCGCCTCCTGTGCTGCCAGCTGAATATCCTTGTGGATCGTAGAGTGGACATTGTAGCCTTTCTCCGGCGGCACCATCGTTGGCACGCCTTCCGCCATATTTTGCGGATTGATCGGAATGCTGATGTAGCCATTCTTACCGCGAAGCTCCTCCTGGAACATCATTTCGAGTCCATCTACACCGACCTTCTCCTGCTCGGTATAGATCAGCCCCGGATCCTCCTGGGTTCGGTTCTGCTCATCGATCTCCTTATATTTGTTCAGATCCTTAGTCCCTTTAAACTCCCGTAAATAACCGATGGTCTGTACCGCAATGCGGTCCGTATTGTAATGGCGCGAGCTTTCTTCCACTACCTCTACGCCAGCAAATATATTTTTGTGCTCCAGAAAATACGCCACTTCCTCAGGCGTCAGATTGCTCTTGATCCGTCGCGGCTCATACCCGGGCTGCTTGTTAAACTCCAGGTCCATCGCTTTGATGACATCATCAACGGTCATCTGCTCCCCATCCGGGTCCCCGTACTCATCAAATACCTTGACCATTTGCTCGGCCACTTCTTCGATCTCAGGCCGATTCTGCTGCCCTCTCTCCGAAGAACTGTAATCCTTCAGCAGCGTAATATACAGCGATTGAGAAGCTGTCGAATAAGCAAGCGGCGTACCGGAGGCATCCACGATGCTTCCCCGGATCGGCTGAAGCGGGAAGCTTCTTGACTGGCCGCCGGTTTCCTGTCCCTGAAGCTGAGGCCCCTCTACAAATTGGAGAATCGCCAATCGAACGATAATGATACAAAATAGAATGAATGTACTGAAGAAAAACACATTGATCCGCAAATTAAACTGATTGCTGGATTCCCCTTCGTTCTGTTTGTTGTCCGGCTTAAACCCTTTCACTTTAAGCTTCTCCCCTTTATCCCAATCACATAAATTCATATTAACACAAAATGATAAGCCGCTTCATCCGGAGAACCTAGGAAAGGCGGACTTTCACCCGAAAGCCCGCCTCTAAAGCTTAATGATTAACGAAGCCTCGGCCCTCTAGAAGACCTGCTCCTTGATATGCGTTTCGTTGAAGCGCGGCGGGTTGAACCAGTCACCGCTCTGTGCCCAGGTAGGATCAAGCGGAACCCATCGTCCTTCCTCGCTGAGGTATACTTCATTCCAGGCGTGCGGGCCATAGCCGCCCTGACCATTATACCCCCGCCCGGTCACAACTCGCACATCCAAATCCTGCGAGCGGGCCATCATGGCGTACAGGCGGGCATAATCGATGCAGACACCAAGCCGGGTATTGTAGGTATCCTCCGGTGTCTGTTCCTTCCAGATGCGATGCTCTTCGTACAAGCGCACCTTCTCATGATCATAAGCGATGCGGGTGCCGACCCAGTCATACAGCCTGCGCGCTTTCTCCTCATCGGTCTCAGCTCCCTCCACGATATGGGAAGCCGTTTGCTCAATGCCCTCCGGTATCTGGTGATCGATGACCTCATACTTCCGCTGAATGATTCCGTTCAGCTCTTCCTGAACCGATTGCGTGAAGACCGGCAATCTCTCGCGGACGATCGTCCCTGACAGAGGCTCAATCACCGCTTGCGCTCCCTGCTTGTAGACCGGGGAGGCCTCGACATAACGGCTGAAGCCGTTGTCGGGATTCAAGCTGACCCAAATGAACAAAATCGCAATCAGGATGATGCTGCGAGCGGCTCCGATGACGCCCCCGATGCCCGCTCCGGCCAATCGGCTGAGCAGCGATGCGGAAGAATCCCGTCCCGGGCCGAACAAGCTGATCCGGCTGCCAAGCGTCATCGCAGCCAGCAGACGGAGCATGAAGCCGACCAGCCCGTAACCGATGATGAACAGCAGTGCAAACCGAAGCAGCGGGAAGTCCGCGATCGATCTTACTGCCGTATAGTACATCTGCTCCCACAGCTTCAACTCCCGGTCTGGTAGCGAGCTGCCAAGCTTCGTAAGCCAGTCCCCGGCTTTCGGGGACAGCCACAACGTAAACGGCACAGAGATAGCGAGCGCAATCAAACGAAGAAGCGCATCCCCCACAAAATGAACGAGCTTTCCGGCTGATCGCGAAGCGCCGCGATTCCAGCCCTGAAATATCGAGAACAATATAACCAGGAGCAACAGAACCGTAATCCCGTTGCCCTCTTTCAAACTATTCAACCATTCTGTCATCATGGGCATAATCCTCCCCTCCCGGATGATGTCATTGTTGGTATACGAGGAAGAGTTCTGCACCTAGTCGATCGTTGCCATTCAAGCCGAGACGAACCATCTTCCGTATTTCTGTCAGCCTTGATTGGACCCGGTGTTATTTCTGGCGCTGTCAATATAGCTGCGAATGGTGTCATTCATTTCCCATTTGCCCACAGGAACCCCTCTGAAAGTCACTTCAACTTCATTGGAGCCGGACTCCCCCTTAAGCTGCAAATTCGGGGCCGTAATGGAGAAGCTGCCGTCGCCGTTGCTAACATACGTAGCTTCTTGCGCTTCTTTCATCATCATATTCAGTGCCTCCGTCTTCACGGTGTCGATGGTCTCATCGGTCACCGTAGACACGACATCCTTGATCTGATCAAGCGAAATGCCGCTGTAAATCAGCAAACCTGCAATGATCAGCACAGCGAGGGCCCATTTGACAACCGTCCTCACCACATTGAGAACAACAAACAATACGATCAGGGCGATGACAATGACGAGCCAGTTTTGCTTCAGAAACTCTATCCACACTTCCGTATTCATAATCCTTCACTCCCGTAGACTCTTCAGACAGCTCACACGGGCCGCCCTTGTTAATTATACATGATTCCCAGTTGCTCTGTCAGCCAACCCTCCCGGACATTGAAAAGGTATAAGCTTGCCCATTCCAACGTACAAGTAGTAACATAACATCTTTTGCCGGGTTGGAGGTGCCGTCTTGAAAACTGCATTATGGCTCTATATGTTTTTGTTCCTGGCCTTTTTTGATCTTCACGCACAGTATCCCGTATTGACGCCGTTCGCCATATCCCTTGGCGCAGCGCCGGCCTTTATCGGATGGATGATGGGCATCTATGCACTCACCCATCTGCCGGGCAATCTGATTGCCGGCGGCCTCATTGACCGCCATGGCAGCAGACGCTACATCATCTTCAGCCTGACAGCGGCCGGCATTGTGCTTCTGCTGCAGGCACATGTCCAGTGGCCCTGGCAGCTCCTCGTCCTGCGTTCCATCAGCGGCTTTGTGCTCGCCTTCCTGTCGCCGGCCTGTCTTGCGCTCCTGGCCTCCCTGTCCCGGGATCCGGTAACGCAGGGCAAGTACATGTCCGGCCACGGCGTCATCCATACGCTGGCCTCTGTGCTCTCCCCTGCTGCAGGCGCCTTTATCGTAGCCAACACCGGCTTCTCCGGCACCTTTCAAAGCCTCGGCTGGCTGCTGATCCTCACCGGACTTATGGCTTATCTAAGCCTGCCGAAGAGAGCCCCCGTTCCAGCCAACTCGGCCAGCCCCGAAACCGGGGACAAGAAGGAGACTGATGCGCGTCTTCCCTTCAGTCTTCGTCTATATTTGCTCCCTTTTGCCATCGCTTGCTCTCAGGGCATCCTCTTTTTTGAAATTCCGCTGCGAGAGAGCGGGAAAGCGAGCATTCTGTCCACCGGCCTTCTGTTCTCGGTTGTCAGCCTCGGAGCGCTGATCACGCTGTGCATGCTGTTTCTGAACCGGTATGAGCCTTATCCCCGTGTCGCTTTCGGCATGCTTGGGTTCGCGCTGTGCTTCTATGCCTTGGCCGGTATCGGGCAGATCCCGCTTACAGCTATCCTGTTCATTCTCGGCCTTTGCAAAGGCATCTTGTTTCCGGCACTATCCTCACTCTTTATTGAGCTTAGCGGCGGGACGAGGCTCGGCCGTGTCTTCTCGTATCAATCGATTGCGATGTCACTTGGATCGTTTGCCGGTCCGATTGCAGCCGGTCAGCTGCGCGCATTCATCTCTCCTTATTTCATCGCCTTCGTCCTGCTTATGGTTGTGCTGATGCTGCTGCCGAACCAGCGGCGCCCGGTAGAGCGCATTCGCCCGGCTGATCAGCCGATTTCGACCTAGGCAGCGGACCATATTTCGGAGCTTCGCCCGCAGACAGACCATAACTTCAAGCGCAGCATCCTGAACATGTGCCCAAAACGCCTGATTTGGGCCGATGCACAATCGTTGCGGGACATTTGACATAAGATACAGTGTGGCAAATGACCACGGACATCAGACCTAAGGGGTGAACATGGATGAGTCATGTGCATAAGCATCATCACCATAAATCTCCGGTAGGCGGAGGATATTCTGTAGGCGCGATTCTGGTGCTGTATATATTGCTCGTTATCATTCTTAGCGGCTACTATTATTAATCCCCAGTTCGTATCCTTCCCTCATGGCTCCCGCAGGTCCTATAGACCGATGGGGGCTTTTTCACATGCTCAAGCCTGTGTAGCAGCTCGGCTGTCCCTCTTGTACTATCGCTTCGGTTTTTTGCATGAATCAGGGAATCCAAGTTACACTAGTGACATACCCAAAACGTCTGTAACCTGACCGAGGTGAGTTGATGTCGATTTATATGATCGTGGAAGGAAAAAATGACCGCAGCCGCCTTCGCAGGCTGCTAACGTCCGACATTACCATTCTATGTACGTTCGGCACCCTGAACACCGCCAAGCTGGAATCGCTTCGCAAACAGGTCAGGGATCATGAAGTCTACCTGTTTATGGACAACGACAGCTCCGGCAAGAAAATCCGGGCCATTCTGCGCGATGCGTTTCCAGACGCTGTTCAATTGTACACCCGGCGCGGCTATGCGGGCGTTGAAGGAACGCCCGATGAATATTTGATCGCTCAACTGGAAAAAGCCGGACTTGAAGAGTTCATTATATATCCTCCCCCGGAGCACGAACCGGGCCTTTCCGGTTACAGCGGTACAATTGAGCACCGCCTTCCAAGAAGGCCCTGACCGATAGGCTGCCCCATCCAGCAACCACCAACCACCAGCTGCGCATTCTCCGCCACGCCTCCGCCAATAGACACAACAAAGCGCCCGCCACACAAGTGGACAGGCGCTTTGCTGTCATGCGCATCTATTCGTTGATCAAGTTGTATATATCTTTCACCACTTCATCGATCTCCACATCCTGCGGAATAGCCGCATTATACATCTTGCGGATGTTGTTGTCCCTGTCCACGAGCGCGATGTAATTGCCGTGGGTATAGTTGGTGGCATCGTTTCCGAGCAGAGGGATTTTGAACGAATCCCGCATCAGTGTCCGCGTCTCCTCTTGATCCCCCCGAAGGAAGTACCAGCCGTCGTAATCCGCATAGAACCGGTCGCCAAACTCCTTGATCTTCTCCCGGGTATCCGTTTCCGGATCAAACGAGATGGATACGAAGGATACCTTCTCGCCGAAAACACCTTCCTCCTTCTTCAGCTCGTCCTGAATTTGGGACAGCAGGAAGGTCGTCACCGGACACACATCCGGGCAGCTCGTAAAGTAGAAATACATCAGCCGGACTTGACCGGCCGTATCATCCCGCGAGACCGTAGCACCGTCTACATTCTCCATGGTGAAGTCCCCGACTTCGCGAATGACCGGCAGCTTCTCCTTGCCGAAATCAAGCGCATTATATACCAGATAGACTGCCGCGATCATACAGACAACCAGCAGCAGCCAGCTCCATTTATGTTGTTTCAATCCGTTCATCTTATAAGTCTCCCTTCATCTCATCAGCCTTGCATGACTCGCCGCTAGCCAGCTTCGAGCACCGTCTTAGAAAGACGTGTTCAGGATGAGAACGATCAGGCTCAAGGTCAAATAGTTGATCGAGAATAGGAACACTTTTTTGGACCAAGCTTCGTCATCCTTGGCTCGAAAGCCTTGCAGCGCCGTATAGAGCCATCCGATCGCCAGCAGAAGGCCGATGACCAGGAAAAACACGCCTGCATATCCGTAGGTGTACATCAATATTGGCAGCGGTACCAACAACACCAGATACGGAATCATTTGAAACTTCGTGCGCCGAATGCCCTTCACTACCGGCAGCAACGGAAAACCGGCCGCCCGATATTCTTCCACACGCCGGATGCCAAGCGCCCAGAAATGCGGCGGCTGCCACAGAAACAGCATCGCAAACAGCAGAATAGCCCCCATATCGACGCGATGGGTAACAGCTACATAACCGATGACGGGCGGCATCGCTCCCGAGATCGCCCCGACCGACGTGCTCCAGGTCGATGAGCGCTTAAGCCACAACGTGTAAATGACCACGTACACAAACATCCCGACAACGCCGAAGATGCCTGCGAGCAGCCCTGAGAACAGGAACAATATCGAGAGGCCGGCGATGCCCAGTATGATCGCATACCACAGCACGACCTTCGGGCTCAAACGTCCCGTTGGCAGCGAGCGATCCCGGGTCCGCTCCATCTTCATGTCAAGCTCCCGGTCGAAGTAGTTATTGAACACGCAGGAGGATGCCATGACAAGTACGGTTCCCAGCAGTGTGGAGACCAACAGTCCGAACTGGATGTCCCACTTGGAAGCAAGCCAAAATCCGGCAAAAGCTGCTATTAAATTAGACCGGAGAATTCCGGGTTTCGTCACAGTGATAAAATCTTTCCATGTTCCCGCTGGCTGATCTGCGGGTGCAGCGGACGCGAGGGCCGCCGATTCTGAAGGAGACTGGTATCTCAAGCGATTGTCCACGTGTACAATATTCCTCCTTGTTCTTTCGTTGATGGAGGAAGTGCCGCCTCCGCTATAAAGTTTATCATATCATTCCAAAAAAGTGTTGAGCAATCCCGCGCAATTGTTCGGATCTGTATGACAATTCGGTGAATTTTGCCAGGCCTCAATCTTGACGCCAGACCTTTCTTTAAGGCACAATTTCAGTTAGACGTTCTGACCTCGATCCACAGCATAAAAAGCCCGGTGCATAGAAGCACCAGGCCAGTGATCGCTTATTGGTTAAGAAACAAATTTACAGTGTACGGCCAGACCCGGAGAGGGACTGCTCGGCCAGTTGAACCAGACGTTTAGTAATATATCCACCCAGGGAGCCGGTTTCCCGAGAAGTATAGTTACCGTAGTAACCATCCTGCGGAATCGTCACTCCAAGCTCACGGGCAGCCTCCATTTTCAGTTGCTGAAGAGCGGCTGTTGCTTGCGGCACTACCAGATTGTTGCTAGAACGTCCTCTTGCCATATTATTGTCTCCCTTCACTGAATGTCTGATGTTCCAGTGCAAGCTTGCAAACTTATTATGGCTCTTTATCGCAACGTTATTCGTATTTTTTTAGTTTACACTTCCCGGGAGGTAATCTTGATATGAGCAAAGGCTTATCCTTATGGTTTGCAATCTCGTCCATTGCCCTGCTTAGCGCTTCAGCCATGACGATCAGTTATAACGGATGGCTTGCTGCCATGCTTGGCGTGCTGTCCATTCTGAACATCGGCTGGGGATTCGTCATTAAATCCAAACGCAGGCGCTCCTGACCCAGCAACAGGCCGCAAGCGGATTTATTTCGGAGCCAGAAATCCCATCTTCTCCTTCACATCGCGAAGCGTTGCAGCGGCGGTTTGACGAGCCTGCTCTCGGCCCCGGGCCAGAATATCATGAATTTCCCCGGTTTGGCGGATTTCGAAATATCTAGTTTGGAGCGGCTCCAGCGCAGCCACAACGACTTCGCCAAGCTCCTTTTTGAAAGCTCCGTACATCTTTCCTTCGAAACGATCCTGAACCTCTCGGAGCGAGACTCCCGCGCATTCGGAATAGATGCTCATCAGATTGCTGATCTCAGGCTTCGCTTTCGGATCATAAACCACTTCTGTGCCGGAATCCGTTGTCGCCCGGCTTATTTTTTTGCGAATCTGATCGGGAGAGTCGAGCAGCTTAATATAACTGCCTTCAACCGGACTGCTTTTGCTCATTTTTTTCGATGCATCGTCCAGCGACATGATTCGTGCGCCCACTTCCGGAATGTATGGCTCCGGGATGGTGAAATATTCACCGAAGCGGTGATTAAAGCGCGCCGCCAGGTCGCGGGTCAGCTCCAGATGCTGCTTCTGATCATCGCCTACCGGCACAAGATCGGCGTTGTACAGCAGAATATCTGCCGCCATCAGCGCCGGATAAGTAAACAGGCCGGCACCCACGGACTCTTTGCCCGCCGACTTGTCCTTGAACTGCGTCATCCGCTCCAGCTCTCCCATGTGAACAAGCGTGGTCATGAGCCATCCTAGCTCCGCATGCTCCGGTACATGGGACTGAAGGAAGACATTGGAGCTGGACGGGTCGATGCCCGCCGCCACGAACAGGGAAGCGACCGCCTCCGATTGCTCCCTGAGCGCGGCCGGCTCCTGAGGAACCGTGATCGCATGCAGGTCCACCACCATGAAATAGCACTGTGATTCATGCTGCAGCTTGACGAAATTTTTCATCGCGCCGATATAGTTGCCGAGTGTCAGGCTTCCGCTTGGTTGAATGCCGGAAAGTACCTTTTTCATATCGTTTAACCTCCCTATTGAATATCCATGAAATACAAAAAGGCCCTCATCCGCTAAAGGGACGAGAGACCGTGGTGCCACCCTAATTCGCTGCAACAGGACCATGATGTCGCACATCATTGCCGCAGCCTTGGATTCTTATAACGGAGAATAACCGGCCCGCATAGTAAGGAGGGAGCATGAGGCTTCTTCCTGTTCTGCCCAAGGCACTCCAAGGTCCATTCAGCAAAGCGGCTTCACCGATTCGCATCACCCATCGGCTTTCTGAAGAATGACCGCGCCTGCCTACTTGTCCTTGTCATCGTGTTTAAAGTCATTGAGAACTTGTTACAAGCAAATGATAAATCCCCGAACTTCCCTTGTCAATTCCATTTTGACCGAACTTGTCCTTATGTTTCGAAGCTTTTCTTTTACGTACACTGCAAAAATCTGTTATGATGTGGTTAATCGTCAAGACATTGATTTCTGTTAGTAAAGGAGCATCGATATGAATCAAGTGACCAAAGGTCAATGGAATGGTTACGACACTTATACTCTTAACAGCGGCCGTCTTGAAGTGACACTCCTTCCCCGTTTAGGCAACAATGTTATTGAAATCAAGGACAAAGACAACCATCGCCAAGTTCTTCGGAAGCCGGATGAAACCGAGCTGGCCTTCTATTTGCAGAAGCCGTATCATTTCGGGATTCCGATGCTCATTCCGCCCGGCCGGATTGATAAAGGACGGTTTGAATACGGCGGTGTTGAATACCAATTCGAACAGAACACTGCCAATGATAATCATATTCACGGTTTGCATCGCACCCAAGCGTGGTGCGTCAGCGATATTGAAGAAGACGATGAAGGATGTGCCGTCACTACGGAATTTGTCACCTCGGACGATCCGAAATGGATCGCGCAGTTTCCAGAACCTTTGAAGCTTGAAATGAATTTTCGACTCCAGAACAACCAGTTCATCCAGACCCTTCGTGTGCATCATATGGGAAAGCAGCCGATCCCGTTCGGCCTTGGGTACCATACGTGGTTTTTGCTGGACGGACAGCCGCAGAACTGGACGCTTCAGCTGCCGGTCGAGGCGATCTACACGCTGAACAGCGAGCTGCTTCCTACAGGCGACACCGCTTCCCTGGGGCATCTCCAGCCGCTGAACAGCGGCATGAATCTGAAGGAGGCCGATCTGGATACGATTCTGAAAATTCCGGAAGGACAGCCTGCCGAAGCGGTGCTCACCCGGAATGACGGTTATCAAATCCGTTATTCTGCCGACCGTGCCTATTTCAAGCACTGGGTACTGTATACCAAGGGCATCGCGGATCAGTTCCTGTGCATAGAGCCATATACATGGCTTCCGAATGCTCCGAATCTGGATTTGCCAGATTCCGAAACCGGTTTGATCCGGCTTGAACCTGAAAGCATGGTGGAGCTGCGGACCAAGCTGACCATCTCGAGCCCTGAATCAGAGGCCTGAGCTGCAAGGCTCCTGCCAGAAGGTCGCAATCGACACTGTCAGCTGCTCCTCCTTACAGTCATTTCCCCCGACTGGCGGGACTATACGAAAGCGCGAGTAAACGGATGTATTTCCGTCTGTACTCGCGCTTTTTCATATGGATAAACCACGGAATAGCTTGTCGTAAAAACCCGAAAGATGACATATAAAAACTTGCATGAACTAATCATTCATGCAATATTAGGGATTATTACCCAATTGTGTTGAATATTGTTGATCAGACAATATGTTTGTCATATAATGAGTCACAAGCCCTAGTAAATATAGGGAATAAGTATTGTTGAGGAGGTGTTTGGAATGATTCAATTGGACCAGCTTTCGCTAGCCCGACAATTGGACATTGTCTTTAAAGAATTAGAGGAGGAGTTGGCAGGACTTAACTCCGGCACGGTATTTGTTCAAATACGAAATAATGTCATTGGCAAATTCGGAATTCGACATAATCCGGTACAAGGGCGCAACGGTTTCCTTGATTCTCAGGAGCCGGGACTTAATGAAGCTCAGCAATTATCATTTCGAGCCATGGCACTGGAAAGTCTCAAGCACAAGCGACGCTGGACACACGGTGAAATCAGTTACGAATTTATGGTAAGACAAGGCACGATTGTCGTTGATGCTATACTTGAATCCAACTATAATATGGCGAATCTAATGATACGTTATCCCCGACATACATATGCCGAGACGGTGTCAGAATCCTAATATTCCACGAACTTATTATGTATACCTTATTTATAACATAGTGAAAGAGGCGATCTTTGGGGAGAAGATCGCCTCTTTCTATTCCGGCTGGAGGGAAGAGATGCGATTACAGGTTCGAACGACCCGATAATTGCTGCTCAGCCAATTGAACCAGACGTTTCGTAATGTAACCACCCAAAGAACCGGTTTCACGGGAAGTGTAGTTCCCCATGTAACCATCTTGAGGAAGAGTCACACCCAGTTCTTGAGCTGCTTCAGCTTTCAGTTGTTGAAGAGCTGCGCTAGCTTGAGGAACGACAAGATTGTTAGAACGGTTGCGTCCTTGACCTTGACCTGCGAATCCCATGTATGTCACCTCCTTTGATGTTGTATGAGGTTATTATGGTTGAAAGAAGCCTTTCTCATTCGCGCAATCGAAAGTGTAGTATTGGTAATATTAGCCGTTTGCTAAAATCCCGCCGTTATTACGGTTTCCTGACACACAAATAGGGCTGTTCCCCAAGGTATAAACCTATAGAGAACAGCCCGCCTCATGGCTCAATAAACGAAGATACAGGCATCCCGAAGCAAGGGATTAAACCAGATGATCCGTCATTTTCAAAAATTGCTTCACATCCGAGATGCACAGATCAGCCGCACTTTGCCAGAAATCGCGCTGGGTCAAATCGACATCCAGATGCTTCTTGGCCAGGTTCTCGACCGTCATCACACCTGTATCGCGCAGCAGCGCATCGTACTTGTCCGCAAACGAGCTGCCTTCCTCCATGGCGCGTACATACAGTCCCGTGCTGAACATATATCCGAACGTATAAGGGAAGTTGTAGAACGGAACCCGGGTGATGTAGAAATGCAGCTTGGAAGCCCAGAAATGCGGATGATAGGAAGAAAGCGCTCCGAGATAAGCTTCTTTCTGTGCCTCTACCATCAAGTCAGAAATTTCCGACGCGCTGAGCAGACTTGTTTTCCGCTGTTCATAGAACCGGGTTTCAAACAGGAACCGTGCATGAATGTTCATGAAGAAAGCAACGTTTCTCTGCACTTTCTCCTCCAGCAGCGCCAGCTTCTCCTGCTCATCGGCAGCCCCCTTCACGAGCGCATCAAACACAATCATCTCCGCGAAGGTCGAGGCCGTCTCGGCAACGTTCATCGCATACCGTTGATTTAATACCGGCACGCCGTCCATCACATGCTGATGATATGCATGCCCGAGCTCATGGGCGAGTGTCGACACGTTTGAAGCCGTTCCGCCAAAGGTCATGAACACGCGAGTCTGTTTGCTGTTCGGGAAGGAAGTACAGAAGGCGCCCGGACGTTTGCCAGAACGATCTTCAGCCTCCACCCAGCCTTTATCAAATGCCATCTGGGCGAACTCGGCCATCTTCGGATTGAATTTTCCGAACTGCTCAACCACGCTTGCTGCCGCTTCTTCATACGGAATTTTGGCTGCCGATGTCCGGATCGGAGCGTCTACATCCGTCCAGTCCAGCGCTTCCAGACCCAGCAGTTTGGCTTTGCGGTTCAAATACTCAACCAGCACCGGCTTCGTATCCTGAATAACCCCCCACATCGTATCCAGCGTTTCCTTGGTCATTCTTCCGATAGCGAGCGGCTCCTTCAGCACATCGTCCCAGCCGCGCTTCTCATACAGCTTGAGGCGGAAGCCCGACAGATGATTCAGCGTATCGGCACAGTAATCAGCGGAAGCGGACCATGCATTCTCCCACTTCTCAAACAGTTCCTGACGAACCTCACGCCGAGGATCATGCAGCTTGTTGAACGCTTGTCCGGCCGACAGCATCTCGGTCTTTCCATTTTCCTCATAAGGAATTTTGATTTTGCTGACGATCGTATCGTACATGTCGGACCATCCATGATAGCCATCAACCCCCAGTGCCAGGGCAAGACTCTCCAGCTCGGGGCTCATTTTCTCCTTCGCCTGATCGCGGCTTTCATTCAGAACGAAATTATACTCCGCAACCTTCTCGCTCTTGATCCAGTCTGCCCACAGCTCATCATTCATGCCGCGAAGCAGATTGTCGAACTGTGTCTTTACGCTCTGCAGGACGGCAGACAGTGACATCACGCGTCCTGAAATTTGCGAAGCTTTTTTATCATTTACGTTTTGGGCCGTCAAACAGCTTACAAACGCAGACGCCTCACGGATACGTGCAAAACAGCTGCCGTACAGCTCAATTATGTTCTGAGTGGCGGATACTTCGTCCAGGCTTGCAGGAACCTTCGCCCCCTTAACCTCTTGATCAAGCTGCTGAATATCCTGCTGAAGAGCCTCCAGAAAAGAGGACAGCTCAGCCGAGTCCGCGCCTCCAGGGAATACCGAATCCAAATTCCAGGTCTGTTGAAGTGACATACTTGGGGTCAACACCTTTCATAATAATGTGATAGGATAGCAGTAAGCATTTGTGTGGCTTTTGGGAAAAGTGTATAACTATATATAACAACAAATTACTGCTGGAGGTACACATCCATGAGACCTTTGCAAATATCTGCGGAGACAGCGATTGCGTTGTCCAAGCAGCTTGGCGTGCCGATTGAGCAGCTGATGCATATGCCGCAGCACATTCTGATGCAAAAGATCGCCGAACTTGCCAAATCGGACAATGCCCCTGCTTCGGGCAAGGATGAGCAACCGCCGTCCCAACAGGAGAACTGATGATTCCTTTTTCAAACACCTGGCCGTATGACATTGTTCAGAATGATGTATATGTACAAGACTGCCCGTTTTGCGGAAGCCGTAATGTACTGCTGCCCATGAAGCCGAAAGAGCTGGTCAGCGTCCGCGAAGGGAAAAAGAAGCTGCTCGTTTTCCCCTGCTGTCATAACCGGGTCACTGTTCTGGACAGCGATCCGGATTATATCCTCACGGATCAGAAGCTCCGTTAAATCGACTATGGCGGTTACACGGAGCGTAGCAAGAGGCGTGTCCCTTCCCGGGAACGCCTCTTTCGCTTTGCGGGCGATCCGGCCGCCATCACGAGAGACCGGCTTCCTTGCCCTGCTCTTCCATCTGCTGACGAATAAGCTGCCATTGTTCTCTCGAAGCCCGAATCATGGCTGCATCCATGATCTTCTCATCCCTGACCACTCTGGAGAACCATTGCACCGCTTCGTTGAAACGTCCCAGCCGCCGGTTAATCTCCCCGATCAGGTAAAGCAGACGCGCATCGTTCGCACCGACGCCTTCATACTCAAACACACGGATATAGGAATCCAGCGAGTAGGCGAGAAAACGCTGCTCCTGTGCGGTGTTGTTCTGGTATCTATACAGCCAGGCAATGTGATGCAGCAAGCTCGCAATCAGGCGATCCCGCTCCCCGATCACCTGCGCGCACAACAGCGCCAGCTTGTACACCTCAATGGCATCTTCCAGACTTCGTTTGCCGCTGAAGTCACGCCCTACCCAGCGGCTTCCGATCTGTGATCTGAAGTCCTCCCGCTGCTTGTCTGTCAGCTTATTGACAGAATGCTCCGTTGAGGCAAACCCGCATTTCGGACATACTCTAACCACGTAGAAATCCGGATTCTCCGCTTTGTAATAAGCACAGAAATCCGTATCCGTCCGAATCGGCTTCTTGAAGCTGGGCCGGACGCGGGATGTAGCGTACTCGGTACCGCATTGGACACACGTTACGTTAATCGAATACAAGGGCTCTAGTTTCACAGGATCTCCATCTCCTCTTGACGTCCACAAAACGTATTCAGGCACATCCAGCACCCGTTACTCTGGTGTGTTCACAAAATGATTAGCCGGTCCAGACAGTCTCTGAATGACAAATTCGCGGAGCGTTTCATCGACACCGATATCCTGAAGTGCCGCCGACATACATTTCAACCATTCCTGCGCATGACTTGGCGTGATGGGAAACTTCAAATGCCTCGCCCGCATCATCGGATGCCCGTAAGCTTCCGAGAACAGGGCCGGCCCTCCAAAAAATTGGCTTAAAAACATATACTGCTTCTCCATCACCGGATCGATATCCTCCGGAAACAGCGGAGCAAGCAGCGCATTCTTCTGAACTCTGGGATAAAAAGCCTCAACCAATGAGCGAATGCCATCAGCTCCGCCCAGATTGTCGTAAATGCTTAAGTTCGGATTCATGGTCGTATGCTCTCCCATCTAATTTGGATGTGCAATCTTATTATAGCAAAAAACAACAAAAAAAGGCGCTAAACGACAGTTTAGCCCCTTGAACTCCTTTAATAACTGCGCCAATCCTCTTCACCCTGGACGAGAGAAGCACGTATGACATAAACGAAGGCGCATACCAATATACCCGCGACTATGCTCATCATCATCACTCCATCCACACTTAATCCCGTTAACCGTTACGATTAGTGGTTTTATTATAACACAAGATTCTTAAAAAGGAAGCTTTTTTGCAAGCGCTTACCCCAAGTTTTTATACTGTTTGTCCGCTCTCAGGCATACATTTTTATCAATATGGACGTGTTGCCTACACTGACCTTCAACGAATCCGGGAGTTGATCATAATCATGACCCAGAAAATCGCGAGTTTGCTCCTCATAACCGGGGCGCTGTTAAGCGTAGTTGCCCTAATGACTGTTTTCCCGGAGGCCGCGCTTGAATCGTCGCTGCGAGGACTGGCGATCTGGTGGGACGTGCTGTTCCCTTCGCTCTTCCCCTTCTTTGTCATATCCGAAGTGCTGCTCGGCTTCGGTGTCGTTCATCTGATCGGGACGCTGCTCGATCCACTGATGAAGCCGCTGTTCCGCATCCCCGGAAGCGGCGGATTTGTGGCCGCCATGGGCTACGTATCCGGCTATCCGGTCGGTGCGAAGCTGACCGCCAAACTGTGGGAACAGAACATGCTGAGCCGGGATGAAGGAGAGCGTCTTGTGGCCTTCACCACTTCTTCAGACCCGATCTTCCTGATCGGGGCGGTCTGTGTCGGCTTTTTTCACAAGCCGGAATTGGCCGTCATTCTGGCGCTTGCCCATTATGGCAGCGGGCTCCTTGTCGGCCTCTTGATGCGATTCCATGGGCGTAAGGAAATAGAGGCCACCACATCCCGCTCGGAGAATAAACGGAAGACAAGCCGCATGAAGGCTGCCCTTCAGGCAATGCACGCCGCAAGAGCACGTGACGGGCGGGATCTGGGCACCTTGCTGGCCCAGGCGATTCAGTCCTCCCTCCAGCTTATTATTGTCGTCGGGGGGCTGGTTGTATTCTTTTCTGTTTTCCTGGAAATGTGGACGCAGGCAGGCGCCATTCCGCTGCTCACCCGCGGGGTGAATGAACTGCTGGCTGTGATGGGCATGCCGGAGGAGTTATCGACGGCGCTGATGGGCGGATTGTTTGAGGTCACGCTTGGCGCTCGCTATGCCGGCGAGGCCTCAGCGGCAATCCCGCTTATGTATAAGGCAGCTGCCGCTGCGTTTATCTTGTCCTGGGGAGGCCTCAGTGTCCATGCCCAGATCGTCAGCATTCTGAACACTACCAAGCTCAGATACTGGCCGTTTGCCATGGCGCGATTCATCCACGGGGTACTCGCTGCCGGCCTTGTGCTATTGCTGTGGAACACGCTGATGGGATCAGAGCCTTCCGGCACGGTTACGCCATCCTTCGCCTACTCGGCTTCCGGCGGGTATGCTACCCTGATGTCCGCATTCTGCCTGCTGTTTGGAATGCTGCTCGGCATTGCTTTACTGATGCATTGGGTCAGCCTGTGGCGGCAGAAATTTCGCAATTTTCCCCGGTGAGCGTTGTGTTCTCCTTCAGGTTTGAGTTATCATCGTTATATACCCTTATAAAGGAGCTATCAACTTGAGATATTATGTTCTGGATCGCGGAGACCCATTGTCTGTCGAGCTGACGCAGCAGTTTCACAAGCTTGCGGAACAGCGGGGATTTGAGCTGGATGCAGAATCGCCTGAAATTGTCGTCTCCATCGGCGGAGACGGAACTATGCTGCATGCTTTTCATACGTTTATAGATCGGATTCCCGACTTGGCGTTTGTCGGTGTTCACACCGGGCATCTTGGATTTTACGCAGACTGGAAAGCGGACGAGCTGCACGAGCTCATCGACCACATGAGCGGCGCCCGTGGTTCCGACTCGCATCCCCGGATTGTTAAATATCCATTGGTTCAGCTGGAAATTCACAAGAAGTCCGGAACGTCCTCTTATATCGCCTTAAATGAATTTACGCTCAAGGGCATTGACGGCACAGTCGTCGCCCAGATCGACATCAATGACGTGACCTTTGAAATGTTCCGGGGCGACGGCATATGTGTATCCACACCTTCTGGCAGTACTGCCTATAACAAAAGTGTGGGGGGAGCGATGGTTCATCCTTCGATTGAAGCGCTCCAAATCGCTGAGATCGCATCGATCAACAACCGGATTTTCCGTACGCTAGGCTCCCCGCTGCTGCTGCCGAAGCATCATCATTGCGACATTTTCTCACGCAAGGAGCAGCGTCTGCTGCTGACCGTGGACCATATCAACATTACGATTGACGATCTTATCTCTGTTCGCTGTCAAGTTGCCGAACAAGAGGTCAGCTTTGCCAGATACCGCCCGTTTCCGTTCTGGAATCGGGTGCGGGATGCGTTCCTCGGCTAATCGAATAGGTATACACCATAAGGCCCCCTGCTTGGTTGCAGGGGGCCTCTATGCTTTTTCTATGCTTTTTCTATGCTTTCGTTGTCTCTGCCTCTTTCGAAGCATCCTTGGCAGCTTCCTTGTGGGAACGTTTCTCTTTGGATTCCCGGTGCGCACGCGCTTCCCGCTTGCCTTCCCGCTCCCGTGATTCCCGGGCTTCACGCGGCTCGCGCGGTTCCTTCTTGCCTTTGGCTTCGCCCTCAGGCCGGGGCTCGGCCGAGCCCCGGCTCTCGCGGGCTGCATCGGCATCCTTCGCATCTTTGGAATCTTTGGAATCTTTGGCGTCTTTAACGTCCTTGGCCTCTTTAGGCTCCTTGACATCCTTCAGCTTCTGCAGCACGAAATGCGCGCAGCCGAAGTTGCAGTACTCGTTAATATAATCGGATACGCTGGAAAACGTCGCGTCCTTGGGCGCTTTCGGATGGTTGTCACGATAGAAGCCCTTCAAACGGAGCTGGTTGTAGCCCCAGTCGCCCACGATGTAATCATAACGATCCAGAACCTCGCTGTATCTCTCCCGGAAAGCCTCGGGGTTCCAGCCGTTGCGGTGGTCCTTGAGCACCTCGTAACTTTTGTTGCCGATCACGATCACTTACGGTTCCCCTGCCTTTCATCCAAGGTTAAGAGCTTACTGGCTCTTCCTTCTGGCGCTGAGCCGATTTCACCTGTTCATGCGCATGGTAGGAGCTGCGGACAAGCGGCCCGGACTCGACATGGCTGAATCCGCGCTTCATGCCCTCTTCCTTCAGCTGTGCAAACTCCTCCGGCGTGTAGTATTTCTCGACATTCAGATGCTTCGGTGATGGCTGCAAATATTGTCCGATCGTCATGATGTCGCAGTCTACTGCGCGAAGATCGTCCATCGCCTGCAAAATCTCGTCCCACTGCTCGCCGACGCCCAGCATGATGCTGGATTTGGTTGGGATGTCCGGCTGCATTTTCTTGGCATTGGCCAGCAGCTGCAGGGAACGGGAATATTTCGCTTTGGCGCGGACCCGATCCGACAGTCTCTCCACCGTCTCGATATTGTGATTCAGAATATCCGGCTTGGCATCCATAACGATCTTCAGCGCATCTTCGCTGCCCATGAAATCCGGAATCAGCACTTCGACCGAGCAGAGTGGAAGACGTTTGCGAATCGCTTTGACCGTTGCTGCAAAAATCGACGCCCCTCCGTCCTTCAGATCATCGCGCGCCACACTCGTCACGACGCAGTGCTGCAAATTCATCTGCTCGGCAGCTTCCGCTACCCGCTCTGGCTCCTGAAGATCGAGCTCCGTCGGCAGTCCCGTATTCACCGCACAGAAGCGGCAAGCACGGGTACAAATATCGCCCAGAATCATAAAGGTTGCCGTCCGGTTCGCCCAGCACTCGTAAATGTTCGGGCAGCGTGCCTCCTCGCACACGGTATGTAGCGTCTTGGAACGCATCATGTTCTTGATTTCCTTATAATTATCGCCAGTCGTCAGTTTGATTCGTATCCAGTCAGGTTTTGGCTGTTTAGTTTTGGACAAAGAAAATACCTTCTTTCGAATGGATTAAGGGATATGGTTCCCCCTCTATCTTCAACTGTTCCATATTATATCATGAAAATGGTTGATTTACCTGTTTCACATCGGTATGAGATTGATCTAGGTCCGGCATGGATAAAATTTCTCCTTTGGAAGCACGCTACTGGGTAGGCGAGAATCTATCGCCCCGACATAGGACCGGCGTTCAGCCAAACGCTGGCTGCCTATAGCCATCAAATTGCAGTCCTTTCATTCAATATAAGGAGGAGAAGACGCCTTGAGGATCGTCAATCTCAGAGACCGCCGCTCTGCCGGCAAACGGTGGAGTGCTGCCTTCATTGCCGCCGTGACGGCAGTATGCTGCCTGAGCAGCTCCGAAACCGCCGAAGCATCTCCTTCATCGAAGGAGGAGCCCATGGCAGCCAAGATTAAGGCGGAGACGGCCGAAGAAATTTTTGCAGCTCGTAAAGCGTTATATGACCAAATCTCAGCCGTTACCCATATCCCGTGGTTCCGTCTGGCTGCCATTGACCAATATGAGCGCACCATGACCCGCGTGCATCCGAAGGATCGCAAACATCCGGACCGCCTGATCGGCATTTTCGTCCCTCCGACGCGCTGGGCAGGACCGCTCAATCCTGACAAGGAGGATACGAATCCGACATCCATTCGCGTGTTCTCCGGCATCGGCCGGGACGGCAATGGCGACGGCATCGCGGACCCGAACAATGATCTGGATCTGCTATACTCCATTGCTGCCAAGCTGGGCCCTTACGGACATTCCCAAGAGGATTTCAGCATTGGGCTATGGGCTTATTACCAGAACAGCCGGGCGGTTCAGCGCGTCGAGCAATATTCGAAGCTATATGAAACCTTTGGCAAACTCGACCTGTTTGAGCATGCCTTCCCGCTCCCGATCAAAAGCGACTATTCGTACAGAAGTACCTTTGGCATGGGCCGAAGCTGGGGCGGCCGGCGAATACATGAAGGAACCGACCTGTTCGCCGATTACGGCGTTCCTGTCCGCAGCACCTGCTATGGCGTTATCGAGATCAAAGGCTGGAACAAGTATGGCGGATGGCGAATCGGAATCCGGGACTTGAACAACCAGTATCATTATTACGCCCATCTCCAAGGCTTCGACAAGGGAATCAAGCTCGGCGACGTCGTACGCCCAGGGCAAACCATCGGCTGGGTCGGCAGCTCCGGCTACGGCAAGCCCGGCACCCAGGGGAAGTTCCCTCCCCATCTGCACTATGGCATTTACCGGGATACCGGCCTGACCGAGTGGTCCTTCGATCCTTATCCGCTGCTGAAGCAGTGGGAGCGGGAAGAGATGCGCCGGCCGAAGAAGAAAACGCGCTCCTGATTGAAATCAGGGCGCGTTTGTCTGTGTACCGGCCGAGTCTGCGTCGCTTCCGGATATGCCGCCGCTATTCGGCGCCCCCTCCGGATGTGGCGGCGGCTCAAGCGTCGTCCCGGATGGCGACATTTCCAGCCCCCCGGTGCTGGACTCTTCCTCCGAAACCGTCGGCGGCGGAAGGGCAATGCTTGGCGCACTGGCGCTGTTCTCGCCTACCGCTCTGCCCTGGCCGTCATAGTAATACATCGGCACATCACCGACGATCAGCAGATACGAGATCGGAATATCGGTCTGAACAGTCTGGGCCTCCATATCAAAGGGCACCACAACCGCTACCTCTGTCGTGATCCGAACATACACCTCCACCAGGATGTTGTTGATGCCCGCTTCCTTCTGGCGCGTGGACAACTGCACTTTTACAGCTCCTTGCGGCTCAATCTTGACGGGAATTTGCGGGCCGAAGGAGGCGACGATCGGGCTCTTAAGCACCTGCCCTAGCGGAATATGCTCCTGCCGCTTGTGAATGTCATCGAGCGTCTGCTGCACAATTTCCGTCGTGAAGGACGTAATCTTCAAATGCTCGTCATAGTTCAGCATAAAGCCGCTGACTTTTCCAGAGGCATCGGTTTTCCAGTTGACTAGATTGTCAAATTGCTTGCCTTGGGCGACCTGGCTGGAGATCGCCTTGTTAATGGCCTCCGTGGCAATCTGCTTCACCCGGATTTGCGCCAGATGCATAATGGGCGGGCGCAGATTGCGCTCGATATACATGAAAAATTCAAACATCGCGAAAATCATAAGAAACACCGCGAGGAGCACCCATTTTTTCCGGCCGCCGGGCTTGACGGTTCTTGGCTGGTGCGAGGAAGGCCTTGGTGTCCTGAAGCTTCGTCGCTGCGCCTTGAACCCCCGGCGCGCTTTGGGCCACGAAATGGACGGAAAGGTCAAGCGCCTCGTTCCCCATCTTTTTCTTCTCAAAGCGTTCCCCCCTCTTTACATTCATGAGGAGTCTGTGTTGACTTGGCAAGCTCCTTTCTGTATAGAAGGTATGCAGACAGGCGCCAAAAAAGAAGAGCCGGGACACTCGTTCGTCCCGGCTCTTCACTCTTATTATGAAGACTCATCCGTATCCGATTCCACATAAGCGCGAAGCATGGACAGCTTGTTCTCCCAGAAGCGGTCAAAGTAAGATAGCCACGCCTTCAGCTCCAGCAAAGGCTCCGTGTCCAGGCTGTACCTTGTTTCGCGCCCGACTCTCCGCTCTTTCACCAGACCGGCCTCGGACAAAATCCTTAAATGCTTGGAGACGGCCGTTCGAGTCATTGAAAAATGCCCGGTAATATCCTTGAGCGGACGCTCTCCGTCGCCGAGCAGGCTGAGCAGCTTGCGGCGGGTCGGATCGGCAACTGCCTGAAAGACATCATGCTTGGCAGGGGCTGCACTCATGATTACTCCTCCACAACCCCGGCCAGTTTCTGCACGAGACCGCCCCAGCCGTTGTCCATCCGGTCCCGAACGATCGAGTGGGCCTCTCCAAACTCGGTCAGCTGATCTGCTGTCCATCCGCCGTGAATCAGCGTGAACTGCGTGTAGTCCCCCTGCTGCACCAGCTCAAAGGTGACCGTCCAATCCTTACCCCAGTTGAACGATAACCCATTCGGTGGGTCGATCATCGTCACCTTGCACGGGGAAATCCCGAACGGTCCTGCATTCAGCTGAAACTCATAGCCCTCGATCGGCTCAAATGTGTTCGGCATGAACCATGAGGCTATGCCTTCGGATGTGGCAACTGCCTTCCATACCTTATCGATGGAAGCCTTCAAAACCAAGGTGTGGCGAATATCAGGCAGCTTGGACGGATCTATGTGCTCACTCATGTACATCTTCCTCACTTTGTATCTTATTTTATGAAACCATTCGGTTTCCATTTCGATTATATGACACCATATGGTTTCATGTCAATCCAGATAATCATCGCCTCTATCTTAGCTAAATGAAAAAACCGGCGCTCTCGGGTAGATTCCCCGAAAGCACCGGCTTTATGCCGCGTGCATAGCTGCATCAGCGTGGAATGCTTATGGAACCACGGGATATTCCGTCCTTGTCTAATGGATGAGCGGATCTCCTAGGTTTGCGATGCCGGCCGGCTTCTTCTCACCGCCAAACGGAGTAACTGGATAAACAACGCAAAGATCCATCCAGCCAGAGCAAACAGCACAATGAGCGTCATGCCCGTGGCAGCAATGCGTCCAACGTTCAGCAAGAGAAAAACACACCCCATCCCGGCCCCCGCCAAAAAGTAGACGAACATTTGCCATATCACACCGTATTTCATGACCCAGGCATCGATATAGATAGATACCGGCACAGCAAAGAACACATATATAAAGAACAGAACCAGGAATCCTTTAAGGAAGGTGCCGTAATAATACAGCAAGCCAGCCACATCCGGGCTATTGATCACAGTAAACCCCAGCGAGAGCAGCATAGCCGACAATATGGCAGACATAAACCGGATCAAGATACGCCCTCCCTCCAGCATTCACAATTTTAACGCATGGTGCCGAGACTGCCTGTCATCCATCATTTCGGCGTGTCCTTCGATGATCCCTTTAGTTCCATGCCTCTTGTAAAGAATACGACCCCCAGAGCGGCAAAAGTAACATAATTGCTTATTCTCGCTATGACGGCCTCATCATTCTCATATTGAATCCAGAACAAGAGAGCAATTGGCGAGATGATCATGAGTGCTTTCATAACGAGCATAAAAACATACCGGACTTTCTGCTTTCGCAAATCCCCTTCAGTTTCCGCTATTCTAAGGCTCACCTTGGACGAATCATAAATGGTGATCAATAATGCGATGATGCTCGTATACGCCGTTATTTTAACGCCGATCTGAATCCATGGTATAAAGGCCACAACGGCAATGCCCAAATATATTCCTGCAGCCAGATAAAAAAGGTTGCTCTTTAGTTTGTTGCGCAGCATTCTCTCTCTTGTCCTCTCATCAGCCTATGATTTAATCATTATCGGAACGCTTTCCGCTCGTTATGAAGGAATGAGCGGTTTATAACATCCGCTGCCGCAGCGCCTCAAACAAGAGCACGGAAGCGGCCATCGCCGCGTTAAGCGATTCCGCTTTCCCCGGCATCGGAATGATCATCGTATCGTCGACGAGCGCCTCCACTTCAGGAGATACGCCGCGGCCTTCGCTTCCGATCACCATCCAGCAGTTGCCCCCAAAATCATATTCATAGCAGGAGCGGGATGCGGCGAGCGATGTGGTCACCATTCTTGCTCCGCGCTCCCGGGCTTCAGGCAAAATGGTCAACAGATCCCCCTCCACAACCGGCAGGTGAAACAAAGAGCCCATGGTGGAGCGGATCGTTTTCGGATTGTATAAATCCGCACAGCCCCGGCCGAGCAGCACCCCCGCTGCTCCGGATGCATCCGCACTGCGAATAATCGTCCCGACGTTGCCCGGGTCCTGCAAACCATCCAGCACCACAACGAGCCCCTCCTCATGAAGAAGCAGCTCCTGCCAGCGGCGGGATTCCTTGCGCACGACGGCAAAGGTCGGCTGCGGCGAAGGCGTGTCACTCACCTTGGCAATGACGGCTGGCGAGACGCCGATCCATTCGATCGCTTGTCCCGTATCCACGGTGGCAGCCTTAAGCTCATGCGGAATGCCTTTCTCCACATCATAAGTGACACATTCGATGTCCGCTCCGGCCTGCAGCGCCTCCTGGACCAGATGAATGCCCTCGATGATATATTTTTGCTGCTTATCGCGATGCTTCTTCTCCTGCAATTGTGCCCACGCTTTGACTCTAGCGTTCTGGGGCGACAAAATCTCCATAGCTGATCATACGTCTCCTTTATTTGGCATACGCCAGTTCAAGCTTGGTCAGATCATTCTTATGACCGACGATAACGAGGATGTCTCCATCTTCAATCCGGTCGTCCGGATGCGGGGAAATGTTCATATCCTCTCCTTCGCGGATCGCCATGACGTTGCAGCCAAAGCGTGCCCGGATATCCAATTCCCTCAGGTTATGGCCAATCATATTGCCCGAGGCCTTCATTTCCATAATGCTGTAGTCATCCGACAGTTCGATATAGTCCAGAATATTCGGCGATACAAGATGGTGGGCCACCCGCATCCCCATGTCCCGTTCAGGGAATATCACTTTGTCTGCACCGATTTTGGCAAGTACCTTCCCGTGCAGTTCATTTCTTGCTTTTACAATAATAACCGGCACGCCGAGATCCTTCAGGATCAGCGTGGTCAGAATGCTGGCTTGAATATCCTCGCCAATCGCCACAACCACGACGTCGAAGTTCCGGATGCCAAGCGCCCGCAGCGCCTCTTCGTCCGTGGAGTCTGCGGATACCGCATGGGTAACCAGACCCGCTATCTCCTGTACTCGCGATTCGCTTGAATCCACCGCAAGCACGTCAAATCCCATTACGCTTAGTTCCCTGGCCACGCTGGTGCCGAAACGGCCCATGCCAATGACCGCATACTGCTTCTTCGCCATGTCAATATCCTCCCACGAACCTGAGCTTTCCTTATATGATCAGTATATCACACTGTCTTTGTTCCTTGTATGTAACTCGGGTCAAGCGGGTACATTACACATTGACCCTGAATAACAAGGAGGAGCATTTCGATGTCCATATTGTTAGATCTAAGGCAGGCCGTCATTCACAAAGTCCATGACCAGGACAAAGACCAGCTTCGCTCCATGATCGAGGGTTCCGTTGACGGGCCGGAAGCTGCGCTGCCGGGACTCGGTGTTATGTTTGAGATGATGTGGAAGGATATGGATGCCAGCCAGCAGGATCAGCTTGTTGATACCATCCATCATCATTTGCAGAATACCACGCCGGGACAGCTTGTGAACGGTGCCGGCAACGAATGAAAAAGGACAATCCCCCGGCGGTCTTGCCTGGGGGATTGTTGTCTCCATCGCCTAATAAGCGATTTTACGGAGCCATCTCAAGGAACTGGGCGGTCGGATTTTTCTCCATCGCCGTTCTCATCGCATATTCATTTTCAAACAGAACGACATAGTTGTCCTTCTTGTCCTTCACCAAGGTGGAGTTAATTCGGAATTTGGACGGGTCCAGATTCTCGTCCACGATCCAGCGGGCGAACTGGTACGGCATCCGCTGCAGCTGAACGTCTACCCCATACTCGCCCTTCATCCGATATTCGAACACCTCGAACTGGAGCTGGCCGACCACGCCGAGGATCGTCTCGTCAAAGCTTGTGGTGCGGAACACCTGAATCGTCCCTTCCTCGGTAAGCTGGTCGATCCCCTTCTGATACTGCTTATGCTTGAGCGCATTTTTCACCGTGACTTTGGCGAACAGCTCCGGCGAGAATGTCGGAAGCTCGTCAAACACCACTTCACGGCCTTGGCTGAGCGAATCTCCGATGCGGAAGATGCCCGGGTCGAACAGCCCGATAATATCGCCAGGATAGGCTTCCTGGACAATATCCCTATCCTGTGCCAAAAATTGCTGCGGCTGCGACAGCTTGATCTCCTTGCCGGCCCGCACATGCTTTACGCTCATGCCGCGTTCGAACTTCCCGGACACGATGCGCAGGAAAGCGATCCGGTCGCGGTGGGCCGGGTTCATATTGGCCTGAATTTTGAATACATACCCCGAGAATTTCTCGTCGGTCGGCTCGATCAGCCCTTCCGTGCTCTTGCGCGGCTCCGGCTTAGGTGCCAGCTGCAGGAAGTTCTCCAGGAACGTCTGGACGCCGAAGTTGTTGATCGCACTGCCGAAGAAGACGGGCGTCAGCTGCCCTTGCAGCACTTTGTCATAATCAAACGGATCACCGGCCACGTCCAGCAGCTCCAGGTCCTGGCACAATTGCTCATGCAAATATTCGCCGGCCATCTCGCGGATCACCGGATCGGTGTAGCCGTCTACCTTCTGCACTTTAATCGTGGAATGATCGTCCCCCTGGAACAGCTCCACCTGATTCTTCATGCGGTCATAGACGCCGCACAGATCCCGCCCTGAACCGATCGGCCAGTTCATCGGCACCGAGCGGATGCCGAGCACCTGCTCGATCTCCTCCATCAGGTCAAACGGACTCTGTCCCTCCCGGTCCAGCTTGTTGATGAATGTAAAGATCGGAATGCCCCGCTTGGCGCAAACCTGGAACAGCTTGATCGTCTGGGCCTCGACGCCCTTGGCGACATCGATAAGCATGACCGCGCTGTCTGCGGCAGTTAACGTACGGTAGGTGTCTTCACTAAAATCCTGGTGACCCGGGGTATCCAGAATGTTCACCCGATGTCCCATATAATCAAATTGCATGACAGAGGAGGTTACGGAAATCCCCCGCTGCTTCTCGATTTCCATCCAGTCACTTGTCGCATGCTTGCTTGCTTTCCGGGCCTTGACCGTGCCCGCCAGACGGATCGCGCCGCCGAACAGAAGCAGCTTCTCGGTCAGCGTCGTTTTCCCCGCATCCGGGTGAGAGATAATCGCAAACGTTCTGCGCTTATCCACTTCCTGCTGGAGCTCATCTATTTTACTCATTTCACATATCCCTTCGCACTAAAGTCACGTATATCATTGTACCACAATTCATACGCAAATCATCCCCATACGTAACACGCATGAGGATGATTTCAGCGGCCTGCCCGGGACATGTTTACTGCCCTTTCAGCCACACCACGTTATCTTCTTTTTGCCCGTTAACCGGCCACCAGTGGAATCCGTCTTCCTGCAGCAGCTCGTCGGCCTTCGCCGGCCCCCACGATCCTGCCGGATACATCTCCAGATCCCCTTGCTCTTCCTTCCACGCATTCGCAATCCGGTCGACAAAAGCCCAAGCCGAAGCGACTTCATCCCAGCGGGTGAAATAAGTGGAATCTCCGCGCGCAGCATCATGCAGCAGGCGCTCATACGCCTCCGGCGAGTTGATGCCAACGATGCAGCTTTGGCAGAAATCCATCGCCACCGGCGCAATCTCCGATTCCGACCCTGGCTTCTTCGCATTGATCTTCACGTAGATGCCTTCCATCGGATTGACGCGAATCACGAGCAGGTTCGGCTCCAGCGAATGCTTCTGACCCAGGTAGACATTGGTCGGCATCCGTTTGAACTCAACGACAACCTCGGTCGTTTTCACCGGAAGGCGCTTGCCTGTACGAATATAGAATGGAACGCCGGCCCAGCGGAAATTGTCCACGAATACCCGGGCTGCAAAATAGGTTTCCGTCAGCGATTCCGGATGAACCTTGTCTTCTTCACGATAAGCAGGCAGCTCCTTGCCGTCCGCCGATCCCTTCGTATACTGGCCGCGAACAACATTGTTCCGCACTTCCTCACTTGTGGCATACGGACGCAAGGAGCGAAGCACCTTCACCTTCTCGTCGCGAATATCCTCGGCCAGCAGGCGGCTAGGCGGCTCCATCGCAATCATCGTCAGCAGCTGCAGCATATGGTTCTGCCCCATGTCACGCAGCGCCCCCGCATGATCATAGTATCCGCCGCGCTCCTCAACCCCGACCGTCTCACCGAGCGTAATCTGAACATTGGCGATATGCTTGTTGTTCCAGAGCGGCTCGAAGAAGGCGTTGGCGAAGCGGATGACCTCGATGTTCTGAACCATCTCTTTGCCAAGATAGTGGTCGATCCGGTAAATCTCCTCTTCCTTAAATACCTTCCGGATTTCCTCGTTCAGCTTCGCTGCCGATTCCAGATCGTATCCGAACGGCTTCTCGATCACCAGCCGGTTCCAGCCTGCGCCTTCGAGCATGCCGCCCTTCATCAGATTGAACGATACGCTGCCGAACAGCTCCGGTGCCAGCGCCAGATAGAACAGGCGATTGCCCGGAATGTTAAACTTCGTCTCCAGCTGCTCAGTCTGCTCGCGCAGTTCCCGGAAGCCGTCGATGTCGTTAATATCCAATGATTTATATTCAAAATGCGCTGCAAATTCGCCCCACTCCGGCGCTTGCTCCGGCTTATATCGGCAAAACTCCTGAATGGACTGATACACGTCCTCCCGGAATTCCTCTTGCGTCCGTGAACGTCTTGCCACGCCGATCACCGCAAAATCTTCGCTCAGCTTGCCTTCGCGATA
This sequence comes from Paenibacillus campinasensis, assembly GCF_002272015.1. Lineage (GTDB taxonomy): Bacteria > Bacillota > Bacilli > Paenibacillales > Paenibacillaceae > Paenibacillus_AQ > Paenibacillus_AQ campinasensis. Next base: position 44,944 of record NZ_NPBY01000027.1, on the reverse strand, counting down.
AAGACTGTAGATCGCCGGAAACAGCTTGCGTCTTGCCAAATCTCCGGTTGCTCCAAAGATGAAAAATACCGTTCCCGGTGCTTTCAAAGGTTCTAGATTTTGATTTTCAGCCATGGCTCCTCATTCTTTCTATGTAATATTGTATATGCTCCATTGTAAACACAAACTCAATGTGATGACATTTTAGCATATTCATTTCAAGGATGCTATTGCCAGCCCGATTTTTCATTGTTGTTTCAGAAATACACTTTCAATACTCAACGGTAATGACGGGAAATCCGATCGTGATTCTATTCCATTTATTTATGGAATCTTCATGGACCGCAATCTGCATCTGGATCGGCTGCCGTCCGCTCATGACATGAAGCGGGAGGTCGGGAACGTTATAGGACCGGCTTATTGTCGTTACATCTTCATAATTCTCTACCTGCTGAAAATGAAGCATCGGAGACAGCTCGCGTTCAACCTGAGCGATTGTCTCATGAACCGCCGCAGTCTGCCCGGCATACCCCTGCATCGATGCATTCCAGTCAGCCTTGATGCCAAGCGCCGCCATCTCCGTCTGTACTTGCTGCTGCAGCGCGGTCAACCATTCCACTTTATCCGGCCGTTCCTCAGTCAGCATCACCCTCACATAGCTGTTGCCATCCGGCGTTACTGCCCAGTTCAGAGCAGTCTGGATCCCGCCGATAACCCCTTCCGCATGATACACGTCATTGCCATGAAGCTGGTCTTCCCGGACCTCGGTCAATCCGATGGCCGAAGCGAGCTGCTGGGCCGCTTCCCTAGCTTGTACGAATGATGCATGATTTATCAGTTCTCCTTGCAATTTGACAGTGATCGTCCCGCCTGCTTCCATCTGCCGAGCGCCAAGGTCGATAAGCATGCGCAGCTGATCAGCCGCGTCAGCCTTGTCGCGTTCCAAGCGCTGCCCGGCCTCCGAACCCGATATAACGCCACATCCCGACAGAACGACGACGATACCGCTTAACAAAGATATAATCATTGCCAGACTCCACAACTTCATTCCGAATTGTCTCATGCTTGGCCCCGCCCCTCTTACAATCTATCAATCTAGTAAAAGGTTAGCCAAAGGACATTCGCTTTATACCTTCCCCCGTCCAAAATAAAACAAGCCTAACTCTTCTTCTACATAAAAAAGAACCGGCCTTATTACTCTGCCAGTCCGTTCTTGTAGGCATAAATCGCTGCCTGTGTCCGATCCTCCACACCCAGCTTGCCTAATATATTGGTCACATGAAATTTGACCGTCTTGATGCCAATCACCAGCTCATCGGCAATATCCTGATTCGATTTTCCTTGCGCCAGCAGACGCAGCACTTCCATCTCCCGTTCGGTAAGATCATGATGCGCAGCCGACTCTGTCTTCGGATGACGGAAACGATTCATCATCTTCGAAGCCACCTGCGATTCCAGCACCGATTGCCCGCGAGCCGCAGCCCGTATCGCATCGGCCACCTCGGAAGCCCGGGATGTTTTCAGCAGATAACTGAAAGCTCCTGCTTCAATGACCGGGTACATCTTCTCATCATCCAGATAACTCGTCAGCACAATCACCTTCAGCTCCGGAAACAGCTTCATCAGCTGCCGGGTCGTCTCGATCCCGTCCATGCCGTCCATCACCAGGTCCATCAGCACCACATCCGGGTTATATTCCTTGGCCAGACGGATGCCTTCTTCGCCGCTGCCCGCTTCCCCGACAACCTCAATCCCGTCCTCTGTTCCGAGCACGGCAGCCAATCCGATGCGAACCATCTCATGATCATCCACAAGGAGGACCTTAATCGGTGTCTCCACTTCCATTTGTTTCACCCCGTTTACGTTCTTCGTTCATTAGTGGTACTGTAATTTCAATTCGTGTCCCTTTGCCAGGCGCCGTGATGATCTGCATCGAGCCTCCCAGCTCCGCCACCCTTTCCTGCATCGTTGAAAGGCCGTAGGACGTTTGCTTCTTCTCATCCATTTCGAACCCGACTCCGTCATCCCGCAGCATGACACGAACCGTATTGTTCTTGCGGTGGATGCGAATGTCCATCTTCTCCGCTTTGGCATGCCGAAGCGTGTTGGACATCGCCTCCTGGACTATCCGGAACAGATGGTTCTCGATCCCTTTGACCAGCTGAATGCCTTCATCCATCTCAAATGTAATCTCCATCGGCACCTTGATCCGCAGCTCCTTGATCAGCTCCCGCAGCCCTTGTTCAAGCGCCTTGCCTTCCAGGTACACGGGACGCAGATGAAGCAGCAGCGCTCGCATCTCCGACTGGGCCACAGCGGCCATCTCCTCAATCAATGCCACCTGTCTCTGGGCTTTGTCAAAATCCTTCTCCAGCGTCCGTCCAACAGCCGTTGCGGTCATCGAAATCGCAAACAGCTGTTGAGACACCGCATCATGGAGCTCGCGCGCCAGCCGCTGACGCTCTTCCACGATAGCCGAAATCCGCGCCTGCTCGGCAAGCTGCGCATTGTTCGTGGACAGCCGCTGCAGCGTAGACACCTGATCCTCCCATCGCTTGCTGATCCGGACCAGCTGCTCCCCGAGGCGGCCGACCTCGTCTTCCCCAATATCAGGCATGACATCGGTCAGACTCCCCTTCTCCCAGCTTACCAGAGTTTCTCTCACGAGGTCGAGTCTTTGCTTCACCCGATAGCCTTGAAAAAAACCGTACACCGCTCCCAGCCCGAGCGGCAGCAGCACCAGCGTAATCACCGCTTCGATCCGTCTTCCCCACGATTCAAACGGCTGAAGATATCCATATGTATAGAGCAAATACAGCACCACCAGCATAACGCCAAGACCCAGAAGGGTTCCTTCTCGCATGCTTCGGGTAACCATATTTGCTTTTTTATCCGATTTCACCGGGCAACCCTCCTGATTCTCTCCGCTATGGCGCGCCTTCATTCTATACCTGGCGAATGGTCAAATCTCCGCCCAGGTACGACACCATAAATTTCACTTTATATTCGGACGCTTCATAATTAGGCGACTTCCAGCGTACCCGGTTCATCAGACCCGTTTCCTTCCGTCCGTCAAAATCAATCGAACCGAACAAAATAAAACCCTCGATCTCCACGCCATAATAGTCTGGGATGACAAGATCAATATCGCCAAGCATCCCGTAGAACATCATGACGGTGTGCCGCTCCTCGGGCAAGGCAAGCGTCAGATCAACGTCGGCTTCGCCGAGCACATGCCATATGCTATGGCTCCGCATCACCCACGGGGCCCGGTCCCAATCAAAATTGGACATGAAGTTCTGTTTCTGAATATAACCATCCGTCGTATGCGCCTTGCGGGACTTCCGATAAAATATCCCGAGCGATACAAGACCGATCCCAATGATAAGCATCAGGTGCTCAAGCATCACCATAATGGCCCCGACCGCAAGCAGAATATATCCCTTCTTCACCTGACCGTCCCGAATTTGCAGCACGCCAGCAAAGATTAATAAAAGGGCGACAATCGTAAAGAAACCAAACCATTGGCCAAACAGCATGATGAAGCCCAGGAAGATTAATCCAACGGCAATCCAGCGGTTTCTATCCATGTCGCACCTCCTCAAGGATCATGATGATAAGCTTGCAAAAGCCATAAAGCGGGCCTTGGGCCCACCGTATGGCTTTGCTTGGAACATCCTTAGCATATCCCATTGCTATAGCATATCACATGAATCTAGATTTTCGAATAAGATCGGCACTTGTAAGGGTGAAATAATGCTTACTCCGGTTTGGAGCTGTCATTCATTTTGTTCTTCAGTGCCTGAAGCTGTTCTTCAACTTTCAGCTGCTTTTCAGCATCTACAGGGCTAGTGTAGGAGGAAGCGCCTGTTGGGCGGTACGGAGCCCGAAGCACATCCGCCTCGGCTTCCATCTCCATAATCTTCTCTTCCATACGGTGGAAGCCCATCGAAGCGCTGCCGCTTTCGATTGTGTGCAGACTGCTGATCTGGGACATCTGCTTCTTCGCTTTGGCCATTTGGGCACGAGCGACAAGCTCATTGCGCTTGTTGCGCATTTTATAGAACTCATCCTTCATTTGATGCAGCTGGTCCACCAGCTCTTTGGCTTGGCTTTCGGCCTGCATGTGCAGCTCCACATACTCGGTTACTTTTTGATCGAAGTATATTTTCTCTTCCAGCAGCTTGCGCGCCACTTCCTCCTGACCGTTCTTCAGTGCCAGCTCAGCCTGGGCTTCGCGCTGCCCTGCCATTTTTACCGCTTCGTCCACACGATGCTTCATCCGGCGCTCATTCGCCATTTGCTTCGCAACCGTAACCTCAGCCTCGTGAATCTCTGCCTCCATGTCGCGCAGATACTGATTCAGCATTACAATCGGATCTTCTACTTTATCCAGCAGATCATTTACAGACGCCTTCGTCATGTCTTTAATTCTTTTAAATACTCCCATTGTTATTTATCTCCCTTCTCATAGTTCGAAAGTTTTTTCTTAAGTTCCTCAATTTCCTTCTGCAAAGCCTTCTTCTCGATATCTTTCATCATAGCGTCCAGATCGGAGTCATCCGACTGGGCTCTGCCGCCTCTCGCGTCGTAACTGTCATCGTAGCGGGCATCACGTTCAGGACGATCATATCTCGGACCGTATCCGCCGCGGTTGCCCCGAGGACGGTCGCGATCATAACTGTCACGATAGTCTCTGTAGCGGTCGCCGCGCGACCCGTCATTATAGCGGTACCCGCCATCATAACCGCCGGGACCACCATATGGGTCGCGGTAGTACGGTTCCTTCGGAACGACCAGCGATGCAATCAGGTAGATCAGTAACGTTGTACCGCCTGTGAAGAAGATACTGATGACGAATATGAAACGTAGTAGTGTTGATTCTACACCGAAGTAATCGGACAGCCCGCCGATCAACCCGGTGAACATTTTATCTCGGGTGGAACGGTACAATCTGCTCATGCTTACTCCTTTCCGCTGTTATCCAGCTTTTGCTTCAACCGGGCAAGCTCCTTCTCAAGCGTCGAGGAGACAGAGTGAGCTGCCTGATCCAAATATTCCGATCCCATCCGGCGCACATCCCGCAGGCTCTTGGCTTCAAGCTCCCAATCGGTAATGCGGTCCTCCAGCCGATTGAACATCTTCGGCACATCGTGCCCGCCACCATACGCTCCAGTACGTTCGTTCATCTTCTGCTGGAGTCGAAGCGTCTCCATCCGGGCTACATAATATTGACGTTTGCTGTACACCGTCTGGTACTCCATCCGAAGCTCGCCGAGCTGCTCCTCAATCTCTCTCAAGGATTCCAGGCTTGCGTCCAGGAGGCCCTGATACTGCTCGATTTTCTCTTCATAGATGAGCTTCTCTTGCAGCGCCAGCTTAGCCAGGTGCTCCTCGCCCGCCTTCAGTGCAAGCAGCGCTTGCTCCTCCCGCTTGTACTTCATCGTCTCCGCTTGATCCACCTGCTGCTTCAGCTGACGGGCATGTGTCTCGCACTGGCGAACCAGCTTTTCGGCTTCGGTAATGTCTTCTCTTGTCGTGTGCAGGAACTGGTCGATCAAGCGAACCGGGTCCTGACTCTGCTCTAGCTTTTCGTTCAATGTTGCTACCGTTATGTCTCGAATACGGCGAAAAACGCTCATATTGGATTGGCCCTCCTCTTCTTACAAATTACTCCGCGCTTTCGCAGCTGGAGGCTGTCGTTATGTCATGCGTTCAGTAACGCGTTCTTCCGTTTCTCAATCTCGAAATTCCGTAGAGGATCAAAAGTATACCGAATATCGGGCCGATCACCCAGGAAAGTTTACCCATCAGCCAGATCACACCGATGATCAGGATGATCCATCCAATAAAATTGTTGCCGCGGCGGATGCCGTAATACCCGAGTGCGATCATCATCACCGGTACCAGAAGACTGAACAGCCATCCAAGCAGCGGACCGAATACGCCGAGAAGAATCAACACTCCAATTCCTATCAAAAGTATGCTCAGCCCGTTCCCTTTCGTTTGCCTCATATGTTCACCACCTTCCGAATTCATTATCGTGTTTCACCTTATGACTCTATTTTAGGTAAATCCGCATTGAATCAAAACGGACCGGGGACGGTTTTTGATCCTAGACCTAAGGCGGGGATGGCTTTGGACCCCAGACCAAGCATTTAATTAGCCCTGTGACGTTACCGCCCTGGAGCAACTGAACGAGTAACGACAACTAGCCTGCTGAATCATCAGCAAGCTAGTTGTCGTTCACAAGCACGCGATTATCTACGAAACAATCAAACGGCTTTTTACTCGTTTAAATAAATTGTCACTTTGTTCTGGATCAGCTTTGCTACTTCTTCAGCCGTTTTGTTTCCGCTAAAATAGGCCATCGATTCTTCTCCTACGATAGAAATCACCCGACCATCCGCTTCCGAGTAATTATCCGCTGCATCAATGAACTCCTTGAACCTTACAAATTCATCATCCGATACTTTAGGTGTTTTCCCGTCGGGTGTCTTATACGTTCCGCTTTTCACTTGTTCTTGAATGTCATTAAGCTGTTTCTCGTTCACGGATTTCAGCAGTGAAAACCCTTGCCGTTCTTGAAGAGACTGCCCTTCTTCGGATAGCATGAATGAAATAAACTTCCAGGCCTCTTCCTTCACTTGCGAATTGGCTTGAATGGCGAACTGGGATGAGAGAACAATTCTTGTTCCGCCGGTTTGTTCCGGTTTTTGCAGTAACCTCGGATTGGGGAAGTATGCATGCAGATCATTGATAAAGTCTGCTGGTGATCCCAAAACCGTCGAATAGAACATTTGCTTGCCTACATCCGCCGATTCGGAAGTCATGACCTTATGATCATACATCTCTTTAATTTGTTTCATCGCATCCAGGAATAACGGTGAGTCGAATATGGCCGTTTTCCCTTCGGTATCCACAAACTCGGCATACCTGTCCACCATCAATTCTTGCATGCGGAAATCAGGCGCTTCATTCGCCATGGCATACCGACGTTCTGCACCGTTCGCCCCCAGCTCCTTCGATATCTCCTCAAACTCCTTCCAAGTCCAATGCTTATCGTCGATACTTGTCATCTCAAGAATATCTCCATCACCTACAAACGCTCGCAGTCTAAATCCGAAAGGCATGGCGTACAGACCATCATCTGACTTAATGGCATCCATAATGTTTATTTGCCACTCGCTTTTGTTTAGCGTTTTGTCCTGCTCTATGAAACCATCCATATTCAGGAGAAGGTTCTTATTCACATAATCTTTAACAGGCAAACCGTTTGTTTCAAAAATATCCGGACCCTTGCCCGATAGTATTTCTGTACTTGTTGTCTTCTGGTATTGCTCATAATCTTCTATAACCTTAATTTGCAAATCGATGTCCGGATACTTCTCCTCGAACTTTTTTTCTGCTGTCTCGTATAGGGGGCTGGCCTGCTGCACAGATAAAGTAACGACGGTCTTTCCCTCCTGATTCACGGGGCGCTCCGGGCTTTCCGCTTGTTCGCCGCCTCCGGAACTGCATGCTGTCATCAGCACAATTAACATTATGGTAGTGATTATATATAGCCGCTTCTTCATCGAATGAATTCCTCCTGTCATTTTCGGATCGTTACTGCCTTATTGCAGGCGAACTCGGTTTCCATCCTGCAAAGGCTCACTGCTTTCCAGTATCACAAGATCGCCCTCATAGAGACGATCGGATTGAATCACCGTTAGATTGTCATTCCTTTCAGTAGACTGAACATGCACTTTGCGGGCAACAAACTCATTTCCCAATGGACCTCTCTGCTCGTCGATTGTATATATAAACAGCCCGTCACGATCCCGATGAATGGCCTCGCCCGAAACGACCAGTCCTTCCAGGCGGGAGCGTTTCTCGATGTTGATCCATGCTTGCTCACCCCCTTTCAGTTCAGGATCGATGACCTTGATCCGAAGCAGCGTCCGAGGAACCGTTCGGGTCAAGTCCGCTACTTCTCCGAACTCGGATGTGCTCTCTATTCTCGGCTCAGCGTCCTTCATCTCGGTAATCGTACCCTCGATGATGCGGCGCTGTTGTTCCTGAACGGTGTGTATTTCAACCTCTGCCTTCGCTCCGACCATGATTCCCAATTGATTCAACAGCGCGGAGTCGGCGGGAATATCCAACCTATAGCCCTGACTGTTATTAGTGATCACAACATCCGCTTCTCCCGATGATGCCATTCCTTCGATGGCATTCAATTGTGTTACGATGCCGTCGAACGGTGCGGTCAGTTCTTGTCCGCTTCTCAAATCGTCTCTCATCTGGTTGATTTTTCGTTCCTGCATTTCCAGATCAAGCTTAAGCGATTCAATTGCCCGTTCTGTGCTGCGAATGCCAAGCTCATCCTCTTCCCATGTCGATTGAATGAACTGATCATGTAGATTTTCCAGCTCTATATTCATCTTCTTCAAGTTGACGATTTCATTATCCAATTCTCGTTGGGCGGCTTTGCTGTCGTACTCAATAAGCCTTTGTCCCTTTTTCACGAGGTCTCCTTCATTGACCACAATCTTTCGAACGCTCCAGCCGGCGGGATTCGTTAAACGCTCTTCGGTGATCGGCTGCAACATGCCACTGCCCTCGACCGTAAACATAAGACTCCCGTTTGCCAGCGCCTCCGTTCTCACTTTCGGCAAAGTCAAGGATTGGAGTGTGTTGCTGAAAAACGTAAGGAATACGAGCACTCCCATAAAGATCATGGACACGATTTGAATCATTCGTTTGCGATTTCGATCATCCTGCCTGTTTACGAACTCCATATCCGCTCGTTCTCCTCCTAATCACTTTCTCATTTAAATCAGCCCTTGATGCCGGACAATTGAACACCTTTAATGAAATAAGTTTCCGCATACAAAAATAACAGCACCATCGGAGTCATGTAGAGCACGGACGCGGCGAAGGCAATCCCCGGTTCATCATTGATTCTCGATAAATACACGGATAGCGGCTGTCTGAATGGATCGTCCAAAAAAATGAGAGGCTGCTCCACCATGTTCCAATAATCGACAAATAAGAGAACAACAAGCGAGGCCAAACCCGATTTCACCATGGGGACGATGATGGTGAAGAAAATCCGCAAATGGCCTGCTCCGTCAATCTTCGCCGCTTCGATGTAGGCATACGGAATATGCAGCATGAATTGCCGCAGCATAAATACACCGAAAGCTGAGAAAATGCCGGGCCATATAATGGCACTGGCACTATGCAACAATCCCAACTTGTCCGCCATAATGTAGTTCGGTACGAGTGTCACCTGAAACGGCATGAGCATCGTTATGACATAGACAAGAAACCACTGGTCCCGACCGGGGAACCTCAGTTTGGAGAATGCATAAGCGGCAAGCGCCGCTACCAGGATTTGTCCTGCAATGATCGGTACCACTAAAAATACCGAATTCCAGAACATCTTCAGATATCTCGGGCTGCCTATCAGGACTTTCCCATACTGCTCCATGGTTACTTGGTCCGGCAGCAATTTTAGATTCGCAAAAGCATTTTTATCCCTTGATGCCGGTTCATTCATCTGCCCGATGGGCCCATAATTTATTGCGATCTCCTGTGCTGTCATGAACGAATTGATGAACGTAATTACAATCGGAAATAAGAATAGAACCGCAACTGTGACCATGAGGACCGTAAGTCCGATTTTTTTGCAATACCTAAAAACAATGTTCAATGACTCCACCTCTATTCCATGAACTGCCGATATCGGCGTTCAAGCGCAAACAATCCCATGACGATCAGAAGAATACAACTGGCCATGATCGTCGCGGCGGCAGTCAGCTTCTGAATATCCAATGACGTGAACATGTTGTTCATATAATGCTGCATCATGTAGATACTGTCATGCGGATAATCACCCGCGATCAAATACGTTTCCCGAAATACTTAGAACGAGTTCATGATCGACAGGATGACAACAAAGAACATCGTCGGTGTGAGATAGACAAGGGTTATGCTGCGGAACTGTCGCAAACGCCCCGCTCCTTCCATTTGGGCGGTTTCATAGTAATCCTTCGGTATTAGCTGCAACCCTGCCAAAAATAAAATGACGTTATAGCCGATGTTCTTCCATAAATACACAACAATGATGACGTACCGGGCTGCCTCGGTCTTCATCCAGTCCACGCGGTGCATTCCGAAGCCACTCATCCATGCGTTCACAGATCCGTTCCAATCAAACAGCATCTGCCAGATGAACACAATCGAGGCGACGGGAACGACAAGCGGCAGAACATAGGCGGTCCGCAACCATTTTCGCAGATATAGGTTCGAATTCAGCATCCATGCCAGACCTAACGATAGTACGAGATTAAGCGGAACACTCACCGCGCTGAAATAAAGCGTATTGAATGCCGCCTTACGGAAGGAGCCGCTGGCAAACAATTCGCGGTAATTGTCCCATCCCGTAAAATGGCGATCTAACGAGCTGTCCGCAAAGGAATAGAACACTCCCATAACAAACGGAATCAGGTAGAACAGTGCGAATCCGACCGCGCTCGGTGCAAGAAATAACCATGCAACTGGTGCATCCTTGCGCATCCAGTTCATGATCTTCGTGACAGCGCCAACAAGCGCAAAAACCCACTTATTCATTCTCAGTTTCCTCCATCTATCCATATCTCTAGAATGGCGAAGACTGTTTAAAGAATAAGTGGGGTAAAAATAAAGTTTTTATTAAATGATGGATATTCTAGTTAACCAGATTCTGAAGGTAAGAATTGCGGGAGATGGACTTCAAAGAGCGTACGAATGGAGTCGCTTTGAGCCGAGATCGCGCCTTGATGCTGCTCTACAATATTCTTCACAATGAACAGGCCGATGCCTGAGCTGCCCTCCCGTTGCGTCCGCGCTTTATCGCCCGTGTAAAACATATCGAAGATATACGGAAGCTCTTCCGGGGGAATGCTGTGACCATAATTGATCACCTGGACTACTGCATTTTCCGAATCCGGACGGCATTGAATATCGATATATCGGCCGTCTTTGCCATAGCGGATCGCGTTCGTCAGAAGATTCTCAAATACGCGCGCCAACAACTCTCCGTCTCCCCAAATCATCACATGCGGAGCCACATGCAATCGGGTAGTCAAGCTGTTTTTTTCTAATGCAGGGTATAGCTCTTCATTTAATTGGATGAGCAGCTCGCTAAGATCGATGGGTTGTTTGTCCATCTTCAGCTTGCCGTAATTCATGCGGGCGATTTCAAACAGCTCGTCCACTAACTTCTCCAGCCGTTGCGACTTGGAAAAAGCAATGCCCGTATAGTGCTTGATTTGTTCCGGTGTCAGCTTTTCTCCCTGAAGAATGAAGTCCAGGTAGCCCAAAACGGAAGTAAGTGGCGTGCGCAAATCATGTGCCAAATTCAACACCAATTGTTCTTTGCTGTTCTCCGCAAAGTCCCCCCTCTCCAGCGCTTGCTGCAACTTTTCACTTGCCAGATTAATATCACGTGCAATGTCTTCGAACTCGGACGAATGTTTATTTTACTGTTGAAATCGCCGTTGGCCAACAGGTTGATCCCTCGTGATATCTCCTGAAAATAAAGCGAATACCGTTTCGTAAGGAGAAAGAAGAAATAAAATGAGAGGGGTATAAAAATAATCAAAAAAACGTTGAGGTCCCCGACTTCTCTCATGAAGTAACGGAATTTCGTCAACGGATCTTCAAACCTCGTTGTGTGATAATAGAACTGGAGAACCTTATAAATCAGAAAGGTGATCGTACCGGAGCAAAGTAAGCTTAAGACAAATAGCTGAATCATTTTAAACCGGAAACTTCGGATCTTATTCGCCATTGAACGTATATCCCACTCCCCAGACCGTCTTGATCCATTGGTTTTTATGCCTGTCTTCCTTGAGCTTCTTCCGCAATGTTCGTATATGCACCATAACTGTGTTACCGCCTTCGTAATAGGTCTCTCCCCATACATGTTCAAAAATATTTTCAGAGCTGAAGACCTTCTTGGGGTGGCTCGCCAACAGGTACAATATATCAAACTCTTTAGGGGTCAGTTCAATGGGAGTATTATACAGGAAAACCGTTCGTTGTTCGGGATTGATGACCAGGCCACGCGCTTCCAAAACGGATGTGTTGGATGAAGCCGATGGATTAAACTGCGTCGCGCGTCGCAATTGCGCATTTACGCGGGCGACCAGTTCCATCGGGTTGAACGGTTTGGTCACATAATCGTCCGCTCCTCTGACGAGTCCTGTAATTTTATCGAGATCGGTCGCTTTAGCGCTTAAAAAAATAATAGGCAAATGGTGGTGCTCCCGGATCAATTCCGTCGCTTCGTAGCCATCCAGATTGGGCATCATAATATCGAGAATCGCCAAATCGACCGACTGCGTCCGAATGACCTGAACAGCCTCTAGCCCGTCAGAAACTTTGATGCAGCGATAGCCCTCTTTAATTAAATGCAGTTCAATCAAGTCCGCAATTTCCCGCTCGTCGTCCGCTATTAAAATGGTGCTCGGTTTCATCATCCACCTCAGGCAAATAAAGATAATAATTTCTATATTGTATCAGATTTCCCACGACACAGGCGTATCCGGTTTCTCACCCGTCCTCTGGAGCCGCACTCGACGGCTTCTGAACTTGCGGCTTCTCGTCCGCCGGAACCGTATCGGCCGGATTTTCAACCGCCGGAACGGTGTCCGCTGGAGATTCATCTGTGGAAGCATCCTTGTTCAGGTCCTCGTTTGTTGAGGCATCGTCCTCACCGGAATATACCGTCACAATTAATCCGTCTATATTGTTGCCTGAAATCTCATAGTGAAGATTCACCGGCACCCGGATCGTTGTATCCTCGATGATAGGATAGTAATCAATTGTATATTTTTGGCGGTTTACAGTGATCGTCATGGACTTCTGTTCTCTCAAATAATCCAAGTATTCCTCCAGCACAAAATGGTTCTCATACATAATAGCGCTGTGTGGCAAACCGACATAGCGAAAGTGCCACGGTTCAAACTGTATACCCGTGATGGCTGTTTTGTCCTCCGGGTAACGCAAAACAAAACCGTATCTCCAGGCGTTGTCCATCAACCACTTGCCTTCGGCGGCGTATTCCATCTTCCCTTCCGTTGACCCAATATCCAGCGCCAATCCGAGATTGTGCTCGCTGTAGCCTCCTGGCAGCGCGTAGTCAGGGCCCATTTCCTCGTATAGCTCAGTTTGTTTCTTCTTGTCCCGATAGCCGCTGGTAATCATAAACCGGTTAACGTCGTCTTTTTGTGCCGCCTTAGTCATTGTTGAAAATTTTTGTACCAAGAAGGGCGTCAACCGGATCGAATTATCCAGCAGTACGAAGCCGTTTATCAGCTCCGGATGTTTAGACAAATTCACTGCATCGGACGCTTCAGCCACCGGTGACACAGGATGATCCTTATTGACCAATACCAAATTTCCTTTGTAGACCTGATCCTTTGTTACCTGAATTGAATGCATGTTCGTTCTATCGTTCCCATCCTGCACTTGGTGGTTTTCTTCCGACAATTTTTCGTTATCGGTTTTCTCCTTATACTGAATAACGCCATAGCTTAGAATTAATAGTATTACAAGCGCAACAACCCCATACAGCCGTTTCTTCATACTCCGTTATCTCCTTACCCTTCATTCACTTTAGAATAAGGAACAATATTTAAAAAGAAATGGGGGTAAATATAAATTTTTTCTTAAAACGAGATGAGCAACCCACCGAGCCGCTCATATTCATCAGCACCGCCCTCGGGAATGACTCAGCTGGAATTTCGCTCACGAAGCTTCATAGATGAACTGTCGTACTTCGCTTGATAATCCGTCGTAAACAAGAAACCCGCCTCGACTGATTCTTTACAAAAGCTTATTCCCCTATTAACTCTCCCCTTACATATGGCCGGTACAATGGTTTTGTAATGAAATATTTCAAATGATCCATTTCTGAAATTCTCATTACAACAAGTTGTTTGATTAGAAAAAGCTTGGCCGAGCTTTCTATCCACCAAAGGAGTGAGCATGTGAATTGGAGCAACAAAACCATCATCGCTTTTGACCTGGGTTACACGTTGGTTACCAATGATCGAGTAAAGCATTATCACCAATATTTGAAGGAAAAGAACATCGATATGAACGTCAGTGAAGTGGAACAAGCTTTCCATCTCATTGACAAGAAGTTTATGCGCGAGTATCCGAAAGTGATCTCTACCGGCTGGAATGCGTATTTCCCTTGGTTCCTCGGGCTTGTCAATTTCCACTTAAAGCTGACTTTCGACCTGGTGGAGCAATGTGATTTCATCAAGCAAGCGGCGGTCAAGCAAGGCCCGCCATTCTGGAAGCCGTTCCCGTGGACGTTCGAAGTGTTGGCGGCATTGCAGGCAAGATCGTATCAGCTCGCTCTGCTGTCCAATTGGGATCACAGCGCGCGTCCCATCCTCGGAAAGCTGGGGCTGACGGATTATTTGGAAACGATCATTATCTCTGACGAATTCGGCTGCGAGAAACCGGACGTGGAAATATTCCGCGAACTGCTGCGGCAGACCGGCAGTCCACCGGAGAACATCTTATATGTGGGCGACAATTATTACGATGACGCTGTCGGCGCGCTGCAGGCCGGGATTGATACGGTCATTCTGAACCCTTACGAGCGGATCGGGATCGAAGAAACAGATCATCCGCATGTGGTGAACAGCATCCGTGACCTGCTGACACTTTTGCCAGCCCGGGAGGAAGAAGGACATGTCCACCAGCATCGGTAATCTTTCTGCGGACAACCATGTCAAAGCCAGAATTGATCGGCAGTTTGAGAACATGAGCCCGGCTCTGCAAAAGGCGGCAGCGTGGCTGCGCAAAAACACGTACAAGGCCGTGTTCATGTCGATCAAGGACATCGCGCTTGCGGCGGAAGTGAGTGACGCGACAGTACACCGGCTCTGCTCGGTATTAGGCTACTCCGGCTTTAATGAACTGAAGAAGGACCTCAAGGCGGATGAACTCTCGCTTCGAACGCTCAGAAGATTGGAGAAGAATCTTGAGGCACCTCCCTCTTCCTTCATGCAAAAAGCCATCGAGATCGAGCTGCAGAACCTTCAGCAGACCTTCACACCCGAGCTGGAGTCATCGCTTCACGAAGCAGCCGATATGCTGATCAGCGCGCGCAGAATCTATGTTGTCGGGTGGCGCATGACATTATCCGTCGCTCATTCACTGTACTACCAGCTCCATCTTGTGTTTGGCAATGCGGTGCTCATTCCATCGGCAACGGAGATCACCGAGCATCTGGCATTTATCGGGGAAGACGATGTGCTGCTGGCCATGCATTTCCCCCGCTATTCACGCATCATTACCCAAACTGTCGACGAAGCCAAGGAACTTGGAGCCCGCTGCATTATAATGACCGATTCGCCGCTGGCCCCCTCATTCTCCCGAAGCGATGCGGCCCTGGTCGCCGCAACCGACTCGCCCGGATTTCTGGATTCATATGTAACACCGCTGCTCATCAGCCAATTGCTCATTCAGCTTATCGCGTTGAAACAGCCGGACCAGATCAAGGCCCAGCTGCGCAAACAGGAGCAATTGTTCGAAGATTTCGGTATGTTCCGCCCATAAGGAAAAAGCCAAACGAACGTAATCACAAGGAGGATATGGACATGAAACGTAATCTGAGGATGATGCTGTTCATCACTTTGTTAACCTTGGCTGGATTGATTACAGCCTGCGGCACTGGCGACACCAACAACAACGCATCGGGTGGCAATAACCCCGTCACGAGCAACAATGGCGCTTCTTCCGATTCCTCGAACAATGATAACAGCAGCAGCGGAAGTCAAAGCGGAGGCAGTCTCGTCTATGCGATGGCCAACGATGTGGACGGGCTTGACCCGCAGCGCACCGTATCCGCCTCCACTTTCCTCGTCACGCATAATTTGTTCGAAACGCTGATCTCCGTCACGCCGGAAGGCGAACTCGTTCCCCAGCTCGCCACTTCCTGGGAGCCGTCCGAAGACGAGCTGGAATGGACGTTTCAGCTGCGGGACGACGCGCAGTTCCATAATGGACATGTCATGAACGCAGAAGACGTCATTCGCTCGTTTGAACGTCTGAGAGCGGCGGACAGCCCAAGAGCAGGCGAATATGCCAACATTGCGGACATTCGTGCCAATGGCGATCATGAACTTGTATTCACGCTGGCGAGCGCTGACGCCACGTTCCTGTCGCAATTAGCCAATCCTTGGTCTGCGATCGTGCTCGAGCAAGACGGCGATGTGATCGGAACCGGGCCGTTCAAGCTTGTACGTTACGAACCTCAGCAATATATTGATCTTGTCAAAAATGAATCCTATTACGAGGAAGGCAAACCGTACCTGGATGAAGCACGGCTCATGATCATCCCTAACGCAACAACGCTGCTCGCCAATTTACAGTCGGGCACAGTGCATATCGGCGGCATCACCGGAGCGCAGCTGCCACAGGTCGAACAGCTGAGCCATCTTAAAACCCAAGGCGCTGCAAACAACAGCGTACAGCTCATGGCGATGAACAATGACCGCGAGCCGCTGAATGATGTGCGCGTCCGGCAAGCGATTGCCCTCGCCGTGAACAAGCAGGATGTCATCGATGGGGCAACATGGGGCTTTGGCACACCGCTTGGCAGTCATCTGCCGCCGCTAAGCAGCTATTTCGTGGACACGCTGGATGTTCTTCCTTATAACATGGATCAGGCCAAAGAACTGCTGGCCGAAGCCGGTTACGCCGATGGGCTCAAACTGACGCTTTCTCTGCCGGAAGGTTACGACACGCATATCAATGCCGGTCAGATTATCGCTGACCAATTGTCCCGCGTTGGCATCGAACTGGAGATTGAAATTGTGGAATGGGGAACGTGGCTTGAAGATATTTATGCAGGACGCAACTATGATCTGACCGTCATCAGCCATACGGGCCGCCTTGATCCGCATGCGTTCCTGAGCCGCTACCTGTCCGACTCGAGTGAGAACTACTTCAATTATGTGAACGAAGAAGTTGATCAGGCCCTTCTCGAAGCTGCTGTCACTTCCGATGTTCAGAAGCGTGAGGAGCTGTACTCGTTCATCCAACAAACGCTCGCGGAAGAAGTGCCCGCACTCTACCTGCAATCGATGGAAGGCATCACCGCTCTGCATGAATCGGTGCAGCAGTACGAATCCTTCCCGATCGGCATCATCAACTTAAAAGACGTATATCTTGACCAGTAAAGGATGTCATCCATGAGCTATCTAGCACAGCGTCTGTTAATTGCAATACTGCTTGTCTTTCTTGTATCATTCGCTTCCTTTGCTGTTCTGATGCTCTTGCCTGGTGATCCTGTACGGCTCATGCTCGGTACCGAAGCTCCTCCTCATCTTGTCGAGGAGCTTCGTGCCCAGTACGGGCTGGACCGCCCTTGGCTGCTCCAGTATGCCGATTGGCTTGCCGGCGCCGTAAGCGGCAATCTGGGCGAATCGTTCATCTATAAGATGCCTGTCACGCAAATTATCGTAGACCGGCTGCCTATGACCTTGTCCTTGACGATCTTCGCCTCACTCATGGCGCTTCTGATCGCCCTTCCGCTGGGCATATGGGCTGCCGTTAAACGCGGCAGCTGGGTAGACGGGTTCATCCAGGCAGTTGTACAGATATGGATCGCCATTCCTAACTTTTGGCTTGGCATCTTGTTATTGCTCGGTTTCACAGTCATGATTCCCTTGTTCCCGCCGGGCAACTTCGTTCCCATATCCGAAGGGCTTGGAGCGCATCTTCATTCGCTGTTCTTGCCCGCGCTAACACTGGCGATCGCAGAAGCAGCCGTATTGATCCGGATGTTCCGCGCTTCCCTCGTGGAGGTTCTCAATAAAGACTTCATGACCTTCGCTCACACCAAGGGGCTGCCGACCCGGAAGAAATATATCCGCTATGCGCTGCGCAATAGCTTGATCGGACCGATAACCGTCATCGGGCTGCAGGTGATGAGCCTCATCAGCGGTGTCATCATTATCGAACAAATATTCAATCTGCCCGGACTCGGACGTTTGCTGCTCATCGCGGTTCAGCAGCGCGACTTGTTTTTGTTGCAAGGATTGGTGATCTTCATTACCGTTACCGTCATTCTTGTCAACTTGTGCGTGGATCTTCTGTACACGAGGATCGACCCGCGCATTCAATTACACGCTACAAAAAGGAGAACAACATGAAAACACTCATTACAGGAACCGTGATGCTGAGTGTCATTGTCATCATGCTGCTCATCTCCTGGATTGACCTTCCGAGCGACCCGAATGCGATGAACATCGCGAACCGGTTCGCCCCGCCAAGCGGCGAGCATTGGCTCGGCACCGACCAATACGGACGAGACATCCTCAGCCGGCTTCTGCTGGCCTCGCAAAGCGCTTTGACAGTATCTCTCGGCGGAGTGGGCAGCGGAATGCTGATCGGCTGCATACTGGGAGCTGTTGCCGGCTACATGAAAGGGCTGATTGGCAGTGTCATCATGAGAGCGATGGATGTTCTGTTTGCCTTTCCGAACCTGCTGCTTGCCTTGATGCTGGTTACCGTGCTCGGCACGGGCCAAGTCAACGTCCTGCTCGCGATTGCCGTGTTCAGCGTCCCGTCCTTTGCCCGGCTCATGTACGGTTTTGTGCTTGAAGCCCAGTCGTACGGTTATATCAAAGCCGCGAGATCATACAATGCAGGCCATGCTGTAATTCTGTTCCGCCATCTGATTCCGGCAGCGCTCCCGCGAATTGGCGTTCAGATGTCCCTGGCACTTGGCTCTGGTATTTTGACCGAGACAGCTCTCTCCTTCCTCGGACTCGGTGTCCAGCCGCCGCATCCAAGCTGGGGAGGCATGCTGAATGAAGCGCAAAGCTTCATGTACCTGGCTCCTGCATATCCGCTTATTCCGGGCTTTGTCATCTTCCTGGCGGTCGCCGGATTTAACCTTCTCGGAGACGGAATTGCGGCACGCCATAAGGAGGCGGTATCATAATGTTGGAAATTCAAGATCTTAGTCTTGAGCTGTATGTCGATAAGACGTGGAAGCCGGCACTTCGTCCGTTAACCTTTCGCCTGGAGCCGGGAGAGATTACTGGCATTATCGGCGAATCGGGATCCGGCAAATCACTGCTTGCCAAAGCGCTGATGAACATCCTGCCAGCCAGAGCACGCGTCGCTTCAGGCTCTATCCGCCTACACGGCACAGAGCTGCTGTCGCTGCCCCGGCATCGCTTTCGCAGTGTATACGGGCGGCAATTGGCTTATATATTCCAGAATCCGGCCGGTGCGCTCAATCCGTTAATGCGCATCGGGGATCAGCTGCTGGATGCTCTGCTGGCGCATGAAGAGGTGCCCAGAAAAGAAGCGGTCCGGCGGGCATTGAAGGCGCTGGAAGAGGTAGGGATCAGCGACCCGGAACGGGTATTTCGAGCATATCCGCATGAGATCAGTGGCGGTATGAAGCAGCGGGCAGTTATTGCTTGCGCAGTCATCCATGAACCGGACCTGCTGATTGCCGACGAGGCAACCACCGCGCTGGACGCTACCATTCGTAAGCAAATACTGGATCTGTTCCTGGTGCTCAGCAAGAAAAAACGCATGTCGATTCTATACATCAGCCACGATATCGCCGCTGTACAATATGTAGCGGATAAGATCATGGTGCTGTACGGAGGCATGCTGCTTGAAACGGGCGCGCGCGGTGATGTGCTTGATCGTCCGCTCCATCCTTACACCGCCGATCTGCTCCAAGCCGTTCCTTATCATGTCAAGCCTGGCACGAAGCTGGCCGGCATACCCGGGAATGTGCCTCCCATTACCGCCAAACCGCCCGGATGCATATATGCTCCGCGCTGCGGTTATGCAACCGAGCGCTGCAAGGAGGATCTCCCGCCGATGGTGGTAGCCGAAGATCCAAGCACAGCAGCTGATAAGATTCCGCATACCCATGCATGCTTCCATCCGCTGCTCCGGGACAGTCTGGGCAAAGAAACTCATCTGAACACAAATCCATCTTCTCCGGAAGGGAGAGAACGCTATGTCCAGCAACCCGCCGCTCATTGAAGTAAAGGGGCTGAGTAAATCGTTCGCATTGCCAAGACCCGTACTGTGGAAGCCGGCGCAAGCACTGCAAGTGCTGCGGGATATCCATCTTACGATCCAGGAGGGCGAGATTGTTGGGCTCGTTGGTGAAAGCGGAAGCGGTAAATCGACGCTGGGAGAGTGTATCGGCGGTCTGCAAACTGCGCCGCCTGGAACGATCAAGTTCCGCGGGACAGCGCTCGAACAGCTGCAAGGTGCTGGCCTCAAGGAATATCAGCGCAGCGTACAGTATGTGTTCCAGGATCCTGTTGAAACGCTCAATCCAAGGTATACCGTCGAGCAGATCATTGCCGAACCGATCCGCGCTGCCGGCTTGGTCAAACAGCCGAAAGATATCCGCGAAGCCGTGGAGCAGCTATTGCAAGACGTGGGATTAGACGCCGCCTACATGAAGTCGCGTCCAGCCCAGCTTAGCGGCGGACAATGCCAGCGAGTCGCTATCGCCCGCGCGCTGTCCACAAAGCCTGCGCTGCTCATATGCGATGAAGCCGTATCCGCTTTGGATTTGTCCGTACAGGCCACCATTCTTAACCTGCTTGGTGAACTGCGGCGCAAGTATCGTATCAGCCAGCTGTTTATCTCTCATGATTTACATGTCGTCAAATATCTGGCGGACCGTGTCGCCGTCATCCATCAAGGCACCATCGTTGAGTCCGGCCATACCGAGCATGTCTTTAAACACCCGGAACATGCCTACACGCAATCATTGATCTCAAGCGCACTATAGTAAGGTGCAGCGGTTTGATAGCCTGAATATGATTCAATGGTCGATCGGCCGCCGTCCCGCAGCGAAACACCCATGCCGGGAACTGCGCGGTGCGATAAACCGTAGACGCATCAATGCAGGAGTGCAAATTTTATATTTTCTTGGAGGAACGAATAATGAAACTTACCGTTATTGGACACTGGGGCGCCTTTCCACCGGCGAACGGTGCAACCTCATCCTATCTGCTGGAAGAAGGAGACTTCTCTCTCCTTATCGACTGCGGAAGCGGCAGCTTATCCAGCCTGCAGAACTACATCCCGCTACAACGGTTGGACGCATTGATCGTTTCCCATTACCATCACGATCATAAAGCCGATATTGGCTGCTTACAATATGGCATGCTGATTCAGTCCCAACTGGGACATCGCACCGGTACTTTCCCCATCTATGGCCACAGCCAGGATGCTGATGAATTCTCGTCTCTCACCTTCCGGGGATATACGGAAGGCCATGCCATCAGTCCGGAATATCACACGGTTATCGGGCCTTGGGAGGTATCTTTCTGTCCGACTACGCATCCTGCCTATTGCTTGGCGATGCGTTTCACCATCGGGAATAAATCCCTGGTTTACACGGCGGATACCCACTGGACCGATGATCTTGTGGATTTTGCCCGCAATTGTGATCTTCTGCTATGTGAAGCCTCTGTACTGGATGACAATGTCGCTCAAAGCTCCGGCCATATGACTCCGGAAATGGCAGGTCAACTGGCCGCACAGTCCGGCGCTGCTTCGCTGGTCCTCACCCACCTGCCTCAGTACGCACCCGGTGAAGTGTTGGTAGAACGAGCTCGCCAAGTGTACTCCGGCAGCATTCAACTTGCCTCCAGCGGTCTTCAACTGGAGCTATAATCCAGAATCTCATGTGAGATGTATTGGGTTTGGTCATCCCCATCCCCAAGAAACATAAATATTGAAGGATTCTTGATCAGGTGCGACCATATCGAGCACAGCTTCCTCTTTACTCGCAGAACACGCGACCAACATGCTAAAAAGAAAATAATTTAAATTTTGATTGTTTTAATCAACAGAACTGATCTCCATAATCGAAGATCAGTTCTGTTGATGGCAGACACAAACACATGGAAAACTGCTTGGCGGCACTACCTGCCCAGCTTAACTTTCTTCATAAGGAAGGAACTCCTTAAATCCAACCTTGCCCAAATTTTCAAATTTCAAGAAATATACTTTTCTAGACAACAAGCATAGTAAAATAAAAGAGGGACTTTAGGATCCTCCTAATCATGCTCGCTTATGTGGCGGACAGGATAGGAATAAGACCAAGCAACGTCACCGTCAAAACCTCAACCGAGATTGAAGAAATCCGCAAGTTCTTCAGCTACCACTTCTGGCTGTTCCTCTGGGAGGAAGTGGCCGCAGTAGCTTATTGCGCCACCCCGTACATCTTGCACAAAGGCCTTGAGGGGAGTGACCATATCTGTGATGGAACCCTGATCCGAGCCAAGAGCGAGAACGGGTGTCTTCAGTTTTCCCATGGCGGAAAGTTCGCGGTTTTGTTGAGCCGACAAGGATGCGTCGCGGTAATAAGCGAGCCCGGCACGCAGCCCGCCGGGCCTCTTGAAAACGCGCAGATATTCCTCGATATCGGCTTCTGAGAACGCCTCCGGGTTAGCCGCCTTTCTCCGCAAGAACCAATCGAGATATTCACGCTCTCGGCCGGCGATCAGCATTTCTGGAAGGTCTGCGACTGCGTGAAATGCGAAATGCCAGGTCCGCCATGCCCGCTCCGGAGCGGTTGGCAGAGCGTCCGGTAAGGTGATGCCTGGAATTCCTGCATCCATAAGAGCTAAACTCCGAACCTCATCTCCGAACAACGCCGCATAGGTATAGGCGACCCACGCGCCAACATCGTGAGCGGCGAGATAATATTGTTTCATCCCAAGCTGCTCGAGGAACTTGTGCACCGTGATCGCCAGCGTCTTCGTGTCGTAGCCGACCGCCGGACGGTCGGAATCACCCTGTCCAGGTAGATCCAACGCAATGAGCTTGTAAGTCGGAGCGAGCAGCGGCATGATCTTACGCCATGCGTACCAACTCTCCGGAAATCCGGCGAGAAGCACAACCACATCACCATCCTCATTCCCTCCGGCCACGTAATGCAGTCTCATACCGTCCACAGTCTGAAAGAGGTGCTTGAATCCAGCCACTTCCCGCTCGGGTCGAGAAGTCGGAGGCGCTTCGATCGTCCTCTTCTCAGCTTGGGGCGTGGACATTGGGTTTTTCTCATTTTGTTCTTTTGTGATTGAACTCATTGTTTGCACTCCTTTATTTGTCGAATAAGCGTTAATTTCCAGAATGAACATTCCAATAATTTTAAATAAAGATACTCATAACATCTCAATTACGGAGTTCATCATGTCATAAATCTGATTTTTGTCCATGTTCAGCTTGGATACGACATTGATGCTGTGATTAAGATTTAGCAATAAGTGAGACAGCGATTTAATATCTTTGTTGGGATCGAGTTCTCCCGTCTGCTGTCCTTTCCGGAGAAGCTCATAAAATGCCTGTTCCAATTCCTCGAAACCGTCCTGTATCATTGTACGAAGTTGTTCATCCGGTGTATCCAAGCCAATGGTTGCGTTCGTAATCAAACAGCCTCTGGGCAAATTCTCATCAAACGCGGAAGCAATATGATCATCAAAATAGCGCCGTATTCCAGCTTTTGCGGAAGAAGCATCCACCAAGAGATTTGTTTTATATTCGCGTGTTTTTTTGTAATGACGCAGTGCCTCAACATAAAGCGTCTCTTTGTCCACAAACGTTTCGTACAAACTTGATCTGCTTATTTTCATGGCTTCTAATAAATCCGGTATGCTTGTTGCTTCGTAACCTTTTTCCCAAAAAACGAACATTGCCTTATGAAGTACGTCCACCTTGTTAAACTCTTTTGAACGTCCGATTGTGATCCCCCCCTTTACGTAGGAACAGTATAATCTTTCGGGAACGAATAGTCCAGTATTTCAGTTATGATTCCAATTCAGTTCTATTAAAATGCCCGGTACGTCCCTGTTTCCACTTCACCGAGTTACGCCCGCTTGCGGTTACGATAATCTGAACGATCATCATGAGTACGACGATGGTAATCATCCCCAACACCGTAGACCTAAAGCTGTCGGTAGCATCATAAATCCAACCCAATATAATTGGACCAGCAGCTCCGATCACATAACCAACCGCTTGAGCTTGGGCTGACCAGGCAGCAGCTTCATGATGGTCACCCGTAGCATCGATTGGAAGAAGCAGATTTAAGGGCATCAATCCCCCAGCGCCAATTCCGATAAGCGCAGAAGCTAACCATGGCTCAATATTACATACAAGCAAAATCAAACCTAGAAGTTCAAACAGAGATCCGGCAATCAGCCACAAGCGGCGAGAGGGATATTTCTTTAACAAAACTGATAGCAGCAGACTTACAGGGACTTGAATGATTACGAATAGGGTAAAAGCATTTGCAGCGTAAGTTTTCGTGTACCCCATGCCTTGGATAATTTGAGGAAGCCACGCTGTAAACGAGTAAAACAATATGGCCATTAGTCCAAAAGATATGGTAATGATCCACGCCTTGACGTTTCGCCACGGTAAATTAACTTTAGCTTTCCTGATCTCAGAACCCGTGTACGCCGTTTTTTTCACTTGAAGATTGACGAACATCCACCATATCATAGCGGAGATGAAAGCGATAATTGCCCAACATGCAAGCGAATCCTGCCATGAATTGAAGAGTTTCTGTAAAGGTAAAGACAACCAGCTACTGAGGGCAGCACCTAACGTAAGCGCAACTGTGTATACTGCAATCATGAACGGAACTTGACTGGGAAAATGAAGTCTAATGAAACCGGACAACAGCGGACCTATCAATGCAATCCCAACGCCTGCAATCAAGGCAGTAATAAGCAGAAGGGACACTGAGTGAGTAAATAAACGAATGACTGTGCCTACTCCAATAATCCACAGGGACAATCCAATCACCCGCTCGATTCCCCATTTACCGCCCGCCTTTACGGCAATTGGCGATAGAATTCCCATGCATAACACCGGTATCGAGGTTAGCAAACTCGCAACGGCCGCGTTCATCCTCAGTTCTGTGCTAATGCTTGCAAGTAATGGAGCGATCGAGTTAATCGACGGTCGTAAATTGAGTGAGGCAATAAATAATGCAATGGCCAACCGAAGTATGTTTTTTTTCATTTCTCTTAAGCCCCCTTTATGAATAAAATCGCTCGAAGTGATCTGCACAGGTTATTCCGAATGTAATGCTAAAATAGTAAAAGCTCTTTTTCCGAACCATTTGGTCCAAAAATCATAGCGTTAAGGCGCACGAATGCCTTGACTACAGAATTGACCAGAATTCGGTTTACGTACACTTGTTTAGAGTTTTTCGAACCGATCAGTCCAGAATAAGCGCAACAAACGTGCTGCGTTAAGATCTGGATCTTTCAAATAAGCGTGAGATAGGCTAAAGAGTCTCTATCGCGGCACGGGGTGTTTCTGAATGAACTCCTTTGGACGTCCAAATGCTGCCAACCCTCCTTCAAAGTGAATATACCATTTTCGGAACGAGTAGTCCAGTATTTAATAGAGCGACACATCCTCCCTCTCCGATCTGGCTCTGGACTGTTGGCATGGGATCATACACGATATCAAAGCCAAAAAGGCGTGGACTGGCAATTTACTACCGACGAAGCACGAATCAAGCTTTAATTATTGAGGCCTGCCTTCTTTCAGCCTTATGTCAATAAAGTCAACGATCTTCTGAAGTGAGGAGATTTGAATCATAATATGTTCACGTTAACTTCTTAATTGATCCATCAGTTCAGGATAATTAACGGAATCGGAGTTGACTGAGGCAGCCAAAAATGGTCGCATAGCCTCAAGCGACATTCCCGTTTTTTTGAGGCAGGTTATTTGCTTAATCCTATAAATGTCCTCTTTTAATAGAAGCGATGTCCGTTTTCTTTCCGTTCTGCCCGAGGCAACAACATAATCTTTCGTAATAGCGAATTGTGTCCTCGGAAATACCGGTTTGCTCTGCGACTTGCTTGATCGTAAACGCTCTTACCTTCGACATGTACTCGATATTGAGCATTCCAGTTGGTCGGCTGTGAAAAAGACTTTGTCTGAGACGGCCCATTCAATGGGTCGAATTGAATCCAAATGAAGCACTAGAAAAAGACAGCGAGCTCCCCCGCCGGCCCAATGCCTGTGGGGGAGCTCACTCTCTTTTTCTGATCAGCACGCAAAAAATTAAAAGATTGTCGGTACCATTCCCCCATCTATGCGAATCGGGGATCCTTTAAAGGCGGAAGCCATCGGGCTGCAAATGAAAGCAGTCAATCGACCGATCTCCACAGGTCTGATAAACCTCTCGATTTCGGATTGAGGCAGGTTCTTCGTCATAAAGTCTTTCTCTTTAGCCTCGAAGGTCATCTCTTCGTTCGAATATATGCGCTCGATGATCTGCAGCACGTTCTCGGAGAGGGTCGGTCCCGGCAGGATCGTGTTCACTGTAACTTCGGCGCCGCGGGTCAACTTGGACAAGCTCTTGGACAATGACAACAGCATGGATTTGGTCACACCGTACGGCCGTATTCGCGACTCAGCATGGAAGGCAAATAAAACTTGCTTAAGTCATTGGCGGCAAGAAAGTTCGTACGGAAGTACTTCTCCCATACGGCATCGTCTACGTCGTCATAGGGCATGATCTCATAGATGCCCAAACTGTTGACAAGAATATCGATGTGGGGAAAATTCGCGAATAAAGCTTCTCTTTGCTGCGAATCGACGAGATCAGCGGTTGCATTTCGAGGTTCCGTCTCCGGGAACGCCGCTTGGATCTCAGCTACCGTGCGCTCGACATCATCATTGTTACGACCATTTATGAGAACATGAACGCCTTACCTGGCAAGTTCAAGAGCAATCGCTTTTCCTATGCCTCTAGTTGATCCCGTTACCAAAGCTGTCTTATTCTTCAATCCCATATCCATCTTCCTGCACTCCTTATGTCTAGGATAGAGATTATGATACATCGTTGTGCCTACTCAGTAACTAGCGCTGAACACCAATCATCTTGCAAGGCGCGCCAATTGGCAGGAGTCTTCCCTGCCCATGAGCGAAATGCGCGATAAAACGAATTTGGGTCCTCGTAGCCGACGAGAAATGCAACTTCTTTGATCTCCAGCGCAGGGTCTGCCAAGTAAGCGACGGCCATCTCCCGCCTGGTTTTCGCCAGCAACTGCTTGAAGCTTGCGCCATCTTCCGTCAACCTGCGCTGCAAGGTACGCTCGCTCATCCCTAGCTCCGAGGCTACATTATGAATGTCGATTCGCTCTCGAGTTAGGCATCGGGTCAAGATCCACTGCACCTTAGCGCTCATGGTGGGCTGGCTCTGTCGTTCTTCCAGCGTACGATCCAAGGAGGGAGTCAGAATCTCGAGAGGTTCTTCGTTGTACGACGTGAAGGGGCGGTCCAGATCTTCGTGATTCAGTATGAGCCGATTGCGTCCCGTCCCCATCCGAACGCGACAACCGAAATAACTTTCAAGAGCTTCAACATCGCCCATGGAGTGTATGAATTCAACGGAATGTGCCTTCAGATGATGACCGGTTCCCCGGCGCCCGAGCTCAAGCAGATAGGCGAGCGTAATGCCGACAAGCACCGGTGGTCCGGGTAGTTCGGCATGCTGCCATTCCAATTCAATCGAGTAATGCTCGTCTTCTTCCTGAATCTTCAAGTTTTCCGGAGGGCACATTTGCTTATAGCGCGCCATTCGGTTCAGCGCGTCCCGGTAGTCGCAAGCGTGAAAGGTCGCCAAAGCATTCGGCGGATACTGTGCTGTCTCGTACGCGGTCGCAAGCTTGACGATTCCTGTAGCAATGTCCCCGACTAGTTCGGAATAAGCTTGCCAGATCGAATAATATTGTGCGGTCGTGACTAACGGTTCGGTTTGACGGTTAGCGGCAGACGAACTTGGCGCGCTACATCAATGGGTTCTATTCCTATCCCCCTCAAGCTAGTCCAGAAACCTGGCGCGATCTTGATACGGTCTGCGGAAGGAGCGTTCATGGCTGTCGACCTCCAAGGATAAAGTCAAATTGCAATCATCCACGAACCGTGGACCATTGATACTTCTGAATTATAGCCTACCCAGGAGGGGTGAGGGTACCTGGTTCATTGATTTGCGGTGACCTCACGAACTATTTTTCTGCGTTATCGTTGAACACCCCCCCAAGAAATTCATGTGTATAAATATCAGATATTTTTTCCAGGACACGCTGCGCATGTTCTGTAAATTTCAAGTCCGCAATCCGATCTTTGAACAGAAACACGCCGGTCTCCTTGCTGTTTTTGCCGAGAGCTCCCTCATATAATAGGTTGGCTCCATGAGTAGGCGGAGAGGAAAAAAACTTCATAAACAGTTCAAACCCTGCGGTCAGTCCGGAATCTTTTCCTTTTCTTAGCGTATTGTTAATGCCTGGGTCAACGCTGCGGATCTTGATGCCTTCCTTGGCAAGCTGCGGTGCGATGGCTTGGGTCCACAACGAAAGAGCCAGCTTTGAAGTCGCATAGGGTCCATACATTTTGCGGAAGGTTTGGGGATGCTCCAATTTTTCGATCGTAAACGCCTTCGTAAATCTAAACACCTGCGACGAAGTGTTAATCACCGTTTTTATGCTGCCGTTCTTCAACAGTTCCTTCAATTCCATCAGAATAATAAAAGGAACGACCGTCAACAATTCATAATGCAATTCGCGGCCTTGTTTCGAATAGCGCAGCTCACTTAAGCCTCCTCCGGCGTTGTTAAACAGTATATCGATCCGCTGTTCCTTGCTTTTTATTTCTTCCAAAGCCTGCCTCAAGCTGCCGTAATCGGTGAGATCCTTCACTTTATAGGCTCGGAGCTGTCCGTCCTTGAGATGATTTTGGAGGAATCTATCGTCCGCTGGAAAATCCGACCGGTTCAAAGCAACCACCTGCCAGTTCTCCGACAGCATTTTCCGGGTCAATGCCAACCCGATCCCGTTACTTGCGCCTGTTATCAGTGCAATATGTTCTCGTTGGTTCTTACTCAATGCATGTCCTCCTTTATTCAGAATTTCCTCGGGTATATGGGATCATCAGTCGGAGTCCGGCAGGAGGATCAGTTTGCCGCGAGCCCTCCCGCTCTGGCTGATTTCGACAGCTGAACGCCATTCTTCGAGTTCGAAAGTCTTCGCGACCGGAATCGTGAACTTGCCGTCCGCTGCGTACCCGGCAAAGTCGCCGACAACGTCATAACGTGCGGTATGCAGTTCTCCATAGCTGGTGCGAACGCCAAGTTCAGCGGCTGCGGCGAAATCGCTGACGGTTAGGACATGCTGGGGATGCCCGTTGACGATTTGGACCAGATCTTTCAATGAACCGCTGATTGGCGCGGTATCCAGGGCGAGATCAACCGGCTGCTTTGCCAGTTCGGTCACTCGTTCGACCATTCCATCACCGTACGAGGTCACCAACGCCCCCATTGAGCGGAGCTTGTCGGCGTAAGTGGGACCAGCGGTTGCGATCACGCGGGCACCGCGCATGAGGGCAATTTGAACGGCGGCGAACCCTACCGTGGTGCCGGCTCCGTGCACGAGTACGGTCTGACCCGGTTTCACCCCAAGAGTATCAATGCCACGGTAAGCGGTTTCGACTGCCATTGGCAACGCTGCAGCTTGAACAAAGTCAAGTCCGGCCGGCATGCGGAACCAGTAGTACATAATTGCTTGATCCGACGCACCGGCGCTCGATCCATTCATGAAGTCTGCGCCACCCAGAACGGAATCGCCGATGGCAACATCGGTTACGCCCTCTCCAATCGCGTCTACAATACCGGCCACGTCCAGCCCGATTCCGCGAGGCAAGGGCAATTGAGCGGCAAAATGGCCTTGGCACGTCACCCAGTCAACCGGATTTAAGCCGCAAGCGCGTACTTTCACGCGAATGCGTCCCGGCCCTGGCTCTGGGATCGCCACCTCATCCAAGCATAAGACATCCGTTGGTTCTCCGTATTCGTGGAACCGGATGGTCCGCATGGTATTCTCCATTGTGATCTCCCCTCCATTTTGCTCTGATAAAGTCGTGTTCTCTGTGATTTCGAACGGTCTTTCAAGGAAAACAAAGAAATTCTAAGCGATAAAGTTCACTAGAAGGCAGGGTGTCATAAGCGGAAGCTATGCCCCCTGCCCTCGCCTTATTGGTCAGGGTGTGCGAACCTGAGGAGCTTAGATCTGGGAGCCTCCTCCGTCGATAGGGAACTCAGCCCCGGTGGTATAGGTGGCCTCAAATGCCAGGAATGCAACAGTCTTGGCTACCTCAACTGGATCTCCTAGACGCTGCATAGGGATTTGCTGTTTCATCTGTGCCTTTGTCTGCTCGGCAGCTTCTTCCGGCATTGACTTTTCCATGATGCCTGTGTCAATGACGCCGGGACTGACTGCGTTGACGCGAATATTTCGAGGTAATAACTCGCGCGCCAGCCCTCGAGTCATGGAGCGCAGCGCCGCCTTACTAGCTGCATAAGCACTGAGCATTGGGAGACCCACTACGTTCACGATTGAAGTGGTAAGGACGACCCCGCTACCTGAGCCCAACAACGGAGCGAGTTTCTGCACGGTAAAGTACGGTCCTTTGGCATTGATTGCAAGTATCTCGTCGTACTTGTCTTCAGTCATTGCCTCGAAAGGGACAAACCCCGTGACACCAGCATTAACGAACAGCGCATCTATTGTTCCAAATTCAGATTCCACTCGATCGGCTAATGCGGCGATATCCTTCAATGAGGCAGCATCGCTTAAGACCGCGATCGCGTTGTTTCCGAGTTGTTCACGAGCCGCATCCAGCGTCGCCTGAGTACGTCCAGTAATCAGAACGCGTGCGCCTTCATCCACTAGCAACTTCGCCGTCGCAAGGCCGATTCCACTGCTACCTCCCGTGATCACGACCTTTTTGTCAGAGAATTTCCCCTTATTGAAGGGTTCCATTTAAATCGTCCTCCCTTTATATAAATTGGATAATTAGGTACAGGACTGATTATACGCCACGGGGTTAAATAAGTAAACTAAATTTATTAAATTAGTTAATTTTATAATCTTTATACATAAAGGCAGTGAATTTGTTATAATAATTTCGAAAGGCATTAAAGGGAGGCACTTATCCGTGAGAAAAGCTGTGAGTGTAGATACCTATGTGGAAAAAATAAAACCCATTATAAGAAAAACAAAATTCAGCCAACTGAAAGTTGACGACCTCGCAAAATATATGGATATCAGCAAAGTGACACTCTATAAGCATTTTTCCTCCAAAGACGATATCATCGAACACGTCGTGGATTATTACATTGATTATTCGAAGAAGGCTGACACCGTTGTCAAAGACGATTCCGTCTCTTTTTTGGATCGTTTTCAATTAACATTCCTACAATCTTTGATGTGTGCCGCGTATATCTCTGATTTGTTCTTACAAGATCTGAAGGAATTTTATCCACACCATTATGAGAATCTGTCCGTTGCCCTGCAAAATCGGAATAAAAGCTTACAAACTTTTTTTGAATCCGGTATGGAGCAACAGATTTTCAACAGATTGAATGCCGTGTTGTTTATGGTTCAAGATGACGCTGTGCTGCGACGCTTTATCGAGCCGTCATTTTCGATTCAGTATGATATCACTTTGAAACAAGCGATTATGGATTTCTACTACATGAAGCAGTATCAATTGCTTAAACCTGAGTATCTGAAGATCATAGACAATTCCAACGTTGAAAGGAAGATCGTTCATATTTTGCAAGCCATTTCATAAGTGAAGGGCCATATCCGACTCCGTTTGGACTACATTGGTAAACATCTTCACATAAAGGTTGAGTTGTACGCTGAACGCGGATGCAAAAACGAAGAACAAACGAATAAAAGCATGCGGAGCCAAGTCATTTGTAAATTGGCATAGAGAAGACGTTAAGGGCGTATTACACGCCTAAAATTTCTATAATGCTTGCCGGACGTAAATAACCGCCTAACAGGCGGTTAGAGAAGCCAACGTTCCAATAACGAATCTAACATTTTTATTTCACACTCAAAAAACACTAGGTTTACTTACATCGTTCCATGAGCGACTGTTTTCGTTTCATGAACTGTGCCAAACGGATGCTCGGGCGGCGCATAGATAACATAAACTTTAAGAGGGCAACTACCTGTATTAATTATATTATGCCATTTTCCTGCAGGTATCATGATTGCATAGTCTTCGTACGCCATCACTTGAAAATCTAAGTTTTCTCTGCGGTCACCCATTTGAACAAGTCCCTGACCTTCTTCAATCCGTATGAATTGGTCAGTTGTCGGATGAACTTCCAAACCTATGTCTTCGCCACCATTAATACTCATCAAAGTTACTTGAAAATACTTACCTGTCCATATTGCAGTACGGTAGTTATTGTTTTGTTTGGTTGCTTGGTCAATATTCACAACAAATGGTCTTGTTCCATAATCCTGTGATGTAATGTTTCCAAGTGATCCATAGTTGCGGTTGTTCCAGTTGAAATAGTGGGGATTCCAATTGTTACACCAATAGCATTGCATTGGATATTGCCATTGATGCTGATAACCTGTAATAGAATACATACTTATACTCCTTCGAATGATTTTTTGACCATTTATCCTATGCAACTGCCTAGTTACAGGTAAACAAAATAGGCAAATACCCACTCATTTCCTCCCCGCTAACTTAGTTTCGGAGCTGGACCAGCCAAACCTCAAACCCCACCACGTTCCATGCCCGAGCACCGGGTGGACGGTCCAGAGGCATAAACGACTCTTCAGCGCAATTATTCGTCGCAGCTTCCTTTGCCAAATAAAATCCTCTCTCCTCCTGAGCAAACTGACAGCGGTCAGCTCATACATGGACGAAAGGGGATTATTTCGCGGTACCACCCAGGTTTACTGCATTCTTACAGTTGCAGTCTCATAAGGTATCGCCGTTACGATACCTGCGGCATGTTAACGGATGCCCAGGCCGGGTTTATCCTACTTGCGGTCTGCAATCACGCCTTCCGCGTTCTGTCAACAGCTCCGAGACGACACTATACATGCGTTAAGACGGAGGTTTCAGCGTTTCCTCTGCTCTCTGGGCAATACCCGCTATTGCATAGCCTTCTCGTAAGTTTAACCCATTCATACTCCAGATGAGAATTCACGGTTTCGAAAAATATAAAATTGCCGGCAACACCACATGATCAACAATCTCTTCCAATTTCTGATGCGACACCCCTCCATTTTCAAGCATAAACGTATAGCGAATTTGCTCAAAAAGAATGAGCTTGGTCGCTTTAGGTGGGAGCTTTGTGATTTCTCCCCGTTGTACGGCCTGTTGAAGAACGTAATCCATAATCTTAATATTGGAACCCGTTGCTTCGGCCAACATCTGGCTTGTCCGTTCTCGCTCCTGCTGGCTAATCATCTCGGAAAACAGCATTTTAAATAATCTAAACGGTCCTTGGTCGGACTCCAATATAAATTGCTGACCAACATATAATAAATGATCACGGAGACTGCCCCTCTCGAAATCCAGACTCTTGAATATCCCTTCCGATTGTTGCATCCGTTGTTGGACAGCTGCAAACACTAAATCAAACGGAGTATTCCAATAACGATAAACTACCGAACGACTAGTATTCGCCTCACGAGCAATGCGCGCAAAATTAATCGCGCTGTACCCTTCCGTCTCCAGCAGACGATACGCTGCTGCATAAATATCATTTTGTAATTGGTCGCCACGGCGGCGGCTTTTATTTGATTCCGTCATCACTTTTTCTCTCCTTGTACGTTCATTATACAGCAAACTGTATCTTAAATAAATAAGATCCAAACGTGTATCTAATTGACTTATTAAGATACATTCATGTATCCTAATTATAAAATAAGATACAGTCATGTATCCAAAGGAGAGATCATCATGAAGGTTATTGTTTTGGGAGGCTCGCACGGGGGGATTGAAGCGGTTGAAGCGTTACGATTGATGTGCCCAAAAGCGAACGTTCAATGGTATGACAAAGGAGACTTCTCCTCCACTTCGGCCAAGGATCTTGAATCCATTCAACAACAAGGAGTATCCATCTTCGGCAACACTGAAATAACTCAAATAGAACCTGACAAACACCAAGTGGAAATCTTCAATCATATGACAGGGGAAGCACGAAAGGAAAGTTATGACAAACTCATTATAAGTCCTGGTGCAAAGCCATTTATTCTTCCTGTCCCTGGACAGCATTTAAAAAACATCGGTACGATGAGCAGTCGGCAAGATATATTCAATATGAGAAAACATGCTGCAGATCCCGATATTAAAAATGTTGTTATTGTTGGCGCAGGATACATTGGAACTGGAGCAGCATCATTATTTGCTGAATCAGGGAAAAAGGTTACGCTAATGGACATCAACGATCGGCCTTTAAGCTCCTATTTAGATCAAGAATTTACGGATGTACTTGAAGAAGAAATGAAAGATCGGGAAGTGGAATTGGCACTAGGCAACTCGATCATCGAATTTGTCGGTGATGAAAATGATAGAGTCACCAAGGTTGTAACTATAAAAGGCACCTATTCAGCTGACCTGGTCATCTTGTCTGCCGGCAATCGTCCCAACACGGAATGGTTGCGAGGCGCAGTGGAATTATTGCCCGATGGCAGAATTAAAACCAATGAATACATGCGCACAAGTGATCCCGATATTTTCGCCATTGGGGATGCAACAACGGTTTGGTACACTCCCGGTAAAATGCGGATGAATGTTTCATTAGGCACCAACGCGCGTCGTCAAGCACATTATGCAGTAAAAAACTTACTCGAAGCTATTCATCCACTTCCTGGTGTACAAGGCTCTTCAGGTGCGCATATCTTCGATTATTATTTCGCTACAGTTGGTTTGAATGATAAAACGGCAAAAAAACTTGGCATTGAAATAAAATCCGTCTACTTGGAACAAGAGACAGCCCTGTTTTCTCCGGAGACGACCATTATGTTCAAACTGGTTTACGATCCAACAACTTTAGAAATTTTAGGGGGACAAATCATGTCTAAAGTTGATTTGACTGCTAATATCAATACGGTCTCCCTTGCGATTCAAACCGGATGCACATTAGAACAATTGGCCTATGCCGACTTCTTCTTTCAGCCAGAATTAAACACACCATGGAATGTAATAAATACAGCAGGATTAAAAGCATTACTACAAGAGAATTTAATGTAACAGACTTTCATTTCGCATCAATGAGGATGTAGAAAGGGCTTTTCCTCAGTTCAAAATTTCGCCGTTACTTATGATACAGCTCTCTGTACGTCACTCACTGGTATAGCAAAATGGTTAAAGGAATCGTCTTCTGTGTGCCAGAAGACGATATTCTTCATGCTCTTTCGATCTGCTTATAAGCGACACACATCATTCAACATGCCTTGTATTCCTATACTGTCATTGGAGTTTGCTAATCAACTGTATTCCTTTTATTCTGATCCTAAATTCCTTGTTATTAGTAATCAACTCCGTTAGTGTTACCGGAGTGAAGGACAAGGTGCTTTTTTTTCCTCTAAAGTTACTCCATCCTTTCTCAGCTGTTTTTAAAATGCCTTTATTAAGTCAATATACATTTCATATAACAAGGAGCGCAGCCTATTTAGGCTTGCTCCCCCATTCAACAATATTAGGCATTCCACATGTGAGGAGTGTCACAATCGATCAGAAAGTCGCCTAATAGTGCGCCTCCCCTGCCTGCAAAGCGTCGCGAAACCGCTGGATGTCCCTAATCGGCGGGGCGCCAAACATACGCGCGTATTCTCGGTTGAAGTACGAGGGACTCTCGTAGCCAACCTGAAAAGCCGCTTCAGCCGCTTCCATCGTTGAGGATAGGAGAAGGCGGCGCGCTTCTTGCAGCCTAAGTTGCTTTTGGTACTGGATCGGGGTCATTGCCGTTACTTCTTTAAAATAATGATACAAGGACGACGCGCTCATTTCAGCCTCCTCGGCTAGTTCGTCAACGCGTAAAGGCAATGCAAAATCTCGGTTCACCCTCTCGATCACCTTCGCGACCCGTTGTGCATGGCTGCCGATTAATGCGAATTGCTTGAGAGTATTGCCCTGCTCTTCCTGAAGTATCCGGTAAATGATTTCACGAACCGCATACTGCGCAAGTACCGGAATGTCGCGGGGCGAGTCCAACAAATGCACAAGGCGCATTACGGAGTCGTGTAAAGAATCGCTCATCCGATTTATGACCAAACCGCGTCCATATTGGCGTTTTGAACTCTCTACTTGATCAGAGGCTTGGAGCACATCAAGGATTTGATCCATCGTAAATTGCAGCCGAAGGGAAAAATACGGCGCTTCGGAAGACGCCTCAGCGACTTGCCCGGATATCGGCAACTTTACGGAAGCGGTCAGATAATGATCTGAATCGTACTGATAGACCTCTTGCCCCAGCATGACAACCTTCGAGCCCTGCGCTACCACGCACAGGGATGGTTTATAAACCGAATGCACCGGTTCGGATATTTGGGACGCCCGAAAAAAGCACAAACCGGGAATCAACGTCTCATGCGTGCCATCTGTCATCGTAAGGCGCTCGATAACCTGTGCTAATTCTCCCCTCTGCATCGCGACCTTCCCCTCCATCTCTTCATAACCCTTTAACCCCATGTTCTTAGCCCTAATATTATAACCTTTTGGAGGATTAGGCAATTGCATGAAATGATCCGGCTACCGCCTTACCTTCGAGTGAGAACATAATAATAATGCAGTAAGAGTAGCAATCAAGATCATTTATGACCCGATCTGGAAGGAGAGAGCAAGAATGAAGACAGACCAAGCAAATCCCCATCCCTATGTCGGAATGTGGGTTACCGCCGACGGATATATCCGGCATGAACTACTGCCAAATGGTCGGTACGACGAAGCTCGCGGCAATCGCAATAGCGCTTATCAAGGCAGCTATACCATCGATGGCGATCATATCCAATATGTAGATGATACCGGGTTTACGGCTGATGGCGATTTTCGAGAAGGGGTGCTCTACCACGCAGGTATGATCCTCTATCGAACGTGACCGAAGGAAAGAAAAGAAAACGAAGAACTGCATCAATTTCATTTGCGTAAGGAGTTTGGAATGGATAAACGAATATGGATTTTAGCAATTGCCTCATTTGTAGTAGGCACTGTCGAGCTCGTCATTGCCGGAATAATCGATATGATCGCACAAGATCTGAACGTTTCAGTAGGTACCGCAGGCCAACTGATTACGGTCTATTCATTAGTCTTTGCTTTTGGTTCCCCTATACTAATTACCCTTACCTCTAAAGTAGAGCGTAGAAAATTATTGACTGCTGCAATGTTTGTCTTTTTCGTAGGAAATATGATTTCTATCGTTAGCCCTACCTTTGCGGTTCTTCTTGTTTCGCGGATTATACTTGCAGCAAGTTGCTCGATTGTGGTTGTTCTTTCTGTTGTTATGGCTTCAAGTATAGTTGCACCCGAATTAAGAGGTCGTGCAATCGGTATTATTGTTATGGGGATAAGCGCATCTCTTGTCATTGGCGTCCCTCTTGGCACATTTATCGGCGAAATGTGGGGATGGCGCTCAACATTTGCTTTGGTCGGGGCCCTTACCTTAATCGTGGCATGGGCAGTCAATCGATATCTACCACAGGTAGCTCCACGGCCGGGAGTCCAGTTGCGAGAACAGCTTCGAACGCTAAAGGACTCCAAAATTTTATCCGCTCATTCAATCTCAATATTACAGATGACTGGCCAATTCACAATCTACGCCTACATCACACCTTTTTTACATGAGATGATGGGGCTGTCAACGAACATGATCAGTCTTGTTCTGTTTG
This sequence comes from Paenibacillus campinasensis, assembly GCF_002272015.1. GTDB lineage: Bacteria > Bacillota > Bacilli > Paenibacillales > Paenibacillaceae > Paenibacillus_AQ > Paenibacillus_AQ campinasensis. The sequence goes on along the minus strand of NZ_NPBY01000027.1, from coordinate 7,172 downwards.
TATATGGATTAGCAGGTATAGCAGGAGGATGGATTGGAGGATGGTCCTCAGATAAACTTGGAAACAGCAAAACGATACTCATCACTCTCCTGTTACATGCGCTCGCTATATTCTTGTTGCCTTATTCTACAGGTTCTATCTTTCTATTACTCATCGTAACCGTAGTCTGGTGTGCATGTAATATGGCTCCAAGTCCTGCCATTCAAAGCTATCTGGTACAAACAGCTCCGGAATCTTCGGATATCCAATTAAGCTTTAATACATCATCTTTACACATAGGAGTTGCAGCAGGTTCAATACTTGGGGGACTGATTGTCAACCATTATTCCGTCACAACGAATGCTTGGGTTGGCGGACTGATTGTTATTCTAGCCATCATTTCAGCCCTCTTCTCCTTAAATAAACAAAAAGCATCGACATTTCCATCATAGGTGAATGGTAAATAAAACTCCAAATAAAGGAAAGCCCGAACGTTGAATGCGTTCGGGCTCCTCCGCCATTCTAAACTCTTGAAGAAGATTCGAGCTGCTCTGAATGCTGGCTCCGATAATCGATTAGCAGTTGCTGCATCTTATCCACCGTGCCATCCGGATGAGGAACATGAATGGAAACGGTCAAATTAGAATCGTTCAAGTAATGGAACGAAACTAGATCAAAATTCAAGATCCCGAGATTCGGACAATGCAGCGTCTTAAGAGCATCCATAGCATCGAGAACCTCGTGGGAATCCCAAAATTCCCGAAACTCCCTGCTAACCCGTGAAAGCGCCTCGAACTGCTCGGACCACCAAGGATCGTCGACGTGACGCGCATACCCGGCATGGAAATTGGCAACGATTCGCCTGGCATGCAGTTCCCATTGGTCTCCCTTTAAATAGCGAAAACGGGGAGAAGTAAACGTCATCCAAGCCAGATTCCGCTCCCTCTCCGACATCACCGTGAGATTCCCATTTAATGCGCAGTAAGCTTCATTCCAGGCAATGATGTTCATGCGCGCATCCATGACATTCGCAGGGGAAAGGTTCTGGCTATCCAAGAAACGTTGAAGCTCCGGCGTTACCTTAGAAGGTTGCTTCATACCGGTCAGGGGAAATTGTTTACGGGCAAGATGGTACAGATGCCTGCGTTCCGATTCATCTAACCGAAGCACCTTCGCGATTCGATCAAGGACCTCAGCGGATACATTGATATGACGCCCTTGTTCCAAATAGGTGTACCAATCCAATCCCATGTCGGCCAGCAGAGCTACCTCGCTGCGGCGAAGACCTGGGGTTCGTCTGCGACCGGAATCCGGCACTCCTGCTTGTTCTGGGGTTATTCGTTCACGGCGTGAACGCAAAAAACGGGATAATTCCTCATAACGGTCCAATCTGTTCGCCATAATCTACATGCCTCCTATCTATTCGTGAACGTAGGATTACCAATCCTACGATAACTAGACCTCTTCCTAGGCTCTTCGGGCCCGTTTAGACTAGTTTATGTCCTCCTTAGGAGGAATATCAAGAATGGATAGACATGGGGGGGATCCGCCCTACCTATTCAAAGCCATTCAGACCCTATCATATGAGGTGATGAAAATGAACGTAGCCGCCATAGTCGGAAGCATTCGCAAGGAATCATACAACCTGAAATTAGCTCGTTATATTCAAAACCGTTATCCGCATCTTTTTCAGTTGGATGTGCTGAACATTCGGGACCTCCCCTTTTACGATCAGGATATCGAGTCTGTTCCGCCGCAGCCGGTTATCGATTTTAAGGCAAAAGTCGCTGCTGCCGATGCGGTGTTGTGGATCACTCCGGAATATAATTCAACCATTCCCGGCGTCATGGCGAACGCGATTGACTGGTTATCCCGCGTGGATCGAGTCATGATCGGGAAGCCCTCATGGATCGTCGGATCTTCCATGGGATTATTGGGATCGGTCAAAGCGCAGGGCCATCTGCGTGACATTCTGTTCGCATCCGGCATTTCCTCGCCGCTGTTGCCTGGAAATGAAGTGTACATTGGTCTTGTTCATGAGAAGTTTAACGAGAAGGATGAGCTGACTGATGATCCTACGATTCAGTACCTTGATCTTGTAACCAACAATTTCGTGAAATGGATGAAGGAGCTCTCCCAATTGAAGCAGCTCCAAAGTCCAAAATAAACAGAAACTAGGAGGGAATAAGATGTTTGAGCATATCGTGCTATTGAAATTCAAGCCCGATGTTTCGATTGAAGTAAAAGAAAATGCAATAAAGCGTGCATATGACTTTAAAGGGAACATTCCGGGGATCGTGGAACTTAGCGCAGGGATTAACGTTACGGAGGAAATAGAGCATATGCAGGGGTTTACGCTGGGAATCAGAGTCACTTTCGAGAATCAACAGGCTTGCCGGGAGTATATTCAGCACCCCCTGCATCAAGGATTATTGCAATCCATTGGTCCGTTTGTTGAAGGAATCGTCGTTATGGATTACCCGTTTGCTTAATGTTCCCCTTTACAACAGATTAGAAAGGAGAGCTTGCAGAAATGGATAAAAAGCTTGCCGGCAAAGTTGCCTTGGTCACTGGAGCATCCAGAGGAATCGGCAAAACCATTGCCGAGTATTTAGCGAATCATGGCGCCAAGGTGGTTATCAACTTTGCGAATCGTGCAGATCAGGCGGCAGACGTTGTACAGAACATTCAAAGGAATGGCGGTGAAGCCGCAGCAATTCAGGCCGATATCAGCCGATTGAGCGAGTTGGAGAGACTTTATCAAGAAACCATGAAAACGTTCGGAAAGCTAGATATTGTGGTGAATAACGCGGGAGTCATCATTACAAAACCGGTGGGCGATGTTACGGAAGCGGATTACGACCAGCTATTTGCGATCAATGTCAAAGGGACCTATTTTTCATGCCAGCTTGCTGCTAAGCATTTAAACGCGAATGGCCGCATTATCAACTTTTCCACTTCAGTGGCGGGTCAGATGTTCCCTGCATACAGTCTTTATGCGGGCTCCAAAGGAGCCGTTGAACAATTCACGCGGCAATTGGCCAAGGAGCTTGGAAATAGAGACATAACGATTAATGCTGTAGCACCTGGCCCTATAAATACCGAGCTTTTCACGGTTGGCAAAACACCCGAACAAATCCAGGGACTAGCCAACATGAACGCCTTTGGACGTCTCGGAGAGACCGGGGACATTGCAGGTGTGATCCTCTTTCTTGCGAGCGAAGAATCGCAGTGGGTTACGGGACAAACCATCCGTGTTAATGGTGGATTCATTTAATCAATCCAATCTAAATACACTGTCTAGCAGATAATAAGAAAAGTACCACGGACCGCGGTCATTCCCTCACCCTGCATCATGTTGCCGCTCAGTTCCCCTGTAGGGAAACGAGCGGCTTTCTCTCGTCCTTGAAAGTACCTTGGGCCGGATTAATTGACAATCCTTATCAACCACGGTTTTGTTACAAAAGTTATTTACTTTAATTAAATTCCTTTTTAACAAAGTCAATAAGCTTGGACCTTAAGGCATCACCGTGCTCTCCCCCATGGTACATATCTGTTCCGTGATAACCACTCTCATCCACAATTAGTTCTTTATCCGTTGCTCCGGAGGCTTGATATAATTTACGCACTTCTTGTTCAATTGAGCCTCCATAATCGCCAGGTGAAAAAACAAACATGGACGGTGCTTTAATCTTCTCAACGCTCGGAATTGAATCAAGGGGCCCACATTGTGCAGGAGAAGAAAGAATAATCAGCCCCTCAATAGGCAGCGCCTGACGAACGCCTGCAATGATTGCTGTACTACCGCCACATGATGCTCCCGCCAAAAAGACTCTTTTGGCACCCAATCGTTCGAGTTCGCTTAAGGCAGCATCTGCATCACGATCTATATTCTGATTATCCTCCGGAAAATCCTCTGAGGCACCATGATTACGATATTCAGGAATAACTACCAGATACCCGCTGTCAGCCAGTTCAGTTCCCATGTCAAGAAAAGAGCAAATGTTATAACCTTGCTCGTGTGCAAGCAGGACTCCTTTATCTCCGCTGCCAAGCACAAGTGCAGACAGATACACCCCATCACTGGTTGTTAATGTAGTTGCTTTATTACGCAGCTCATCCGGAACACAACTATTCACAAGATGCCCGTTAGAAGACTTCACTGAACGATCCGGCCAGGCAGGATCATATTCAACCGGTGGGTTTGGGGGTATGTTCTTCTTTTCGGCAACTGGTGTTTCAGGTACAGCATTTTCTACAGGTTTCGTATGTTGAGGTTGATCAGATAGAGCTTGATTTTCATTTGAAGATATCGGCATTGATGTGGTGCATCCTGTAATCGTTACTAATAAAATGAGCAATACAAATACCATTTTTGTTCCTTTAGAAAATACGTTCATTGATTTTTTACACCTCCAACTATTACTGAAATTATAAGTGATTATTGAGCTCACCTACAAATCGGAAGACAGATGCACTAAGTAATATAAGGAGTGGCAGTTGATCTCGGAAGGAACCTCCTCCCAGGTCTGCCCCTATCTTTAAGAAGGACGAACGTCATATTGGATGTCATCCAGATTAGGCGGTATTTTCATTTCTGAGAAAGAAGGTACTTTACGCTCCGTTTCGTTCCGCAGCTGCAGACCGGCGATGCAGGGATAATGAAATAATAGCCGGCATGAGTCCAGTGGTAACAGAAGCTCCGCCAAGAGAACCAACGGATGCAAGCGAGATGCTTTCTATAACGATGCCTCCGATTACGGCCCCCCCCCCCATAGCCATGTCCAACTGCACAATGCCGTGAGCGTGAGGCAACTGAATCATATCGAGGGAGCTTAACAACCTGACTTGGTCTATGAATCGAATGTCCTCGTGTCGTTTAGTTGTCATGCATCATCTCCCGAAGCCAGGAGATGATGCATTTTAGTCATTTGCAGACAGGTGCAATTTCAATTCATTTAATGGACACCTGTTTGGACTTTATCTCAGGGCGTTTTCGACCTTGTCTGCCGGCACCATTCGCACCTTCAAGAACGATACCACCACGATCGCAATAGCGACTCCAACCATCCCGACCCATGTAATTGATGACAGAGACACCCGGCCGACCATGACGCCTCCGATAGCTGCTCCCGCAGCCATAGACAACTGCATCATGGATTGGTTCAGGCTCAGCATGATTCCAGAATAATTCGGTTCAATCCGAACCAGATTGACTTGTTGCGTTGGACCGGAGGTCCATGCCGCAAACGACCACAAGATCAGGAGGATGACAATCGGCAGCCACGAGTGCGTATAGGTAACGGCTAGAGAGAGAAGCAGCAGCGCTATGACGTGCAAGAGCATTCCCCCTGACAGTGTCGGGAATACCCCCCATTTATCCGTACTGAAACCGCCAAATTTGGATCCGAGCAGGCTGGCGATACCGAAAGCTAACAGCACTCCGCTCAGCATCCCTTCTTTCAATCCGGCAATGTCAAGTAGATACGGCGAAATGTACGTGTAGGCGATCGAGTATCCGCCGAGCCAGAAAAAAGTAATCGCAAGCCCTAGCGCTACGTTTCCGTTTTTCAAGAAGGCAAGTTGCTTGGATAACGGCATCGGTTTATCCCCTTGAACTCGAGGGATGATGGCGTACAGAACGAACATAGCCACCAGACCGGCCAGTGCCAATATACCAAAAACCGCTTTCCATCCGAGTTGTGCTGCAACGATACGACCAAGAGGCACGCCGATAATCAAGGAAGCCGTAAAGCCCATCACCACAGTAGCAATCGCGCTGGCTTGTTTGCCTGGTGCGGCAATTTTCGCGGCGATGTCCAAAGCGGTTACTACAACCATTCCCGCGCCTAAAGCCATGATGACGCGAGCTGCAAGAAACGATGCATAGCCCGGCAACACAAATGATAGTACATTCCCAATTACGAAGATACCTAGCGCCAAAACAAGCAGTTTATGTCTTTCCACTTTAGCAGTCAAAGCCATAAGGATCGGGGTGCCAATGGCGTATACAAAGGAAAAAATCGTGACTAACTGCCCCGCAGAAGTAACGGAAATCCCCATTGAATCCGAGATCTTATCCAAGATGCCGGAAATAACATACTCGGATGTACCCACCAAAAAAGTAACTAAAGCCAATAAATAGATCTTCCACGTGTTAAACAAAGCATTCACTTCTCCTTCTTTGTTGTTTTAATAGTTACCGATATGAGTTTTTATAATATATTTATATATCGCGATATGTAGATATGTTAGTCCAAAAAAACTGAATACGTTTGAGGTATTCAGTCATGATTAGAGTTTTTGATTCAAGAAAGCAGCCAACTCGCTTATCTTTTCTTCGTCTCGTTTGTAGTACGTATATTTACCAATTCGTTCGGTTCGAATCAGTCCGGCCCGTTGCAGTATGGACAAGTACTGCGAAGCGGTTGACTGTGTCATATTCAACTTATCCGTAACCTGACTAACGCACACCCCGATTGTCCTCATATCCACTCCTTCATGGGGCACAAAATGTTTTTCGGGCTCTTTGAGCCACTGTAAAATCTGCAGCCTCGATTCGTTGGACAACGCCTTGAACACTTCAATTGGATCCATATTTCATATTATATCGATACTTTCCGATATGTCAATATAATCGTTACTGATATTCCCGAACAACAAAGTCGAGCCGCTCCTTAACGTCTGCGTTCTTTTCTCGCCGAACGGCACGGTCGTTCAAAACATTGTAAGTGAGGTGCAAAAATAGCAAAAGCAACTCACTATACAAATCGTGAAAGGGCACTAAGATTGGGCTAGCTGTAATACTATGAACCAGGTCGTAAAAATATAAAAAAGCCCATTAGAATCATCTAATGAGCTTTCTTCTTGTTAGTAATACCGGTGAGAGGACTCGAACCTCCACGGGTCTCCCCACTCGATTTTGAGTCGAGCGCGTCTGCCATTCCGCCACACCGGCATATTAAGAATATATGCAGTTTACTTGCTTAGCCTATATCATGTGGGAAGCCCACCTGATGGAAAAGTGGCGTGCCCTAAGAGATTCGAACTCCTGACCTTTTGATTCGTAGTCAAACGCTCTATCCAGCTGAGCTAAGGGCACGTATTTGAGATGGAGGCGCCACCCAGATTCGAACTGGGGATAAAGCTTTTGCAGAGCTGTGCCTTACCACTTGGCTATGGCGCCAAAATAG
>NZ_NPBY01000026.1 GCF_002272015.1 Paenibacillus campinasensis | reverse complement strand
ACCATACTTTTTGCTCATCATTCTAATTGAATCTGAAATAATTGCAAGAGTAATTTAATTATTTCCGTGTTCATCTCTCTCATTAATTCAATAAAAAAATCATACGTTTCTTTTGAAAGATCCATATCATAATATTTCAATGTAGAATCGTTGCTCGTTCTTCTATTTTACGGAGAGAGAAAAGTGTGTCTCTTTAACATTTAAAGGTCAATTTAACAAGCGATACTGGCATAAAGCCAGCCGCTCGGAGTGCTGATACTTCTCACTCTCACTAACCAGTTCATACAGCAGAGCTGCTGCCGATTTACTGCCGCGATGATACAACGCCTCGGCAACCTCGAACAGCTTAGGCACATAACTTAGATTGTCCAAGAGATATCGTGCTGCCTGATCGATGCAATCCAGCCGGCCAAGCTCTGCGCAGCGGAGCAGAAACGGGTGCAGCCTCCTCCAAGAAGAAGCGGAATAATAGAGACATTCGTCAATGTATAAATGAAAGAAATAGTCTTCAGGCAGATTCATGCCAGATGTAATTCGCTCCAGTTGCCCCATCGATATGGACTGCTTATGGTTGATAATTCTGCTAATAGTTCCTGAATTCAAACCTGTCCTGTTAGCAAACTGATTGATCGTCATCCCATTGCACTGCAAGTACTGTGCCAAATGATCGCGAATTGTAGCTGCTTCCTCCATAGGCCGCACCTCCTGACATTACATACAACTTGCTTTCATAGTAAGTAAATATATGGAATCGATCAATAGAAATCTACTTTCTTCCAAAGCTCAGGTTGTCAAAGCATGCGAAAAGAGCTACCTTATTGATAAGGAGTGAGCATCCATATTGAATATAAAGCCGATTCCGTGGTTCATATCGCTTCTCATGATCGGATGAGCTCCAAAAGCGACAGTATTATTAATTTAATGGATAAGGAGATATACGATGACACAACAGGCACTGCTCGTCATTGATGTTCAGAACGGAATGTTCCAGGAAGGAAATGCCGTATACAACGGAGATCAGCTGCTGCACCATGTGAATGAGCTATTAGCTAAAGCGCGTTCCAAGAACATTCCTGTCATCTACGTCCAGCATCAAGAGGCAGCCGGAGAACCTCTGGAATACGGAACCAGGGACTGGGAAATCCACCCTGATATCGCGCCTGCCCCGGATGACATCATCATTCATAAGAAAACGCCGGACTCTTTCCTTCATACTCCACTGGATGAGGAACTCAAGAAGCTTGGCATTGAGCATGTCATTCTCACGGGAATCAAGAGCGATCTCTGTGTGGATACCACCTGCAGAAGAGCATTCAGCATGGGATACAAAGTGACTTTAGCCTCGGATGCGCACAGTACGTGGGGCCATGAAGATATGACGGCAGCTCAAATTATCAAGCATCATAATGAAGTGCTGCGCTGGTTTGCCCGGGTCTACCCAAGCGAGGAAATTGTGTTCTGATTCCACAATAAAACCGGACGGCAAGGAGGCCACCTCCTTGAATCCGTCCGGTTTCTTTCGTTCACATAAAGCAAACTTCTCTTGCTCAGCCTCAGCGGCGGCGAAAGGCCTGCTGCCCATCCATCCGCCCGTTTACCTTGCTTCATCCCACATTACCGCTTCATAAACCCTTTCTGCTTCAGAAAATCCTGCATATGCAGTCTGACAGGCTCTGCGAGCCGCTTAGCCATCAACTGGGACCACGGCGCGGTGTTCGCACCATTCGTGCGCTCGGCCAAATAGGCCGAGGAGATCTCGTCATACGTCTTCACTTCCGCAAGCGCCCCCGGATCATAGCGATCCCGATGGAGCACCGCTGGCTGAGGAAGCCGCGGACGAAGTCCCGGTTCCTGGTCCGGATAGCCGAGGCACATGCCGAACACCGGGTAGACAAGCTCCGGCAGCTCCAGCAGCTCCGAGGCTTCGGCAATCGCATTGCGAATTCCGCCGATGTACACGATTCCCATGCCGAGCGACTCGGCGGCAACTGCTGCATTCTGCGCAGCCAGGGCGGCGTCCACCGTCGCCACAATGAAGTTCTCCGTCGAATCTTCATATGTCGGGCTGTCCCCCAGATGCGGCTCCGCACTCTTTTTCAACCGATACAGGTCCGCGCACCATACTAGGAATACCGGGCATTCCACGATATAGGCCTGATTTCCAGCCAGTCTGGACAGCGCCTGCTTCTTATCCGAATCCGTCACCGCAATCACGGTATAGGCCTGCACGTTGCTGGAGGTGGATGCCATTTGCCCCGCGGCCACAACAGCAGCCAGCTGCTCCTCGCTCACCGGCTTGTCCGAATATTTGCGGATCGACCGATGATTCATCAGTAATGCCAGCGTCTCATTCATCGCCAAACTTCCTCCTTCACCATATCACATTTCATATTGTAACAAGGGACACCTGCCGCGCAGGTGATTGTATCTTGCTCTTTGACTTACTCATTTATTATGAAACGCGGGCCCCGCTAGTGCAACTTCCCGCATCTGTCGGAAAGGGCTTTCATATTTCCTGCGCGCCCGGACCCATAGAACCAGGAACGCTGAGCTGCCCATCCCTCCCCGCCACGTTCCGGAGAACAAAAGCCCCCAAACCGCCATAGAGTCCATGACGTCTTGTTCGTTCCGGGCAAGCCCAAAATAAAATATACTCTGCACTCCCCTGCCCAGCAGAAAGGATCGGAGCTTAAAAAAACGGTGCAAAAAAACCGGCTCGCTGGATCAGCCACGGCCGGTTCATATGTCGAAAATTGGAGTTGTTGATAAATGTCGAAATATCAGGAAACGACGTCGTAGCCCTGTTCTTCGATAGCTTCCTTGAGCGAATCCAGACTCAGCTTCGACTCGTCGTACTCTACGGTTACCGTCCCCGCTGCCAGATCGACCTTGCCGGTTGCCCCCGCTTCCTTCAATGCGCCTTCAACGGAAGCTACGCAGTGATTACAAGACATCCCTTCCACAGTCAATGTCACCTGTTGCATGATGGTTTCCTCCTTGTTTCAAAGATTTAAGCTACTCCCACTGTACTATACCCCCCATAGGTATGTCAAAAGAAACAAGGACTATAGACTGCCTGTTTCTGAATTCTAAAAACACGAAAAAAGTAGGAAGATTTATCCTTTGTCCATGATATAATGATACATAAATCGCTAGATTTCTTGCTGATTATCCATTTTTTATAATTTTATCCTATCGAAATCCATCTCTATAATCGGATGCTGCTGCAGGAATTGCAAACCCGTTGTCGAACCTTCTATAACGAACACATGAAAGTTGAAAGTAGGAATCGATTATGGTCTTTGACGGCATTATTCTTGGATTATTTGTCGGATTGATCCGAGGCGGCCTCCGCCACGGCTTGCAGCAATTCAGCAGAATTCGCCTTAAGGGCGGCTTCATCTTCCCGATCCTTCTGATCGTACAGCTGCTGATCTTCCGATTCCAAGACAATTACGACTGGCTTGCATTAGCTAGTGGCTATGTTTTTATGCTGATTTACATTTTTGGCATGCTGTTTCTCTGGCTGAACAGAGAGCAGAAAGGCTTCTCCAGCATTCTGGCTGGTGTATTTCTGAATTTTCTGGTTATGGCTGTCAATGGTGGCAGAATGCCCGTATCCATCCAAGCCGTCGAAGCGGTCCTTGATCCGTATTATGTGGAAATCTTGCGCAACGGCTCGACCGTTACCAAGCACTATTTAATGGATGCTTCTACACGCCTGGCCTTTCTTGGTGACATTATCCCTCTGGCTCCGCCCTATCCAAGAAGACAGGTGATCAGCATCGGGGACATCATTATGAATATCGGCATCTTTATCTACATCGTGAACCTGATGACATCCGGCAAGAGTGCCGCTGCAAAGACGCTGAGCCGCACCCCTGATCGCTCTGAACATGCTGAACCACAAAATTTATAATACATCATACCAAGTTGAAGGGAGGGAAATACGAATGAAAAAGCTTGACCAGATTAAATATTCCCGCATTGTCATCAATGCGATCATCGTGGCTTCCGTAGTCATCGCACTGACTTCCGGTTACAGATTGGGAGGCGCAATGTGATCCAGGAAGAAACAGGCTGGTCTCTCAGCCTGTTTTTTTACGTCTTTAGCGTTGTCTTGCCGCCCAATATACCTTAAAATGTGGAGAAAAACCATTGCACTTTTTGAGGAGAAATCATTTATGTCCATTCTGAAGCGTCCACAAATCGCAGGACAATTGTACTTCGTTTTTATTTCTCTAATGGGCTGTCTGATATTTGTATTCATGCATCGAGGAGAATTTCTCCACTATACCCCATCTCAGTGGGTCTGGGTATATGCAATGCTGGGCGCTGCCATGATTCTGAACTATTTTACGTTTCAGCTCCCTCCCGAAGGGAATTTGCAGTCCATGGATTCTTCGATCTATCTGGCCTGCATCTTTATATATGGTGCCCCTTTCGCCCTGACCATCATTCTGTTTAATACGGTGGCAATGGCATTATATGACCGGAAAATTCCCGTTTGGAAGCATTTCGTAAATTTTTCGATATACACGCTCATGATTGCCGGCTCTGCGCTGATCTTTCAGGCTGCAGGCGGAATCACCGGGCCTATGGTCAACGACAAGTTCGGCGCTTATCTCGCAGCGCTGCTCGTATATTTCCTTATTAACGTATTCCTCATCGGATTTTACTACTACTTGCTGTACCGTGGATCTTTATATGACATTCTTAAAAATTTCATGAAAGATACCCTGCTCGTCTATTTGAGCACCCTGATTCTCTCACTTGTATTATCCGTGCTTATTGTGCACAACGGCATCTTCGGGCTTGCGCTGTTCATCGGGCTGAGCGTGATGCTCTCCTATTCCTTCAAGCAGCTGTTCAGCATGTACAACGAAGCCCAGGAAAAAGCCATCAAGGATCAGCGCACGGGCTTATACAACCACAGCTATTTCGAAAGCCTGCTGGATGCGGAGATCAAGAAAGCGACCGCTTCGAATACTGCACTATCGCTGGCTATGATCGATATCGATGACTTCAAAAAATACAACGACCAGTTCGGGCATCTGAAAGGCGACATGCTGCTCGGTTTCCTTGGCAGTTTTCTGAAAAAAGAATGCAAGGTTGCGGAAGTGGTCGCTTCCCGCTTCGGCGGCGAGGAATTTACGATTCTGATGCCGGGATACGATGAGAAGCATGCGGGCTTGTTCATCAATCGGCTGCGCAAAAAGCTCAATGACACTTATTTTGACGGTGTAGAGATTTTTCCTTCGGGATGCCTCTCCTTCTCGGCTGGTGTCGCCACGTATCAGGTCGATATTCATGACAAGTCCCAGTTCGTTGATCTGGCGGACCAAGCGCTCTATTATGCCAAGAAGCAGGGGAAGAACATCGTCCATGTTTACGGCAGCGCCTCCAAAAAGGAGTCCGAAATCGACTTCACCGAAGATGTGCGGGACATTGAACAACAGCTGAAGCTGTTCCTGTATAAAGACGTTGACACATTCAAGCATTCGAAAAGGGTGTTCCGCTATGCCATGGATATGAGCGAGGTTCTCGGGCTGACGAATACGGAACGGCGCAATTTTGTGCTTGGCGCTCTGATCCATGATATCGGCAAATTGGAGATCCCTTGGGGGATTCTGAATAAAAAGGACAAGCTCACGCCGGCGGAATGGGAAACGGTCAAGCGTCATGTAAGCTGGGGCAAACGCATTGCGGAAACCAACGACAGATTTAAAGAACTGGTGCCGTTTATCGAGCTTCATCACGAGCGTTATGATGGCCATGGATACCCGCATGGCTTCAAGGGCAAACAGATTCCGAAGCTGTGCCGGATGCTGACCATTATCGATTCCTTCGACGCCATGACCACCGAGAGACCGTACCAGAAAACGAAGACGTTCGAGGAAGGCATTGCCGAGCTGCGCCTCTGTGCAGGCACCCAGTTCGATCCCGAGCTCGTCGAGCTGTTCATCGCTTATATCGAGCAGCGCAGTTTGGAGCGTCAGGAGCCTGCTGCCGGTGCGGAAGTGTAATCATCTGCTTCCCCCATGTTTGAGCCGCCTCAAAAAAAGGTATAAAGGTAGTATCAACGGTAAATGAGGTGAGATCATGGCTGAGCATAAGAAGGATCTTCCACTGGATAACGGGCCGGGCAACCGGGACCATCCGGAACAGTACCCGACTGAGAAGGAAAGCCTGTTTGACAAATTCGAGAGCGAGCAGCACGTCGATCCGATCCCGATGGAGGATGTCATGCTGGAAATGGAAGAAGAACAGCAGCGCGATGGCACTTCCAAGAACCGTTCTTCCAGTCCTGCCAAGTACAACCGCGGCTTCTGAGGATACACAGCCGACCGTGAAAGCGAATCATTCGGGACTCCGTATAATGCGGAGTCTTTTTATTTTCTTCATTTTTCATTAATATAGAAGAGCGTAATACCATCAGTTCCATAATCGAAATGTCTTCACGATAAAAATAAAGAGTGGAGTGGAGCAACTTTGTTTTCCATATGGACGCTAAACCGAATGCAGCGAAAAATGCTGTTTTCGCTGATTGCTATTGTCCTTTGCATGTCTTTCCTGCTCGTCCTGACCGGCAGAAACAGCAGCTCCTACGATGTCAGCCGGGTCATGGAACAACGCTATATCGACAGCGCGGCATTGATCAGCCATTCCCATAGCAGCGATATCGATCTTGCGACAAGCGTCATGCCCGGTGTGCCTCTCATCATCGCGGGGCTTACCGCCCTCATTGGCAGCACCAGCAAAGCCCTGGTCGCGTACCAGCTGCTACAGTGTCTGCTGCACGCACTGTCGGTGTACCTGGTCTTTGTACTGTCCAGGTATATGTTCAATCCGAGAATCGCCTTTCTGGCCTGCCTGATCTATGCGCTATACTGGCCTGCCTATGGAGCCGTCCGGCTGATCTTGCCTGACATTACGATGCAGGCGCTGATGCTGCTGCTCGTCTGCGCAGTCATCGGCGCGCTTGAGCTGAAACAGGCGGGCTGGTATGTCGTCGCCGGAGCGCTGACTGCATTCATGGCCTGCTACAACCTGCAGGCGCTGCTTTATCCGGTCCTGTTCGTCGCCTTCTGGATCAGATACAGAAGCCCGCTCAAGGTGGTCGCCGGAGGCACGCTGCTGATTCTCGCCGGGTATGTCATCATCATGTCCCCCTGGCTATTGAACATCCCGCTATTGAATAAGTTGAAGGTTCTTCCAGGTCCGTGGAACCTCGCGCCGCTGTGGGTGGAGGCCCGCTATCTCGGCGAGCACACATTCACCCATCTGTACCGCAGCATCTTCGGAGGCCACACGACCCGCTACGCCAGCTCATTCGGGGATGAAGAGGCCCGCCGCGTCATGCAGTCGGCGCTCGATGCCGTACGGCTGCTGCTGCTCTATATCGGCGTGGGCGGCATCGTCTGGACCCTTTGGATGTACCGGCTCAAGCGCCAGCTGCCGGTGCTGCTAACGCTGCTGTATTTTTTGGCAGCCGAGTGGATGGTCCCTAGTCTGGACGGAACCGGCTTTCCGTATGCGGTCTTCCTGCTTCTCTATACCGCTTATTTGGCAGACAAGGCCATTCTGTATGCTCATAAGTCCAGGCTGCTGCGCAGCTGACCGATCCCGGTAGAGAATATTTTCTCGCACCGGGATTTTTATGTTATGGTATATTATGGATTCCTTATATTCTGAAATAGATGGAGGTTGGTATTGTGAAGAAAAAATGGACGACCATTCCTAGCTTTGTGCTAGGTGCCGTGGTCGGAACGGCATTAACGGCAGGAACAGCCGTTGGAGCAGCCTATTATTTGAAAGCGGTTCCGTCAGAAATCGCTGTAGTCGTTGACAACGAAGAGGTCAAGCTGTCTGCCCCGCCGGTTGTCATTGATAACAAGCTGTATGTACCGGTTCGTGAGTATTCGAATGCGCTCGGTTATCGGGTCAGTTCCGTCCAGTCCGACCAGATCGGCATAGTGAAAGAGGAGGGCCCAGAGAGCTCTGTTTCAGCCCCAGCATCCGATTTCCCGCCGCCTTCCTCTTCATCCTCGTATTCCCCTTCCGCGCCAAGCAGCCTTTTTGAAAGACAAATCGTGAGTGATTTAGGAGACCGGTTGAAGGTTAACGGTGAAATCATCATCGAGAAGATCTTTCTGATGGTTGCTGCCGGGGAAATTACGCTCGTGTCCAAGGACGAAGCGACAGGCAACGGCCTGCTGCATTACATCATCATGAGTGAGAACGAATCTCTCTACGAACCTGTCGTGAACCTCGACGGACAGGCTGGCAATCTGGATTATAACCTGCGCAATCTGGAGGGGCAGACGCCGCTTCATATGGCCGTTATCCATCAGAGCGACTTCTATCTGGATAAACTGCTGAACGTGCACCAGGTCGATGCCACCATCAAGGATGCGCACGGCAAGATGCCGCTTGATTACGCCGACAAAGGGAGCGCGATCTACGAGAAGCTGGAGAAATATCTCACCTCCCGCTAAGTTCTTCCCTTCCGGCGCATAATCCGTTACACTGGGTAAGCATGTCTTTGAACAGACCTGTACTCTCGATTTACATATCACTTTTGATTGGTGAGTTTCATGACATCTAACCCTTTTTATAAACGCCCATACGGCAGTATTAGCAGAAGTATCCCTTTTGCGAAGCTGGCTTCGAGCGAAACGAGCAGAACCATCCTTCGCGATGACGAGCCGGACGCTTCTTTCTTCCGCGGTCTGGAGTCGGCGGGCCTGCACCTGAACCGGGCGCAGCTGCAGGCCGTTCGGCATCTGAACGGTCCGCTGCTGACCCTGGCCGGAGCCGGATCTGGCAAAACCTCCGTTCTGGTCAGCCGAACGGGCTATTTAATTGCATGCGGGAACGTGGACCCCGCCTCTATTCTGCTCGTGACCTTCTCCTCCAAGGCAGCTGCCGAGATGAAGGAACGGATTCTGTCCCTGCCCGGGCTGAATTCATCCGACGCCAGCAAGGTGACGGCCAGAACTTTTCATTCCTTCTTCCTTTATTTACTGCGTACACGCGGCTACAGGCAGAAAATACTCAGCAGTTCGCGCCATCAGCAATTCATCATCAAGATGATATTGCGGGAGATGGGGCTGCAGGACAGCTATGATGCCGAAACGCTGCTCTCCCTATGGTCCGCTTATCGCATGAATATGGTCGGTCTGGATGAACTGACCGTGAAGACGCCGGCAGAGGTGGAGCAGAAACAGATTTTTGCCCGCTATGAGGCCTGGAAGCAGGAGCATGAGCACATGGATTTTGACGATATTCTGGTCTGGTCCTACCAGCTGCTGTCCACGGACGATCGGCTTCTCTCTTCCTTGCAGCGGCGTTTCCGGTATGTGATGGTGGATGAGTTCCAGGACACGGGGCTGCTGCCTTATGAGCTGCTCAAACGAATCGTAGCCCAGCACCGCAACCTGATGGTGGTCGGGGACGATGATCAGACGATCTACAGCTTCAACGGGGCGCGCAACGAGTTCATTCTCGAGTTTGACCAAACCTTCCCGGGCGCCAGAATCGTCACGCTGGATACCAACTACCGTTCTCTCTCCTCGATTGTCGGGCTCGGCAACGAGCTGATCCGGTTCAATCAGAAGCGCCGTCCGAAACAGCTGCGCTCCACCCGCAAAAGCAGCAGCGTGCCGTTATATGTGCGTCCGGAGGACCCGGACCGGGAAGCCGAGTTGCTGCTGGCCCATATTACAGACCAGGTCAAGGAGCATGGCCGGTCCTTCCGGGATTTCGCCGTGCTGTACCGGACGGGCAATGACAGCCGCGCCTTCTTCGAGCAGCTGGTGATGCGCGAAATTCCGTTCATTCATTACGAGCACACCGAGCTGTTCTACGAGCAGTGGATCGTCAAGCCGGTGATGGATCATCTGCGCCTGTCGCTTCATCGGCGCAATTTCACCGCGATGGAGGGCCTCATCCATACGTTGTACATCAACCGCGATGCCGGGATGTCGTTCATTCGCGAGAAGGACGCGCCAAGGCCGAAGAAAGGGCCGCTCGCCCATCTGCTCTCTTATCCGGGGTTGAAGCCCTATCAGATCGAGTCGATCCGGGCAAGATTGAAGCTCATTCGCACGCTCCATGCTCTCGCTCCGGTGGATGCGATCAAGGAGATCCGGCTGCGATTTTACAACAAGTTTCTGGAGGCGGACGAGCGGCAGGAAGCTACGCTGCATAAAGAATTTATTCAGGAGAGTCTGGACGAGCTGGAGGCATCTGCCAAACGATTTGAGCGTGTGGAGGACTTTGTGGAGTTTGTTGACCGCCTGATCGTGGTGCACCGGGAGATGGCAGCCATGAAACGGGATGAAGACGCCGACGCCATCAAGCTGATGACGATTCATAAGTCCAAGGGGCTCGAGTTCCCGTCCGTCTGTCTGATCGGCGCGTCAGAAGGCATACTCCCCCATTCATCAGCGCTCCATGCCGAGAAGCTGGACGATCATCACCCGCTGGCCAGCAAGGAGGAGAAGGCCGCAGCGGCGCTGGAAGAGGAGCGGCGGCTGGCCTATGTGGCGGTTACCCGGGCCAAGGATGAGCTGATCATCAGCTCCCCGGCTTACTGCCGGGGACGCAAGACTGAGGTATCCCGCTTCTTCCGGGATGTCTTCGCCCGGGATGAGCAGCGTGAAGAATCAGCCGCTGCCGTCCGGCAAACGGCTGCTTCCTCCTCGAAAGCCACACTTTCCACCTGACATAGGAAGAGGAAGACCAATAAGCCCAACAGCGATTGCTGTTGGGCTTATTGATTTCATCCCCGGTATAGGTTGATTAACCAAGGGGGCGAACCATCTAGTGGTGAATGAGGCGCCGGGAGAGCTTCGAGGTCGAGGAAGGACCATCAAACTCTAACGGCTGCGGCCCTGCGGCAGCTACAGCACTTTGGTCATAAACACACTGTTCGGGTCCGCTTCATAGTCTGCAAACGGGTCACAATAGGAAAAGCCGAAGCTTTCATACAATCTGCGCGCCGCGTCAAAAGCCTCCATCGAGCCTGTCTCCAGGCTCACCTGACGGTATCCGCGCTGCCGCGCTTCTTCCAGCAGATGGGCGAGCATATGGCGGGCGACACCCTGTCTGCGATGTGCGTGAGCCGTACGCATCGATTTGACCTCGCCATGCTCGCGACCCAGTTCCTTGAGCGCGCCGCAGCCAGCCAGCTCCCCCTCGATCCAGAGGCTCCAGAACGTGACGTCCGGTTTCTTCAGCCCTTCCAGATCAAGGGCATGCACGCTTTCCGGCGGAGAGGTCTCAAACATATGATGCAGGTGCTCGCTAATAAGGGCCCTGATTTCCGACCCGCTTAAATCATCCCGTCTGATTTCCATGTCATGTTGGCTCCATTCTATTTCATGTCAGGCTGGGCGCCTGCTGTCTTTCCACCACCCTTAGCACCATTATCCCTTTGGTTCAGGGAGAAGCCTGATCAAACGGCATCATCATCATGCTAAGGCTGAGTCTCCGGACGCGAGTCCGCGTTCCCGCGCCCTTACTTCGGCTGAATGTAACCTTCCGCCTTCAGCAGCTCGGCAATCAATACCGCACCGCCTGCGGCGCCGCGCAGCGTATTGTGCGACAGCCCGACGAATTTGTAATCATACAGCGTATCTTCGCGCAGACGGCCTACCGAGACGCCCATGCCGCGCTCAATGTCGCGGTCCAGCTTCGTCTGCGGTCTGTTCTCTTCCTCGAAATAGGTGATGAACTGCTTCGGTGCGCTTGGCAGCTCCAGCTCCTGCGGTCTTCCTTTAAACTGGCGCCAGCGATCGATAATCTCATCCTTCGTCGGCTTGTTGTCAAACGAGACAAACACGGTCGCCAGATGGCCATCGGTAACCGGAACCCGAATGCATTGGGTCGTGATAATTGGCGAGCTCGCTTTCACAATCTGGCCGTTGTCAATGCTGCCCCAGATGCGCAGCGGCTCCTGCTCACTTTTCTCTTCCTCGCCGCCGATGTACGGAATTACGTTGTCCAGCATTTCAGGCCAGTCGTTGAAGTTCTTCCCGGCCCCGGAAATCGCCTGGTACGTAGAAGCCACCACATTCACCGGCTGATACTCCCGCAGCGCGTGCAGCGCAGGCACATAGCTTTGAATGGAGCAGTTCGGCTTCACCGCAATGAATCCGGTTTTCGTCCCCAGACGCTTGCGCTGCGCTTCAATGACCTCGATATGGCCGGGGTTGATCTCAGGAACGACCATTGGCACGTCCGGCGTCCAGCGGTGAGCCGAGTTGTTGGAGATCACCGGCGTGCCTGTTTTGGCATAAGCCTCTTCCAGCGCTTGAATCTCATTCTTCTTCATATCGACCGCGCAGAAAATAAAGTCAACGCCTTCAGCGACCTCTTCCACCTTGGAAGCATCCTGAACAACGATCGATTTCACGTTCTCCGGAATCGGTGTATCCAGTTTCCATCTGCCTTGAACAGATTCCTCATACGTTTTGCCCGCCGAGCTGCTGCTGGCAGCAATCGCGGTCACTTCAAACCAAGGGTGGCCGTCCAGCAGCTGGACAAACCGCTGCCCCACCATTCCTGTTCCGCCGACAATTCCGGCTTTTAGCTTTTGAGACATATCAGTTCATTCCTTTCCTCTATGTGTATTTCATGATTCGCCTGTTCCTTCAGCTGTTGTTCGTCTGATCCGACTTCGCACGATTCCTTCTACTAGAACACTATTCCGACGGCAAGCCTGCGGTGTGTGTTCTCTCCTGAAGTGTGCTGCATTTTTCCATTTCATGATCCAAATAAAAAAATCCCACCCCCAAGACCGCGGTCTTAGGGACGAGATCGGATCCTCGTGGTACCACCCCAGATTTGCCAATATGTCACCATATTGACCTCATCGAGTACGGCATTTCTTCAGCAATGCATAATACTCTAGCTCTGTAACAGGAGCTCCTGTCACACCATCCCTGCTCACAGTTCCGATGTGCTGCTCAGAGGCTTTATTCAATAATGAGTTCTTTACTCCTTCCCAGCTGACCGGAGCTCTCTGCAAAAGAAAATCATTATCTACTCATCTCGTCATCGCATTTATTACAATTATAATATACAAGAAAGCCGTCCGGGGCAAACATTTATTTCTGGATATTGCAAAAATATCGGACCGAACCGCTCCCCGCACAGCCGATCAACAGCGCGCATAAAACACCCTATCTTGCTCCATATTCCCCGCCAGGATACAGTGTGGAGTGGGACAGCCGCTTCGGCTGCGGCAGCGGTGTGCCTGACGGCGGGGCTGCCGGATCGATGGGGCTGCTCGCGTAAATGGCCGCGACCGCATCGGTATAGACAATGACCTGCTCTGTCTCCAGCCCAAAGATCGGACCATGAACGACATATCCATCCAGCGGAAACTCGGCCACCACGTTCATAAACCCGTCATACAGCGAGGGATGGACCCCGCCGCCGCGCCGGTAGGCCAGGATGTAATCCGGTGCATCCGCGCTCCAGCGGCTGAGCGTCTCGGCAATGGTGAGCCAGCCGCTCGTCGATCTCGCTTCCTTCCACAGTTCCCGTCCCTGCTCATCCAGCAGGAAGAGCGCATCCTTGCCCTTCAGCCCTTTGCCGTCATCCTCGCGGGTGATCCGGTCGAGCCCGGCAATCTGCAAGCCAGGCAGGTCGGTGCGGAACTTACCAAGCGCAATATGCTGGGATTCCACCGAGCCCTCGTACCGCCACAGCTCGCTGCCGTTTCGGTCGTACATCACCGTCACACTGCCGCCGATCACCAGCTCCGGCTCGCCGTCCCCATTGACGTCGCCGACCCAGATGCAATCCGCATGGTCGTCCAGGTTCCGGCAGGACCAGCGCAGCCTGCCGGTGTGATCCAGCAAATCGTAGCCCGCCATAACCTCGTCGTATCCGTCGCCATCCAGATCGTACACCCAGGGGTAGTGGCCGACATTTCCCTTATGTGTCCACAGCACCTCTCCGTCGCGATTCAGCGCCCACATGCGCTCATAACGGTCCTTCAGCAACAGATCTGAGGCATGCGCTCCGCCAGAAAGATTGGCAACGATAATGCAATCATGGGCGTGCGGATCCGGAAGCAGAAATGACGATTTCACACGCCCGGTGGCGCCATCGAGCATCTGCAGTCGGCCATCCATGACGCAGAGCACCTCCAGCGCGCCGTCTCCGTCAATGTCGTAGATTTGCGCCGGGTAATCCGAGCCCGGGCTGCCGGCCGTTTCGCTCGGCGTCCCGTGCTGCCACAGCTGGCGGCCGCTCAAGTCATAAGCCGTCAGGCACTGCACCTGATGCGGAATATACCGCACATCCTGCCGGTCGTCCGGCTGGACCAGCAGCATCTCCATCCGCCCGTCTCCGTTCAGGTCTCCCAGCAGCATTTTGCATCTGGGCCCGGCGGCGGATATATCCACCTTGGCAATCTCGTAGACTTCCTTCACCTAGCTCGTCCTCCTTCATTCGTTGGAATTCGTTGAATGAATCGCATGTGTGTTCGTGGGACCAGAAGTTATGTCTCTCAAGCTCCTGCCGTACTTAAACCGTTGAATGCTCAAATACGCCAAGTTCCCCTTACCCTATGCCTCTATGTCACCTCATAGACTGTCAGATTGGCGTATTCCGCTATGAGCGGGGCCATCTGGCGGAACCCGACTCTCCCTCCCGCCAGCGGCGGGCCATAACGGGCCCCGTCATCCATCCAGGAGAACACCTGCAGTCCGTTGACAGAGAACGTCACCTGTGCGCCTTGCTTGAGCGCCAGCAGCCGGTACGGCCCTGCGGCATCGGCCGTGCCCGGGATCGGGTCGGCCCCCTGGGCAACGAGGTGAAAGCCGTAACTTTTGCGGAAATTGCATGTATGAAAGCTTCGCTCCTCCGGCCACCGCCGCCGAAAATAGGAAATATGCAGCGCATGCATCTCTCCATGATGATACTGCTCATACACTCCCGTTCTTGGCGCCAGTACAGGATCGAACAGATCCCGCCCCCCGGCGCCTACAGCCGCCAGAAACATGATAGCAAGCCCGGGCTCGCGGATCGGCCAAAACTCCCATGTAATAGCAATATCAGGCGGGAACTCCTCCGGGCACCAATATACAAAGTTAGCCTTCTGGCCTTCCTCCGCCTGACGGACACTTTCCAGGCGCATCCTCCCCAGCGGAAAAGTAACCGCCCCCGCCCCCTCCATCCGGAAGCCAGCAATGCAATCCGGCGAATGGAGCGGGTTATGATACAGGAGCTTCCAATTGTCAGGCACCGTTTGGTGTGCCTGAGATGATGAATGATCCGTTTCATATGGGGTATCCATGCAGCTCCGCCTCCCTTAATACACAAGTTGAAACGACCGGCGATACGCATGCGGTGCGATCGGTGATACACCATGCTGGTGTGACCGGCAGCACACATGCGATGCGACCGGCTGCGTTTATGCCCGGCTAAGCTGATCCGCCAAAGCCGCCGCTTCCTCCAGCTTCTCCGGCAGCGAATTGCCGATCAGCTCCAGGCTGATGATCGTGTTCAGCGACCACTGCGAGGCTTCGTTCGTATTCATCCAGTCAATTTCCCGCAGCTCCCGTACATGGGTTACCAGCTGCTCCTTCTCTTTCAGATCGGTCTGGCCGAACGGATTGCCAAGCAGAATCGACCAGCAGCGCGCCGCCGTTGCGGCATGGTTGCGGTAATAGGCTCCGTAAGCGGCGATGGCCACGCTCAGCACCGGGTGCTCGAACCGCAGCGGCTCGCCGGTGATCACGCCATTGGTCAGGGCTGATTTCTCCTCGGATGGCAGGTTGTAGAATACGCCGAACTCAGCCAGCATATCCTCCCATTCCGGGTCCTCCAGCATTTCGGCCAGCTCGAACCACACCTGCGGTCCGCCCATGCAGATCGCCAGATGGCGGCCCCAGTTGTCATCGCCCATGCCCGTCAGCACTCCCGTCTTCGGATCGTAACCATACGTCGGGCCTGACAGCAGCCGGAAATTCGCCTGCTTAATGCTGTTGATGCCAGTTATGATTTTGTCCCTGTATGCCGTGTCGCCATGCCGCTCCCACCAGGTCATCCAGTTCGAGCTGAACGCTGCCCAATCCGGCCCCACCCGAATGTGCGTCGGGAATTCATCCTTGGGAAAATAAGCGCGCATCGGGTCCAGCGTGACCGTAGCGTAATCCGCGTCTCTGACTTCGTCCATGATATCGCCGATCCGCTCGTCGGCCGTCAGGTAGTAGTAATAACGGTGCAGGCCTGCCATAGCAATTCTCGCTTCCTTGCAGCCACAGCCCCAGTGCACCACATTATGCCTGGAGCCAAGCCCGGCGTATTCTCCAAAATGGTACACGTCCACCTCGCTCGTATGCCGCGTCATCGCCTCTGCCAGCCGGAACACGTCTTCCCTTCCGGAGCGGAGGAACATGTACCAGAGCCACATATTCGGCGCAAGCTCCGTGTTCTGCCAGGCACAGCCCCCTAAATCGTAATTCCACACATGCCGGACCGGGTCATAGCTGTGCATGAAATCGCCATAATCCCAGAAGCCGTACCATCTGCGCTGCTCCGCCTCACGCTGGTAGTACGCGATAATGCCATCCAGCCGGTCCTCCAGATAAGCCTTTACCGGCGTGCTGCGATCCGGCAGGCTCCACGGCCCAAAAGCCCGGGTATCGTGATAATGCTCCGGGGTGCATACCAGCTGCGGCGGACACGCAGCCGCTTCGGCCATCCGCCGCAGCTCGTCCTCCCCGGGTGTATCGGCCGTGCACCACAGCATTAGCTCGTGGGTATTCGCAATCCCATACGGCGTGGCACGCAGCTCCTCTGCCCCTTCATAGGCGGATTCCACATGCGTCTTCGTATCGTAATGTCGCAGATCCATGCGCGGCGCTTCCGGCGACCAGAACCAGGCGGTGAAGCGGGCGCTGCCACCCGCCGGAACCGTTGCTGCTTCCACTTCCAGCCCGGCCGGATGCTTCTGCCAGAAATCCTTCATCCCGACCGAAAGCCCCCCGCCTTCGCCGCCCAGATACCCGATGCCGCATGCCCGCCTTCCTTCCGCTGCCTTCACCGCACTGCAGCCTGCTTGCGTCCGTTTCGAGATTCGGTAATGATCTGCGGAGGCTTGCACTAGGCTGAAGCTGTCCCACTGCGCCGAATCATCCAGCAGCCCGAGGAAGTAGGCATCGTCCTCCGGCGTGAAGCTCACGATGCGCCCTGCCGTCTGATCCCGATACAACGCCAGATAACGGCCTTTGGTACGGCGGGTATGGAGCGACTTCGGTGACTCGCTGAATATCCCCGTATCGCCGCCGAACCGGATATGCCGATTGTACAGTTCACCTCGCATCGGGACGCTAAACACCATCCCGAGCCCCCGAATATAATCCTCCGCCGGGTTGCCGTCATAGTGAAAGGTATGGACCATCCGGATCGAGTCCAGCCCAGCATAGAAATACAGCCGCAGCGAATACGGCAGCCAGGCGCGAGATCCGCTCCGGGAGCGATGCCTTCCCTCCAGCTTGATCACCGCCCGTACGGGCCCTGCCTGCTCCAGCTTCGCCCGCAGCGTCTCCCCTTCAAAGCGCTCCTGCTGCAGCGTCATAAGCCCGGTGACGCCGCTCTCCTTCTCCCGGATCGCGACAAGCCGCCCGCCGCTGCAGATGTCGCGGCCTTCCCGGACGATCCGGTCGATGATCCCCGGCCCCTGCTTAGGCACGCGGCAGGTGATCACCCCGGTATCGACGATGTATGCCTCCGGCGTATCGCGCACCAGCACGCCCCGGCGGCCGGCCTCGGGCTTATCCAAGGCCCCTTCCGGCGCTGAAGCCAAGGCCAGCCTGTAGCCGGAGGGAGCCGGGCGCTGGCATACCGCTGCATGCGCCGACCATTTGATGCTGCCGTCAGGCCAGAAGGCAGCCGGCCAGCTCTGCACCTGATGCCGCTCGGGCTCGCCGGACGCCTCCTCCAGCTGCAGGAGTGCAAGCTGCTGCTTAGACAACTCCCCTTTTTTCCATGGAACTCCCCATGTTACACCGGTCGCCACCTCCGGCTGTGTCAGCCAACGCAGATCGATGGATACTGGCGAAACCATTCGTGCCTTCATCCCTATCATCTCCCGTCTAAGAGTCGTACCCCCAGTGTAGAAGGCCCCGGGCTTGCAGGCAATTGGACTTTCTTGCGCATACCGCCGTGCGGTGCGGCCCTTTGCTTGCACATTTTTATCCGCTTTGGACATTATTGTCCGGTGGATTTCGGGATCGTTCAGCCTGACTCCGGACAAAAAAATAACCGGCGCTATGTGCCGGCCATCGCTGCAATCTATGGAGAGGACATACCGTCATACTGGCTCAGCTCCCGGTATTGGGTCGGGGTGATGCCCTCTTGTTTTTTGAATATCCGGTTAAAATAGCTGTGCTGATACCCCACCTGCCCGGCCACGTCGCATATGCGCATCCCCGTGTCCCGAAGCAGCTCCTTCGCTTTGTCCATCCGCAGTCCGGTCAAATAATCGATGAAGTTCTTGCCGGTTACCTGCTTGAAGGCTTTGCTCAGGAAGAACGGGTTCGTCCCGATATGATCGGCACAGCTGTCCAGCGAAATATCCTGCATATAGTGCTGCTGCATGTAAATCATCGCCTGTTCGATGAGCATCTTGACGCCGCCGTCTGCCCGGTCGGCCAGCTCCTGCATATACGGAGACACCACCTTCTCCCGGAACCAGCTTCCGATCAGCTCGGGCTCCCGGATTTCCGACAGCGCCTCGTACATGTTGACGCCCTTGAACAGTCTGCCCGGCTGAATCCCGGACACCATCATCGCATGCTGAACGCTGCCCAGCAGATGCAGCATGCCCTGCTGCACCTCCATCGCTTTCGCACCGCCCGCTCCAAGAACGGCCAGAAATTCGTCCAGAATCCGGAAGGCTTCCTCCCGCTGCCCTGTCCGCAGCGCCTGGATCAGCTCCCGCTCCAGCGTGAAGGAATACCGCGGCTCGGTATCGTAAACCCCGTCCCGGTCCAGCTCGCTCATGTCGATCAGCTGATTGTCGCTCCCGAACAGCCGATGGCTTGCCGCCTGCTGCGCGGCCTCGAATACGAGCGGAATCTCACTGACCCGGGTCACAGGCGGGCTAAAGGCGGCGGTAACTCTCAGCTTCAGTATGCGGTTGATCGTATCCGTCAGCTCCCCGCCGAAGCGAAGCACCTTCTCCCGGATAGGCGGGCCGCTCGGAAGAATGAGCAATAGACCGGCTGTAAGGTCATGAAAGTTGATCACGTCCGATTGGCCGAACTGCTGCTCTGCCAGCTCGCGGACGATATTCGCGGATGCGTAGGAGACGAGCCCCTCGTCTCCGGTCTGGAACTTGCCGTCCAGCCGGGTCATTCCGGACAGCTGTATATACATCACCACCAGACAGTGGTCATCCAGCGTCCATTTGAAATGCGCCATCCGGCTGCGCAGCTCCTGCTCCGAATAGGCGGACAGATATCCGAGCAGCAGCTGGTGCAAGAAGCTCTCCTTCACATGCGGCAGCTGTTCGGTCAGCTTCCGCTGCAGGTCATGGCTCTCCCAGTGCAGATGCTGCCACTGCCGCTCGATCAGCGTGAATTCGTCATCCCGGCCGCCGGCGTTCATCTGCTCAGGCAGCAGCTGCTGCAGCAGTCTTCTTACCGGGGAGTACATTTTGCGGGAAGCCAGCCAGGACAGAATGCCGGCCACGATCAGGGCGCTGGCACTGACGGCGAAGATCAGCTTCGATATGAACACAACCGGCATCGTAATGCTGCTGATCGGCGCGGCCGACACATAGTTCCAGTCCGCCGCAATCCGGGAGAACGAGCCGTAGGTTACCGTATACGTCGCGCCGTCCCAGTTCATGAAGAAGGATGTCCTGCTCCCCGTCTCCCGCGCCGCGATGCTGCTTCGCAGCGCCGTCACCAGCGCCCCATCGCTGCCGCTGCCGCTGGCCGAGGCGAACAGCTCGCCCCCGGTCTCCACCAGGAACGTCTCGCCGTCATTGTACGGCGTCATCGTCCGCAACATGGCTGCAACCTTCTGCGGGTCCATGCGTATCAGCAGCGCGCCGAACGGCTGCTGGCTTCCGCCGGGGATATGATGGACCAGCGTCAGCTCCTTCACCGCCGGACGCTTCGGGTCAAATGCCCACTCGGTCCAGTACATGCTCTGCTCACTCTCAAGCAGCCTGCCGTATTGGCGACTGAGCTCGCCCAAGGCGATCTCCCCGTACTCGGGATTGAACAGAATCGGCTGCTCCTCGGCCAGATACAGCTCCACCTGCTTCACCATCGTATTGGAGCCCTGCATGACCAGCAGCGTCTTCGTAATGTCCCGCGACCGTTCGAAGGCCAGCTTGAAATCAAGACCGCTGAGGCTGTAATCAAACTTGGGGTCAAACGCCCAGTGCGCCAGCATCAGTTCCAGATTCGAGAGCTGTTCGTTAATGTTGGCCGCCCGCTGTTCAATCTGGTCATGATGCATCTTGAGCAGCTCCGCTTCGAGGCGCCCTCCCGCCATCCAATACAGCAGCCCGGCCGTAATCAGCCCCGGGATGGCAGAGACCACGAGCATCATGATCAGGCTGCTGCGATAATATTTTCCCCCGCGATGGAACAGCCGGCGGGGCTTCAACTGCTGCAGGCTCAGGATTCGCATGCTCTCACCAACCGAAATGATTTTTTGAGGACTTCTATCACCCTAACCAATAATCACCGACTTTTCCTTCTATTGCATAATTAGAATGTAAACGCATTCAATTTGAAATACAAGGTTTTTTCCGCTTCTTTTTTGTTTGATCGGAGATTTGTCCGGAGATTTAATCAGGGATTTGTTCAGGGAACCGAGAAATGACGGTACAGAAAAGAAGGCTCTTCCGTACCGTCATGATTCAGCGATATCGATGGCTCAGGCTGCAACAGGGAAAGGCCCCTGCACCTGGCTGGCTGCGAGGCAGACCAGCTGCCTGATGCAGCTATGAATGGGTGGACATTTACGAATGTTGGTTAAGGCGCGGCCTGACTGTACAGCTCGTTCATCTCCTCAATCAGCTCGCTTCCGCCGGTGTTGCGCCATACTTGGAATGCCGATTGCAGCCCGGCCTCATCGATCTGTCCGACGATATACTTGATCCGGGCATCATTGATGATGTTATCAAGCTGCGCGCCCTTCTGCGTGTATACGGTGGAGATGAACGGCTCGGCCGGATTGCTGACAATGAACTCCTCGTTAGCCCTCTGCACTTCCTCCTGCTTGATCCGAAGCGGTGTCTGCTTCACCTTCCGCCCCTGGTCCATCGGTATAAAGGTCAGCATCTGGTTCAGCCCCTCCACCTCCGATTCCAGCAGCACCGTATCCTTAACCGGCACAACATGCTCGCCCTCCAGCGTGTAGTGCGTCCCTTCCAGGCCGAAGCCGAGCAAGGTCTGCAGCTCCGGCTCATTCAGCTGGTCCAGGAAGGCCAGCACCCGCTTGAACTCCTCCTCGCTCTTGACCGTCGATTTCGGGATGGCCAGCATGCCGGCGAACCCGGAGGTTGGCAGTGTGCGCAGCTGTCCGTCGCTTCCGGCAACAGCGCCCACCACATCCATGTAGTGCTCGCCTTCCGGAAACTCCTTTCCTGCCTGGGCAGCCGCGGCCTTGATTCGGTCATCAATCCGGGCCGCAGTATCCACGACGTCGACAATGACCCCGGCCGTGCCGTTTACAACCGGATCATTCCACTTGGCGCTGTCCATCACGGCAAAATCCGCATTAATCAGCTTCTCGTCATACAGCTTCTTCATGAATTGAAGCGCTTCCACATACTCCGGGAATTCATGCTCCGGCATAAGCTTGCCGTCCTGAAGACCCCATTTGTTCGGGACGCCGAACCACAGCTTCATAATATCGAAGCCGCTGGCCCATTGACCGGTCCATTTGACCAGCACCATGCCGTACGTGTCGTCCTTGCCATTTCCGTCAGGGTCTTGTTCCTTAAAAGCCTTCAGCACATTATAGAAGTCATCGATCGTCTGCGGCGGCTCAAGCCCGACATTCTCCAGCCAGTCCTTGCGGAACACCACCCCGTTACGGCCCAGCACGCGGCCGCGGTAGATGCCGTAATTCTTCCCTTCAATCGAGGAATTTCGGAGAATGACTTCATTGGCCTGGCTCAGGTTCGGGTAATCCTTCAGATAAGGCCCCACTTCCCAGAAGGCTCCGGATTTGGCCGCGCTGACAAAGCTGGATGCCTTAGCATCCGGGACGTACATAATGGTCGGGAGCTTGCCTGAGGCCAGCGTAATATTAAACTTGTCAGTATAGGATGCATTCGGCACCCATTCCAGATGAATGCGGGTGTTGGTCCGCTGTTCAAGCTCTGCTACGACCGGGCTTCCGTCCTTGGGATAATTCGTCTTGAAGATCGGAAGCATGATCGTCAGGTTCAGCGGTTCCTCCGCCTGCTGACCTTCATTCGGCGTGGGCTCGTTACCGGAGCCCGGAGTTTCGGTCGCCGCAGGCGCTGATCCGCCGCATCCGGCCACCAGCAGCAGGACCATGGCCAGCAGCATGGCCAGCCAGCTTCTTCTGTTCCATCGTTGCTTCACTTGTCCTTGATACCTCCTTCTTATTTCGGAAAAAGTTGGATATAGTTACACCGACAGCTGTTCCAGCACTCGCAGCCATAAGGCCAGGGCAGGGCACGGACAGGACCGGTGCAGTTCCCTCAAGCTGAATTGATGAAGACGCTGAGCTGCAATACGCTAGCCCTTGATCGACCCGAGCAGCACCCCTTTGGCAAAATGCTTCTGCAAGAACGGATACACACACAGGATCGGCAGCGTACCAACCACGATGACCGCCATCTTGACCGACTGCTCCGGCGGCGGCACAAAGCTCGGGTCCATCGACGTGATGTCCCCGGCCGACTGGGACAGCATGACAATCTGGCGAAGCATGACCTGCAGCGGCCATTTCTCCGGATCATTGATATAGAGCAGCGCCGAGAAGAAGTTGTTCCAGTGGCCCACCGCGTAAAACAGCGTAAAGGTCGCAAGCACGGGCTTCGAGAGCGGAAGCACGATTCTCCACAGCAGCCCCAGCTCGTTGCAGCCGTCAATGCGGGCGGCCTCCTCCAGCCCCGGCGGAAGCTCCTGGAAGAAATTTTTGACAATGATCAGGTTAAAGGCACTGATGGCGCCCGGAATAATCAAGGCGTTCAAGGAGTCGAGCAGATTCAAGTCCCGAATGACCAGATACGTCGGTATCATTCCGCCGCCAAACAGCATCGTGAAGATGACCAGGTTGAGAATGAGATTGCGGCCCATCAAACCTCGCCGGGCGAGCGGATAAGCCATCGTCACCGTAAAGATCAGGTTGACGATCGTGCCCACCACCGTGACATATACCGACACCCCGATGCTGCGCAGGATCGTGTCTGTGGAGAAGATGAATCGATACGCATCAATGGAGAAGGTGGAGGGAATCAGGAACACGGCTCTTTTGGTAATTTCGGCATCAGTGGCAAAGGAGCCGGACAGGACAAAAATAAACGGGAGTACCGCCAGCAGGCCGAACAAGCCGAGGAAGACGTAGTTAAGCAGATCGAAGACGGTGCCGCCCGCGGTTCTGTAATGCTTCGTCACCGCATTCCCTCCTTTCTAATAGAGTCCAGACTCGCCGAATTTTTTGGCCAGCCAGTTGGTGCCGACCACGAGAATGACGCCGATCACCGATTTAAACAGGCCGACCGCCGTACTGTAGCTGAACGCCCCTTGCGTGATGCCAAGCGTGTACACATAGGTGTCAAACACTTCGGCGACCTCACGGTTGAGCGCATTCATCATCAGGAAGATCTGTTCAAACCCGTTATCGAGAATCGAACCCATCCGCAAAATGAGCAAAATGACAATCGTGCTTCGGATCGCCGGCAGCGTAATATGCCATATTTGCCTCCAGCGGTTCGCTCCGTCCACAATCGCCGCTTCGTACTGCTCCATATCGACGCCCGCCAGCGCCGCCAGGAAGATGATCGTTCCCCATCCGCTCTCTTTCCAGATGGTCTGGATAATGATCAGCGGCCGGAACCAGTCCGGATCGGACAGAAATTCGATCTTCCGCCCTGTAAACGCATACAACAATTCGTTGATGACGCCGCCTTCGGTGGTCAGCAGCACATAGGTGAGGCTCGCGACGATGACCATCGAGATAAAATGCGGAACATACAGCATCGTCTGGATCGCTCTTTTGTAAAAGGAACGACGGATTTCGTTCAGAAGAATCGCCAGGATGATCGGGGCAGGAAAGAAAAACACAAGATTGTACAAGGACAGGATCAGCGTGTTGCGCAGCAGCATATAGAAGTCCGGATTTTGAAAGAACACCCGGAAATGCTCGAAGCCTACCCAAGGGCTGTTCCAGAACCCGACAAAGGGCTGATAATCCTTGAAGGCCAGCAGCACGCCCCACATCGGCACATATTTGAATATCAGGAAGTACAGCAGGCCGGGAATTAGCAAAATGTACAGCCATTTATCCCTTCTCAGCCGTCGTAGCTTCACCCCCCGGGGCGTGCCCGGCCCCTTGCTTGTCTTAAAGCGCTCCCCGTTCACAGCGGCCTTCGGCGCTGCGGCTTGATTCACCTCATTCACCTCCGTATTCTAAAAGCGCTGGTTGATTGTTCTGATGTAGATTTTATTATGGGTCAGCAGGCATTTTCCGGCAATTGGACTTTCTTGCTATTCGTAGAACATGGCCCCGCGCAGGGTCCGCTCAAAAAAGTGCAAACCGGCCAAAACAATGCTAACGGCGAGCAACCTCCAGGGATTGACGTTGTCACTAGAGGCGGTTGTCAAAATGTATTGGAAGCGGATACAGTTAAAGGTACAATAGGAGGCAGGGATATGCCGATGATGGTGTAAACATCCCTAGCGTTTACCTTTGGGAGGGGATATAGGATGAAGATCAAGCAAATTGCGCACCTGGCCTTTGATGTGGCCGATATGGAGCAGTCGCTGCATTTTTACTGTGATGTGCTGGGGTTCACCCGGGCCTTCGATATTCGGGATGATCAAGGCAATCCATGGATTGAGTATATTAAGGTGACGGAAGGACAGTTTGTGGAGCTGTTTTACGGCGGACGCGACAAACCAGCCGCCCCTCCTCGCCCGGTCGGTTTCTCGCACTTGTGCCTGGAGGTGGAGGATATCCATGAGACGGCAGAACACCTGCGGCGCCATGGCGTGAAGCTGGATGTGGAGCCGGTGAAGGGAAAGGATCACAATTGGCAATGCTGGGCCAAGGACCCGGACGGCAACCGGATCGAATTTATGCAGCTTGATCCCAGCTCACCGCAGATGAACTGCTGAGCAGTAGTTAAACGCCAACTGATCGCACATAGACTGCTGGGCAAGTATTCAAGATCAACGGTTCATTGAAAGTGGTCAGCACCGGACGCAGATGAACTGCTGAATAACAGCTCTAACATTGGTCGCTGATGGGCTGCTGAATAGTAGCTCTAACACCGGTCGCTGATGAACTGCCGAATAGCAGCTCTAACATTGGTCGCTGATGGACTGACGAATGTTGGCGGGTTGACGACTGCCACCATGCGGGGTGCCCCCGTGCCCGCTTCCGTGCCTGGAAGAGCGCGTTGAGGGGGCACATTGTCAACCGCCCGTACTAGGAAGTCAATGCAAGAATCCGCTCCTTCGGCTGCGGGTTCTTTTTTACTTCTACGACGGCCTCCCGCCTCCAGCTGCTTGCTGTGCTGCCCTTCGGAACCCACCTTGCCAACATCTGTTAATCGAACTACAATATAAACATCGTGACGTTATGTACGTTTTGAAATATACAACCCTGAGACATTAAAGGAGCATCCATTACATGAATGCACAGCAAAGCAATATTAAGCTTGTCGTTGCCGGGCTATTGCTTGGTATTTTTATGGCCGCCATCGACAATACCATCGTCGCGACGGCCATGCCCACCATCGTTCGGGATCTGCAAGGTTTTGAACAGTTCGTCTGGGTGACATCTGTGTATATGGTAGCCGTGATGGCAGGAACGCCGATCTTCGGCAAGCTATCCGACATGTACGGTCGGAAGCGATTCTTTATATTCGGGCTGATCGTGTTTCTGATCGGTTCGGCGCTGTGCGGAATGGCCGGGAGTATGACACAGCTCATTATATTCCGCGCCATCCAGGGCATCGGGGGCGGAGCGCTCATGCCGATTGCCTTCACGATTGTATTCGACCTGTTTCCGCCAGAGAAGCGCGGGAAGATGACCGGCCTGCTCGGCGCCGTCTTCGGCACCTCCAGCATTATGGGGCCGCTGCTCGGCGCGTTTATTACCGACAGCATTGGCTGGGAGTGGATTTTTTACGTCAATGTGCCGATCGGGATCATCTCTTTCATCCTGATTCTGACCGCATACAAGGAGACGGTCTCGAAACGGAAGCTGCGCATTGACTGGACTGGGGCTACCACGCTTGTCGGCGCTGTCGTCTGCCTGATGTTCGGGCTGGAGCTCGGCGGCCACACGTTTGCATGGGATTCTCCGCAAATTATAGGCCTGTTCGCCGGGTTCGTGCTCCTGTTCCTTGTGTTTCTGTTTGCCGAGACCCGCGCCAGCGAACCGATCATTTCCTTCGAGATGTTCCGCAAGCGGCTGTTCGCTTCCAGCAACCTGGTCGCCTTATGTTACGGTGCAGCCTTTATCGTGGCTACCATCTACATCCCGATCTTCGTCTCCGGCGTCTAT
Organism: Paenibacillus campinasensis; assembly: GCF_002272015.1. Classification (GTDB taxonomy): domain Bacteria; phylum Bacillota; class Bacilli; order Paenibacillales; family Paenibacillaceae; genus Paenibacillus_AQ; species Paenibacillus_AQ campinasensis. Next base: position 6,208 of record NZ_NPBY01000026.1, on the reverse strand, counting down.
GGCGGCTCAGCCACCAATGCCGGACTCATCCTGATGCCGATGATGCTGGGCAGCGTGGCCGGAAGCCAGGGAGGCGGCCTGCTGGCCACCCGAATCCCGTTCCGGAGCATTATGCTCCTGTCGGTGGCCTGCTTTATTGCCGGCATATTCTGCCTCAGCACCATCGGACCGGAAACGCCGAGACTGCTGCTCACCGCCTATATGGTGCTGACCGGCTTCGGCGTCGGCTTCTCGTTCTCTGTCCTGAGCATGGCCGCCATCCATAACTTCGATGCCCGGCAGCGCGGTGCAGCCACATCGGCGAACTCGTTCCTGCGCTCGCTTGGGATGACGGTTGGCATCACCGTCTTCGGCATCATTCAGCGCAACATTCTGAGCGGGACAATGGCCGATGCAGCCGCCGCTGGCAGCTGGCCGGAAGGGCTTAACGTCAGCGCCGATGACGTGCTTACGCCGGAAGTGATGGCGACGATTCCGCCGGACATCCGCCAGCAAATTGTCACCTCGCTCGCCGGCTCGATTGCGGATACGTTTATGTGGGCCCTAGTACCGGCAGTTCTGGCGCTCGTCTTCATTCTGATGATGGGCGGCGAGCGGGTCACGGTGCAGCGTAAAGCCAAGCAGGCCCCGAATTAAACCGAGGGGCTGGCAAAGCCGCATCCCCTGATCAATGTAGAACGGTGCACGTCCCTTATAATAGAAAAGCGAGCGTGACCTGACATCAGGTTGCGCTCGCTTTTTTCTATACATCGATGGTCTTCAATTAGAACAGGAATTCGCTCGGATTCGGACCAAAGCGCTTGTTCTCGTTCAGGCTGTCAATTCGGGCCATATCTTCTGCGGACAGTTCAAAATCGAAAATGTCAGCATTTTCCCGAATCCGATGCTCTTTGATCGACTTCGGAATGACGATGATGCCGTTCTGAATGTCCCAGCGCAGGATGACCTGAGCGATGGTCTTGTTGTACTTCTGGGCGATCTCAGCCAGCACCGGCTGATCCAGGTTGCCCTGCATGAGCGGGCTCCACGCCTCAAGCACAATGTTGTTCTCCTTGGCATACTGCAGCAGTTCCTTCTGGGAAAGCAGCGGATGCAGTTCCACCTGGTTCACCACCGGAACGACGCCGGAATCTTCAATAATATCTTGCAGGTGATGAACATGGAAGTTGCTGACGCCGATAGAACGGACGTAGCCTTCTTGTTGCAGGTGGATCAGCGCCTTCCATGTTTCCTTATATTTATCCTTGCCAGGCCAGTGAATGAGGTACAGATCAATCACATCCAGCCCCAGCTTCTTGCGGCTGGTCTCGAAGGCCTTCAGCGTCTTGTCGTAACCCTGGTCTTCGTTCCACACCTTCGTGGTGATGAACAGCTCATCCCGGGAAACACCGGATTCCCGAATGGCTTGTCCTACGCCTTCTTCATTTCCGTAGATGGCAGCTGTATCGATACTGCGGTATCCGGCAGCAATTGCCGATTTGACGGCATGGATTACCTCTTCTCCCTCTTTGGTCTTCCATACGCCAAGACCCAGCCATGGCATAGCCACCCCGTCATTCAGCGTAGGTCCGGCAGTAAATGGTTGATTGGCCATTCTGAAAATCCCTCCTGGTTTATGTAAATCTCAAGAAAGGCGGCACGAAAGCCGCCTCCTCAAGTATATCAAATTCCTATTATTCCACTCAAGTTGACATGATATACATTCCAAACCGGTACAAGCAAGCCAGCACGGCTCCCTGCAGGCTACAGTCTGCGTCTGAATATCCCGAAAGTCAAAAGCCCGCACGCCACCATAAACAGGTACGGTCCTGCCCCGGCTCCCCTGACGGTCTCTCCGAAGAAATCAACCGTCTTGGAATTAACAAACATGGCCGTGAAGATGACGGCTAGAAGGGCAAGTATATATCCGACCAGTTTATTTAATGGCTTGTCACGCAGCACCTGCACAAGCGGATAGATAAAGCACAGAAAAAAGAACACGCCTCCTTGAGCAAAGCCGTTCTCCGTCGCGATCCCAATGTCCAGCCAATTAAAGAACAAGGAAATCAGCGCTATGCCGGACGCAATAAATATGAACTTGCCCCCGAGGTCCCACTCGTTGAATCGAAGCTTCACAAACTACACTCCCCTTGGTATGTCTGTTGCCAACAAGGCGGATGCCTTCCGGCAAAACTTAGGGTTTATTATACCGAAAAGCAGCCGATAAGGATAGACGGATTACAGATCCGCCGTGCTGTTCAGCCACACCGTTTTGCTGGCGGCGCTTTGTCTGCACCCCGGCTTCGGCTCCATGTCGGGATAGCCAAGGTAGAGGAAGCCCAGCATCTTGTCATCCGGCTGCAGCCCGAATGCCTTGTTCATCAGCTCATGGAAGCAAGGCTCCCCTGTTCTCCATACCGCTGCGAGTCCAAGTGCATGGATTTCAAGCAGCATGTTCTGGATAGCGGCAAACACCGCGCCATATTCCTCCAGCTCAATCACCTTCGGATCCTTCGACGGCTGGACTGCCACACCGATGACAACCGGTGCCCGGTAAGCCTTGATGCGTCCCGACTCCCTAGCGGCCGCGATCGCTGCTTCGCTTGTGTCGCCGGCATTCGCGGCCTGAATATCGCCGAGCGCATTGCCCAGAATATCGCGTCCTTCCCCTTGCATGACATAAAACTTCCAAGGCTCCGTAAGCTTGTGGTTCGGTGCCCATGTTCCGGCTTCCACAATTTGTTCTATCATCTCTTGAGGCACTTGGTCGGGCTTGACTTTACCAATACTCCGACGCGTGCGGATCGCTTCACTAACGTTCATCTTCCGATTCCTCCTCTATGATCATGGTTCCATTGTACTCCTAATTGAGAGTCTATCTCAATTATAACAAATAGATGGAACGACTGCGCTCTCTCGGAGAAAATAACAGACCCTGATTCGATGCCCGCACCGTAAGATTAGATCTTTGTAATAATTGACCCCTTGATAATTAATCTGCTGAATTTCTTACAGCCTAAATTCTGATATCCCGTAATATGTAAGCATGATGATAGACATAATGAACAAGCGATCGTTTACCCCTGCACTTTTCTCTGGATTTTCGTACCATAATCTAGCATAATGAGATTTAACCTTAACCAAGATTAGGAGGAACCCTTATGACTGCGAAACGACTGATCACCCCAGAAGACTTGTATCGGATGCACTGGGTTAACGACCCCGTCGTCTCTCCCGCTAGTGGAGCGATTGCTTATGTACATAAATCGGTCAAGAAGGAGATTGACGGCTATACCTCCCATATTCGCCTGCTTCACCCGGATAACCATAAGGATACTCCTTTCACTTCCGGCGAGAATGACTCCTCGCCTGCCTGGTCCCCAGACGGATCTCAGCTTGCCTTCCTGCGGAAGAAAGGCGACAAGCCACAAGTATGGACGATCCCTGCTGACGGCGGGGAAGCGCGCCCTGTAACCGATCTGAAATACGGCGTCAGCGCTTTTAAATGGTCGCCGGATGGAACGCAGCTGCTCGTCCGAAGCGAGGTATCTGAATCGGATGGCACCGACCAGGACCAGAACACAAGCAACGCGAATAACAGTAACGACAACAACGGAATTAACGGAAACAACGAGAGCAAGAAGCTGCCAGAAGAGGCGATCTACGACCGGATTAAATATAAAGGCGACGGCATCGGCCTGTGGAATGGCCGCCGCGCTCATCTATTTCTTATTAACCTGGCAACGGAAGAAAGCAAGCAGATCACTTCCGGCGAGTTCCAGGTGGGCAGCTTTGATTGGTCGCTTGATGGCTCCAGCGTCGCTTACACTGCCAGTATTTCGTCCGAGCAATATCCGGACCCGGATCTGCGCCTGACGAACGATGCGTTCATCCTGAATGTCCAGGACGGCTCCGTACGCCAGCTGACCGAAGGCACGCATTCCATCTACACGGTTGCTTATACGCCGGACGGACAGTCGCTGCTTATGCTTGCCAGCGATCTCTCCTGCGGATTCGCTACCTTGGCGCGCATTCATCTCATTGCCCTCGCAGACGGACAAGACCAGGTGCTGTACACCGATATGGATGTGCAGCTCGGACATGCTGCGGTCAGTGATATGAGAGCCAGTGCAGGCACGCCTCCACTGTTCAGTAAGGATGGCACATCGGTATACCTCCAGCTTAACCAGGATGGCGGTGTCCACATCGGCCGGTTCGCTCTGGATGGCTCCACGTATGAGCTTGTGCTCGGCGGCGAACGTGAAATCTATCAGTTCGCCTTGACGCCGGAGGAGAACATTGTGTTTGCGGCGGCTGACCCGCTGCAGCCAGGCGACTTGTTCGCATATAGTGCATCCCTTAAGCAGGAGCAGCGGCTGACCAACTGCAACGAGGAACTGTGGAACGAGCTGAATTTAAGCGAGCCGGAGGTGTTCACGTTCCAGACCGGGGACGGCTGGACGATCCAAGGCTGGATGATGAAACCGACCGAGTTCACGGAGGGCAGCAAGGTGCCGGCCGTACTGGAGATTCACGGCGGTCCTCAAGCGATGTATGCCCATACATTCATGCATGAATTTCAGCTGCTTGCGGCTGCAGGCTATGCGGTAATCTACACCAACCCGCGCGGCGGGCACGGCTATGGTCAGGTTCATGTCAATACCGTACGCGGCGACTACGGTGGCCGGGATTACCAGGATCTGATGGAAGCCGTCGATTATGTACTGAACACCTACTCCTTCGTGGACGCTTCACGCCTTGGCGTAACCGGCGGCAGCTACGGCGGCTTCATGACGAACTGGATCGTAGGCCATACCGATCGCTTCAAAGCTGCGGTAACCCAGCGCTCGATCTCGAACTGGATTTCCTTCTATGGGGTCAGCGACATCGGCTACAACTTTACCGAAGACCAAATTTGGGGCAACCCTTGGGACGATCTGGAGAAGTTGTGGAAGCATTCTCCGCTCGCCTACGTCAAAGAAATCAAGACCCCGCTGCTCATCCTGCACGGGGAGCAAGACCTGCGCTGTCCGATCGAGCAGGCCGAGCAGCTATTCACAGCCCTGAAGCGTCTGGGCAAGGACACCCAACTGATCCGCTTCCCGGGAGCAGACCACAATCTGTCCCGAAGCGGTCATCCATACCTGCGCGTCAGACGTCTCAGCCATATCGTGCGCTGGTTTGTCGAGCATATTGAAAGATAAATAAGGAACTCATGATTTCATATCTATGATTAATAGCGCCCCTGCCGAAATGTTCACTGGATGCGAGTTACTTGTCCAATGAGCGCCGCAGGGGCTTTGTCTGTTAGACTACTTGCCAACTACTTGTCAACTACTTACCAACCTCAAGCCTTGCAACATTATCCCGTTTGATCAGGGAACGCAAAAAAGACAAAACAGAAGGTAAATACGCTGCCCGACCTATTCACTCGAAAGCTAATCTACAATTCAATACATTTCTCCTATTACAGGCTTGCAACCCTGTCGGTAGGATTGTTTGTGGATTTTCGCCGGTACCTTGGCATGCTGCTGTGAGGAAGAGGAAGAACAAAAACAAAAACGAATATACCGTAACTTCTACTTCAATCCAATGTCAAACCATCCAACCCTGTCAACACTTGCACTGTTTAACGCGGAAGTATGCGAATAATGTTCCACGAGCGAAATCCGACAGTCATATTCATCCTCCGCCCCCTCTCGTCAAACTATCCTCTCGCTTCCACCCTCTCGCATCCAGCCTTCGCTCAGGCTGCGGCTAAAGAGGTCTCTAAGGGCCCATCCGGCTGACGGGCGATCAGCTGGCAGTAGGAGATGCCAGGGATCGCGATGCACATCTGCAGCAACTTCTGCCTCATCGACTCCGCCGTTCCGGACACGCGAAGCCAGCGGCGTCCTGTGAATTCATTCAGATACGCCTGCAGATGCTTCCTCCCCAACGCACCATATGTATTCTTCAGCGATACCCACGCCTCTCTTACCACGCTCCGCAAAGGGGCATACAATCGAAAAGCTTGGGTGGACAGCTGGACTTCGGTTGCTTCGGATGCAAGGCGATCCACGTGCTCATCGATGAATGCGGTTAGATCGCGGCGAGAGGCCCTTGTATCGGTTCCTCGGCTCTGCGGCAACAGGCGGATCTTGACCTGCTGCGGTTCACCGGCCTCATCCACCGTACAGCCAGCGACAACCGCTGAGGCATGCGGATGCGAAACCGCACATCGAGAAGG
>NZ_NPBY01000025.1 GCF_002272015.1 Paenibacillus campinasensis | reverse complement strand
TTTCATCGCGATCAACGCCTCCATGCAGGCTTCCTCGCTGTGGTAACGGCTGTGGAATGGTTGAAGCACTGCCTCCTCACGAAACTCCATATCTGCTCATCCTCCCGAACTCTAAATTTACGTACATACGTTCGTTTTCTCCTATATTATACCAAACATACGTTCTGTTTTCAACGGAAACCGTCAATTTGTTATCTATTATTTTCCTGCAACCCTGTATATCAATCTGTCCTTACTTGCTCCCTTACTTGCTCCCTTACTTGCTCCCTTAAATGCCCCTGTTCTCTAGGCTCCTCACGCCCTCTCTTCCTCTTCGCATCCCCCCCTTAACCCTGAACAAAAGGGATAATCATGAAAAGATGTCACAACAGGGTATAGGGCAAAAGTAACGAACAACGAGTGATGAGCCACAGATAGTTGGGACAGGTGATTGGGACAGGTGATTGGGACAGGTGATTGGAACGGGCGAACAGCAACGAACAACGGGTAGTGGGCAAAGAGCAATTGCAACGAACGGCGGTTAACGGGCGATGGGTAATGGACAACCGGTAATGGACAACCGGTAATGACAATAGGCAATGGGCAAGAAAAAAAGACCGCCAGGGCAGCCCTGGCGGCAACAATATATAGGAATAAGAGGAAGGAACTACAATTAGATCATTAAGCAAGTATCCACAACCAATGTATGAATCAAACTTCCGGTGTCCCGTAAGTTTCAAACCAACCTTTGATGGTATCGAAATCCTTAGTGAAGGAAAGCGAGAGCAGAAGCAGTACCCGTGCCTGCTGAGGGCTCAGATTATCACCAGAGATAATCCCTTCACCGCTGCTGTACACACTGCCCGATCCGGTGCGCGTCGTCGATACGAAGATAACGCCCTTCTCGATGGCTTCCCTGCGGGCTGCACTCATGTCTCGCGAGATGCCGCCTGCACCGGTTCCAGCGGTTACGATACCTTGTGCTCCGTCAGCTACAAAGCCTCGAATCGCGCCGCCGCCAGCTTCCTGATAGGAAACGGCGATCTCCACCTTGGCCAGATCCTCTTTGGAGATTTTCGACAAGTCGAAGACCGGTTTACCTTCTCCCTCAGGGAGTGTCACACGTTTTGGAGCGCGATAGATACGGATGGTCTTCTCATCAACATATCCGATAGCACCCAGCATTGGAGTCTGGAAAGTGTCCATACGGTTAGCATCGGTTTTCGTCACACCGCGAGCAGGATGAATCGTGTCATTCAGCATGAGCACCGTTCCGAACGATTCTGTCCGTCCGCTGGCAGCCAGCTTGATCGCGTTGTACAGATTGGCCTGGGCATCGGAGCCCACCACCGTCCATGGTCTCATGGCGCCTGTAATAACTACCGGTTTATCGCTCTGAACGGTGAGATCCAGGAAATACGCGATCTCCTCCATCGTGTCCGTGCCTGTCGTGACCACTACGCTGTCATACACTTCCAGCGCTTTGTCAACCGTCAACGATAAGTCGTACAGGTCATTAAACGTATAGGAGCCTGATCCAGCGTTGCCGAATTGGAGCGTGCTGACGTCCGCCATTTTATCCTTGTCCGGAAGCTCATTCACCATGTCTTCAATCGCCAGCGTACCCGCCCTGTAGGTCTGGAAACTGGTAGCATCCGTCGATTGCCCCGCAATCGTTCCGCCGGTGCCAATGACGAGCACGTTTGGACGCTGGGACTGCTTGAAGGCATCCAATAGCGGAGGAATGGTCGTATTCCGAACCGGGCCTGCTGGTGCCGGAGGCGCTACTACGGTTGCTGTTCCCTTCACTTCCGTTACGGTTGCGGCCTGTGCCGTGTAAGCCCCAACAGGGGACACCGAGATCATCAATGCCGCCAAGGCTGCCGTGCTCCATACGGCCAGAGGATGTTTTGTGCTTTTCTTCATGTACGCTCACTCCTTGATGTTATGTAAGTTTTTATTACGCGAAAACCGGTATGAATGTAAATTCATTGTATTTAACGTCAGTTATTATGACAAACTTGACATCGACAAGGGAATCCGCTTTCAAATTAAGAATATTAGAGATATCCCATTATTTTCATTCGTTTTTGAGTATATATAAGAAAAAGTTGGCAATGTCATTCCCAGTAATCTTAGTTTATCTACCGAACAATTATGTTATAAAACATTACATAAATGCGGAGGGCGCTATGGGGATCGCGAGCTTGAGACACACACAAGCCACCTCATGTTACAAAAACACCACCGGGAGCACCCAGTTTCACAAATGAGTGGCACTCTCCGGTGGTGTACGTTATGTTCTTCGATCGTCATAATATGGGAAGGACCCCGACTTGCATCCCGCTATCTCGGGAAGCGTGCTCCAATATCTGTCCCTGCCGGCGTTCCTGCACCTTTCAGGCTGCTGCTGCCGGTCAGCTGCAGGAAGCCGCCAATGACGGGAGCGCCGTTAGCATCGCGGCTGACCGTTGGGATCAGGCTGATAAAATCCGATGCGGTTACCTTCAGGTTTTTGGCATTCTGACTGCCTTTCGTATTGTGCCACCACAGGTTGGAACCGTCGATATCCGCGCTGGTCGCGTACTTGTCGCTTGACGAGGCTTCGAACGATAGGTTATTCGCGAACAGATGCGTGCCTCTGTCAAAAGCGAAGTTGCTGCCTGATCGGGTCCCGTTATTCCAGCTCGTATTGTTGGTCATCGTAATCGAACCCGGGTTGCTATTGTAGGTGAATCCATGCTTCTTGTTGCCAAACGCCATATTGTTCTCGACAATATGGTTGACTGGAATATTCGAGCCGCCCAGCTTGAACCCGTTACCGTCGCTGTTGGAGGTGGAATGGCCGCCTTCGGTCGAACCGTTGTTGTATGCGATGCTGTTGCGGATAATGACAGGGTAGATGGCACCGGTGTCACTCTTGGTGTAAAGGTCCCAACCGTCATCGACATTATAGGCGGCAATGCACCCGTCGAACACGTTGCCTGGACCGGATGTCAGCTTGGCCGCAAAACCGTCGGCGTCCTCTCCGTCGTCCGGGTCATAGTTGTTATGGGAGTAAACATTAATAATTTCGTTGTAACTAGGCCACTCGTCGCGTGTGGCGGAAGAAGAATAGCGGGAAATTTGCAGACCGGTGTCTTTGTTATGATGGGTTTCCACATTTTCGATTCGATTGTAATTGCCACCGATAAATATGCCGTTATCCCCGGCCTCCTTAACCTCAATTCCTTGAACATGCCAATAGTGGCCGTTAATCTGGAGACCGCGGTTCATCGGATCGAACGCTTGGGCTGAGAAGTCCAGAACAGGCTTTTCACCGTTGTAGCCTACAATGCGTTTACGCGCTCCCTCCAGTCCGTTGTTGCCACGCTCGATCAACACCGTCTCGCTGAAGGCATAGGTGCCGCCGCGCATATAGATGGTCCGCCCGGGCTGAATGCGCGTAATGGCGGATGTCAGCGTGGTCGGTTGATTCAGGGTGCCGGGGCTACCCTCCTGTCCGTTCGGTGCCACAATAAGATCGCCTTCTGCAGGCTCTGGTGCCGGACCGGGATCCTGTGGATGACCCGGGTTAGGATTCGTGCCCGGATCAGGACTGCCAGGGTCTGGGTCTGGGTCTGGACCTGTACCTGGATCTGTTCCCGGATCGGGGGTGCCTGGGCTTGGTCCCGGCCCCGGATCTGTGCCTGGATTGCTGCCGATATACACGTACAGATTATCGATGTATTGACCGATTGTCGGACTGTTCTGGGAATAGATCTTCAGGCGCTGCACCTGAGCTGCGGAGGTCGAAGCAAAGTTAGCCTGTTCCAGCTTCAGTTCACCGTTAACGTACGTATCAACCTTTTTGGTATCGGTATTCATCACGATATTGAAGCGGTACCATGTGTCCGGGGCAAAGTCGGTAACAAGCTGATGATGTGTACCGTTAACGGTTTGGGCTAGATGCCGTCCGCCGTCACGGGTCTGAATTTCGACGATCGTAGTTGAAGAGGACTCTGAAGCAGAGGAGAAAATCTCCATCGGACGAAGCGAGCTAGCACGCACGTTTCCTTCGTGGTACCAATCAAATTGTACGGTTACAATGCCTGTGAGGGGCTGATCCAGTTGGCGAATGAGCTGAGTTTGGGCGGAAGAAGAGCGATCCTCGATGTAAAGCGCGTGACCGCTGCGCTGGGGAGCAGCTGCTACCGTCACTTGATTGTGGGCGGTGGAAGGGCTTGGAGAGACGATATAGCCGCTTGGCGGCTGTCCGACAGGTTCGGAATCGAAATCGTCCTGCACTGCGTAGAGAATGTCAGCGCTTACATGGTTCGTCGAGCCAAAGGCAGTCCAGGATCCCGTCTGAATCAGCAACAACAAACACAATAGCAGGGACAGCATCGTCACTTTCGGCCTTTTCCTTGTTCTTGGACAAGGGGGGTTACCTTCTGTCTTTAGCATCAGCATACCATCATCATCCTCCCGAACTTATAATATTGCACGCTCACCTCTTCCTACCGAGTATCATTACTTCATGTTATCGATGAAAGCGCCCCTTAAATTTACATAAATACCAGGATAACCACAATAATCATTATCTTAGATATTCTAAATTTTAAGCCGTTCAGGAACTGTGAGCGGCAACTTTACGTCCCGAATCCCCTTCTGCGCTTCGTCTACCGAGCTGGTCCAAAGAGGTATGGAATCTTTTCGGTGAGGCTTAGCGAAATAAAAAAAAAGGGGCGGTTAATCCGCCCCGGCTGGGTACTCTATTGCATTCTCTTCGGTTTTCCAGTAGGTCATGATCTGGTCTTCGACGACATGATGCACATAAAACTCCTTGGCCACATCCCCGTCGAGCATGACCATGAGCTGAGCCCGCATCTGTCCGTTCGTCAGGCCCTCGATATCTACAGCGTTCACCTCGGAATCAAACCGGTACCCTTCCTCCGCAAAGTCATATCTCCATGCTGTGAAGCCCGGAAGCTTCTCGACAGCCGACGGTTCACCGAACATCGCTTGAATTTCGGCTGCTGGCTTGCCCAGAATCGGCTGCTCCTTCAGCGAATCGGCTGTGTACATGCCGGCATCATTATTTGAATTCTCCGGCACAGGTGTCCCGGCATCCTCCGTTCCCGCTGTTTCCTTATCGCTTCCTTCCGAGTTACCTTCCTTTGCTGGACCGTTATCGTCAGCTCCGTCCTCCGGCTCCGCCACTGCCGGATCATCGACTTCCCCACGCTCCGACTCTGGCAGCGTGATATCGATTCCCTGCTCGCCTCCTGGACCTCCAACCTCTTCAGCAGGCGCTTTGCCTTCCCCGCTGCAGCCACTCAGTATCAATACGCCGATCATGGTGATCACAATCGCTATCTGTTTGTGCATATCGCTGAACTCCCTTTCATACGCCTTGTTATCTCTCTCTGTCGCTTATCTCCGTCACTCTCTGGCGCTTTGTATTCATCTTCTCATCTTCTCCGATACTTTTCACTGTCATGCTGTTCATTGATTTCGGTTACTGTGGCGGCGCTGAACCCGTAATATAAAACTCCTTCATCATATGATAAAATCTCGCTCCGTAACCTTCCGAAGCTTCAAGGAAATAATGCTGCTTCACGGTGAAGCTGCCTCCCTGCTCGTTATCAAACACATAGTAACGGATCACCGGATCATCCCATTCCTGTCCGCCGCTGCCGCCAATGGCGCGCACTTCCCATCCCTGGACAGGCTCTTCGATCGATTGAGCCTCCAGTTTAGGATAATCCTTGAGCTCAGCCTGAAGCTGCTCAGCCACAGCTTGAGGGGCTTCATTCCGCTGGCTGATCTCCATATACACTTCTGGATAGCGATCATCCTCCGGCTTCTCCTTCGGCTCGATCCGGTCTATCCCGTCTCCATGAATCATCTGGAACCAGCTTTCGTCAATGTAGATGACATAGTCACTGTTTGCCCCTTCATACAGCGAATTCTCGCTGCTCTCCGGCATTCCTTCTATTTCCTGCTGCACCTCCTTCTGAGGAGCGAACCATGCCTTCACCTGATCGAACCACGCCTGGACCGGCGCGCTCTGAAAATTCAGACCGACCCATATGGACGCCGCCACCGCCGTCGTCAGCAGGAGGAGTCCTGCACGTTTGCCAGCACGGGAGCGTCCGCGGCCCCGCCGTGTTCCGCGTGCTCTGAATGTTGGCTCCTCCGAGCCGGGAACGGCAGACTCCTTATTATTCGCCTGACCATCCATCCGCTCTTCTTCAATGCGTCCCTTGATCGCTGTCCAAATTTCCTCTTTGTAGCGAAGGGCATCCTCTGTCCCTTTTTCCAAATCGTCTTTCAGCTGCTTGTCAATGTGTTCACGAGCCATGAAACTCCCCTCCTCTGTTCAATACCCATTCCTTCAGCTTCTTCCTCGCCTGAAACAGCCTTGACTTCACCGTGTTCACATTCAGATCCATCAGCTCGGCGATATCCTTCTCCGCCAGGTCATTCAAGTATTTCAGGATGACGGGAATGCGATGCTTGTCATCCAGCTGCTGCACCATTTCATACACCTCGCCGTGGCGATCAAACTCGTAAGTGTCCGTCTCCGAAGGAAGATCCTTTTCCTCCGAAATTTCCGAGGGCACCATTCTGGCATGCTTCTTTAAATAACGATTGCACTCATTATAGAGAATCCGATAAAACCAAGGCTCAAACGGTCTGTCCAGATCATAGGAGCCCAAATTGCGGTATACCCGGATAAACGTCTCCTGCACAACATCCGCGGCGCTCGCCGCACTGCCGGTAATCGCTGCTGCCGTACGGATCGCACGATCCGCATACAGCCGGTATAGCTGTTCAAACAACTCATCACTGTATTCCTGTTGTAATCGTACGATAAGGTCGTGTTCCAACCGTGCTGCCTCCTTTCCAATTGGCCAATCACTTACAATACCCGGCATGGAAACGAAAAGTTTTAATTTATTTTATTTTCTCATATTGTGGGGGCCATGCAAAAAATGGCTGGTGAAAAGCAGCTCCCGCGATCTAGCAGCACGAGCTCCTTGTCATGTGCCCCCTGCCTGCAGCAGCGCGGAACGGCTGCCAACAACAAAAAGGCGCCTTCTCCCGGGTGGTAGACCCGGCGAAGACGCCTTGCACATGCTTGCTCATAGGCTATTTCACGCTCGTTATTTCGACTCTGTCTTTACTTCATCCATCATTTTATCATTAAAGCCGAACATCCAGGTAAGGACAAAGGCCACCGCCATCGCGGTCAGATTGCATAGGATGTAAATCGGCAGCTGGCTGTTCAGATACAGCAGTGTGCCTGGAATCACCGTAATCGCCATGCCGGTCGCCGCCAGGTTGAAGATCGAGGCCATGAAGCCCCCGATGCCTCCGCCGATGAGACCCATAATGAACGGCTTCACATAGCGCAGATTCACCCCGAATATCGCAGGCTCCGATATGCCGAGAAATGCGGAGAACGAGGACGGCAGAGATAATGCTTTCAGCTTCTTGTTTCTCGTCTTCATGCCGACAGCCAGACAAGCTGCGCCCTGTGCCGCCATAGCACTGGTGACAATGGCATTAAACGGATTGCGCCCTGTCTGCTCCAGCAGCTGGATTTCCAGGAAATTAAAGATATGATGAACTCCCGTTACAACAATGATCTGATTAAAGAAGCCGATCAACAGTCCCGCGATACCAAACGGAAGATCAAGGAGGTAGATGATCGCACTCAGAATGACATCTTCAAGCGAATGGAAGATCGGACCGATCGCGAACAGACCGAGCAGGATCATGACCAGTAATGTGACAAACGGAGTAATAATCAAATCGATCGCATCAGGAATGCGCTTTCTTAGGAAGCGTTCGAACTTCGCTCCGAGCAGCCCCATGAAGAACGCGGGCAATACCGACCCCTGATAGCCAACCACCGGGATAAAACCGAACATGATCAGTGCTTCTTCAGACCCGTTGGCTACGTTGTAGGCATTGGGCAAGGCCGGATTGACAAGCATCAGGCCAAGCACGATGCCCAGCACCGGGCTGCCCCCGAACACTCTGAAAGTTGACCAGGCCACCAGGGCAGGCAAAAACGCAAATGCCGTGTCCGTCAGCACCTGGGTGAACATGAGAAAGTTAGCCGAAATATCGTCCGGCGCCATCCCGAACCAGGCGAGCACCGTCTCCTGGGTCAGCAGCCCTCGAAGTCCCATGAACAGCCCCGTCGCCACCAATACCGGAATGATCGGGACGAACACGTCACCAAACGTGCGGATCGCGCGCTGAAGCACGTTGCCTGATTTTTTGGCCTCGGATTTCAGCTCTTCGGTACTGGTGCTCTCCAGCCCGAGTTTCTCCACAGCTTCAAAGATTTGATTGACGGTACCGGTACCGAAGATGATCTGATACTGACCGGCGTTGAAAAAAGCCCCTTTTACCTTGTCGATATTCTCAACCTTCTTCTGGTCGATCTTCTGCTGATCGTGAACCATAATGCGAAGCCGGGTTGCACAATGCGCGAAGGAGGCGATATTCTCCCTGCCGCCGATGGCTTCAATGACCTGTTTAGCAATCTCCTGGTTGCTTGCTGCCATGCTCATTCATTCCCTTCCATATCATTTACGGCCCGCGCCACGTCCCATTGGACGACCTTCAGACGGGCACTGCCGTTATTGGCAAAAAAGCGAATTTCTGTACTGTCCGGATGTGGAAAGATCCGGCTTGTAAACACCTCTTCCCCATCATTCACAAACAGTTCCACCGAGGAGGTGTCCACAAACAGATGGAGCTTGAGGCGCTTCGCCTCCAGCCTGCATGAGCGGGTCGAGCCGTGCGTGCTGTCAATCATCGCCCCGGCCTCCGAACGGTCAAGCGTTAACGTTCGCCGGACCGTGTCATAATGAATGACGGTCCGCTCCGCCCCCGCCGCCCGGAATTCGATTCCTACTGCTTCCGCATCGATCTCATCGAACTCGCCGATAAGCTCAAATGCAGTGCCGCTGACACCTGCATAAGACTTTTTCTCATTGGTTATAGTGTCCTGAACCTCACGCTGCTCTCTTCTCAGCTTACCCAGCTCCTCAACCGGCTGTTGCACTAGCTTGCCGCCTCGAAGCTCCAGCGTTCTCGGAATGGTCAGGCAATGTGCCCAGCCATGCGCATCCGTCGGATAACCGATCTCCGCCTGCCCCAACCAGCCGACGAGGATACGGCGTCCTCGTTCATCCACCATGGTCTGCGGCGCATAGAAATCAAAGCCCCTGTCCAACTCCTGAAAGGCGCCATGCTCAAACACCAGCGTCTCCCGGTCAAGCGGCTGACCGGTCAGGTAGCCGGATTGATAAATATTTCTGAACTGTTCTCCTTCTGGCGCAATGCCCTGCGGACAGAACAGCAGGACTCCCTGACCATCCAGTTCAAAATAATCCGGACATTCCCACATGTAGCCAAAATGCTTCAGCTTCGTCTGGATCTCCCCGACGAACTGCCATTCCAGAAGATCCAGAGACTCATACATTACGGCGGTTCCCGTAGCGTCCACCCGCTGAGCACCGATCACGCACCGATACCTATCCTTATCCTTCCACACCTTCGGATCGCGAAAGTGCTCGGTGTACCCCTCCGGCACATGGTCAATGAGCGGCTCGGCCAGCTTGGTCACTGTCCCATTCGCATCCATCACAGCCATGCACTGATAGGAGCGCCTGTTCCAGTTCCGGTCCCTGGCATTGCCCGTGTACATCAGATACAGCTGGTCATCCTTTACGATGCCGCTTCCTGAATAAGCCCCATACTGATCATACGGCTCCTTCGGCTCGATGGCGATGCCGGCATTGCGCCAGAAGACCAGGTCCTTCGATGCCGTGTGGTACCAATATTTAAGCCCGTGGTAGGCGCCCAGCGGGAACCATTGATAGAACAGGTGATACTCACCTGCGTAATAAGCAAATCCGTTCGGGTCGTTCAATAGGCCGGTAATCGGCTGAATGTGATACGTCTGCCTCCAGACGCTATCCCTCACCTTCTTCCTCAAGTCCGATATTTCTTCGGGAGAAGCCTGTTCCAGGCGGCGGTATTTCTGTTCTCTGTTCATATCCTTCTCCTTACTGAATGAGTTGTGGCGGCACGAAACACCAACGATGAAACAGCTAAAACAACACCTTGATTGGAACCGGTTCCAGTGAATAGTAAAAATAATGAACACAGTTCCAAAGAGGCGTTTCACCATATTGGAACCGGTTCCGTTTGATTAGAGTATAAAGGATGTTATTTCCGATTGTCAACGCTTTCCCGCTCCATAAATTCATAGGACAATACGGTAAGCGGATCAACATGCTCCTCCTGCACCAGCTTGATGACATGCCGGGCTGCCAGACGGCCCGCCGCTGCATAGCCATATTTGATGGTGGTCAGACCGGGATGAATGACTTCGGTCACATCGTAACCCCCGAAGCCTGTAACCGAGATATCCTCCGGAATCCGGATTCCCCGCATATGGGCTGCCTTCATCACCCCAAGGGCAATGTTGTCGGTTGCGCATACGATCGCTGAAGGCTGCCGGTCACGGCTGCCCAGAATGTCAGAGGCCGCTTCGACCGCTGCCGACATTCGAAACCCGCTCTCATAAAAGTCGGCCGAAGCCCCCCCATGCTCCTTGAGCGCCTGTTGAAATCCAAGCTTGCGCTGGACTCCTACGGCCACGTCCTTCTCGGTTACTCCTAAATAAGCGATATCCCGGTGCCCTTTGGCTAAAATATACCGGCCAATATCATATCCCGCCGCGAAATCATCATAAATAATGCTGTGGACATCCTGATGCTGCTGACCGAGTAGAATAACGGGGATTCCGATTTCCTCAATCGCCGTCAGGTGAGACGTTGTGATCTGTGTAGCAAATAAGACGATCCCTGATATTTTCTGCCTGGCGAGGTCATATAATGCCTCGATCTCCCGCGACAGATCCTGGCTCGTGTTGATAATAAGCAGCTGGTAGCCGCTCTCCCGCAGCGCTTCGTCCATGCCGGTCACCGTCTGGGATGAAGCGAAGGAATCAAGCCGGGGCACCACCGCACCAATCATGCTGGTCTTCTTCGCTTTCAAGCTCTGGGCAAAGGAGTTCGGGATATATCCCGTTTCCTTGATGACATGCTCGATTTTCCGCCGGGTTGCCTCGCTGACCGAACCGCCGTTCAAGTAGCGCGACACCGTGCTTTTGGCCACACCCGCGATTTTTGCAATATCTGAAATGGTATTCTTCATGTTATCCTCCGTGAACCTTATCCAAGGCCTGTCCTGCCTGAAGGACGGGACATCTTATCTGCAAGGCAGCACACTCATCCCGATCCTCACTTGCATTCTAAATATAACATGCAGGCAGGTTAGCAGGAAACTAAGGACCTGATCCGTCCGTACCGGACCAGGTCCCATCGCTTAATAGGTTACACACCCGCAGCTGCAACCGGTTCTCCCGGCTTCTTCACGGCATCTGCCGGAACAGCTCCGTCCGGATTCTCTGCCTTCCGCAAGTACTTCTGACCGCGCCAACGAAGATATGACAGCGCTCCACGCAAGTATTCGTCAGCAATCATACAGGAGTAGATGCCGATCAGTCCCCAGCCCAGCCGGATGCCCAGCACATAGGACAGGACCGTCGCCACAATCCACATCGAGCCGAGCGAGATATACATCGTGAACCGGGTGTCGCCCACTGCGTTCAGCGAGTTGCCAAGCGCCATGTTGATCATTTTGCCCGGCTGCAGAATCAGATTCATCCCGAGCAGGGATGCGCCAAGCGCAATAATCGCCGGGTCACTCGAGAACAGACCGAGCAGCTGTTTGCCGAACACATACAGAATGAACGCGTTCACGACGACATAGATTAGCCCGAACCCCAGCGCCCGGTAAGCACTCCGGTATGCTTCGCGGATGCGGCCTTCCCCGTACAGATGCGCAATCTGAATCTGGGCAGCCATAGCAATCGAGGAGCCAAGCAGGAAGCAGAACGACTCCAGCGTGTTCATATAGGTTCTTGCCGCCAGCTCCGTCGCTCCAAGAGTCGCGATGAAGGCGTAAATGATCAGCTGCGAGAACACCCAGCAGGACAGATTGACGCCAAGCGGCCAGCCAATTCTCAGAATTTCGCCGAACAGCGGGCGATCAAAGACTTTGAATTCACGCCATTTGATCCGGTATTCAAACGACCGCAGGAACATGTATATCAGCAGCAGCACCGCCAGCAAACGGCTGGCCACCGTAGAGATCGCCACACCCGCCAGTCCCCACTCCGGGAACCCGAACGCACCAAAAATAAACCCGTAGTTCATAATCACATGAATGATGTTCATGCCAATCGCCACATACATCGGCCCGCGCGTATTGCCCGTGTTGCGAATGACCGTGCTCAGCGTGGACATCATGGCAACCAGTACCATGCCCCCGCCGACGATGGAAATATACGTTCCTGCCAGCGGCAGCAGATGCTCCGGCATTTGCAGGACCGAAGCAATCGATTCGGGCATGACATACAAAACGACGCTGCATGCAATCCCGATGATCGTTGTCGAACTAACCGCCATAATCGCGATGATTCGTGCATCGCCAGACTTGCGGGAGCCGAGCTTCTGGGCGATCAGGATGCCCGCACCGCTGGCCACCGTCACGAACAGGGTCGTCATCGCCTGAAACAGCTGGTTGGAGAATCCGACCACGGCCACCGCATCATCCGATATCCGGCTGACCATCAATGTATCAACTGCCCCCAGCAGAAACTGCAGGAACAGCTCAATAAATATGGGCCATGCGAGTACCCATAACGTGAATTTTTTAGTATCTTTATCCAACATTCCAACCTCCAGTGAAGTATAGAGCAATTCTGTCTGACTTGGGCCAAACCGCGTTTAGCCTTAACACATTATAGATGGTATACTGGAGATAAAATATCAGTTTACGAACGTAAATTTTAAATATTCAAACCTCGAATTTACGAAAGGGCTTTCTTTTTATGACACTGCTGAACTTCCGGGTTCCCCCGCTTCCGGAATACATTCATAGCGGGATGACCCATGCTCCCATCGGAGCCGGACATCCGAATCGCATCAATATCGGCATCTTCGATCTTCTTGTTGTGAGAAGAGGACAGCTGGACGTCACCGAGAATGGCCGTCCGTATGAGATCAAGCCGGGCATGTTCCTTATTTTGCGGCCGGATACCCACCATTACGGGACCCGAGGATGTGTGGTGGATACCGATTATTACTGGCTCCACTTTCAAACTTCAGGCGAGTGGAGCGCGGACGAGTCCGGCACACTCCTAAGGAAGGAAGAGATTACGGAGCTCAAGGCAATGACGCCTAACTATTTCACGATCAAAATCCCGCTGTTCGGCACCCTGCCCCAGCCTGCGAAAGCGCTGGAACTGCTGGCCGCACTGTCCTCGCTCGCCCAGCATGGCCATCAGCCGAAGTCGCTGTGGCGGCAGCAGGTCGTTTTTCAGGAGCTGATCGAGCAGCTGGCCGCGGCGCTTGACACGCCCGCCGCCTCTCCTTCATCCGCCTGCGCGGAGAAGGCTGCCGCTTATTTGCGCCAGCATTACCGGGAGGACTTCAAAGCTCAGAGGCTCGGGGACAGCATCAATTTTCACCCGGTCTATATCGCCAGATGCATGCAGAAGGAATTCGGCTGCTCCCCTGTCGAATATTTGCAGCGCTACCGGATCGAACAGGCGAAAATGCTGCTGCTGCAAACCGACATGAGCATCAGCCGTGTTGCGGAAGAGGTCGGCTTCAATCACGCGGCCTACTTTACATCCTCTTTTGCCAAGATCGAAGGGATTTCCCCGCGCCAGTATCGACAGCGTTTCTTTATGAAATAATGCGTTCGGCTAAATAATCCTACAAAAAAACTTGCATTTGACCGGGAAGTCGTTATAATGAAGGTAGTTATATGATAATGATTATCATTACCGGACAAGTGAGAAAGCACTGAGAACGTGCCCCCTTGACTGCGAGTTTATATAAAAGGAGAGCCGGATGCCCGATGAAAACCACTTTTAAGCGTAGTTCTCTGCAGATTGACGATTACCTGGACCTGTTGAATCTGGCGATTCAGCTTGGCGATGAGAAATGGCAGAAGGAAATCACCCGCAAAATGGCGATGAACCTGTCCTGCATGGAGTCCGCCGCTACAGCTGGGCAATAAGATAGAGACTTGTCGTTTGACGAAAGATACGTTTACTCCACTATGCAGCGCGTGCCTCTCAGGCACGCGTTTTCTATTGGGCCTTAGCGTTAGCCAGCCGTGCAGTCGGTGCAGTCATGCGGTCGCTGGAGTCCATGCAGGCCATGCAGTCGTGCGGTCGACGGGGTTCATGCAGACCGTGCAGTCATGCGGTCGATGGGGTCCATGCGGGCCCCGTGCAATCGTGCGGTCGTGGTCGTGGCCAAAGCACGGACTCGCTTTACCGGGGGCTTAGCATCATTATCCCCTTTGGTCAGGGCAGCTACCTTCCTGAACAAAAGGGATAATGATGCTAAGGAGGTACGGAAAGGCAACAAACACGCATCAAGATGGCAAAAAGCAGCCCCCCAATGAAGAGAGGACTGCTTTCTTCTCCATACAATTTAAGGCGTGGGTGTGTGTGCCGCAAGGCTCCTTCCTTTGCTTTCCTTCCCAGAACATCAACATGGTTCCCAGGGCCTGATAAGCTGCAGGGGAATGTCCTAGCTGCAGTCCGAATCGCTGTTCAAGCTCGCTTCGATCTGCAGCTTCAACCGGTACTCATGCGGGGAAATGCCCTCCAGCTCCTTGAACACGCGGGAGAATTGCTTGGAATTCTCGAAGCCGACCGCCTTGCCGATATCCATCGTCTTCATCGATTCTTTCTCCAGCAGCTCCTTGGCCTTAGCGATTCGCAGCTTCTTCAGGTAGACCACAAAGTTCTCCCCTGTATGATTCTTGAACGCCTCGCTGAAATACGAATAATTCAAAGATACATGATTGCTCACCATCGCCATATTGAGCGGTTTATGGTAGTTTTCCTCCATGAAGGTTATCGCCGCTTTAATCTCCGAATGCTCGCTGTGGGCGGTGCGAACGCCTTTAATGTAATCATTCACCCCCAGCAGCAGAAACTCCAGATTGCGATAGTAGTCATGGAAATGACGGAAGTTGTCCATCGTGCCGACTCTGCGGTACAGCTTGAGCACCTCGACCAGCGACTCCCCATACTTGCGGAACACCTCGTCAAATACTTGTTCATTGATCCGCCGGCTCACCCGCTCCAAATACTCGATGTCCACATTCGGCATATCCTCTATGTGAAAAATTTCCGACAGCAGAACCTTCAGATCGCGCTCTCGCTCCGTGCCCAGCAGGTTGCCCAATCTGCGTATTCCCTCTTCCGGCACCGGATAGCTGCGGCGCTGCCCCTCAATGTCCTTATGCTTCATCAGCCGGATATTCGGATAGATAAACGTATAGCTCAGCGCTGTAAACGCCTCTCTGTAACATTTCCGAATGTCCGTATACTCCCGTCCTTCCCTGCTGATCCCCAGGAACAGTCCATCCAGCTCTCTTACTGCAAACGTCCGGGACAACTCCTCGAACATCTCCATGGAGCTGCCAACCATGACAACTCTTCCGGTTCCGTTATGGAAACAAGCATTTACCTTGCCTAGCGATCCGTCATGCAGGTTCTCCACCAACTGCTTCAATTCATCCCGATTCATAACAGTGCCATCCATATACTTGTATTTCATCACGGCGACCCAGAACGGCTTCGTAAAGGCATCGAATCCAATCGCTCCCTCACCGTTCTCCTCATTCATCTCCTGACCTTCCGGAAGCTCCAGCAGCTCTTTCAGACGCTCGATTCGAAGCTGCTGCAGATACATTTCGCTTTCCGCCACTTTCTTGGTCATATCCGCCTGTCGGCTCAGCGCTTCCTCCGACTTTCGGAGAGCGGCAAACAGCTCATCCCTCCGGATCGGCTTCAGCAAATAATCCTTGACTTGATACTGGATTGCAGCCTTCGCATACTCAAAATCATCATATCCGCTCAGAATAATCACAATCGGCCTTATCCCTCGCCCGCTTCCGCTCTCCATATCAGCCAGGGACTTAATCAGCTCGATTCCGTCCATCACAGGCATACGAATATCCGTTATGACAATATCTGCCGCATGTTCCTGGTAAATCCCCACAGCCTCTCGTCCATGAGCGGCCATACGGATATCATACATGTCCGGAAATTCTCTTTCGATCATCGTCTTCAGTCCGTACCGGATATTACGCTCGTCATCCACGATCATCAGACTTCTCATCTATTATGCCCCCTCTTGAAATTAACACCTTTGGAAACGTGATGGTGACCATGGTGTACTGCCCTTCCTCGCTGCTTACGTCAAGACCGTATTCTTTGCCATAAAAGAGCTGGATACGCTGATGAACATTTCGCAGACCTATGCCCTCTGTCCGTTGATCACTGCGGGCATATCCCGCCTGCGGCAGCTCATGAAACTCCGACATCCGGATATTCTCGTTCAGGCGGCCAAGCCGATACGGCTCAATTCCGATCCCGTTATCGGTCACATATATGGTGATCTCATCCTCCTGCCAGGCCACGACCTCGATCTTAATCTTGCGCTCTCCGTCCTCAATACCTGGCCATGCATGCTTCACTGCGTTTTCCACGATCGGCTGCAGCGACATCTTCAGCATTTCCAGCTCCATGAACTCTGATGGAATGCACAGCTCGAGCCGGACCGGCTCGTCGAAACGGATGTTCATCACATCAATATAATTGCGTATGTGCTGGATCTCATCCTTCAGCTTGACGTACTCACCTGACCATTTAAAGTTATAGCGCATCATCCCTCCAAGGGAAGTCAATGCATCTGATATCGTCCGCTGACCCTCGATCTCCGCCAGCATCTTAATATTTTCTAGTGTATTATACAGAAAATGAGAGTCGATTTGGCTATGAAGCGTGCGCAGCTCCGCTTCCTTAGTCACAGCCTGCTTGCGAACGCCCTGGGCGATCAGCTCGTGAATGGTATGGATCAGCTTGTTGAAATGATGGGCCAGCTCCCCGATTTCTCCGCCGCCGCGAATATCGATTCGGGATTCCACCTCACCCCTTCTGACACGCTTCATCGTCTCCGTTAATCGACGCAGATTTTTCAGAATAAACGTATTCATGAAATACGTAATGACCGAGAGCACACCGATCAGAATGACAAATGCGGTAATAATCTGCTTCTGCGCCCCGGACACCTGATCAAGCGCCCCCTCCAAAGACACCACGTTGAGCACATCCGCCTGAAGACGTTCAAGAGACGTGGTGATCAGCAGATACGGTTCTCCCTCCACCACAAACCGGGTATGGACGATATCCTTGCGCTCCTCGTTCTCCTCGGCCTGCTCCTTCAACATGGCTAATTGTGACAATACTTCCTGCTGAAGCGCTTCATTATTCGCCATAAACGACTGGTTGCGGTCCATGAACAACCGGCCCTCCCGGTCCACAATCGCCATCTGAGAGCCCTCATCGTAGATGCCAGCGAACATTTTCGGAGCAAAATGCATCATAAGCATATCAACCTGGAGAATACCGGAGTACGCCCCGATGTCCATCTCGCGAATGAGCGATACTTTCGGCCGCTCCTCGAACACGTCGGTTGCATTCCGGCGCAGCAGATCCGGGTCCCGATGATTGAACACCCACATCTCTCGCCCATCCAGCTTCTTGGCATCGGCATACCACTGCTCCTGAATAATGCGCCGCTCCTGAAAAATCACCGGCCAGATCTCCATCACAAACGGATTGTTCGTATGCAGTCGCAAATGCAAAATATTCGGATTATTTGTCTGGATTCGCTCGATATCCTTGATCGGCCCTCGTGCCAGATCAATCAGGCCAGCCGGTTCAAGCTCGTCATCGGTCTTCAGGTATTCCTTGATGGCCGAATCTGAAACCGCTAGCAGCGCCGCCACTTCCATCGCTTCAATCTGGCTTAGCATATTGATTTTTTCCATTTCCAGCAGAAACGAATTCTGATTCAGCGCATCGCTGATATACGTGTCCTGAATCTGGGTAAAGAAGTAATTCGACACGATGATGCTAGGAATCAAAAGAATGACAATATACGTGGCCACCAGGCGGCTTTGCATCGATCTGCGCCCGAACCAATATCGAAAATCTTCAACCATTGACGCTATACGATTCATGACGGGTCACTTCCTGTTGTTTCTTGGACTTCTACCGGCAAGTAAGACCCGCCGATACGTGATAACATCACTATCATAGCTCTTCACGCGGCAAAAGGCACCCCTTATCCGATTTTATTCGGACACGAGGTACCTTGCAGCCGTTAATTTCCTATTGCATTCCCACGGGGAGAGGGATTACTGAAGGAATTCCTCCAGCTTCTGCACATTCTCTTCATACTTCTTCTGTCTATATTCTTGTACCTTGGCGTAGCCCAGGGAATCGCGCTTCGCCAGGAAGTCACCCCAGATCTTATCAAACTCAGCCTCGGATGAAGCGAGCAGCAGTTTCGGCAGCGCCTTGCCCCACTCGATCAGCACTTTATCATTGATAATTCCCTCTTCACTGCTGCCATCTGGATCAATCAGGTCGAATTGGGAGAAGCTTTGCGCTTTGCCGCGTGTCCAGTCTTCCATCTGCTTGAACGGCTCTACGGCAGGCGGAGCCCAATCTACAGTCATGTTGTTGTCCATCATCATCCAGAACGTGTGGGATGCGCCATATTCCTTGTCAAAAGTGCTGCGGTCGCTGTTCAGCAGCTCGGCAATCTCAGGCAGGAACTGATCCTTGCCGTCGATGGTATCCCAAGTTACGCCTTTTTTACCCAGGTACGTGTCACGTTGTCCTTCTTCCGAGATCAGGTAGCTCAAGAAGCGGATGGCACGTGCCTTATCCTTAACATCCTTGGAGATCAGCGTTACGGTCCAGCCGGAGATCGAAGGACCCGACAGCGTTGGCTGATCCAGGTTGGAGTTAGCCGGACCGTCTACAGCAATATATACGGAATTCGGGTCATTAGCATACAGAACGTTCTGCTGAGCTGCCATGTCGCTGCGCTGGAACAGCATAGCGAAGTAGCGGCCTTGAGCGATCTTCTCTTCCATCTGCGGACGCTTATCTACGAAAATGTCTTTGGACAGCAGTCCTTTTTCATTCGCTTGACGGAGCGTCTTCAGCCATTTCACATAATCTGGGTGAGTAATGCGATCGAACAGCTGGCCGTTCTCATCATAAGGGATGGCCAGGAAGTTTTGCAGGTAACCTTCGAGCGAGCTGTTTCCTTTATCATGGAAGTCATGCAGACCAAGCGGAATCAGCGGCTGACCGTTAACCTCTGGGAACATCTTCTTGGCATCCTCAAGCGCTTTCAAAAATCCTTCCGGTGTGCGCATATCCGGGCTGCCAATCGCCTCGTACATATCCTTGCGGACAAGGAACGTCTGGTTGGACGTAATATTGTCGCCAAATTTCTCGTAATCCTTCGGCGAGGAGGAAGCATTCGGATAGCCGTAAATGTTGCCGTCCTCCTGCGTATACCAGGATACCTTCGCCGGATCTGTTGCTTTGAAGAAGTAAGGGTCATACTGCTCGGCCAGCTCGTTCAGTGGCAATACCAGATCCCCTTCAATCATCTTCTTAACCGCGTCCTCATACCAGCCGAGGGTAATAAAGTCAGGCAGGCTGCCGGATGCAATCATCGTATTCATCTTCTCGGCTTCATTACCAGCCGGTACGATGAAGTTAATGTTGACGCCCGTCTTCTCCGTCACGTATTGGGAAGTGATGTCCTCACCCCATTTGCTAGGGAACCAGGCGAAGTTAATATACCAGTCAAATGTAATCGGTGAAGTGTCGACTTGCCAGCCCGGCTGATCTTCAGTCAGCTGTACGTCGTTTGCCGGCGCTTCTGGCTCTTTCTCGGAAGCGGTTGTGCCGCCACCCGACGAACATGCCGTCGTAAAGGCCATCACAAGCGCAAACATCAACAACAGAAGGCTTTTTGGCTTAAGCATCTTGCTCATGTTTTTTCCCCTTTTCTTGTATTAAAATTATTATTTATATCATGTCAAGACATGCGCTGTCCACTTGCAGCATTCACTGAAGCGGACAGCCCCGGCAATCGCCGGATCCATTAGCCCTTGATTGAGCCAATCATCATGCCTTTGACAAAATATCGCTGCAGGAATGGATATACAAACACAATCGGCAGTGTGGTTACAACCATCGTGGCCAGCTTGATCGACTGCGAGGTGACCGTCTTGGCCACACCGCCCGGAACCTGAGCCATCATCTGGTTGGAGCTTGACTGGGCAACAACCTTGTACAGATAGGTCTGTATCGGCTGCAAGTCGGCATTGTTGATATAAATGACACCGGTAAAGTAATCATTCCATTGATACACGCCGTGGAACAGCGCGATCGTCGCGACAACCGGCATCGATACCGGCAGCACAACCCGGAAGAAGATCGACCAGTCGTTGGCCCCGTCAATTCTGGCTGCTTCCTCAAGACCATCGGGAATATCCCGGAAGAAGGTCATGAAGATTATGAGATCGAAGAAGCTGAACATGGCCGGAATGATATATACCATAAAGCTGTCAAGCATATTCAAATCCCGAATCAACAGGTAGGTCGGAATCAATCCGCCGCCAAAGAAGAGCGTGACCGTCCCCATCAAAATGTAAAACTTGCCAAAGATCAGCCCTCTGCGGGAGAAGGCGTACGCGACCATCGCGGTGAACAGCACGTGCACCACAACGCCGATTACCGTCTTGGCGACAGTCACTCCCATCGCCGTCATAATGCCGGAGCTCTGGAATACAGCCTCGAAGTTCTCCAGGCTGAACACCCGGGGCCACCAATAGATGCCCCCGCGCATCGCATCCTGCCCTTCGTTAAAGGCATTCACAAGCACGTACCAGATCGGATAGATGGTGATAAAGCACACAATCAGCATGCCGAAGTTGTTAAATAGGTCAAAAACCGCTTCGCCTTTTGTTTTTCGTTTAAACATACAAGGCACTCCCCTTCCCTAGAATAGCGATGTGTCGTTCAGCTTCTTGGTGACGCGATTCGCGATCAGGAGCAGAATGATGGCAATCACCGATTTAAACAATGCGACCGCCTGCGCGTAGGAGTATCGCCCGTTCTGAAGCCCTGTGTGATACACAAAAATGTCGATAACGTTGCTCGCGCTTTCATTGAGCGGATTGCGGAGCACGAGAATCTGATCGAAGTTGGAGTTAAGCACACCGCCAATGGCGAGAATGAACAGAATCGAGATCGTCGCCTTGATGCTCGGAAGTGTAATGTACCACATCTTCTGGAAGCGGCCAGCTCCATCAATCGTCGCTGCCTCATACATCTCCGGCGACACACTCGCAATGGCCGCCAGGTAGATGATCGCCGACCAGCCGAGCTCTTTCCATATATCCGAGGCGATGACAATGCCCCAGAAATATTGCGGTTCCGCCAGATACGTGATCGGCTCGTTAATCAGGTTCAGCGTCAGCAGCAATTTATTGATCACCCCGACGTCGGACAGCCAGGTGATCAGGATCCCCCCGAGAATAACCCAGGACAGGAAGTGCGGCAGATACGATATCGTTTGAATCGTTCGCTTGTAGCGTACCGATCGGACTTCGTTCAAGAAGAGCGCAAAGATGATCGGCAGCGGAAATCCAATGAACAACTTGAGCAAGCTGATGCCCAGTGTATTCTTCATGACCACCGCAAAATCATCGTTGGAGAAAAACTCCCTGAAGTGATCCAGGCCAACCCACGGGGCTTCGCTAATGGATTTGATGATATTGAATTCTTTGAAAGCGATGATAATCCCGTACATCGGAATATAGTTGAAGACGAACATCCAAGCGACACCAAGCAGCGCCATAATCTGCAGGTGGCGCTGACTGTACAGCTTCTTGAGCCACTGCTTTCTGGCCTGCCGCTTGTCCTCCGGACTTGGCCCCGGTTTGGCCGCCGGATCGATGCTGATGTCGGGTAAAGCCCCAGCTTGTGGTGTGTTCTGCATAATTCTAACCTCCAGGTGAGCACTGTCGAATGTAAACCCTTACAATGTTGATGTGTACTTTGATTTTATACTCCCTTCACCCTTTATGTAAGGTTTCAGATTTCGTATTAGGGATCGCTTTTTCGGGTTATAGGAATTTGGTCCATATGACCGCTCTCCTGGTGCTTGTCAAAAAGCATCGTATGCTGTCCGTTGCAGCGCACTTCGGTTCGGCCCTTGCACCAACAACCATGCCATCAGGCCTAAATTCTTCATCTGCCGAACATCCGAACGACGAAGCGCCGTGTGCAGGTCATAAACAAACAGACGAAAAAACCCCGATCAGCAGCCAGGTGATCGGAGTTTCCTATATGCACAACTATCCTTATATCAGGTTAAACCGGATTATCGCTTCCGCCGCACCATGCCCAAGTAGCAGAGAACCGCCCCCAGCTCACAGGCAGCAATCACGATGCCAAGCGGCAATGCCGTCGATTTCCCGCCCAAGCCGACGAGGGGAGCAGCCATACCGCCGATAATGAACGTTAACAGTCCGAGCAGCGCAGATGCGCTGCCGGCATTATGTCCGTGGTTGCGCAGCGCCAGTGCCATACCGGAAGTGCTGACAATGCCGGCGCTTGCTATGGCCAGGAACAGCGGCGGCAGCACCAGGTACAGCTCGCCTCCAACAGCCAGCGCACCAAGCAGCAGCACCCCGCCGATGGTGGCCAGCGTCACCCCGGCCGGGAACATCTTCGCTTCATCGACTCTGCCGGCAAGCCGTCCGGTCACTTGGGCAGCAGCAATAATGCCGAGCGCGTTCAAGGCAAAAATCAAACTGAACATCTGCGGCGATACGCCATAAATATCCTGCAGCACGAATGGCGAGCCTGAAATATAGGCAAACATCCCCGCCATAATGAAGCCCTGGGTCAAGGCATAGCCCATAAACACCCGATCCTTCATCAGATTGCCAAACGTCTTGAGCGTCGCCTGGATTCCGCCCGTCGAGCGGCGTTCGGGAGACAGTGTCTCCTTCAGTCCGGCAAATACGCACACGAGCATCAGAAGCCCATAAACGCCCAGCACGATGAATACGATCGGCCAATCCGCAAACAGCAGCACCTGCGCGCCGAGAATCGGAGCCAGTATCGGCGCTGCTCCATTGACAAGCATGAGCATGGAGAAGAATTTGGTCAGTTCCGTCCCTTCATACATATCCCTTGCCATCGCGCGTGAGAGGACAATTCCCGCAGCGCCCGCCAGTCCCTGAATAAACCGAAGCAGCAGGAACACCCAGATGCTGCTCGTGAACACACACAGCACCGATGTTACGGTGTAGACCATCAGTCCCACGAGCAAGGGTCCCCGTCTTCCCTTCACATCGCTCAAAGGGCCTGCGAGCAGTTGGCCCAGCGCAAGTCCCAGCATGCAGGCGGTCAAACTCATCTGAGCCAGTGAAACGGTCGTATTCAGATCGTCGGCCAGCTTGGGAAGGGCCGGCAAGTACATATCCAGCGACAAAGGCCCGAACGCCGACAGGCTTCCGAGCAAGAAAACGATCCACAGCTTCCTCTGCTTGGGTGCAGGGAGAGCTTCTTTATTCGTGATGATTGTTGGTTCCATGTCTTCCCCTTTCATTCAGCGGATGAGTATTTTAACAGCTTAACCTTTCGGACACAGCTCTTGCTGTACGTTCATCTCCATAGGCATCTGTCATCTCCGGTCTTTCATGCCGGCTCCCATCAAAAAAAAGCGAGCTGTCATCAATATGACAACCCGCCCGCTATGACGCGCTCCTCCAGAGCTCCGAGGTCATCCGGAACTCGGGGATCAGCGCGATTTCGTTAACGTGATTTCGTAACGCGATGTCCGCTTGTAGTACGCATTGGCGGCTATGCTATTTACGCTCGATCTGAATCCCTTTTCCAAGGGATTTCTGTTGTTTGTTCGTGTTGACAAGCAAGGGCAGAGTTCTTGTTTCCTTGATCATGGGGGATTGGCACAGGTGACACACAGGCTCCACTTCAAACGCGAAGTCATCACGCATCCATCCTTTGCAATCATCCTGTGTGCATGACCAAACCTCCGTTAATTCCTCTGGAATACTTTCCATTGAATTTTTACGTGAATACATGAGCGCTCCTCCATTCCTTGTCTGGTTAAACAATCGTCCCCAGCGTTTTTTTTGCGGATGCAAATAAAAGAAAGACTGCTCTTAATGTCGCACATTAAGAGCAGCCCAACCTCATATCATTACAGCTTTACAACGTTCTCAGCTTGTGGTCCACGGTTGCCTTCAACAATGTTGAACTCAACGCGTTGGCCTTCGTCCAGCGTTTTGAAGCCGTCGCCTTGAATCGCGCTGAAGTGAACGAATACATCGTTACCGCCTTCAACCTCGATAAAACCGAAGCCTTTCTCTGCATTGAACCATTTAACAGTTCCTGTTTGCATGGGATATGTCCTCCTTTAAACTATATTTATATGACCTTTTTTCTTCACAGACGGAATAAAAAAATTCACATATTGCACAAGGTTACCGGAAATGACAACCCTCTACAATATGTGAATTCAGGTCGATTTCGATATTCCTATATTACCACAGTTTATGTCCGATAGCAAACACTCGGCACTTCATTTTCGATATTCTTTTTTTCGAAGCCGCCTCAAGGCCGCTTCCTATAACTAAGTATATACCGATTGTCCCAATTTTATGACAAGCAAGGAGGTTCATGGGAAGGAAAAATTCCAGAGCGCTTAACGCGCCTCCTCTTCCCGCAGCTCCGCAATCGTCTCGCTCCACCGCTTGAGCACTTCGGCAGGGTCATGGAGCCGGAAGGTGACCCCGCTCAGCACCTCGGCATACTTCGCCCGGTCCTCGCGCACATGGACAACGTCGGCTGCAAAACGCTGGCGTGGATGGCGTGCCCCCTCGACGTCAGGGAGCGCCTTGACCCGGAGCCGAATGGAGTGGACCGCACCATCATGAACGGTAACCAGCGTCGCCTGCCCGGTCCGCTTCATATTGCCGGCCGTCACCGTCCCCGGCCACAAAGCCAGACGAAGGCGGCCTCTATCCAGCGCAATGACCTCGCCCGCACTGATCATCGCCGTATGCGGCCATCCATCCTCCGTCACCGTGAGCAGCACCATCGCGGTATCTGACTTGGATTCCAGATCCCGGCCGTTCAGCCACTCGCACAGTCCTTGCGGCAGCTCCTTGTTCTCGCTCATTCCGTCCACACTCCCTTCATCATGCAGTTATCCTTGCAGCGTGCTCGTGCTGCTTCCGTCCGGAACCGGCGTCTCGGGGACTGGTGCCCCTGATCCAGGTGCATTGTCCCTGCCGCGAGGACGGGTGTTGCCAGGCAGCCGGCCGAACAGCGCCCATGTCCATCTTCCCATATGGCTCATCCCATAGACAAGCAGAGCGGAGATGCCCACCGCACTAACCAATCCTCCTGCATACCAGCCAAGCTGAATCCAGGACTGCTCCGATACCGGAGGAAATTTGCGATAGACGAACAGGACGAGCGGATGAACAAGATAAACGCCAAACGAATAAACGCCAAGCCAGCGAAGCCCTTTGCCCCACCAGGTGCTGACATCTCGCAGCCAGAGCGCTGTCTGCACCATCACAAGCGCCGTAGCCAGCGTATGCACATTCCAGAACGCGTCAAACAGCAGCGGATGATACGCCATCTCATAGAGGCGTTCCCGATATCGAAGTACAACATGGGTTATGCCTGCAGCCAGCCAGGCCATCCACAGCGCCGCCCAGCCAAGCTGCCGGAGCCACGGCCGGGCCGCATCCCGGGTATCCTGCAGCCATATTTGAATACGATCAAAGTAAATGCCAAGCCAAGCCCCGAGAAAATAGTAGGACAGAAAAGACAAGGACCAGCTGTTCCGGTTCGTCACATCCCACCATGCGTCATTGGCTGTATAGAACAGCCACTGCAGCGCTATCCCGATCCATACGCTCCATGCTGCCGCCCACCGATAGCGTCTTAGCAACAGGAGAATAACTGGAAACAGAAGGTAGAACTGTATATTAATGAAGATAAAATACAAATGCGTGTAGGCTTTGCCCGTCAGCAGTTTAGGCCAGAAGTCTTGAAGCATCGCCGCAGCCTTCCACTCCAGCCCCCTGTCTGCCCAGGTCAATATAAAAAACAGCACCGAAAACAACACATACGGCACCAGGATATACATCAGCCGATTGCGGTAAAACCGGACAAAAACCTCCTTGTCCAGCGGACGGCGGAAGTAGTTGTAGAACAGCACAAAGCTGCTCAAAAAAATAAACGTTGTGGTTCCAACTTTGGAAAAAATGTTTAAAAAGTTATATAGCCCAAAAAAGCGGTCGCCCCGCATCTGGACCGTGGCAAAAGAAGTCGCATGAACCATCATAACCCCCATAATAGCCATGCCACGAACCATATCGAGTTCATGCAGTTTCGCTCGTTTCTCCATCCTTCTCCCCTACCTTCATGACATGTATTATACATCAAACCCCTAAACTCTTGCTAAATTTATCTGAAATTGGTATGGTACAGACAGGGTTAACCATATTTGTTTAATAAGGTTAACACCTCCATATTAATGAAGCTCACACATAGGTGACGCTAAACTAACATATTTTAGGAGGCGATTCTGACTGATTGAGTTTAAGCATGTCAACAAGTATTTTGGCAGTTTTCATGTACTGAAGGAGATCAACCTGACGATTCGCCAGGGAGAAGTGGTCGTCATTGTCGGCCCCTCAGGCTCCGGCAAAAGCACGCTGCTTCGCTGCATCAACCGGCTCGAGACGATAACCGACGGAGAACTGGTTGTCAATGGCGTCCCCCTCCACAACAAGAAGATCGACATCAATCGTTTCCGCCGGGAAATCGGAATGGTGTTCCAGCACTTCAATCTGTATCCTCACAAAAAAGTCATCGATAACATCATTCTCGCCCCTGTCAAAGTGCTTGGAATGTCCAATGCAGAGGCCAGGGAGAAAGCCATGACCTACCTGAACCGGGTCGGCATTGGCGACAAGGCCGACAGCTATCCTTCCCAGCTGTCCGGCGGACAGCAGCAGAGAGTGGCGATTGCCCGCGGATTAACGATGAACCCGAAAATTATGTTGTTTGACGAGCCGACCTCCGCCCTTGATCCGGAAATGATCGGCGAGGTGCTGGATGTGATGCGCTCACTGGCCCATCAAGGGATGACGATGGTGATTGTTACGCATGAAATGGGCTTTGCCAAGGAAGCGGCCGACCGCGTCATATTCATGGATGAGGGACGGATCGTCGAGGATGCCACATCCGAAGACTTCTTCAAACAACCGAAGGAAGAGAGAGCCCGCACGTTCCTAAGTCGTTTGCTTCATCATTAATCATCCTATTTCAAGGGGGACTTATACATGAAGAACGGATTTACAAGAACATTCAAGCAGAGTGTAGCTATGCTGTCACTCATCTTCATTCTCGTGCTTGCCGCATGCGGCAACAACGCTACGGGAGGCAACGCATCCGAAGGAGGAAGCTCCTCCGAAGCCGGCGGCGCAACGCTCGCGGCGATCAAGGAACGCGATAAGCTGATTGCCGGGGTGAAATATGATACCAAGCTATTCGGCCTCCAGGATCCGGCTACCGGCAATGTTGAGGGCTTCGATATCGACATTGCCAAAGCGCTGGCCAAAAAAATTCTGGGTGATGAAACGAAGATCGAGCTGCGGGAGGTCACTTCCAAGACGCGCATCCCGCTCCTGCAAAGCGGTGAGATCGACATCATCATCGCCACGATGACCATTACGGATGAACGCAAGCAGCAGGTGGATTTCAGCGATGTCTATTTTGAAGCGGGCCAATCCTTGCTCGTCAAGGTGGACAGTCCGATCACCGGACTGGAAAGTCTGAATAAAGATACGAAGGTGCTCGCTGTTAAAGGCTCGACTTCCGCGCAGAACATCCGAGAGAAAGCGCCGGATGCCCAGGTGCTGGAATTTGAGAATTATCAGGATGCCTTTACAGCCCTGCGAGCCGGTCAAGGGGATGCGCTCACGACCGATAACGCCATTCTGCTCGGCATGCAGCAGCAAGACCCGAACTATCATCTTGTTGGCGGCAATTTCACCGATGAACCGTACGGCATGGCGATTAAGAAAGGCGAGACCGAGTTCGTTAACGTCGTGAATGAGCTGCTGAGCGAGATGAAGGAAAGCGGCGAATACGACCGACTGTATGAGCAGTGGATGGGTGTAAAACCCGAATAAACGACGGGATGGTATCACCGAATACCGATATAACACCGCAAACTTAGAGCAACAGGAGGTGAATGTGATTGGTCATATGGGATTCCAGCGTGCTGTTTGACCATTGGGACCGCTACATGCAAGGATTCGGTCAGACCGTGCTGGCAAGCCTTCTTGCCCTGATCGGAAGTCTGATCATCGGCACGATCATCGCGATTTTACGCATTTCGCCCTATCGCTGGCTGAATGTGTTCGGAGCGGCCTATGTCGAGTTTTTACGGAATATTCCACTTTTGGTTGTCGTCTTTTTCTTCTTTCTCGGCTTGCCTTCTCTAGGCATTCCGCTGGACGGATTCTCTTCCGGCACGATCGGCCTGATGGTGTATACCTCCTCGTTCATTGCGGAAGCCATTCGGGCTGGCATCCAGGCCGTGCCCAAGGGACAGACCGAGGCTGCCCGCTCCTCCGGGCTGAGTTATGTGCAGAGCATGTGGCATGTCGTCCTGCCGCAAGCAGTTAAGGTAGTGCTGCCCGCAGTAGGCAACCAGATGATTAACCTGGTGAAGAACTCTGCCATTCTCGGCGTCGTAGCAGGGCTTGACCTCATGTACTATGCCGACCTGATCAGTTCGGACACGTTCCTGCCGATCCCGGTCTATACGTTTGTCGCTCTGTTCTATCTTGTACTTACCGTACCGCTTAGCATGGCGGTTCATTATATGGAACGCCGCTTTGCCCGCAGCAATGCATGAATCAAATAGTCCATTCATGAAATGACAACAGAGGAGGTGGGGCGAGTTGGATTTTGCCGGTGCTTATTCCTGGCCCAATCTGCGCTTTCTGCTGCAGGGCTTCTGGATGACGCTGCAGGTTGCCGGGCTTGCGATTGTGTTCAGCTTTATTCTCGGCGTGGTGCTGGGCACGATACGTTATGCCCGCATTCCTGTGCTGTCGACAGTCATCGCTTTTATCGTAGATACCATCCGCAACCTGCCGCTTTTGCTAATCATCTTTTTTATCGGGATTGTTCTTCCACAAACAGGGCTACGGCTCCCCGTATTTTGGGCCGCCGTCGTTGGGCTTAGCATATTTGAAGGCGCAATGATTGCCGAAATCGTACGCAGTGGTCTCTCATCTGTGGACAAAGGCCAGGTGGAAGCGGCCCGGGCTTCAGGGTTAAGTTATATGCAGACCCTCAGGCATATCATTCTGCCGCTGGGCCTGCGCCGCATGTCGCCGCCGATGGTCAGCCAGTTTATCGCCCTGATCAAAGACACATCGCTGGCAGTGATCATCTCACTTCCGGAGCTAATGCGGAACGTGCAAGTATTGAGCGGCTCAAGCTTCGCTTACGTCATTCCAGCACTTATCTTTGCTTCATTACTCTATTTCACCGTCAATTACTCGCTGTCTCTGGTCGCGAAACGGCTTGAAGCCAGACAGACCTGATCAAAGGAGCATCCTACTTACAATTGAATCAGTACCAACGAATCCCCTCCCGTCTCTCCCGAGCACGAGAGGGGGTTTTTTATTATCCGCCCGATCTGTTAGAATAGCGCTAACGCGATCATAAAAAAAAGATAAACCTTCATCGCGGGTAATACGTATTAAGGAAGAACGCACAATCCAGAAAGACAGGAGGTCTATCATGTTGCGTAAATGGATGAATGGATTATGGGTCGCATGCATCGTTGCCGTCTTATCCGGCTGTAATGTCCTGGACACGGTCAACGAATCGCTTGATTATACCAATGAGGCCGGCACTTATATCAATGAAGCATCCCAATTTGCCCAGTCCTTGCCCGATTTAGCCCGACAAGCCGCAACGGATCCACAGGCGAAGGAGGCGCTCACGCAGGAGCTGGAACAGATGAAAAACCGCATCGCCGAGTTCAATGGGCTGGAAGCCCCTGCACTCGCCCAGAGTATCCATGAGCAGCTGACCAGCTTGAATGATACACTGTTAACAGATATTAACGGCTATATGGAACAGATTCAGAACGGCGTTACCGAGTTCCAGAATTCCGGAATCATGCAGACGATCGATAAAATCAATGAAACGATGAACTTGCTGGAAAACCTGCAGCCATAAACAGAGGAGACGCAGCCGCCAGCTGGATGTCCTGGATATAACAAGAAGAGGCCCCGAACCAGCCTTATCAGCGGATCGGAGCCTCTTTTTCATTCGGGATATGTTATTCAGCTGCTCTACCTTAACTGCGCTTTGAAAGCATCGTTCAAGAAAGGATCCAGCTCTGTTGTAAAGGCTTCTCTCACCACATAGCGAGTGGCATCGTTGTTCGGGGTCAGAATCCAGTACGTCCCGCGGTGCGCATACCGATCATCCGGATCCATTGCGGCTACAAAATGCCAGTCCGGCCCAAAACGCCCGTCATACTCTGCGGTATACTCGGCGTTCAGATGGGTGCGGGCCAGCTCCTGGATCGGAAAAGACAGGACACTGCCGAACTTGCTCATCCACTGGTTGAATTCCAGCATATCCCCTGCACGGCCGCCTGCAAAGAATCCTTCCTCCCCTCCGCATGCAGCAAAAAAAGCCTCCTCATTCCCCTCCTGCGCAGCCTGGTAGATAAGCGCTACCGTCTGTACCGGAGTGAACAACGGGGTTTTATGCTTGGATGCAAGGAATTGTCGATCATCAATCAATTTCAGGATGCTTGCCTGAACCAGCTCTTCGATAGAAGCATTCCTTCCTAACTCATAGGCCCCCGGGTAAATGGTGCTCTGGTCCACAACCTTGGCTCCGTCCGGAAATATCGTCACAATCCACACGTGCCGATCCCCTTGGCTGAGCTCCTCCAGCACAATTTCAGCCTGACTGCCATAGGTGATATCGAGCAGCTCGCGGCTCTCTTCATCCAGCTCCTGCTTGCCCAGCAGCTTAAAGCGATCAGCATGCGGCTTCCGCTTGCGAGCTTCATCAAAAAGTGCCTGTGTCTTCGCCGGAGAATGGCGCATTTCCGGAATGTCCGCCAGCTTGAGATACGCAGGCTGATTCCCTGCCTCCAGCGCCTCATACATCTGAGCCACAACGTCCACCGCCTGCTCGCTCAGCTTCGCTTGGCTGCCACCGCCACGGCCTTCCCGCACCCCCGAGCCGCCTTCGGATACCCCAAGACTAACCGCTTCCGATCCTTCCTCTTCATTCGCCAGCGCTTGTGTATTAATCGTATCTATATGCGCTGAAGGCTGTTCAGTCTGAGCTGCCAATGAGGTTTCCTGTACAGATGCATTCTCCAAATTGCCGCAGGCAGCAATGATGAGCAGCAGAAGCAGGGCTGCAACTCTGGCCAGGCAATTTCCTCTTATATGACTGATCAATCCTTCCCCCTCCTTGGACCGTTACGATAACCACTGCAGCACCGGACGAACTGTCCGATCCTGTCCTCTATAATCATCATCGTCATTCAAGGCGGGATTGTTTATGAATTTGATCGATTTACGAAGAAATTGCCCTTTACCAGCGTGCAGCACCCTCTTCAGAACGCCTGTTCATGATTTACAGTGGTCTTACAACCGTCATGACAGTGCTAAATTATTGAAATTGGTTATAGCTCACAAATTCCGCAACAGGCTTGCGATATCCGCGCGGACGCGCCTTGGTGCTATTCTCCTTGCCGATGGCAATGAGCATTGCCGGAACATAAGGGTCCGGAATCTTCAGTTCCTGACGCAGAGCTTCCGGGTCAAACCCGATCATCGGGCAGGTGTCCCAGCCCTTGTCTTTAGCTGCGAGCATGAACATCATCGCCGACAGGCTTGCATTCCGGATGGCCTCTTCCTGCATAAACGTCTCGCCCCGCTCTTCATAGAAGCTTTGGATGGAAGCCACCGTCATATCGTACTCCTGCTTGTCGATGACACCGAGGCTCATCAGACCCTCGTGAATTTTGCCTGCATCCCGGTAGGCCTCCCGATTCCCGAGCACCGCGATGACGGCCGATGCGCTTTGAATTTTATACTGCTTGAAAGCTGCTTCATACACCTTGTTCTTCACCGCGGCATCTTTGACCACGATGTAATGCGCATGCTGCAAATTAAACGCGGAGGGGGCATATTTTACAACTTGAAAGATTTCTTCAAGATCCCTGTCCGGAATGTCGACACCTTCGAGAAAAAGATTCGACGATCTGCGATTTTTAATTAATGTTGTGAATTCCAACCGTGAGCGCCCCTTTCCTTAGTTAAACATGACCGCATCCAGCGAATAAGCGCCGGCACCCGTTAAAGCAATCGCAACAGCCACCGCAATAATAAGCAAATTCATCTCATAACCGTTGGCCGATCCCCAGTAACCGTTGCTCCAGTGCACCTTCGCGATCGCTCCCAGCATCGGGATAATGATCAGAATCGAGCCCAGCACGGTCAGGAAACCGAGTGTGAACAGCAAGCCGCCGAGAAGTTCCATCAGTCCGACTACAACCGCCGCGGCAACGCCGGCTTCAGGCCGAGGGACTCCATGAAGCCGCCAGTCCCCTTCGGGCCATACCCGCCAAACCAGCCAAACAGCTTTTGCGCGCCATGCGCCATAAACGACAAACCGACGACCAACCGAAGAATCAACAAACCAAGCTCCATCATCTATAACACTCCTTTAAATTAAATATATAATTTGGTATTTATCTTGAAATAAAGATATATTCTTAAAAAAATTGACACCCCGCATCTAACGCTTCTTCAACGTCCTGACTCCTTTCCGTCAATAACTAACTTTTATCTAGTTACTAATCTTTATTCAAAGATAAAGCAAGTTAGAACTGCTGTCAACCCTGTTATGTAAAAATAAAAAAAGGCCACCCCCACAGATTCTGGCTAACCTGAAAACGAAAAAAGCCGTCTCTCGGATTACTGTACCTAAGAGACGGCTTCTATGCTGTACCGCAGCTTTGTAGATTTGTAGCTCTGTAGCTTTGTCGAATGACTGACGCTTCGCTCAGCCCTCGTATGTCCACCAGTTGCCTGACATCACCATCAGCGAGAACAGCTTGATGCTCTCTTCATAATACGCTTCCGTTGATGCATTGACGGTATAGCTCCACACCGAATTCAGCCAGGCCTGATGGCTGGAAGAGATCATGGCACTGACGCCAAACGGTGCATAGAACGCCCCGCTGTTGTAGGAAACAAGCGCTCCTCCGCTCAGCAGATAGCCTGCCCTCACATTAGCCGGATTGCCATTCGTCGTTGATTTAATGAACGTGTTCAACTGGTTCAGCTGCTGCAGTGCTCTTGTATCGCCAGTCATCAGATAATCGGTTGCAATCCGCCAAGGAACCCGGGCCGAATTGTAATAGTAGTTGCCGTCGTTTGGCCCCTCCAGGAATCCGGCCCCTGCCGGCTGGTAGCTCCCCCCTGAGCGCACGACGAAATCCGGAAGCAGTCCGGTATTCGGGCTGTAGCCGTTATATATTGATTGGATGATGCTGTACGTCTGATTGATCACATTGTCCCATCTCGCATCCCCTGTGGCCTGACGAAATGCCTTCATATGATTCAGCATAAAATCGGACGGTCGCGTCGCCGTATTGTAATTGCCGCTTGTTGCCCAGTCACCGAGACGCAGTGTCCACTGCGTTTGATTGACATCATGGCTCATGATCGCATTGATGATGTTGCGGGCTGCCTGCAAATAATTGATGGAGTCGTTGCTGCCCCACTGCTTGTCCGCCAGCAGCAGAGCATAGGCGATATCCATATCGCCATCCGTCGCCGAGTTCGCGCCTTCGATATTTTGGAAGTTGCTGTTCTGCTTCCACGCCATCAAATACGGGTTATTGTTGCTCGGATGTGCCCGATAGTAGCGATACAGCCCATCAAAATAAGTCTTCGCATTCGGGTCGTCCCCTGCCATCAATACGGTAAGGATCATCCCGTAGCCATGCGCCTCGGACACCGTTTCTCCGGCAGCATTATACTGTACGTAATATTGCCCGGTTCCCGCAGGCTTGAGGAAGGAATTTTTCCAGCTGTTCCACTTGCTTCTGACCGCATCATCCATCGCCGCCTGGGTGACATGATTCGGCTTGATCGAGCCGCTCGTATACGAAGTATGCTGCGGGAAAGGCTTGTTCGCTCCAAGCGCAAAGCCTGCCGGGGTGATCATGAGGACAACACAGAGCATCGAGACACATTTGTGAAACAATGACATTCGAACATTTCGCATTCATCATCGCTCCTTTGTTTTTTCGATTCGGATCCTTCAGGCGCATGCTTCGCCCCCTGCGGTAACGCCTGGTGTACGGGCAAGCCTCCTTTCGGAGCGACTAATTCTACGCAGGATATGGAAACCGCGCCTTGCTTTACACTGCCGCCTCAGCCTGGGCTCAGCGGGTCTGCTTGTCAATGCCGAGCACGGACTGCTGCATACTAGGAAGTAAAATCACGAGCGTTAGAAGGTGGCTGCCTAGGAGGAGACAACATGACTTTATGACAGATCTTCAGGTGCGGATGCGTGAATAAGGTGGGTTAGTCCAAGTATACGTGAGCTGTATATTTTTGTAAATCGTACTTTATGCACATAAATCCAGGCTTGCCAAAAAGGCTTCCCCGATCGGGAAAGCCTCTGTTCATGCCGATATCCAAGTCGATGTCTTATCGCTGCACACGGTTAATTCCGAATATTCGCGATCACTTCGTTCAGGGCCGCGTGGTCAAGCCGACCGCCTTCATACATCAAGCATCAAGGCTTAGCGTACCGGAAGCTGCACGCGGTGCGACAGTGTCGGTGAGACAATGTCGGTGAAGCAATGTCGGTGGACAAAGGCTGCCTCCTCTACTGCTTCGCGCCCTTCTCCCTGACCCGCTTGCCGTCCTTGCCGTACAGGTCACGCAAAATCTTCTTCCCTGTCGGCGTTTGCGCCAGCCCGCCCTTGGCTGTCTCGCGATGCTTGGAAGGCATAGCCGTCCCCACCTCCAGCATCACATCAATCACTTCATCGGAAGGGATGACGCTGCGGACGCCGGCCATCGCCATATCCGAGGCAGCCAGCGCCGTCACGGCGCCGAAGCCGTTGCGGACAATGCACGGAATTTCGACCAGACCGCCCACCGGATCACAGATCAGGCCGAGCGAGTTCTTCAGCGCCAAGCCGACCGCATGCACGGCCTGCTCCGGCGTGCCCCCTCTCAGCTCCGTGAGCGCCCCGGCCGCCATGCCGATCGCAGAGCCGACTTCGGCCTGACAGCCGCCCTCGGCGCCAGAGATGAAGGAATTGTTGGCGATGACATAACCGATCGCACCGGCGCTGAACAGCCCCATCACCATGTCGTCATCGTCCCAGCCATAGCGCTGCTGCGTGCTGACGAACACTCCCGGAATAATGCCGCAAGAGCCGGCTGTCGGCGTAGCTACGATGCGTCCCATTGAGGCGTTCA
This sequence comes from Paenibacillus campinasensis, assembly GCF_002272015.1. Lineage (GTDB taxonomy): Bacteria > Bacillota > Bacilli > Paenibacillales > Paenibacillaceae > Paenibacillus_AQ > Paenibacillus_AQ campinasensis. The sequence continues at coordinate 17,528 of NZ_NPBY01000025.1, read as the reverse complement.
CCTCGGAAACGGACAAGGCGTAAGCCAAAGCGGTGCAGGCTTCTTCACCCAGTGCCGGAACGCCGCTGGTCATGAACTCGTGAACACGGACGGCATCCCCGCCGGTCAGACCGCTGCGGGATGGAACCGGTTCATGAATTCCTCTATGCACCGCTTCCTTCATGATCGCATAGTAATCCTTCATCTGCTTGAACGTTTCCTCCCGGCTCTTCCCGGTCTCTCTCACCTGCTCGCGCAACATCAGCTCGCCGATCGTCACCTGATCTGCGCTGCACATTTCGATGATCTGCTGCAGTGTAGAAAACTTCATGACTGCCCCTCCTTCGATGTCAAATCGGCGAACACGACGCGGCGCACGCTCTCCAGGCCTTCAATATGCGCGATCAGACTCGCCGGCACGACCTCATCGGACTCGACCACCGTAATGGCATCTCCGCCGCGTCCCTTACGATCCACATCCATATAGGCGATATTGACGCCCCCGCCCTCCAGGATGCGGGCGATATGCGCAACCATGCCCGGCACATCATCATGGAATACAAGCAGCACCGGATAATTCATCGTGAATTTGACATCAAATCCGTTCACCCGAAGCATCTCCACACTGCCGCCGCCGATCGAGGCTCCCGCAATCGTATCTTCACGCTGCCCGTCCTTCAGCTTCAGCATCACGGTGTTGGGATGGAATGCAACATTTTGAGCGGTTTTAAAGGTCAATTTCATCCCTGCCGCCTCCGCCAGCTCAATGGAGCTGCGAATTCGCATATCATCTGTATCATAATCCATCAATCCCCCGACCACCGCCAGATCGGTCCCGTGCCCTCTGTACGTCTCTGCGAACGAGCCATAGAATATAATTTCGGCTTCCTCCGGAAACGCTCCGAATATACGCCGGGCCGCTCTGCCGATTCGCACCGCTCCTGCGGTATGCGAACTGGATGGTCCCACCATGCTGGGTCCGATTATGGAAAAAACATCTTTAAACCGCATACGCGATTGTCCCCGCTTTCTTTCTGTATATGCCCTCATTGTATCAGTCCGTCACCGATTGTTCCAGATGACCGCGCGAATCATCTGCTCGTCCCGCTGTTCCAAGAAGAGCCTCTGTCATATCATATTAACATTGCCTGCTGCGTTGTGAATCGCCCGGTAACAAAACGGCTTGATCTCCCTACATAGCAGTCCTCAAGGCTACTCCAGAAACGAAAATTTAAAAATTTGCCGAGGCCTGCCCCGCGGTACCTTCTCAATGCCCGAAATCTCGACCAGATCATGATCTGACCACAGCTGCAGCAGCCGGTGCGCGCTGCGGACCGTAATGCCGAGCAGATGAGCCAGCTCGTGCACCTTGTATTCATATTTCCCGAACCGGGCGCGCTGATGCAGCAGCTTGCTTAGATAGGCACTGGCCATGCCAGCTTCCTCCGCCCGCTTGATGAATGAGGCATCCGTGAAGGACAGCGCGTCTCGTTCCGGCTCAGCCATCGCCAGCGGCCCGATCAGCGTGCGATCCTCCCGGATGATGAAGCAGGCGTTGCCGCCAGCCTCCTTCGACTTGCTAAGCGCGATTCGAGCGTTCGTGCCCGCGCTGCTCGCGGAATGGCCGAATCCGATGCCGATGCTCAGCGAAATGCCATATGTCTTATTCACAGCCTTTGCCAGCGGAATTGCTTTATAGCCCCCGGTCTCCCGCCTGAAAACGCTGCGCGTGGTGAAGAACATATACTCGTCTCCTCCCAAGTGGCTCAGGCAGCCGTCCAGCGACTCCACATAATCCAGCATCATACGATGGATATCCAGTTTCAGCTTCTGCACCTCATGCTCGTTGTTGCGCTTCAAGGCCTGGGCAGCAAAATCGTCGATGCGGATCATGCCCACCACCATCTGCCCTTCCCTGCTGCGGCGCGAGACGGCGGACAGCATAGCCTGCTCCAGCGACATCTGAATATCCTGATCCGAAGGGAGCACACGCTCATGAGGGATGCCGCGCTTGCTCAGCTCTCTGGCTACCGACTCAATGCCGGTTAACGCAACGGAGCATGCTCCCGAGTCATACCAGGCCTGATGGAAATCCGCGATGCGCTCACCCGGGGCACTAGTCCCGGGTTCCCGTTCAGGTCCAGCGTATATCGCTGCCTGAACATTCGAAAGATCCAGCGCCTGCATCACCTGCCTCACCACACCCTCCGGCATCGTGTCAACCGAGATGCCGCCGGTGAGCTTCCCCTGGCGCTCGGCAGCGAACAGCGCCCTGTAGAATCCGGCCTCGTTCACCGGGACGGGATACACAGGCAGCGGCAGCCATTCACCTGTCGCCAGCTTGCGCTGAGCGAGCGGATCGGCGAGCAGCATGGCCTCCATTTCTCCTTGCATGCGATCCGTCAGCTCAGGAGCTTCCTGCTCCTCCGAAACAACGACCGGAACCGGAGCAAAGACGGGGAAGGAAGCCATCACCTTCATAATGCGATCAACAATGGTTGAGGTGCCGTAAATGCCAATACGGATCTGATGAATAGGTAACTGATGATGTTCAATCATCCTCTCCACTCCCCTTCATTCTCTTATCCGCAAGCGTGTCTGCCCACCCCCTGAGGCAGGAACGGATACCTAAAATCATACTCGCTCCCGCCATTTTCGCAACGTCACCAGCTTTGTCAGTTTTTTTCATTGCTGTATTCAGACAAAAAACGCCGCCCTCCCTCAAACAGGAACAGGCGGCGCTGAAAAGCGTTGCTGAAATCATGTTATTGAAATCCCAGGAATTAAGCTTCCTCATGCTGGACGAATTGGGCGATGTTCTTGCTATGGTCCCCAATCCGCTCCAGATTGCTCAAGATATCCAGATACACGGCCCCTGAATTGCCAGAACAGAGATTCTGGTTCAAGCGTTGAATATGACTTTTGCGGAACCGAACCTCCAGCTCATCCAGCTCAAGCTCGTAGGATAGAACCTCTTCCGCAGCCTTCAGGTCGTTGTGCTCCAGCGCGTAGAGCGCCCGCTCCACCGCCTTGTCGGCCAGGCTGAGCATTTCCTTCAGCTCGCGCTCGGCTTCGCTCGAAAATTCCACTTTATTGTTGATGCTGAATTCCGACAGCTCAACGACATTTTCCGCATGGTCGCCGATGCGTTCAATATCATTGACGAGCTGGAACCATCCGGTTGCCTTCTCCGACTCGGCTTCGGACAGGCCGCTCTGATGGATTTTCACCATATAGTCCGTAATCTTGCGGTTCAGTTCGTTGATCAGCTCTTCCTTCTGCAAGGCTAGCTCGCCCACCTTCGGGTCTCTCTCGAAGAAGAAGTCCGACGCATCATTCAACGCTTCACGAGCATATTGACCCATCCGCAGAATCTCATGCTGGGCTTGTCCAAGCGCCACGTTAGGCGTTGCCAGCAGCCGATCATCCAGAAACTTAGGCTTGAACTCAAGCTCATACATATTCCCCGGAATCACCTTCGTCACAATCCAGGCCAGCGCAGGAATGAGAGGCAGGAAGATCAGGGTATTTAAGGAATTGAAAATGCCGTGTGCATAGGCAATCTGCATCCGGATATTCACGCCCTCGCCGATCCACATTATCAGGGAATGGACCGGATGCAGCAGCAGCGTGAAGATCACGGCTCCAATGACGTTGAAAATGACGTGTACAAGAGCCGTGCGTTTCGCAGCAACTGTAGCCCCGATTGAAGCAAGTACAGCTGTGATGGTGGTACCAATATTGTCCCCGAACAGAATCGGCAGCGCTCCGATCAGACTCACCATGCCTTCATCCGCAATCGTCTGCAGAATACCGATGGTGGCACTCGAGCTTTGCACAATCGCCGTGAACACAGTACCCACGAGCAGCCCCAGCGCCGGCTGGTCCGCCAGATTAATCATGAAATCGGTAAAGGCAGGCAGTTCCCGCAGCGGCTTCATCCCGTCGCTCATGGTAGACAGACCCAGGAACAGCGTCCCGAATCCGAATATAATCTGTCCGATGTATTGATAGGTTTTCTTGCTTAAAAAGAATAAAAAGAATCCCCCCAACGCGATGATAGGCAGCGCATATTCCTCAATCTTGATCCCTACAATGAATGCGGTCATGGTTGTACCGATGTTGGCCCCCATAACCACGCCAATAGCTTGTCTAAGTGTCATCAGCCCGGCATTCACCAATCCGATGGCCATGACCGTCGTTCCGCTGGAGGACTGGATCAGAATCGTGACCCCGATGCCGACCAATACGCCAAGAACCGGATTTGACGTATATTTTGCAAGTAACCCCCGCATTTTGTCACCAGCTGATTTTTGCAGCCCGTCCGACATGTACTTGATGCCGAACAGAAAGATACCCAGACCCCCAATAAACTTAAACAATATATCCTGCCAATCCAAGCGAGAATCCTCCTTCTAGTGTGCGCCTAATATATTGGTTTAACCGAAATAACTGTGACCGGCGGAACTTCCGGCAGGCCTCTCCGTCCGATCTGTAAAAAACCCTCTAATAATTTATCATAATATGTTACTTAGAAACAGCTATTTAAATTAAGACATATTCAATCTTTAGCTGGAAATGATAGACAACCTCTATGTTCAGGTGTAAAAAGCTCCCCTTCAGCCCGGGGTTAAGCCGCGTTAACCTCCATAGCCAAGGAGAGCATCGAACGAGTATATTAATGAAGCTTTTATTGGATTAATCGAATTTTCATGTCGGAGAAGTGGGTAACAGTACGCTAAGATCGCACGCTCCGTCTGGAATATATTGAATAGAGGCTAACTTCCTGGGTGCCGCCATGCTTTGTGACATTTCAGTGTCTATTATTCGTTCGCAGGATAGAGGCTATTCAACCTCGACAATAATTTCCACCTCGACCGGTGTATCGAACGGCAGTTCATTGGTCCCGATGGCCGAACGCGCGTGGCGGCCCTTATCGCCAAAAACGTCAATCAACAGATCGGAGGCGCCATTCAACACATAAGGCTGATCTTTAAACCCTTCGGCGCTTTGGATGAAGCCAAGCATTTTCACCACTTTGGTGACCCGGTTCAGATCCCCGAGATGCGCCTGCAGTGATGACAAAATGTTGATGACACAACGGCGCGCCGCTTCCTGCCCCTGTTCAATCGTGAGATCTGATCCCAGCTTGCCCGTTAGAATCAGTTCCCCGTTCTTGCGGCAATCATGGCCGGATGTATACAGCAGATTTCCCGTCTGGGTTACCGGAACGTATGAGAATTTGGGCGTGCCGACCTCTTCAAGTTCAATGTTCAATGCCTTTAATCTGTCCTGAATTGTCATTTTATATTTCTCCTCCTGATCAAAAGTCGATTATTGCAGTATGCCGATCGCCAGATTCCCGTAAATTCTCGCTGCCTGAACGATCTCGATTACCGGAACATATTCATCTTTCACATGAGCTTGCAGCAGCGACCCGGGCCCGAAAATAACCGTCGGGATCCCCAGATCCCCGCTTAGAAACGGAGCTTCGCAGAAAGCTTCGAATACGCCCACTACCGGGGTACTGCCACGCACAACCTGGACCGCATCGGCAAGTCCAAGCACCAGTGGATGATCCTCCTCGATTAAGGTGGCAGGGAGGAACAAATAATCCTCGATTTCGTAATCAAAATCGCTGCCTCCCGCCGCAGCGGTCAAAGCATCGTTCAACTGTTTCAGCACACGCTCCCGCGTCTCTCCTGGAATCAAGCGGCGATCAATTTCGATCTCACAGCTTTGCGGAATAATATTCGGAGCTGTGCCTCCCTTGATCTGGGTCACATTCAGCGCCGGGCTGCCCAGAATGGGATGAGATTGCGTTTGAAGATGGCTTCGAAGCGGCTGCAGCCCCGCGATCAGGGCGGCCATTTTCGGAATGGCGTTGTCCGGAGACTTCACCTTCCCCGCGTGAGCCGCCGCGCCAGAGGTGCGGACCCGGTACCGCCCAATCCCCTTATGCGCTATGCAGATGTCAAGCTCTGTCGGCTCGCCGATGACCGCGTAATCTGCGTGTATCGGGTGTTCCACGAAATGACGCATTCCAAGGTTAACCCTCTCCTCATCGGCATTAAAGAACAGGATCAGTTCGCCGGCGAACGGATTGCCCGACCGCTGCAGGCAAATAGCAGCATACAGCATCGCCGCTACCCCTGACTTCATATCCGCGGCCCCTCTGCCGATCAGAAAGCCATCCTTTATCGTCGCTGCAAATGGGTCTACACTCCAATCCTCTCCGGCTGGGACCACATCAAGATGCCCGTTCAGCAGCAGCCTCGGACCCGGCCGCTGTCCCGTCAGAACTGCCGTCAGATTCGCCCGTCCTGGCGCGGGCCACTGAAGCTCGGCCTGTATGCCCTCTCGCTCAAGCAGTTCCTTTATGTATCGTGCCGCAACTTCCTCATGCCCTGGAGGATTTACACTTTGGCATCGGATAAGACCGGAGGTAATGTCAAGCAGCTCCTGCTCGTCAAACACGTCCTCCCAAGAACGGTTCATTGTCAGACCACTCCTTTCCCATGTGTAGTTAGCCGTTAGCTGCTCTTGCCCCTGACTGCTCTTGCCCCCGCTCTCTTGCCCTGCTCTCTTGCGTCTAGCTACTCTTGCCCCTCGCATCGATCTTGATGCTAAGCACGACCTCGCCGTCCCGAACGCCCAGCACCTCATCGCACAAATTCGGAATCACGCAGGCATGATTGGGGATAATCGTCAGCTGCTGGCCAATCCGAACCGAAAGTTCAGGCGGATAACGCAGAAAGCCGTGCTCCTCGTTCAGCTTGAAAATCTCGATCTCCGGATGCTCGACAATATATCCGTAGCCCTTGGAGAAGGGCATTGTGTCTGTTGTCAGCGTCTTCGATCCTGCATCGATGATCGCTCTGCCGGGAGCCGGAGTGCTGACCACCGTGGTCACGACCCGCAACGCGCAATCTTCAACGCCAACCATGCCCATCGACAGCTGGCCCACATCGTGGAACAGATAGTTCCCGGCACGGACCTCCGTCACGCCGTCCAGGTCCTGGGCAAACTTCGAAGAGAGCGAGGAGCCGCCGCTAACCACCGGCAGGGTCATGCCGTTTGCGCGGATCATATCGGCCGACTGCTTCAGCAGACACGCTTCCTGCTTCGCCATCTCCCGGATATCTTCTCGGGATTGTTCGGCATAGATTTGCCCCGCATACGACAGCACCCCGACAACCTCAATCCCCGGCAGATCACAAATTTGCAAGGCAAATTCGGCCGTATCCTGCCCCGGCTGACGCCCGCAGCGGCCAATCCCCCCATCCACCTCGATGTATAGCGGAATTGTGCGCTGCAGACGCTCGCCAACTTGCGATACCGAGACGGCCGCTTCCAGGCTATCAGCTACACATGTAACCTGGGTATGCTGCGCCAGGCGAAATAGCCGCTCCTGCTTGTCCGCTCCGATAATCGGAAAAGCGATGAGAATATCATCGATGCCAGCCTCGGCCATCACTTCAGCTTCGCCAAGCTTGGCGCATGTAATTCCCGCACACCCGGCCTCAAGCTGCTTGCGCGCAAAATAAACCGACTTGTGAGACTTGATATGCGGACGATGGCGGATACCGGCACTCCTAACAACGTCGGCCATTCTCCTGATATTGCGCTCGGCAATATCCAGATCAACAACGACAGCGGGCGTAGATACGTTCATCTGTTCACGATCCTTTCCGGAAGCATTCCAACCAAGAACCTGCTCCACCGCAATCCGGCCTTTTATTGGCATCCGTTCTTTCCACAATAAAAATAATTAGATAATAAGAATATTTTTTAGATTAATCAAATTATGAAGGGTGCCCGATCAATTTGTCAATCATAAATCGAGGGGTGACAGGGGGATGTTAGGCCCCTGCTTCGAGGACGCCATTGCCGATGATCTATTCGTACGGCGGGAGCATGCGAAGCGATAGGGGCACTATAGAGGCACCTATGATGCCTAGCACTTTTAGGCACCTAAATACACTGGTAAGCACTTTTGAGGCACCACAGGCACTTTTTCAGAGGTACTTTTGAGGTACTATAAGATCTTTCAGAGGCACTTAGGCCTTTCAGAGGCACTTAGGCCTTTCAGAGGCACTTCAGATTCAGATGCACCATAGGCAACTTCAGAAACCTCGGGACTGCGGGACTTCGGGAGTCTTTCATGTATCTGCCCTTGCCTGCGCGAGGATTAAAGCAGATTCTCCGAAGGGGTCTTGTCCTTACCGGCTCTGACTTCATCAAGGTAGTTGTACAGTGTGAACTTCGAAATGTCCAGAAACTGGCACACCTTGTCCCCTGCTTTTTTGACCAGGAACGCGCCGCGCATATCCAGGAACTGGATCGCCTTCAGCTTATCCTCCTTGTTCATGTGAGATACCGGCTTGCCGATCTCCTTCTGGCACTCCTGCAGAAGATATTCAAGCAGATCGTTCACGTCATTCACGAATACTTCCTTAACCTCTTGATCAAGGCTATGCATCGTAAGCGACCGCAGCGTATTCTCCGCCACCAGAAAATCCGAAATATCAAAATTAATGCACAGCGCACCAATTGTTTCGCCCTTGCTGTTCTTGAAGTACGTGGACGATGACCGCAGAATCTTCCCATCCTTCGTCTGGGTGATATAGTTGTACCGATCGCCTTCGGTCACAGTTCCCCGAAGCACTTCCAGCCCGAGATTGCTTCCGCAGTCCCCCACCTTTCTGCCCGTAATATGCCCGTTCTCGATCGCCACAATCGTGCTTTCATAGCCTTGGCTCAGATCGTGAAGCACCACTTCACATTGGTTGCCAAACTGGGCAGCGATACAGCGCACAACCGGCAGAAGCACATTCAATTCGTCCTTGATATTTTCCATCATTCACACACTTTCTGCTTTGATTTCGTCAATTTGGTGCAAATCACCTTGGTACAAGTGTTTTTGTACAATCTATAGAATCATGTTTGGAACTGTCACAGTTATCGCTCTTAGTGTCCTTAATGTTCAGCGCTTTGTCAAGCGAATGAGATGCGCAGTACGAGCAACGCTTTATTCCCCCTTTCCTCCTTACAACACTAGTCTCTCCCCCACCCCTTGCATGATTATCCCTTTCGTTCAGGGAGACAGGGGGACAGAAGTATACGAGTATATGATGATGTGAGGATGTGAGGATGTGAGGATGTGAGGATGCGAGGGTATGAGGATATGAGGGTAGAAGTCAGGAAGGCTGGTGAGCAGGAAAAGAAGATGGCAGATAGGCGGAACAGGCAAAAAACTCCTGATCTAACGGGATAATCATGCAAGGCTCTCCCGGTACAAGTCCGAACTGCACAGCACAGTCCGCACTTCACCAGCAGACGCCGCACTCCACAGTCCGCACAGCATTCCACGAGTCGGACTCCACCGCATAGAAGCCCCATACCGTTAAGGTATGAGGCGATTAATGTTTACTCTCCTTCGTTCTCTAATAGAGCATATCCCCGTACAATCTCAATAAAAGCCTTCTGCATAATCAGCAGCGCCTGCTCGTCAAAATCAAACTTCGGATGATGATGCGGATATTGGGTGGACTCATGTTCATTTCTGGCGCCGACCTTGAAGTAGGTTCCTGGCTTCTCCTTCAGAAAATAAGCAAAATCCTCCGCCCCCATGCTCGGCTCCATCTCCATCATTGCATCTTCCCCGAATGATTCGGCCAGTAGCCTTCGAGTCGCCTCCGTCGCCTCCTTATGGTTAAAGAGTGCCGGATAGCCGCGCAAATAGTCTATGCTGTACGAGGCATGCGCCCCGGACACGATGCCATCCACGATCGAGCGGATCTCCTCTTCAATCAAGTCGCGCACGCCTTCATCGAAGGAGCGTACTGTCCCTTCCAGACGAGCCGTGTCGGCGATGACATTAAAGGCCGAGCCAGCATGGAACTGGCCTACCGTGACAACACCTGCCTGAAGCGGGTTGATTCGGCGGCTGACGATCTTTTGCAGCGCCCCGACAAGTTCACTGCCGATGACAATGGAATCAATCGCTTCATGCGGTCTGGCGCCGTGGCCCCCTTTTCCATGGATCACGATATCAAATTTATCCACCGCGGCCATCTGGTAGCCCGCACCGACCGCGATCTTACCGACAGGCACATCGGTGGCGAGATGAATAGCGAATACCGCATCAACCTCATCCAGAGTTCCTTCCTCGATCATTGCCTTGGCGCCGCCAGGAGGAAGCTCCTCTGCAGGCTGGAATATGAAATGGATCGTTCCCTTCAGCTGATCGCGATATCGGGACAGCACCTTCGCCGTGCCGAGCAGCGCCGCCGTATGGCCGTCGTGGCCGCAGGCGTGCATTACGCCATCATACCGTGACTTGTACGGCACCTCCTTCTCGTCGGCGATCGGCAGCGCGTCAAAGTCTGCTCTGAGGGCGATTCGCTTGCCTTCCTCCCGGCCCTTCAGCACAGCCACGATCCCATAGCCGCCAATGCCGGTCCGAACCTCCAGACCAAAGCTTGTCAGCTTGTCCGTGATGAACGCCGCTGTATTCTGCTCCTGAAAAGACAGCTCCGGATGCTGGTGCAAATGCCGTCTCCATTCCACCACTGTCTGAAATTCCTCTTCAATCTCCTTGAACATCGCTTGGATATCCATCTGGCCTCCCCCTCACTCGCCTACTGATTCAGCAAAAACTCCTCGCCTGCGATCCCCGGAGACGTCATATGATACGGGTCTAGAATCACATTGATCTGTTCTTCGGTCAGCAGGCCCTTCTCCAGAATGATTTCCCGAATACCCTGGCCCGTCTGCTGCGCTTCCTTCACCAATCTGGAAGCCACATCGTAGCCCAGATGCGGATTCAATGCTGTAATAATGCCGTAGCTGTTATCAACATAATACTTGCAGCTCTCTCTGTTCGCCTTCAGGTCAATCATCAGGTTTTTATAAAATACATCCATGCCGTTCTTCAAAATCTTCAGGGAATGCATCAGATTGTTGGCTGCCACCGGAACCATTACGTTCAGCTCGAACTGCCCTGCTTCGCAGGCCAGGCTGATCGTATGATCGTTGCCGATGACCTGGAATGCAATCTGGTTCATCACCTCAGCCATAACCGGGTTTACCTTGCCCGGCATGATCGACGATCCCGGCTGCCTTGGCGGCACGTTGAGCTCGCCCAGCCCTGCCCGTGGCCCTGACGCCATCAAGCGGATGTCATTACACATCTTCGATATATTGACGGCACATACTTTTAGCGCCGCTGACAATTCCATATACGCATCGGTGTTCTGTGTCGCATCGACCAGATCATCCGCTTGCCTGAGCGAGAAGCCGGTCAGCTCGTTCAAATGCTGCACGACGCTGCGCATGTAATCCGGTGTGGCATTCAGCCCGGTACCGACAGCCGTCGCCCCCATATTCACAACCAGCAGCCCTTGCGCCGCACGTTCAATACGGGCTATATCCCGCTCCAACACGTTGGCGTAAGCACCGAACTCTTGTCCGAGACGAATCGGAACCGCATCCTGTAGATGAGTGCGCCCCATCTTGATGACATCATCAAACTCTTCGGCCTTCGCCCGGATTCCTGTCACCAATGTGCGAAACACCTGAAGCAGATCCTGCGTCAGTCGAAACGAAGCGATCCGGATCGCTGTCGGGATTGCATCGTTCGTGGACTGGGACATGTTCACATGGTTGTTTGGACTGCAATGGAAATACTCCCCTTTTTGCTGGCCCATCAGCTCCAGCGCACGGTTGGCCAACACCTCATTCATGTTCATGTTGATCGAGGTGCCTGCACCTCCCTGAATCGAGTCCACGATGAATTCCGAACGAAGATTGCCTTCAATAATCTCGTCGGCTGCCTCCGAAATGGCGTTACCGATCCGCTTCGGAAGCCAGCCCAGCTCCATATTGGCGATTGCAGCCGCCTTCTTCACTTCGGCAAGCGCCGTGATCAGCTCGCTGTGGATCGGCACGCCGCTGATCGGAAAGTTCTCAACAGCCCTGACCGTGTTAATTCCGTAGTAGGCCTCCAATGGAAGCTGCTTTTCCCCCAGAAAATCCTTCTCAATCCGAAACTGTACCATGGACAACATCACCGCCGCCTTTGTCTGTATTTGTCGGGATTATGCGCCGAACGACTCCCAGTGCATCAGAACATAATCCTCTTGTAAAGTGATCCTGTTAATATCCAGCATTCCCGGATATATAACAATTCTCCTTGGACTGTCTCTTTTCCTTTTTCTTATCTTATCTCTAATGTACGTCCGACATCGCCCGGAATCGACGGATAGGTGCGCACTTTCTGTCATAAAAAGGCGATCGTCCCTCCTCGTAAGGACGACCGCTATAGTTGCGGCCTGACAGCCACCTTATTTAGCGATCAGCACCTTCATCAGCTTCACTGCCGACCGCCCGCGAGGGCGCCGCAAATATCGCTCGACATACCGGTAGTCTGTCAAAATCACCTTCGCATCTTTCATAGCATAGGCAAAATCATCATCAAACAAAAGCCGGAATTCCCATATCCGCTTGTCCCAGTTCGGAATCGATGCCTGCATCCATTCATCCTCCGCGCCTGGATGAACGTACGTCTCGCACACGCCTTCCGGCAGCTTGTACAGCCTGGCGATGATCGACTGCTTGAAGCGATCATACCTCTCCCCCTCCACAATCCGGTAAGGGTGGGACAGCAAATAATCCGGGATCGGTACGCCGAAGGCATCGGCCAGTCCGGAAGCCAGCGCCACCGGCCGCTGGATATTCGACAAGGTGCTGAGCAGCGGATCGCTCGGATCAATATAGCGGAACAGCCTGGCCGGCAGCCGCCAGCGCCTGGCTTTCCACAGCATTTGCGGAATCAGGCTACGGCCGGTCTCCACACCATACAGGCTCCCCATATGGTTATCGATATGGCTAAGCCGGATTCCGGATTTCCGGGCCAACTGATATTGGGCCTCAAGTTCCTTCATCACTGCGCCAGCAGCTGCACCAGTCTCGAACTCCTGCACAGTCCGGTATTGATGGCCAGTCTCATCATGAAGCGACGGGTGTCCCGTCAGACTGGCCCACCGAAGCGCCTCAAACTCGCTGGTCAAGGTCAGATGAAGTCCCACATTGGGCTGCTGCCTGCGGGCACACCAGGACGCAGCTTCTTCATAACCGGGCGCAACCGCCATGACTGTTGCCGACGATACCTTGCCCTCTTCCAGCAGGTGGAAGATCGCTTTGTTTGCTGCCGGGCTCTGTCCAAAATCATCACAGTTGATGATCAGTCTTCGTTCCATGTTCGAGTTCCCCTTTTAGTGTGTTGTTGAAATCCATTTTGACCATAAAAGATATGAGGAAGGCGATTCCAAGCAGTATCAGCGGAACCACACTTGTCAGGTACCGGAAGGTCGCTTCCGGATTGTTCCCCGGGTTGTCGCCACTTTCATATCCGAATATGATGCCTACGATCCAGAAGGCAATGGCCGAGATCAACCCGCTTGAACGTGTAATAAATCCACCCACAGCCGTATAGATCCCTTCCCTGCGCAGCCCGGTTCGCGCCTCATCCTCATCGATAATTCTCCCGCTGACGATCGCTGGCGTAACGAGAAAGCCAGCCAGGCCGAATCCGACCATAACGCCTGCCAGAATGCCGCTGGTCAGATCCTGACCGAACCAGAGCGGGATGACGGATAGCCCGTAAGCTGCCAGCGACAGCCGCCATGCCTTCACGCCGTCCATCGTGCGAATAATCCAGTACCACACAAACACGAGCGGGATGACAGATACAAAAACCGAAGCAAGCAGCACCGATACAAGCGCCTCCGGTATGCCAAGCACATATTTGGCGTAGAACGGAATCATCGAGCTAATTAGTCCGTTAACCGTCTGAGCAAATGAATTCGATATATGAAACACCCAAAACTTGCGGTTGTTCAATGTTTCCCGAAATGCCCGCACCAGTTTAAGCGGCTTCTGTTGAGCGTATGTCTCGTTTTCCCGTACCGATAACATGCAGAGCAGCATGAATATTCCGAACAGGAACGCATACAGGACAGCCATGCGGGAAAAGCCTATCGCGTCAAACAAAATGGGGGTCAGCGCCGTTCCGATGAGCAGCGCCACCACCTGGTAGCCCTGCTGGATAGCGGAGGCTTTGGCACGCAGCCGATCTCCTCTGAACAGCTCGGGAAATAATGCGCCGTAGTTTACCCACAGCACCGTAGCCGCTGCCTCGAACAGCAGCAGCGCGATCAAGAACCACGCGAACAATCCGCCTTGGGCAAGTCCCGACGGAGGCGAGAATACCATGATGAACATTAGCATGAACACCGGCATCGCGCCAAACACCCACGGTCTTCGCCGTCCGAAGCGCGTCCGGGTCCGGTCGGACCAATAACCCATAAGCGGGTTGTTAACCGCATCCCAGATCAGAAAGATCATTCTTGCCAGCGTGGCCAGCCCGATGCCCAGACCTAGCTTCTCTACATAAAAGTAGCTATAAAAGGAACTGAAAGCCTGACTCGGCACCATCATCGCAAACATGCCGAGCGAGAATGAATACGGTGAATTGATCCAGCGGCGCAGGCGATGCATAGCGCTTCCCCCCATAAGGTCCATGTCCGGATGCTTTTGTTGTACAGTATTCTGCAAGGAAGAAGAATATACCTGCCCGCCCAGGAGCTGTAATAAGTTAAATCTCCATGCGAAAAGCCGGACCGCCAGGGATTATCCCCTGCACGGTCCGGCTCTTGATTGCCAATTGGCGGACAGCTCTGTTTTGTATGAAATGCAAGCCCCGATCAAGCTTAGGCCGCCTGATCACTAACGATAGTACTGGCATTAGCATTAGCATTAGCACTAGCATTAGTCTAGCCTTAGCCTCAGCCTTAACACTGGCACTAGCCTTAACATTATTAGCATTAGCACTACCTTAGCCTAACACTAACACGAGCAGCGTTAGCTGTGTTTCAACGGCTTATAAACAGCGGATCCACAAAGCTCCGGCAATATTGCTCTGCAATATCCTCGGCACTATGTCCATGATCCCGAAAATACAAAATGACGTCAGCACGTGGCAGAGAAGCAAGCATGATGGACGTAAACCCCGGGTCAACCGGCATCAGTCCTTCCTGTTCGGCAGCTTCCTCCAGTAGTCCTTGGATCTCCTTTTGCAGAAAATCAAAGGGTGGGGACTCACACACATTCTTCTTGGTTTCCTCCAGCCTGTCGGCAGTCAGCATCACACGAAGCCATTCCAAATCCTCATTGAAGTGAAGAATGACCCGGGTCAGCACCGTCCGCAGCCGGACCGCCACCGGAAGTTCCCCATTTGATTCGAGGTAGGCCTTGATTTCCTTCATAAAGCGGTCGATCTTCGTTTCCATTAGCGAAAAGCAGATTTTGCTTTTGCTCGGATAGCGCCGGTACAACGTTCCCTGACCTATACCGACGGTCTTTGCGACCTGATGCATGGAAACATCCTCAACCCCGTATTTGTCAAACAAGGCCTGTGCCGTATCCAGAATTTTTTGACTCAGCTCATCATTCTCTTTTCTTATCCGCATGCTTGTTTCCCCTTCTGAACCATGCTTGGAGTTACGCAGCAGACTTCTCCTCACTTGTAGGAGAGTACGTCCGCTTCACGAACAAGCCCAGCACCAAGGCGATCCCGGCCATAACCAGACCGACGATAAACGCATTATGCAAACCTGCAACCATCGCTTCCACAGGATTCAGATCTCCGGTTGTGACCGCATAATTTCTCGCACCAGCTGTCATGATGCTGATGAACAGCGCCATCCCGACAGCCCCGGCTACCTGCTGCAACGTATTCATAATCGCCGTCCCGTGCGGGTACAACAGACGCGGCAGCTGATTTAGCGCCGTTGTCTGAGCCGGCATCATAACCATTGAAATTCCCAGCATCATCATAACATGGATAAAGATGACGTTACCACCAGTCCAAGAAGAGTCGATACGCGAGAACAGGAACACAGCAATCACCATCAGACTGAGTCCTGGGATGACAAGCACCCGAGGTCCGAATTTGTCAAACAGCCTGCCTGTAATCGGCGCCATCAGACCGTTGACGATACTGCCCGGCATCAGGACGAGACCGGCGGCAAGTGCCGTCAATCCGAGCGCATTCTGAAGGAACAGCGGCAGCATGATCATGGTGGAGAACATGCTCATCATCAGAACTAGCATCAGCACCGTTACAAGTGCGAACATCGGATATTTAAAGGTGCGCAGATCCAGCATTGGCTCCTTCACCGTCAACTGGCGCCAAACAAAGAGCCCCAAGCCAATCACACCGGCAAGAATGCACCACGTCACGAGCGGATCCGACCAAGAACCTTCACCCGCACTGCTGAAACCATATACGATACCGCCGAAGCCAATCGTCGACAGAATAATCGAGAGGTAATCCACCTTCGGTTTGGTCAGCACCGACACGTTCTTCAAATATATCGCTGCGAACACAATCGAGAAGAGTGCCAGCGGAATAACCAGATAGAACAACCAGCGCCAGTTCAGCGCCTCTACGATGAAACCGGAAAGCGTCGGGCCGATCGCCGGAGCCGTCATAATAACGAGACCGATCATTCCCATTGCCGCACCGCGGTTTTCCGGCGGATAGATACTCAGAATTGTATTCATAAGAACCGGCAGCATTAGCCCTGTTCCGACCGCCTGTAAGATCCGGCCAAACAGCAACATGCCAAATACCGGCGAAAATCCACAAACAATCGTACCGATCAAAAACAGGCTCATCGCCCCAATAAACATCTGCCTTGTCGTAAACCACAGCTGAAGCAGCGCCGTTACCGGCACCAAAATACCAACCACCAGCAGGTATGACGTTGACAGCCATTGTACCGTAGCCTCTCCGATCCCGAATTGGGTCATCAAAGCCGGAAATGCAATGTTCAGCAGCGTTTCGTTCAGTATGGATACGAACGCCCCGATAATTAACGCAGCCACGATGGGCCCTCTCTTTATCTTGCTTAAATCAATGTTGGCCTGCCCAGGCCCCACTCCCATATCCAAGACCTTAATCCTCCTTTATATCTATGTATTGCCGGACAATTGTCCGGCAACGCTGTTCTATTGTAACGGACAATTGTCCGGTCGTCAATTCCTTTAAATTTTATTATTTTCACACGCTTCGTAAGTGATAGATCACGCTATTAACAGCTTGTTATCGCCTTTGTCCTCGTGCTCTCCTGCTGTTGGTATCCCTGCCTCCTCCCCCTTTCACGATTATCCCTTTCGTTCAGGTTTAGCGGTTGAGCGCTAGGACAGTTTCCAGAATAACGGGCAAATGCAAAAAGGTCGAAGAAAGCGATAGAATGCGACTTTTCTATGCTAAAGATACATTTTTTGTGCTGAACTAATAATTTCATTTGATAACAGAACGTACGTTTGGTATAATATAGGAGAAAGGGAACGTATGTGCGTGGATTTCAAGTTCGGGAGGATGAGCAGATATGGAGTTTCGTGAGGAGACAGTGCTTCAACCATTCCACAGCCGTTACCACAGCGAGGAAGCCTGCATGGAGGCGTTGATCGCGATGAAG
>NZ_NPBY01000024.1 GCF_002272015.1 Paenibacillus campinasensis | reverse complement strand
CCCTCCCGATGTGCGGTTTCGCATCCGCATGCCTCAGCGGTTGTCGCTGGCTGTACGGTCGATGAGGCCGGTGAACCGCAGCAGGTCAAGATCCGCCTGTTGCGGCAGAGCCGAGGAACCGATACAAGGGCCTCTCGCCGCGATCTAACCGCATTCATCGACGAGCACGTGGATCGCCTTGCATCCGAAGTCCAGCTGTCCTCCCAAGCTTTTCGGTTGTACGCCCCTTTGCGGAGTGTGGTAAGAGAGGCGTGGGTATCGCTGAAGAATACATATGGTGCGTTGGGGAGGAAGCATCTGCAGGCGTATTTGAACGAATTCACAGGACGCCGCTGGCTTCTCCTGTCCGGAACGGCGGAGTCGATGAGGCAGAAGTTGCTGCAGATGTGCATCGCGATCCCTGGCATCTCCTACTTGGAGCTGATCGCCCGTCAGCCGGATCGGCCCTTAGAGAACGCCTTAGCCGCAGCCTGAGCAAGACACCCTGAAACGTTGGGGCTAGACGAATCCCGTTCATATTTATCCTTCATTTTTAAACCAGCCTGTATCGGTTCGCGAACCTGAGTCCTTCGTCTGCAACTGTTCACATGATATTGAATTCATTCTTCTGCCTCCACTCGAATCACTCTTCTGGCCACTTGAGCGCGCTATTGCTCTACTTAAATCGCTCTATCGCTACGCC
Source organism: Paenibacillus campinasensis (assembly GCF_002272015.1). GTDB lineage: Bacteria > Bacillota > Bacilli > Paenibacillales > Paenibacillaceae > Paenibacillus_AQ > Paenibacillus_AQ campinasensis. The sequence goes on along the minus strand of NZ_NPBY01000024.1, from coordinate 27 downwards.
TGAAGCAGGATATTGCTCTACTTGAGT
>NZ_NPBY01000023.1 GCF_002272015.1 Paenibacillus campinasensis | reverse complement strand
TGCTCTACTTGAACCGCTCTACCGCTACACCTGTGGCACGCTATGCTCTACCTGAGTCGCTCTACCGCCACACCTGGACACCCTATGCTCTACTTGAACCGCTCTACCGCCACACCTGAGGCACGCTATTGCCTCCACGCCGAACTGTCTCGAGTATAACCACATATAGTCGGCTTTCGAATGTGTCTGCTCCTGAGTTTCTGCGCTGCCTGATCAAAAGGGATAATCATGCAAAGCACACCCGAAACAAGTATAGATCAGCAGCCACCTTTCATTTTGAAAAATTGGGATCTTATTCTTTGTGAAAAAAATATGAATTTACATACAATTTACATAAAACCCATGAAAAAACGATTCCTCGAAACCGATATAAAAGGTGTATTACAAGCTTGTATAGGATTGCGGACCCGGCTAAATCTCCGTAAATAAAGTGGAAGCCTGACACCGAGATAATCACCCTACTGCCCACTATTGGTCACGGTGTGTCATGTCCGGAGATGTTGCCTGCACTTTTTTGCCGTTTTACGCCGCCCGCACCAATGACAACGAGAGGAGGATCTGCTTTTACACGGAACATAAAGACTTCGTTATATGGTTAGAGACCGGCCAACTCTAAGGAAGCAAGCCCAGGTTCTCCAGAAAGCTGAATCGAAACGACGAAGACACGAAAACGCATGGCAACGACAACTTATTTAGAAATAAGGAGGAGAGCCCGGTATGGAGCGTTTGCACTTGCTTTTTGAACAGCTTGAGCGTCTGACGGGCGTAGCCGATATCGCCTACCACGAAATCAGGGAAGGCCGCCTATGTCCGGTATTGAAAACGAAGACCGACCATCTCGGCGTGGAAAAGTGGAAAAGCGTCCATGCACAGCATCCGGTCTACATTCAGCAGGATCGCCTCTTGAGGGAAATGCTGGAGCAAGAACTGCCCTCACCCACCGTTGTGCAGGACGTCAAAAATGATCCGCGCTCTGCCGATGAGTTCTTCTTGTTCGGAATCGACAGCATTATGGTTGTGCCTGTCATACAACTCGAAACCGTAATCGGAATCGTTGTTGTCGCTTCAATCGGGAAGCTGCATCATTTTTCGGAAGATGAGATTTCACAGGCAGAACAGTTGGTCAAGGAATACAGCGACGCATTCCAATTCTAGTTCAAGGGGGATTCCGCACATGAATATAGCCGAAGCCATATTGAAGTATTTGAGAGAAGTTGGAGTGGATCATATATTCGGGATTCCTGCAGGAATCATCGGGCCGATATACGACGCGCTGATCGATGTAGACATGAAGCCCATCATTACTAAGAACGAAGCCGGTGCGGCGTACATGGCCGCCAGATATGCAAGCACATCCGGCAAGCTGGCTGTCTGCGCCGGCGCTGGTGCCGTCGGGGTCGGCAACATGATGAACGGAATCGCTGACGCCATGCGCGCCAAAGCGCCCCTGCTCATCATCACCGGTTATGTGAATCGCTGGCAGATCGGCAAAGGAGCCATTCAAGAGATGGACGCCCAGGACATCGTTCGGCCGATCACCAAGTACAGCAACACCGTCATGAACGAAGCGGATGTGTTAGCTGAACTGGATAAAGCGGTAAGGATCGCGCTTACGCCTCCATTTGGCCCAGTGCATATTTCGATTCCAATTGATGTGCAGCGGATGGAAGCGCCTAATGTCCTTCCGGAGGCTCCAAACCTGGCTGATCTCCAAGTCGTGCGCTCTAATCCGAAGGAGCTGGAAGACGCAGTGTCCCTCCTGAATGAGGCAGAACAAGGAATCATTATGGTCGGACGCGGCGGACGGGCTGTGGCCGAAGAAATCATGCAGCTCAGCGAACGGCTGCAGTGGCCGATCATTACGACACCTTCGGCTAAAGGCATCATTCCCGGCGATTTTCCGCTTAACTTAGGAAACTACGGGTTTTCCAGCACCGATGCGGCCATGGAATACGTCACCACCTCCCAGTCTTCCTGCATTCTGATTCTGGGTACGAGCCTGGGTGAAGCCTCTACGTGCAACTTTAACGACATGCTCGTGGAGGGACGCAAGGTGATTCATGTTGATCGTGACGCCAGGGAAATCGGCAAAGTGTTCAAGACGGACGCACCTGTCCTCGCCGATCTCAAGGATGCGCTCCCTTATTTCCTTGAGCATGCCAAGCCATCCTCGGCTTCGTATAAGAAGCCATTGCCGCTGAACGAGGCTTACCAGCGCAATCATACTGGCTTATCCCTGCGCCTCTTCCTTGAGAAGCTGAGCAAGGTGATGCCGAATGATACGCGTTATGTGTGCGATATTGGGGAGTTCACCAATTTCGTGCTGAAGTATTTGGAAATTCCAGCCGGAGGAGACTTCGAGATTAATCTGAACTACGGAGCCATGGGATCAGCGATGGCCGGAGGGCCAGGATTGTACTTGGCGGATTCCTCTCGTCCGGTTGCTGTCATTGCGGGAGACGGCTCGTTCTTCATGAATGGGACGGAAGTGCTGACTGCTAAGGAATACGAGCTGCCTGTCATTTACTTCATCATTAACAATGCCATGCTATCCTACGTTGACCGTGGACAGAAGTTTCTGTACAACCGCACGATGCCGGATTACAAGCAGGATCGGATCTCCATCGCTGACATGATGCGCATCGCCGGAATTCCATCCATGTCTGTGAGTCATCTGGATGATATGGACGACATTCCTGGCTTCGTCCGGGAGAGAGTTGGACCTTGCATCATCGAGGTGAACACGGACGGCAGTGAACCTGCGCCGATCCTGGATCGTCTGAAGGCACTCAAACATAAATGATCCTATTTTATCTATTTCAAACGAAGAATTATATACTACCGAAACCATTTCTAGTTCATAGGAGGATAACAAAATCATGGGAAGCTTTAACATCAAAATCGATCAAGCTGCAAAAGTATTTTATGCCGAGGTGGAAGGCACCTTTTCTCCGGAAGACGGCATGGCTGCCATGGAGGGCTACAACAAAGCGATCTCAACGATTTCCGCACCGGAATATGAGATCGACATCGACTGCACGAAGCTGAACGTCTCCGCGCCGGAATCACTCCCGCTGCTGGAAGGCTGCTTCGGACTGTATAAGAAGGACGGCTTCAAGAAAGTAACACTACGGATTTCCAAAAACCCGATTCTGAAGATGCAGCTAGGTCGCGTTGCTCGTGGCGTACAGCTGGACAACTGCGAAATTATCGAACAATAAGGAGAGATGGCCATGAGAGGGGTACAAATTCGCGATATCGAAATTTACCATCCGTCCAAGGAAGTAGACAATGAATATTACATTAACTATTTTGCGGAAAGAGGCACGGATGTTACCGGGCTTGTAACCGCTCTGGGCCGTAACAAACGTTTTATTATCGATAATCAGGAAGAAAATACGTTTACGATGGCTGTCGAAGCATCCAAGCGGGCACTGGACAAAGGCGGACTATCAGCCGCAGATGTGGACCTGATCATTTTCACGTCCCAAACGCCGGAGTATTTGCTCCCCAGCAACGCGCTGAAGCTGCATCATGCGCTTGGAGGCGATCTGTTGACCGCCTGCTTCGACATCAATGCCAATTGCGCCGGCATTCTTGTAGCGGTGGAGCAAGCCGCGCGCTACATGGCTTCCAACCCTAGAATCGAACGGGCGCTTGTGGTCGGGGCCGATTACTTGTCCGTCCATAGTCCGGAACAGCCGGTCTATTATTCCAATTTTGCCGAGTCAGCGGTTGCTGTTATTTTGGAGCAGGTCGAAGGGACGCGCGGTCTGATCGACTCTATCTACCAAACCGATACGTCCGTGATCGACAATTCCCTGTTCCCTGCTCACGGATTATCGAATCTGTACCGCGAGGAATTTACAGCTAAGGACGCTCAGGTTCAATTTACGCCTTTCGATGATTCGGTATGCGCTGAATCTGCAGTTAACTCGATTCGGATCCTGCTGGAACGCAACCAGATGACTACTGACGATATTAAGGGCTTTATGTTCTCCCAGTTCACCACGGGCAATATTAAGCGAGTGTCCGAAGAACTCGGCATTGATCAGGACAAAGTTCCTTACATCGGAGACAAATACGGTTACACTGCAACGACCAGCCCCTTCCTGGCCCTCTATGAGGCCATTCAGGCCGGGCAAGTGAAACGCGGTGACTACCTGGTCTTCTGGACCGTCGGCGCCGGTTGGCAAAACGTTAGTCTGCTGATGCAGTACTGATCTTTCTTCCCCGGTTGTCATCCCATTCCCACAACTCCAGAATGGGATGAGCATCTATATCCTTAGAAAAAAAGTCCGTCTCCTCGGCCGAGGGACGGACTTTTATAATTGTCATCTATGATCTACTGCCCTGTCATCTATTCTGCTTTATCTATTCGAATAGCGGCACATTCGGGTCCTTTCCGCCGCCGTGAATCAGCATCGTGTGCAGTTGTCCACGGTGGTGATACAAGTGCGCCATAATTTCAAGCAGCCACTCATACCGCGTATACTTCACACCCCAGTAGGCGGTTACTTCACGCTGGAGCTCCTCCTCGCTCATCGCATGGAATTCCTGAAACAGGTAGGAATAGCCTGTAAGCAGCTCTGCCTGGATGTCTTTCAAATTGTCCAACGCGATACCCGAGTAGAACGCGCTCATCTCCTCCTCTGTCGCCCCTTCGGATATACGAAAATCCGCCCGACAGATGACAGCCATATGGGTTAGCAGTTCCCCTACGGAACGCTTGCCTTCCATTGACCTGATGTGCAGGTCCTCCTCCTCGAGCTTATCGATGATCGCAACGACGGACAGAATCGCTACTTCGATCTGATGCAGCGCATATCGGCAAAATGGATTCATCGCTTTCCTGCCTTCCTTATCATTCACGATATGTATATTTTATCCCCTAAAACATTATAGAACATATGTTCTCCAACATTCAACTGTAACCATCTGCAAGCCGGAAATTCCCACAAATTGGGTGGAGTGGGTGGTATACTAAGATCTAGAGGTTGCCTGAATGAGGTCATCTGACTTTATTTTTAATCATATTTAGGAGCGAACACATGATAATCCTGTATTCTCTTCTTAGTTTGGCCGCCGTCATCTTACAGTCATTCTTACAAAGGTTCATGTGTACTATGATGCGGAGGACATGAAAGACTCAGATGTCTATAGAAGATTTGTTGGCGTATCCATGCTCTTGATACTACCGGGGATCGCTACGATTTGGTTTCTGGATCTTAGCGAGCCGCAGCCGCTGCTTGCCCAACTGCTGGGACTGCCTTACTTCTATCGTGGGTATATGGAGTTTACCCACATTAAAGAATCCAACCGGCATAAAGTATCGTTTATTCTAGCTTTTTATTTCCTTGGTGCTACCATCGTGCTGGAATTACTCCGACTGTCAATGTAAAGAACCACAACAACCTTGGCCCCAGCCTAACGGCCTAAAGGGTACCAAGGTTGTACATTGGGATAGAGCTATTTGGATAGGGCTTACTTAGATAGGGCTTACTTGGGTAGAGCTATTTGGGTGGAGCTACTTGGTTACTTGAGTAGAGCTACTTGGTTACTCGGGTAGAGCTACTTGGCTAAGTTTACTTGGTTAGGCCTTGGTTCAGTAACGCATACTGCGTAGCGCTTCGTTTGGTTAGCTCTTCGTTTGGGTATCGCTTCGCATAAGGGCTTGGTTAGGCCACCCTTCGTTGCGGTAGCGCTCTGACGAATTTACAGCGATGCTCCTGCTAGCGTGTAGCCGGTTGTGTTCTCCAGCACCTCTACCTTGAACGCCACATTCGTTTCGGCATCCGCTTCGCGAACAACACGAACAGACACATGCCCGCTGCCGATGGCAATATGCTCGGCCTTCAGTTCGTTCATCCCCTCCGGCAGGAAAGGTGACAGCGCAATTTCCTTCTTGGCGGCGTTCGGGTAAAGACCCAGCATCGCTTGAAGGAATACAATCGCTGTGCCGGCTGCCCATGCCTGAGGGGAACATGTCGTCGGATACGGCACCGGATAACCCAGCTCTGCATCGTACCCGCAGAACAGCTCCGGCAGGCGCTGGTATTCAAAATGCCCGGAAGCCTTAAGCAAGCCGGATATGACGCTTCCCGCCTCTTCCCGGAATCCCATCTTCCCGAGTCCGAGCAGAATCATGCCATTGTCATGCGGCCATACACTGCCGTTATGATAGCCCATTGGATAATAACCTGCCGAGCGTGTGCTCATCGTGCGGATTCCGTAGCCGTTGAACATGTCCTTCTCCAGCATCCGGCCCGCTTGCGCCTTGGCGCGCTGCTCCGATGGCAGCCCGGTCATCAGCAGATGCCCCGGGTTAGAGGTGACGCTCCGCACCTGGCGCAGATTCTTGTCCAGCGCGATGGCATAGCAGGACTCCTCCTCCATCCAGAACGCCGATTCAAATCGCTCCTTAAGCGCTCCGGCGTCTTCCTCCAGCTTCCGGGCAAGCTCCGCATCCCCAAGCTCCGTGAAGATCGGTACCAGCGATTTCAGTGCCTGGTAGACGTATCCCTGAACCTCCGACAACGCAATCGGAGATTCGGCGAATTCACCCGATTCATGAATGATCGAATTCGCGGAGTCCTTCCAGCCCTGATTCGGGAACCCCTTCTCCGCCTCTTGCTTATAGGCCATGAAGCCCGAGCCAGCTTCAAGCTCAGCATCCATATATTCAAGGGCCCGCATGATGTTCGGCTTCAGCTCCTCGGCCAGGGAGAGATCCCCTGTCCAGCGGTAGTATTCACCGATCAGCATAAGGAACAGCGGCGTCGAATCAATCGTTCCGTAATACGGTGCGAACGGGGATTGCTTGGTCGTAACCAGCTCACCATAACGGATCTCATGCATGATTTTGCCCGGCTGTTCATCCCGCCACGGATCGTACTTCTCCCCTTGATAGGCGGCAAGCGTACGCAGTGTCCCTATGGCAATCTGCGGATTCACCGGCAGCATGAACAAGGCGGTAATCAGGCTGTCCCGCCCGAACGGTGCGGCAAACCACGGCAGACCGGCCACCGTCATACTGCCGAAGCCCACATCGGTGGTCAGCATTCGAAGATCCTGCACACTGCGCTGGAACAGGCCGTTAAAGTGCGGGGAATCGGACTGGACGCGGGCGCTGCCTTCATACCACGCCTCATAAGAAGCTTCCAGACGGCGCAACCCCTCTTCATAGCTAAGTGATTGAGCTGGCTCCAGCTGCTCCGACACTGGCATTATGCAGAACGTAATCACCTGACGCTGCTGCGGTTTCATCGGCAGCGAGAACGTGACGCTTCCACTCTCGTCTGCCTTGCCTTCAGGATGATCCCAGGTGATTCGAGTCTGTCTTCGCATCTGGTCTGCCCCAACATACGAGAACGTCAGCTCGCGCTCGCCGAATTGGGTTCCCTCCATGGCGCCAACCTCACCCGTCCGATACTTCCGGACAAGGAACATGTCCTGAAAATCCGCATCAAAAGCGACAGCAAACTCGATATTAGAATCATAGGTGAAGTAATTGGTGAGCTCCATGCGTTCATACAGCACGCCGTCATAGATGAACCGCTCCCGCAGCACTTCGATGGCGCCGTCATCCTTGGCTTCCTTCATCAGCCGGATGCTGGCAATATAGCTTTTATCCCCAGCGGAAGACAGCAGCGACGGCTTCTGCCCGTCAACGAACACCTCCATCCGGCTTAAAAAGCGGGTATCCTTCGTATATAATCCATGGCCCTGCTCATTCCCTTGAGCAATGTCCCCATCAAGTCCGGTAAGAAAGAACAGATCGCCTTCTTTAATCACACGGTATTCCATCATGTATCCCCCATCTGTATGATGTATGCTTCATTCAGTGTTTCTCCATCCCGGAACAAGTATCCTTCCATCAGCTGAATATCGGTGAACATCTGTCTGTCTGAATAAATTTCTGCTGTCGAGATGAATATCAGCCTTTGACCCCTGCGCTGGAGATCCCTTCAATATACTGACGCTGGAACAGGAAGAAGAACAGAATGATCGGCAGCGTGGACAGCACAACCCCCGCCATAATAAGCGGCGTATTCTCGAAGAACATATCCTTGACACTGTTAAGACCAACTACCAGCACATACATCTCCGGTGTGTTTGCCAAAGTGCTCGGAATGAGATAGCTGTTCCAGGTGCCCGAGAATGCAAGAATGGACATCGTGATCAGCGATGAACGAGCCAGCGGATACACAATTCGCCAGAACGCCCCCATCTTGGTCAGACCGTCGATTCGAGCAGCCTCCAGAAACTCATTGGGCACGGAAATGAAAAATTGACGCAGCATAAAAATGTACAGCCCTTGATACAGAAACGGCACCGTCAGTCCCAAGAACGTATTCAGCCAGCCAAGCTGGGCGACATTCACGTACACCGGGATCAGGATCATATGGTACGGCACCATCATGGTCGCAACCACAATCCAGTAAATCACCGTTTTCCCCCGGAAATTCAGCTTCGCCAGTGCAAAGCCGGCCATCGGGTTAATGATCAGGTTGCCAACCACCACGACGCCTGTCATGATGACGGTATTCAGGAACCATCGCGGAACATCATAAGCCGGATTCGTGAAGAAGATTTTAAAGTTGTCCAGCGTCCAGTTCGCCGGTGACGTCAACGTGTTCACAAACCGCATCGGAATGATGGACGAGTACAACGTGTAGAGAAAAGGAAGGGCGAATAGGAGCCCCAGCAGAATCGTCCACAGATACATCAGCGGACGCTGAACGTTCGTACGGGTCATCATACTCTCACTCCTTCTCGTCCAGGAATTTTTTTTGCAGATACGTAATGAGCATAATAATGATAAAGAACAGCACAACCGCCGCACTGCCGTAACCGATGTTCATATACCGGATGCCGTGCTGGTAGAAATACGTGACGACCGTGCTGGTCGCCCCTGCCGGCGAGCCTAATGCGCCATACCGAGAGATCGCGGCAATCTGGTCATAGATCTGAAAACCTGCGATCGTGGACACAGACACGATGAAGAACGTAATCGGCTTCAAGTACGGAACGGTGATATAACGGAATTTATTCCATTTAGAAGCCCCGTCAATTTCTCCTGCCTCGTACAGATCCTTTGGAATCTCCTGCAGACCGGACAGATACACAATCATCGTGAATCCCGCTTGCTGGAAAATAAACAGGATACAAACGAACAGCAGCGCATAGCTCGTATCTGCGAACCAGGTCACGTTGCCGAACCCGAACATCCCGAAAAACTCGGTCAGAAACGTTCCTTTCTTGAACAGCATCATAAAGACCGTCGTGATCGCAATCTGCGACGTAATATACGGCAGAAAGAACACCGTCCGGAAGATGCCCTTCCCTTTCAATTTCTGATTCACCAGGATGGCCAGCAGCAATCCGAGCAGCGTCTGGATCGGAATCGAGATGGCCACGATCTGCAAGGAGTGAAGCAGTGCGCGGAAGAACTCTTTATCCTGAAGAATCTGGATATAGTTCTGCAGTCCGATAAACTGCGCTTGATCCAGCGCCGCAAAGTTGGCATCCTGAAAGCTTCGAACAAATGACTGAATAAACGGATATAAGAACCACCAGGCCCACAAGATCAAGAAGGGCAAGGAAAACAACCAGCCCAGCGTCATATCATGATCGGCCAGCGACCGAAACCAGGACTGTCTGATCTTGTTGCCGCCTATGCCGGCTTGTTTGCTGTAATTGGACATCTGTCTCCCCCCGTCCATACTTTTATACAAAAATCGGGCCGCTCCCTCTGTTTCAGAAGCGGGAGCGGCCTGACCCTGCGCTTTTATTGGAACTGACTTTGAATATCATCAAGAATTTGCTGCGCCGTCTTGCCGGAGCCGCCAAGAATCAAGCCCTCCAGCTCTTTCACAAGCTCATCGGTAAAACGCTTCGTGTCGGTTGGATACCCGTAATCCGTGCTGTACTCCAGCGCCGGCTCGATGGCCTTGAACTCCGGATTTAACTCGAAGTATTGAGCCGACAGCTCCGGAATCGAAGGGTTGAAGCCAAGCTCCATAAACGCGGTTTGCGTAGTGTCATTGGTCATGTAATATGCCGCCTGAAGCGCGGCTTCCTTGTTCTTCGCGTCCTTCAGCACCATGTAGGCGTCAGAGCTCATCGTGCTGCCGTTCGTCGTTCCCTTCGGAACCGGAAGTGCCACATAGTTCAGGTCTGGATTTGCATCCTTCAGGTAGCCCTTGTACCAATAACCACCGGTGCTCATCGCCCCCAAATTGTTGGCAAACACTTCGCCGTCCCAGCCGAAGCCGACCGATTTCGGCGTAACTGCAATGCCTTCTTCATACATGTCGATGATCATTTCCAGGGCCTGTACGTTCTCCGGGGAATTGATCGTTTCGCCATTGCCCCATCCGCCGCCAAAGCTTTTCACATAGTTCGTAATATGGAATGCGTCGAGGTTCACGATGATCCCTTTCACATCCCCTTGATTCAGCACTTTCGCTGCTTCAATCACTTCATCCCAGGTGGTCGGATAATCGCCGAGCCCAGCATCCTGCCACATCTGCTCGTTAATAACAAACATCGCCGGCATGTCGCTGTTCGGGATGCCGTATTGCTGACCGTCCACACTCCAGATGTTCTTGGAGGCCTCCATGAACCGGTCCATGTCCACACCGGTCGTCTCAATCAGCTCGTCGAGCGGAGTGAACAAGCCCTTGTTAATATACTCGTACGCGCCTTCGTTGGACATTTTAATGAAATCCGGGGCAACGCCGGCCGCAATCTCGCCAGGCAGTGTATTCCAGAACTGCTCGCTGCTCGGATATTGCTTGATCTTGAGTTCAATATTCGGATAGGTCTCGGAAATCGCATTCGCTGCTTGCTGATAAATCTCCAAGTCCTGCGCCGACCCCCAGAAGCCAAAGTTCACCGTGATCTTCTCGTCTGCGCTGCCTGCCCCCTTGTCAGCGCTGTCACCGCTCCCGCAAGCGCTTAGGCTCACAACGAGAGCCAGGCACAGTACCAGGGTGGTATATAACTTTTTGTGCACTTTCATCATCACGTCTACCCCCATCAAAGAATGTCATCTTCTGTTTACATGCTCTATCATATCGACCCGCACAAACAAAAAAAATTAATCAAATAATGATTAATTTTTGAAATTGACTATTTATCTAATCGTATCTATGCCGCAATTTTCCGTGT
>NZ_NPBY01000022.1 GCF_002272015.1 Paenibacillus campinasensis | reverse complement strand
TGACTATTTATCTAATCGTATCTATGCCGCAATTTTCCGTGTTTTATCACAGATTGCACTTTCTTTTCTTAAATCACACTTCTTCTTTCCGATATTGCTTTGGCGAGACACCGGCATACTTCTGGAACACAATCGCAAAATGCGCTTGATTATGAAATCCGACCATCTCGGCCACATCGTAAATTTTGTAGCGGTAATCCTTCAGCAGCTCCTTCGCCTTCTCAATCCGCAGCGCGTTTATATAATCGAACAGCCCCTGTCCAACCTCCTGCTTGAACAGACGGCTGACATAATTCGGACTGACATGAAACTGGTCACCGAACAATTTCAAAGACAGGCTATCCTTATAATGCTCTTCCGCATAAGCGATAATGTTGCGGGTCAGCTGGCTGTAGCCCTTGTGCGCCTTGCGTTCCCGGGAACCGAGCCGATCCTCGAAAATAAGGCGGTAATACGCAGACAGCTCGCGGAAACTCTCAATTTCCTCAACGCTGCGCATCGGTCCGTCACTGCCAACAGCCGTGCTGTCTGCGGCTCCCTCGCCCATCATAAACAGCAGACCTTCATACACCTTCTTGACATCCTGAGGGTCCATGCATGCTCCCTGCAAGAGCAGCTGCTCCCAGCGGCCAAGCAGATCCAGAAATTGGCGGCTGTCCCCGTCACGAAGCGCCGACTTCATCTGAACAACCGCTTCATCGGCCTGTCTTCGCACCTCGCTGCTCCCGACCTTCAAATGCTGGTAGTAGAACACCGCATCATCCGGACGGTAGAAATAATGAGACAGCGCCTTGGATGCCTGCTTGTAACCGCGGGCGATCTCTGTGAAATCAGCACACCAGTCGCTGATGCCAAGTATGATATCAATATTCACAAATCGCTTCAGCGCCGAGCTGATCATCTGGACGACATTGTTCACCCGGTTCAGCGAAGCGAGCAGGCTCTTCAACTCACTGTTGCTGATCAGCACGGCGCTCATCTCCCGGCTGAGCCGAAGATATTCAATTTCCTTCTCACTGGACAGCATCTCCTGAATCACATGCTGGATCGTGCTGGGCAGCACCATTTCCGAGCCCTCGGAATACCTCTTCATGACACTGTGATACTGTTTCACGCGGAACAGAACGACATAGATATTTCCTTCTTTAAGGCTTGTCCCGGACAGATCGAAGCTATGGCCATGCAGCGCATCGTACAGTGCCTTGTCCTTGCCGGATGCAGCTGCATCCGCTGCCATCCCGGGCGAAGCCGGGACATGGCTCACCCCGAACTGCTCCCGAATGCTGTTCAGCATGGCCATTAGCTCCTGTTCATTCATATCCGGTTTGTGAAAATAATCAAACGCCCCGAGCTTCATCGCTTCCTTCACATAGACCATCTCATCAAAGCTGCTGAGCACTACGATTTTCGGCGGCAGCTGCCGGTCCTTTGCCACCCGCAGCACCTCGATGCCATCCATCTTCGGCATTTTGATGTCCAGCAGCACGACATCCGGCGACAGCTCTGTCATCATCCGCAGCGCCTGCTCCCCGTCTTCGGCCTCCCCGACAATCTCGGCTCCGTGAGCCTGCCAATCAATCGCGGATTTGATCCCGATCCGGACAAGCGGTTCATCGTCTACGACCAGTATTCGCACTTGTTATCCCCCTGCCGTTATTCCTCTAGGATGATCGGAACCCGAATCGTGACGACCGTTCCGCCCTGCGCTCTTCTGTCGATATGCAGGTCGTACTCCGGCCCGAAATGAAGGCGGATTCGGTTCCGTATATTGGTAAGTCCGATGGAATTAAACCCATCGCTTGGCCCGGCGGCCGGCTTCTCCAGCTGCCCTTGCTCCGGAAAACCGCGCCCGTTATCCTCAACCTTCATGATCAGCGCCCCGTCTTCTTCATAGATGGAGACCATCAACAGCCCTTTATAGTCAATGCCTTCAAATCCGTGAAAAACCGCATTTTCCACCAAAGGCTGGAGCAAAAATTTGAGCGTCCGGTATTCCGTGACCGCCGGGTCGATATTGTATGTGACATCAAACTTGTTAAAATAACGGAAATCCAAAATTTTCGTATAGTTCTGCAGGAACTCCACCTCTTCAGCCACCGTCACCACATGTCCCTCTTTCTTCGCCGTGAACTTGATGACCGACGAGAAGGCTTGCAGCGCCTCTTCAATGCCGGCGGCTCCCTGCATTTTGGCCATCCAGCGGATGACATTCAGCGTATTGTATATAAAATGAGGCCGGATCTGCGATTGCAGCGCATTCATCTCCAAGCGGCGCTTCTCTTCCTCCTCGACATAGATCCGGCTGATCAATCCTCGGATCTCCTGCAGCATCTGATCCACCGTGCGGCTAATATCACCAATTTCTCCTTGCAGTCCCGTATCGAAGCTTACATCAAGCTGTCCTTGGGAGACAAGCTTCATTTTGTGATTTAGCACCGACAGCGGCTTCATAATCGTTCTCGCGATGCGGACAGAAGTGAAGATCAGCAGCACCAGCAGCAGGATCAGGATGAGGGCAAGCACCGACACCATGAGATACACCATGGAGAACAGATCCTTCTTCGGCACAACCGTCACCGCCTTCCAGCCCGTGAGCGCAGAGGACGAGGAAATCGTGTACACATCCCGGGACACCCGCGTGACAGCTCCGCTATCATCATCATGAACCTCCGCATCGCTGCCAAGCACGTCTGCCACATGCTGGCCGATCTCTTCCGGCTGCGCACTGTGAATAATGCGCTGGTCCTCGTCGATCAGATAAAATCTGGTTTGCTCCGAGAACGCCGTCTCGCTCCAGAGTGTCTTCAGCCTGTCCGCGGAAATGTTAAACAGGATAAAGCCGAGATCCTGCTTGGTGTACGGGTCCAGAATCGCCCGGCCGACCGACACCACCTGCTCGCCTCGGGCGGACAGCAGTTCATCCCGATGGATGCCGATGGGCACGAAATGCCCTTTGCTCTCCCTGATCGTCTGAACGAACGGCTCATCGATGAATCTCTCCTGAAAGTAAGCATAATTCATATATTCCAGATTGCTTCTTCCCACAATAAAACGGTTATTCTCATGGTAAATGGCAACCGAGTCAATGATATCGGTATACAGCATGATGCCGCTCTGAATCAATCCGTTCACTCTGTCAAAATCCTGGCCCTTCTCCAGTAGCGGATTGGATACCTCGTCATAGTTCTTGCGCATGATCTGGTACAGCGTTGCATCCTGAATCGGAAACATCGACAGCCGGAGGAGCGGCTGCAGTGAAGTATCGATGTTTTTAATAATCTGCTTGTTGTTCTCCACCGCAGCTTCGATCACCGTGCTTCGGTTCTGGTCCACATACACCCAGGAGATGATCCCTCCGATCAGGATCAGCGGCGCGATAATAAAACAGGAAAAGGCTGCGATCAGCTTTTTCTCCAAATTCCAGTTGCGTATTCTATGCTTCAGACCGTTCATGATTTCATCTGCTTTCTGTAGTATAGGATGATTCGGGACATCCTTTAGTCATGGATGCTTGTGGCCTCGTGATGCCTGAACTGCCTCGGGGTCATGCCGGTAAATTGCTTGAACACCTGCGTATAGTAGCTTTGGCTGCAAAATTTGAAGGTGAAGGCAATCTCCGAGATCGGCTGGTTCGTGTGGATGAGCAGATGCTTCGATTCCTCGACTTTCCTTCGGTTAATATAGCCGGTCAGCGACACGCCCGTTTCACGCTTGAAGCGGTCAGACAAATAGCTCGGATTAACGCCAAGCACCTCGGCGATTCGTTGCAGCGATAGCTCCTCAAAAATATGTTCACGAATATAATATATCGTCAGGTTCACAATATGGGAGTAGGAGAGATCTTCCTTTTCCCGGCGAACCATAGCCACGAACTGAACCAGCATCTCGTATTCAAAATGCATCAGCCGCTCGACGTCGGTGATTTTTTCGATTTCCAGTATGATGGTATCGCTGAGATGGAAGGCAATTTCCGGATCGACGCCCCCCCGGATGATCGCTCGGGTATAGAGCGTGCAGGAAGCAATCAGCGCATTTTTCTTCGAACGAAGCGGATATACAGCCAATACGGCAGCTTCCAGTTCGTTGATCTTCCGCAGCATATCCATCGCCCGATTCTCATCGCCTAGCCGGATCGCTTCCATCAGCTCGAACTCGTAGTCAAACGGCGGATGAATGAAGTTTTCGCGCAAATATTGCATGCGGGAGGACAAGTAATGCGGCTGCTGATTTCCGGTACGGGAAGACGCTCTCATAATTTCGCCACCACCTAAAAATATTGATAAAAAAACAAATATTTTAGTATAATCTTAGCCCTTCCCGAACTAAAATTCAAACATAACCACGCTAGGAGGAAATATAGATAATGACCTGGATGATCTCTAACCCTGAACTGACTCAGCAGGAACTGCTGAATGCGGAAAGCTTGTTCGCGCTAGGAAACGGTTACATCGGTGTGCGCGGCAATTTCGAGGAGGGCTACGGGGACGCGATGTCCACGATTCGCGGCACCTACCTGAACGCTTTTCACGATGTCATTGAAATTCCTTACGGCGAGAAGCTATTCGCCTTTCCCGATACACAGCAAAAACTTGTAAACAACATTGATGCCCAAACCATCATGATCTATCTGGGCGACGAGCAGGTGCCGTTCCGTCTCGACCAGGGCACCATTACGGCCTATGAGCGCCGTCTTCATATGGACAAGGGCTTCTCGGAGCGGGTTGTCCAGTGGAAATCGCCTGGCGGCAAGGAAGTTCGCTTCGTCTTCCGTCGCCTCGTGTCCTTCCGGCATCGGGAGCTGTTTGCGATCCATGTCCGGATCGAGCCCGTCAACTATAACGGCCCTGTGACCATCGTGTCCACCCTGAACGGGAAGGTGAAGAACTACACCAATCCGAAGGATCCCCGGGTCGGAGCAGGGCATGCCGAGCGCATGACCGTGGTGGATACCGGTGTAAAAGACAGCTACGGCTGGGTTGTTGACGAAACGATGTCTTCGCGCCTTCGCGCCTCCTGTGTGACCAGTCACCGTCTCGATACCGAGGCCGATGTCCGTCTGGATGCATCGCCGGAACAAGGATTGATTACGTACACGGCTGCATTCACGCTCACGGAAGCCGTCTCCCTTACGAAGTACAACGTGTACACAGACAGCATGCGTCACGGCGATCATATCACCGACACGGGCGCCGAGCTGCAGGAAGGTCTGGCAGGCCTGTCCTTTGACGATCTTGTTGCCGAGCAGACGAAGTATCTGAACGATTACTGGAAGTCGGCGGATGTCATCATTCGCAATGACGACAAGCTCCAGGAAGGAATCCGGTTCAATCTGTTCCAGCTGCTGCAGTCCGCCGGACGCGACAAGCACAGCAACATTGCCGCCAAAGGCCTGAGCGGCGAAGGCTATGAAGGACATTATTTCTGGGATACGGAAATTTACATGTTCCCTGTGTTCCTTATGACACAGCCGGATATCGCCCGTCAGCTGCTGCTGTACCGCTATTCGACGCTGGAGCAGGCCAGAGACAGAGCCCGCGAGATGGGACACAAGAAAGGCGCGCTGTTCCCTTGGCGGACCATTGCCGGAACTGAATGCTCGTCCTTCTTCCCTTCGGGCACAGCCCAATATCACATCAGCGCTGATATCGCCTACAGCTACATCCAGTATTATCTGGCGGAGCAGGACCAGGACTTCTTGCTGAAATACGGCGCCGAAGTGCTGATTGAAACCGCACGCCTGTGGGCGGAGATCGGGCACTACTACGGCGGTGCCTTCCACATTGATGAGGTGACCGGTCCGGACGAGTACACCTGCTGTGTGAACAACAACTACTACACCAACGTCATGGCCAAGCACAACCTGAAGTGGGCAGCCAAAAGCGTATCGATTCTGAAAGCATTCAACGAAGCTGCTGCTGCCGAGCTGCTCCAGCGCCTGGGCGTCACGGAAGAGGAGGTATCGGCCTGGGAGAAAGCCGCTGCCGCGATGCTGCTTCCATATGACGAGACCCTCGGCATCAATCCGCAGGACGATACCTTCCTGCGCAAGGCCGTGTGGGATTTTGAGAATACGCCGAAGGAGAACTACCCGCTGCTGCTGCACTACCATCCGCTGACCATTTACCGCTATCAGGTATGTAAGCAGGCGGACACGGTGCTCGCGCATTTTCTGCTGGAGGATGAGCAGGATCTGGAGACGATTCGCCGCTCCTATGATTACTATGAGGGAATTACGACGCATGACTCCTCCCTCTCGTCCTGTATCTTCAGCATTATGGCTTCGAAGATCGGCAACATGGACAAGGCATACGATTACTTCATCGAGACGGCTCGTCTTGATCTGGACAACACGCATGGCAACACCAAAGACGGCCTTCACATGGCCAATATGGGCGGAACGTGGATGTCCATCGTGTACGGATTTGCCGGCATGCGCCTGAAGGAGAGCGGCCTCTCCCTCTCGCCTGCGATTCCGAAGGATTGGGAACAGTACGCCTTCCGTCTGACCTTCCGCGGCCGCTTGATCAACGTGCGGATCAAGAATGACGGCGTGACGCTGGAACTGGTGGAAGGAGATGCGATTGAGGTCAAGCTGTACGAAGAGACCGTTGTGCTGGAGGCCGGCAAGCCGATCGAGCGCCAACTTGCGGCAGCCTTGAGCGGTAAGTAAGACACTTCGTTCCCATCAACATATCGTCCATAGAAAAGGAGTACTGATTAACATGGTTGCGAACCAAACTTTGAAAGCTGTCATTTTTGATCTGGATGGCGTAATTACCGACACAGCCGAGTACCATTACCTGGCCTGGAAGGCGATTGCCGAGGAACTCGGCATTCCGTTCACCCGTGAATTCAACGAGAACCTGAAAGGCGTATCCCGGATGGACTCCCTGAAGCTGCTGCTCAGCCAGGCGGAAACGCCAATCGCATATTCCGATGCGGAGCTGGACCAGCTCGCAGACCGGAAGAACAAGCTGTACGTGGAGCTGATCGAGAAGATCACCCCGGCTGATCTGCTGCCGGGCGTGACCGATTTCGTGAAGGAGATCCGCAGCAGCGGTGTCAAAACCGGCATCGCCTCAGCCAGCAAGAATGCGCCAACCGTCATCCATCGGCTCGGCATTGAGGATCAATTCGATGTGATCGTGGATGTGAACACACTGAAGAACAACAAGCCCGATCCTGAAATTTTCCTGACAGCTGCCGCGGCCCTCGGCGCAGATCCGGCAGACTGCATCGGCGTCGAAGACGCCGTCTCTGGCGTGGACGCCATTAAGGCTGCCGGCATGTTCGCTGTAGCGATCGGCAATGCCGCTCACTTCCCGCATGCCGATGTCGTGCTGGACAGCACATCGCAGCTGAACTTCGGCGTGCTGAAGGCGAAGTTTGAGGGACAATAACGCTCGCATCAACACCTTGCATTTACGGATCGTCTTAAGCGATCCTCCCTGTATTACAACAAGAATGTCCCTGGGCTTTTCGCAGCCAGGGACATTTCAACTGATTCGGTCAGCCAGATACGACTATGGGCTGGCCTATTCTCATATGTACGAATAACATGGAGGCCATTCGAGCAACTCCGGCCAGATCCATGAAACTTGAACGAGGCGCATTTCCCGGCTGGCGCCGATCATTATTCCCCTCGTTACCTTCTCTCCTCTCTCATCGCCTGTACCTCCGCCGATACTCCCGCGGCGAAGCGCCCACGGTTCGCTTGAACATCTTGCCGAAGTGGGAGAAGTTGCCGAAGCCCGCGCTCCATGCGATCTCGGTGACGGCAAGGTCCGTCTCGCGCAGCAGACGCTGGGCCTCCCGGATGCGGAGCAGGTTCAGATAGTCGCTGAAGGCAAAGCCTGTCGTTTGTTTAAACAGACGGCTAAGGTAATACGGACTGATCCGGAACGTACCGGCCACCTCGGTCAGCGCCAGCGATTTTCTATAATTATCATTCACATAGCGCACGATCGCCTGCATACGAGGGTGAACAACCGGTGGCCCATCTTCAGCATTGCCGACCCTCCCCGCCTCCCGGTTCCGGTAAGCGTACAGCAGCAGCTCCAGCGTCCGATGCCGAAGCAGCATACCGCTTCCTTCTCCCGGATGCAGCAGCTCCCCAAATATATCATCGATCCCCCGTGCCAACACCTCGTCCTCCGGCGAAGGCAGCCGCAGAATCGGGACATCCCACCGGAACGGCTCCAGGAGCATTCCTGCCAAGTCGTCAGAACAGGCTCCCTCGATCAGCTCCGGCTCAATATAGAACACAATCCGGTCATGATCCGGCCTTCCGCTGTCCAGCGTTCGATGCACCGTGTTCCGATCCACAAACACCAGATCGCCCGCCTTGATGCGGTATGAGCGATCCTTGATGAAATACACCCGCTCCCCGGACATCAAATAATACAGCTCATAGTGTTCATGCAAATGGGTATCCGTCATGCTGAAGTGGCCGACGCGGCGGTCATATTCGATCCCAAGCTTTCCGTCAGGATCATGGTACTCCGCTTGAAACGGCTTGGTCATGGACACCCCTCCCTTTTCCTTGAATTATAGCAAAATAAGCGGGTTTTGAAAGCGGTTACGCATGAAATGCGGAGAAATAAATGCTCCATTGTTATAATCTGAGCCTATATCAAGGAGGCGATTAAGATGAGCACGAAGAGGAAGCGTTATGTACTCGTAGGTACAGGCGGGAGAGCAGAATTTTTCTACGGGGCGATAGCCGCGCGGTTTCGGGAGAACTCCGAGCTGGTTGCCTTTTGCGATATAAACCAGACCCGGATGAACTACGCCAACAAGCTGCTGCGGGATAAATACAGCCATCCTGAAATCGCTACGTACACTGCCGACCGGTTCGACGACATGATTGCTGCCGAGAAGCCCGATATTGTCATCGTTACCAGCGTTGACCGGACACATCATAGATACATCATCCGGGCCATGGAGCTTGGCTGCGATGTCATCACAGAGAAACCGATGACCGTGGATGCGGAGAAATGCCAGGCGATTCTGGATGCCGCCAAGGAAACCGGCAGAAACATCAGGGTGACGTTCAACTACCGCTATGCTCCTCACCATACGAAACTGCGGGAGCTCATTATGAATGACACGATTGGCAAGGTGACATCCGTTCATTTCGAATGGCTGCTGAACACTCGCCACGGCGCAGACTATTTCCGGCGCTGGCATCGGGACAAGCGCAACAGCGGCGGCCTGCTCGTTCATAAATCCACACATCATTTCGATCTGGTCAATTTCTGGATCGGGTCCCAGCCCGAGAGCGTGTTTGCCTTTGGCGATTTGATGTTCTATGGCAGAGAGAACGCGGAGGAGCGCGGCGTCACCCAGTTTTACAACCGGGCTACCGGCAATCCGCTGGCCAAGGAAGATCCGTTCGCCCTTCATCTCGATGACAATGCCCACCTGAAGGCCATGTATCTGGATGCGGAGCCGGAGGACGGCTACCAGCGCGACCAAAGCGTGTTCGGAGACGGCATCAACATTGAAGATACGATGGGCGTGCTGGTGAAATATCGCAATAAAGCGATTTTGACCTATTCCCTTGTTGCCTATCAGCCGTGGGAGGGATACCGCATTGCCATCAACGGCACCAAGGGCCGGATCGAGATGACGACGGTGGAGCAGTCCTATGTCAATTCCGGCGGGGACAAGAAGCTCGAAGGCGCGTTAAAAGGCAAAAGCCTGCAAGTGCTGCCGATGTTCGGAGCACCTTATGAGGTTCAGGTTGAGGAAAAGGAAGGCGGACACGGCGGCGGAGATCCTGTGCTGCTGAATGATCTGTTCGGCGAACCGGAGCCGGATCCGTTCGAGCGGGCCGCGGACCATATCGACGGCGCCCGGTCCATCTTGACCGGAATCGCGGCGAATCGTGCCATTGCCACCGGCCTGCCTGTCCACATCGACAGTCTCGTACGCTTCTAAGTCATGCTCCATTCTCCCGTTTTCATATAAGGCTGCGTCCATGACGCAGTCTTATTTCTGTTTCAGCTCCCGGGTAACTAGCCGTCTGAGGACATCGTGGAGCTTGGCTGAGCCGTATGCTGCTGAACGCTGCGCAAATTAAACAACAGAAACAGAGCACCTGTCACCGCGACCAAGGCAGACAGTATGAAGAACAGAGCCGGGAAGCCATACTCATCAACGACCGAACTTAGCACGGTTTGCGTTCCGGCCAGCAGGAGTGTAAACAGCAAGGATTGCATGGACAGCACCGTAGCCCGTCGGTTAGAAGGGATCATGCGATTCAGCATAGTGGTAAGTGCCGGTCTTAGCGCCGAGGAACAAAACCCCATCAGTGACAACACAACAATTCCCCATATGACCGGAACGAATCCTGCAACAGCAAGGCACACCGTCATTATGACTGGCAAGAGGAGCAGAATTACAGGGTCTTTCATTCCTTTCGTAAGCCGATGGGACAAGGCTGCACCGGTGATGCTGGCAAGACGAAGCAGTAGAATAACCGTTCCGACCCACCCAACACTAATGCTGCTGCTGAGCACATATGGTTGAACAAAGAAGAACAGGAGCATAAACGTAGGGAGCGAAAGGATTGTGGAGAACATAATGAAATTGCGCAGTGTATTCAACTGGACGCTAAGCTGGAGCGCATCCTTCAATTCGGCCAACATGCCCCGGCGCTCCTTGGAGGGCTGTTCCACAGGGGGTTCGCGAAATTTAAACAGCAGCAGCCCCCCGACAATGCAAGCCATTCCACTCCACATAAATGGTTGAAGCATGCTGTAATTCGCCAGGAAACTTCCGATCAGCGCAGCCGCCGCTTGCGTTCCTTGTACAATAGCTGTATAGCGGCCCATAACTTTGGAATATTCTTGTTCACGGCCGGCATGCTTCAGTCCATCATACAACATGGCAACATCCGTCCCGCTAAAAAAGGTCTGGGCCACGCTCCACATAATATGTATGACAAAGAGCAGAGGAACCCAAGATACGATCCCGTACAGAATCGTCAGGACACCAAATGCCGCCGCGCCAATGAACAAGGATACCTTTCGTCCGTATCTGTCGGCAATAGCACCTGCGGGCACTTCGGCAATCGCCGCAATGACAAATCCAACCCCTTGCATAATGCCGATCAGCCCCAGACTCATTCCCCTGACCTGCTGCAGGAAAATGATCCACATCGGAAGCCATAACAAAAAGTTAACCAAAACCGTATGGGCGTAAAACCTCCCTAATTGAAACGGAACATGGGATGCGGAACGCGTTGACGCCATTTGGAAAGAACCTCCTTCTTGTTGCAGTCTATCGATTCAGGAAGTCGTTTCATCGCAGTTTTCATAGACTGATGATGATAGATTTGAACGGAAATGACCGAGAATAATAGGGGCAGGCCCCATATACTTGGAGACATCCCAGCCCGTCCTCACTGTCTGCACGAGCGAAGCTCGGCAATATCCCCTCGTATGAAATGGAGTGACCTGCTTTCATTTCATACGAGAAGATCCTCCATCTTCTATCTTATTTTGGTTGAAACATTCACAATATGGAAATTTCATTTTATAGATCATATCATAAAATATTTCCAGTCTATTCGTCCACCCATTTTACAATCGTGCGATGAATCGATCCTTCCCGTTCGTATTCCAGCAGAACTGCCGATTTGCGCAAGGTGCTCCGCGCCAATTCCCGAACAAGCGCTTTGTGAGTTGTTACGGGACGTTGCTCAACCGATAAGATCATGTCTCCTGCCCGCAATCCGGCCACATCCGCCGGACTGCCTTGAAAGCAGTGAAGAATCCGGTTCCCTTCCCCTGTTCCCGTATTTAAAATGCCAAGGCGGCGATAGCCGAATAGCGCCTGGCGCACATCAGTCCCCAGTTCAATCACACTTTTCAGGTTGAACAAAGTTCTGCCCCAGGTTTCGTCCATCAGATCCCTAACAAACAAATCATCGGGCTGCTGGCCAAATCCCCTGACTTCCACAATGACGGTTGTATAGAGCGCAGAACGCTGGAGAAAGAACGTCGTCGTGAGCGGATATTCTTTGCCGGAAATTGTGTAAGCATGCCTCCACTGCAACTCCTGGTATTTATCCAGCACGATTACTTCAACACGATTGCGGATCCCTCCGTATTCCATCACGATCTCCTTGCCCTGCTGCGTCCCGCTGTCTGCAAAAAAAGACAAATACCCTTCCAGCGTGGACACATAGCGCCAAATCTCCTCCAGGTCCCCTCTAATCTGAATCTCATTTCTGCAACTGTTTGAGCTTTCCATCAGGCTCCCTCCTTATCCTGGCTCCTCTCTCTTTTTAGTCGCTGCAATTCTTCTTTGGACTGGGCGTCCACAAATCCCGTAAAACGTTCATCATAAGACAGGTCAACCTCGGTTTCATGCACCTGCTGATCTCTGGCATAAACGACCTTGATCAGCTTCCGTTTGTTATACTGCCTGGACAGGGCAATAACCAGCTCCTTATAAGCGTTCACTTCGGTTCCATTTACAGACAGAATGACATCCCCGCTTCGGAGTCCTGCCCTGTAAGCCGGCCCTTGAGGGAAGGCTTGCATAATGTAATTCCCTTTGCCAGCAGGCATGCCTGTCTCGGCAGCATAGAGCTCCGAATGACCTGTATTGGTCACACCCAGCCGGGGATAGCCGAACAGATTAAATCGGAGATCCAGCCCCAGCTCAAGCACGCATTTCAGATTGATCAACGACCGGCGCCATCCGGTTTCCATGCACTCCCGCAGCCACATATCCTGCGGCTGATTGCCGTATCCCTCAACTTCAACCGTCAGCATAACAAAAGGCCCAATCGGTTCAATCGTGAATGTAGTCTGCAGTTTGTACTCCACCGTGTCTCCATTGGAAAGGATTGAGACATAGGAATCCGCGAGCTTGTACAGGTGTGGAAATTGCGATTCCAGACACACCGTCTCGTTCTCGATATCTCCGTAAGTAAAACGAAACTTATCCCCTGCCTTCGGCCAGTCCGGGTCTCCTGTCGTACTCCCGAAATCGCTAAGGTAAGCATTCGAGCCTGCAACCGTAGCAATCATCTTCCACACTTCCTCGGGCGTGGATTCCAGATGAATCACGTTCACTGTATGTCTTTTATCCTCACTAAGCATATTGGCTTCCTCCTCCGTTTATATTGTCATCATTTGCTTGAGCTGCTTGTATCTCTCGCCACCCAGCAGATTCACAACCTCTTCCACCTTCTCGGCCAAGTCGTAGGCAAGCCCCGGAAACGTGCATAAAGCCTGCAGCCACCTTAGTTTCTCGCTATCAATCGGCTGATCTGCCCGGCTCATCGATACTTGGGCTCCATGCATTTGCGGCCTGATCAAGGTATCACGCCCCGCCTGATAGTCCCCCATGGCGTCCGTCCAGGACATCTTTCCGGTAAAAGTATCATCCAGCGCGTTGGCCAATAGCTCGGCGCTTCTTACTGCATTGTCCATGCCTGATCCGGTGACCGGATGCACATAAGCCCCCGCATCCCCGACAAGCGCCCAACCGTCTCCGTAGGCCTCCTTGAGATACATCGGCCTTGCGCCAATGCCCCGCACCCGATCCGCCAGCTCAGCCTGCTCCATCCGCTCGTTCAAGCCCGGAATTTGGGCCACACTTTGAAGCAGCATATCTTTAGGACTTCTCATCCAGCGCTTTAACTCAGACATGGGCGGCATCACCAGCACCGTATGAAGACCCGCATCCGTCGGATTGCAGAAAATGATGTCGTTCTCGTTCCAGAACCATTCCACAGCCGGAACAGGCAGTGGACTGACGTTTCTGAAGTAACCGTAATAAGCAGGTCTCATCAAGGGAGAAGACTCATAAGACTGGGCATTCACCGCATCAGCCACGAGGGAGTAATACCCGTCCGCGCCGATCACCACTTTAGCGTTCAACTCTTTCTGAACCACGCCCTTGCGAAGCCGGACTCCCCTTACAACCCCATCGTTGTGGATGAGTCCTGTAACCAGGCTGGCTTGTTCGACATCTACCGTCGGGAGGGCGTCCGCTGCCTGAATAAGAATGTGATCGAAATGATATCTCCGCAGCCCAATCGCCCTTGATGTCACGAGCATATCCGACTCCAGGCTGTTGCTGCCCAGATGAACATGCATTCGGCGGAGCGCAGGCGCTCCCGCAGATTCCAATTGTTCCAGCACCCCCAGCTTCTTATATATCTCGATCTCTCCGGTGACATGGGTGGACGTCGTATGGCTTGGAAATGTATCCCGATCCACCAGAGCGACCCGGTACCCCTTCTTCCCAAGGAAAATGGCAAGGGCAGCTCCTGCACACCTGGCCCCTACGATAACGGCATCATACATTTCGGATGCCTCCTTTCGAAAAATATCGACAAATCAGTCCGAAGACTGATTTGTCGACGCTTTAGAGCAGAGCGTTGAATCAAGCTGTTTGCCTTATCGGGAGATATTAGGTTACTTGAGTGCAGGCATACAGCGTGCCGGCGAATTTGCCTTCAAGCTGGTCGTACAGGGAGATCACATCTTGGGAAGAAAACTCCGTTGCTTGAGGCGGAAGGCCTTTCACAGTACCGGTCATATGAATCGGAGTTTGGTTGACCAAGGTTCCCTCCGGCGTTTCAATATTCCAGTAAAGCCAAGTCTCGCCCGGAACACCGTTTGCCACCGTTTTGCCAAGAGGGATCTGAACTTCCCCTTTCAAAGCTTTGCCTGTAGAGGCGCTTCCACCGCGAACGTATACCTTTTGTCCTGGCCACAGCACCTCGGATGTCGCAACCAAATCCACATTTTTGATATCCAGCTCCACATTGATTCCGGATTTCATCGAAAACTCGGAGTCCGATACCGTGAATTCCGTCGGTCTGACTTGAGAGAAATAGAGCTTTTCGGAACGTCCGTCAGCAAGTTCCAGCACCGTAGTGCTGTTCGAGTTAGGCAGCGTCATGGTTGCTTTTTTAAGAAGTTTTGTAAGCATGTTCTTAACCTCCGTTTATAGGTTTGTTACTCCGGCCGAAGTACAATTCTATTATCCGTCACCCCGCCGGTAGCCGCTCTGCTTCATCCACTCAGATTCTCGGCTTTTATTTCCCCAAGATTGCAGGCAGCTTGGAATGTAAGCACCACCTTAGCATCCACAGTACCCGTGGCTGAGATCCGGCCGAAACTCCCCTTCTCGGATGATCCTTGAACAGTGATATCGTATCTGATAACATCTCCCGGCACGGCCGGGGTCAGAAAGCGCACCTGCATATCCCGGAGCTCTATAGCATGAGGATCAGGCGTGCGCCTGGATAGCCACAAATACAAGCTCTGCCGAATGCCTTCAATGAGCAGGACACCTGGGTACACGCTGTAATGCTGGAAATGTCCCTGCAGAAAATAATCGCTCGCACTGATCAGCTTGCAGGTGGATATTTGCGCAACAGAGACCGTATCCAGCACCCGGTCCACCAGAATCCAGGGCTTGGGTCCAGGCAAAATATGACCGGGTGTGAAAATACTCCGCACAGGCAATCAGCCCCCTTTGGTTAAAGTTTGAATTTTGGCCAGGCTCAGCTCTCCTTCTGCAACGACTTCACCAGCGGCATAGGCCGTTGCCTCTATTCTGGCCTGGGAAGCAAGCAGACGAATCGGCTTCACCTCATACCTGAGGGTTTCATGCCAGGCTACCGCCTTGGACTGACGCATGAATAACGAGCCCAGTATCGGAACCTCTCCCTCGCGAAGCGGTCCGGTCTCCAGTTGCACAAGCAGCACGGCGGACTGAGCAAGCCCTTCCATAACACATGCCTCGGGAAAAGCGGGCAAGCACCTCATAGGTCCTCTAACAGACTGCAAGCGGATGGAGGCCAGAAGATATTGGCCGGCTTCATACCGGTCAATCTGCTCCACGAACCGAAACGGGGGCCGTTGCGGCAGCTGCTCAATCATCCGCACATAGGCCTCACTGGGATTAGTCATCGCTGTCTTCTACAATTTCAATCGGTTCTTCAATGACAATGAAGAAGATAACACCGGTATCGGTGCGGATATCATGAAGCTCGCCCGGGCCTGCCGTAAGGAAATCGCCCTGCTCCATTGGCTCACCGCCTGCCAGCATGCGGCCTTCGAGAACGTAAGCATACTCACGCCCGGGGTGATTATGAACCGGAATGAAGCCTCCCGGATTCAGCTTGACGATAAACGCTTCGGTCCTGCTCTTCTCGGTTCGTTCCTTCCACAGCGGCTGGTACTCCGAATTGTGAAACACGCCTTTTTTCCACTGTCGGTCCCCGATTTTGGATATAAAATGCTGTTGTTTCATCTCTTATCCCTCCTGGTTGAATTTACGAATTCTTTCACGGTTTGATGGCGGACAGCACCATCCTCGGACTGGTCAATTCCAGCGGCTTACGGTCCAGGCTCCCGTATACCCGAACATCCCTGAAACCGGCCTCTGTCAGCATGCGGGTCAACTCTGTCGCCGAATACAGCCGGACGTCCAGAACCGAGGAGTGAATATTCCGATCTCTGAACCACCGGATTTTCTCCACCCAGCGGCCGGAGGAGGGATAATAGCGTCGCTCTGACCATACTGGCACACCGTTCATATCATCCCATCGCCGCGGTGTATACCCGGCTATCTTGAAATCCCGGTTTTCCGTTTCAACAAGAAACGTTCCTCCCGTCTTCAGCGCCTTGAACACACGCCTGAACGCAGCATAGTCGTCTTCCTCCTCAAGGTAGCCGATAGCGGTTCCGATATTCAGAGCAGCATCATATATCTCACTGCCGTCTAGATCCTTCATTAATCCTCTGACAAACTCAATATCTGCACCGGTTAATCCGGCCGCTTCTTCTTTCGCCCGGATCAGGGATACCTCGGAATAATCCAGTCCCGTCACACGATATCCCATCTGCGCTAAAGGGATGCTAAGCCGTCCGTAACCGCAGCCCAGATCGAGAATAGAAGCGCCCTGATCAAGGCTAAGCCAGTCAAGGATATGCTGAATTTCTGCCGCCGTCCGTTCCGGTGTCATAATGGCCTGTGACAGCAGCAAGTAGTCCTCTTTAAAAAAATCTTCGAGACGATCTAGCATTCGCTGCGCCTCTCCTTTCCATTTGAATTGTCCGTATCGGATTTCATACTGTCTTCCGCTGGTGAGCCGTCCGGTAGACGGAAGGATTCATTCCTATTAGCCGCCGAAAGGTTCTGGTAAAATGGGTCAAGTCCCCGTATCCCACGGCAAGACATACCTCGGTTACCGAGGATCCTCCTTCAAGCAAGGACTTTGCCAATTGAATCCTGCGCTCCATCACATACTCGCGAAACCCTTTTCCTCCATACTTCTGAAATATTCGGGAGCAATAAGAGGTGCTGATGCACAGAAAAGAAGCAAGCATGTCCAGCGTCAATTCGTTGTTCCCCAAATGTTCCTCAATGTACAGCAGCGCTTTTCGATAAAGCTTGGCCTGCTCCGATCCGTCAGAAGAATAAACAGCATCAACACGTTCCATGACCTCGAACATGCCGATGAACGTAATCAGATCCGGCAGCGCCGTGCTTAAGATTAGGATGACAGGGGTATGCGCCATGATCTGCTCCAGCCTCCAATGGGGAGGCAGCTCACGCGCTTTGGAGATGATGAACACCATCTCGTATTCCTTCACTGCCTCAGGTGTCAATTCGAGCCCTTGCTCTGAGGAGAGGATCACCTCACTGTAGGACTCCATCTTCTCCTTGAATAAAGTGCTTTCCCTTTCCTCATACTCGTGAAGTACAACTAATCGTTCCAATGCCTACTCCTCCCTCCGGATGAATTGAAATGATAGAGGGACTGCAAACCATAGCATTGCTGATACCATCACCCCCGAATGAATAGTTGCTGACAGTTCCTTAAAGAACTGCAGCTTTTGTTCCATCGTATACGAGCTGGAAGCTTGTTACTCTGCACATTTGAACGAAAGATCGGCTTTTGTTGACGCGTTAGGGTGTACGAGACCTGAGAATACAAAAAAGACTCTGCTTTCATATTTGAAAGCAAAGCCTTGGTTTCAATGGCTATTCATGTGCTATTCTTGGCGCAATCAGAAGCCTACACCCGCTGATGGTTTCGAATCTGGTTTTTGATGGCCAAAAGGGCCCCCATATGAAGACCCTCATGGAAGATGGTTCTCACAAGCACCTGCTCCAGGGTATGCATCCCCATATCCGTGGGCGGGAACTCCTCCTCCAGGCGATTCCGGTACTGCTGCTCTATGAAGCGAGGCTGCTCCTGAAGGAGCGAGATCAATTCTGAGAATGACGGGGTTTCATCCGTAAAATTCGAGGGGTTGGTTCCGTAACCGAACCATTGATTAAAGCTCATCGGAACCGGCATATCCTCTTTCGTAAGCACACGTATCCATAAGTACTGATCGAGGAGCACATGCCCTAGATTCCATCTGATATTGTTGTTAAAACCATCCGGTACAATCTCAGCCTCAGCTTCGGACACGTCTTCAACCACATCCAATAGCACCTTTCGGTATGTATGCAGCTGCTCAAACAACACTTCATGTCTTCTTTCCATCGAACCCCTCCTAGATATTGATATATAATATAATTATATGAAAAAATATAAAATCCTTTTATTTCACAAAAATAGGAGCGCCATACATGCGCCCCGTTAAGCCAATCGAACATATCTTTGCTCTAATTAATCACCAGACTCCTCGATTTGCAAAATTCGGTCTCCCTCTACATTTTCAAGTGTCTGGGTGCGGCCGCTCGGCCACTCAATCACAATGCTGTCCACCTTGCTATGCTGCCCCAGTCCAAAATGAATTCTCGGATCGCTCTGGGCGCCATGGCTGTTTCCTCCGTCCTTCTCCACAACGGTCTTCACGCCATTTACTTCAAAGGTTACTCTTGCCCCTACCGCATCACGATTGCTGGGAGAGGTGCCGATCAGGTCCAGCTTGATCCAGTGATGGCCATTGCTGATTTCACTCTTATATACCTTCGTCGGAGCTCCTTGATTCGCGAACACCAGGTCGTTGACACCACGGTTGAACAGATCGACGGCTGCCACGCCCCTGCTGTCTTCCGTAAAGGTGATGCCAACGTCCTTGGACACGTCGGTGAACACTTTGCCATCATTCAAGTATAAAGGTTTCGATTCGTAGCCCGACATGCTCTTGTTATGAAACGCAGGCCAACTCGCTGCATCTTCAACGATATAACCCGGTGTCGTCGCAAGCGTCCCCATGTCGAACCAGTACTCTTCGTTCTCATCAGCCGATATAAAGCCGTTTGTCACCATCAAGCTCATATTCCCGCTGTTATCCGCATCAAAGAAGCGAGCTCCCCAGGACCAACCCGATTGCTGAATGCCCATTTCCTGTGCTCGGTCGACATACTTCCCGTTCTCATCTTCATGCCATAACTGATTTCCTTCCAGCAAATATCTTTCCTTACTAATGTTTGTTACAAAATTGGCAAGTTTGCCATCATGAAATACATCAGCAAAGTCTACATTCATGCCTTTGAAGGTGTCGTCACCGATCCCTCTTTTTTGAACGACGGCTTCAAACCCTTGCCCTTCTTGGTTGATCAGGAGAGTATCCGGCCCAAAGTCGTTGGCATTGTATAGATCCGGCCACCCGTCCCCGTTCAAATCGGCAGCGCCGGAAGCTAATGTCCAGCCGGGATCATCAACATTCATTTCTTTGGAAACATCCGTAAATGTATTGTCCCCGTTGTTGCGCAGCAGCACGTTCCTTCCACCATTACGCGCCCGCTCGAAATCATTATGCATGATCTTGGTCGTGTCCAGATTCCACAAATCATGCTCCTCTCTGAAATAACAGCTTAAATAAAGATCCAAATACCCATCGCGATTGTAGTCAAGGGCAATGGCTTTGCTGACATACCCTTCATATCCTGCCCCGGACGAGTCCGTAATGTCCGTGAAGGTCCCGTCTCCGTTATTTTTATACAATCGGCTTTTCCCCCATGCCCCTACAAACAGGCTCGGATGCCCGCTGTTATCCATATCAAACCACAGTGCGGTTTCCGATATTCCCTCCACATTGACGTCAGCCACACCCGCTTCCTCGGCAACTTCCGTAAATGTGCCATCTCCGTTGTTGCGGTAAAGTTTATTTTTACTGTTCTTCTGCGAATTCGTATAATAAAGATCCATATATCCGTCTCCGTCATAATCTCCTACGGCCACAGCCGCTCCGGTCGCTGACAGCCATGGCATGATATTACTGAGCTTGGGATCAAAGGTTTCCGTCAGATGCGTAAAATCAATACCGGCACTGACGCTGATTTCCTCATATCGGAAGCCGCGGTCCACAGGCGTGGCCGAGTCCCCGATGGCGCAACCGGCTAGCAGGAACAATGAAAACGGAACACACCATTTTTTTACGATCTTAAACATGTCAATCCTCCCAACACATCATAATCTTTCATCAACTGGCGGGTTTTGTCCATCCACCGGACATAATGCATCTCCGGGCTGTGCCGGCCAGCAAGTTCCCTCGCCAAATGAACGACCTGAACACCTTCCTCCATTTTGCCGCGCCATACAGCGTCAAAGGTACTTGTCATCTCGTCCCAATAGGTCTTGTTCTGGCGCTTTCTTGCCTCCCAGCCAAATGCCATCCCTTGCCGAAACGAGGCTTGGTAAAGTACGGGCATCATCCGGTAGATGCCTTGAACACGACCGGGATTGTCGAACAAACTGTAGGCAACAGCCAAGCCCACACCGCTGATTACATCCTGACGAACCTCTATCGGGGCATTTTTCAGAACGCTCAGCACCGGCGCAATTTCATACCTGCACTGAAACCATAGGCATCTGCCGTATCCTTGACATCCGATCCTCAGAGCACTGGATCCCATTCGTCCCAGATGATCAAAAAGAGAAGCGTTGATCCCGTAATCAAATAGAGCCGCTTTAAAGCCAACACCATCGTAAAGCATAGGGGCATAATAGGGATCCATGGTGCGCATCCATCGTTGATAAGGCTCGGGACGAAAACGATATATGCTGTAGAGC
The DNA here is from genome assembly GCF_002272015.1 of Paenibacillus campinasensis. GTDB lineage: Bacteria > Bacillota > Bacilli > Paenibacillales > Paenibacillaceae > Paenibacillus_AQ > Paenibacillus_AQ campinasensis. Next base: position 6,346 of record NZ_NPBY01000022.1, on the reverse strand, counting down.
CACCATCCGAGCCCCACGTAGTACTGATAGATGTGTGCCGGATCCAGTCGGTACACATATCTTTCAAACGCCCGGCCGCGCCTGCCGGGACGGAGCATTGCCCTTGCTCCGAACCCCATCCCGGTTCCTTCGTAGGCAAAGCCCCGATAAAAGCTGTCAAACTCCGCTTCCAGCTTCGAGCGGATGGCCTTCATGGGCACCAGCCGATTCGCTGCGAGATTATGGCCGCGTAAGAAACCGTGCAGTATTCGACCGAAGCGGATGCCAAAAGCACTTGAATCCTCACCGGTGAAACGCTGCTTCATCAGGGGGATATTCTGCCTGATAACAATCCGGTACAGCACCGCTATGCATAAGCCGAAGCATAGAATAAGGAGAGCAGCGCCTAGCATTATTCCGCTGAATTCCATCGCCTATTCCTTTCGCTCTTCGGCAATGGCGACGATGTCTTGCAAGTGCCGGATCGCCCCCAGATCCTCCTCGGTCAGCCGGACACCGAATTCGCGCTCCAAATATACGGCCAGTTCCAGCGCCATCAAAGAGTCGATCCCAAGCTCTTCAAAAGACTGGGATAAAGCATCCTCCGTCAGCTCCCGTTGTGTCATCTCCTCCACCAGGCCTATCATTCTCGTGCGCAAAGTTTCCATAAGAATTCATCCTCCCGTTTATACAAGTCCTCCGCTTATGCCAATTACTTCTCCGGTAATATAGGCGGAATGCTCCGATAATAAGAACAATATTAAATCTGCAACCTCAGCCGATGTGCCAAACCGCCTTAAACAGGTAGATTGCGCCAGCCTTCTTCTCCGGTCTTGCGTCATCTCCTCTGTCATCGGCGTCTCGATATAACCCGGGGCAACACAATTAACTCTGACTCCGAGCGGTCCAAGCTCTTTCGCCAACGCTTTGCTGAATCCGATGATCCCCGCTTTCGATGCCGAATAATTGGCCTGCCCTGCCATGCCGATCTGACCGGAAACCGAGGTAATATTCACCATCGTCCCCCGGTTCACAGCCAGGTGCTTCACCATCGATCGGGATAACTGAAACAAGGCTCGTAAGTTAACCTGGTACACATAGTCCCATTGTTCGTCTGACATGTTGTAGAGGGAACTATCCGCCGTGACGCCGGCGTTGTTCACAATCATATCAATGGGGCAGGCCTGACGATCCGTCAATCGTTCGGTCAGGCGCTGAATATCAGCTGCCGAGGAGAAATCGCATTGCAGTTCGTTGACCGTATGCCCCTCGGAAGCGAGCTGCTCTACCAGCTGGCGTGCTGCCTCACCGGAGCGGGAATACGTAAAATGGACAACGGCTCCGGCACGGGCCAGCTTGACTACCGTCTCTCTGCCGATGCCTGTCGAGCCTCCTGTAACTAACACGTGGTCGCCCTTAAAATTCCAATGAATGGAACCCACCGACTTCCCTCCCTTCTATGTCGATTGTTCGAAAACCCCGGCGGCGAGAAAACCGCCAAACGCGGAGACAGTCTTGATTGCCGTACGTATATTGGATCGCTCCCATTGCGTGACCATGGGTATATCCAGCTTGAAATTATGACTTTCGTAATTGGCGGCCGGAGGAATGCTCCCCTGCGCCATGCTGTGCAGCAAGCATACGATTTCAACAAGGGAGTTCGCCCCCAAGGTATGGCCAAAGTATCCCTTCAAAGCTGTCATTCGCGGCAGCGGAATGTTCAATTCGCCAAACGCTCGCACGATCTCCGCCATTTCGTACGCATCCCACATCGGCATGCCTGTCCCGTGCGGCACCAACAGGTCGGGAGGGCCTTCTCCCAGAAGCCGCACGGCCCGGGTAATAACCTCCGCATAGGAATGCGAAGTCACATGGGGCAGCGAGAGATTCCAGCCGTCTTGGCGGAAGGCCCCTCCCACATACCGTCCCAGCTCCGGAGTAAACACGTCCACAAGATCAGGGTGCCTTAGCACAACGGCTGCAGCACCATCCCCCAGCACCGACCCGTCTCTGCCCGAATCGAACGGTTTCAGCACTTTCTTGGGTGAATGAAACCCTTTGTCCCCGAGCCATAAATACTCCGTCGCATGAGCGTAATCTGCGCAAACCACGACTGCGGACTCCACTTGTCCCTGATGAATAAGCTGTCTTCCGAGCTCCAAAGCGTACAGGCCGGAAGCGCAAGCATTGTTCGTGATATAGGAAGCGCCTTGAATATTCAGTGCTTTGGCCAGATAGAACAGATAAGGAAAGGTCTGAAGGCGAAAGAAATCCTGCTTGTACTGACTAAAGGAAACCAGAGGTTGTTCATCCTGCTGAAAGATGCGCTGTCCGGTTTGAAGGATTTTATCGATCAGGCGATTGATGCCCGGATTCTCATGGCCGATCACCAGCGCTGCTCTGCTCCGTTCATCCGGAGTGAGGCCGGCGTCTTCCATCGCCAATTGGGACGCAACCAGCAATAATAGAAAATCCGGGTCCTGATGGAGTCCCTCTTGCTCTAACCAGCGGCAGGTGGAACGTGGAAGCCAGTCCCTCATATGAATCGGAGGAATTTCATAGACAGGGAATGCAATAATCGAGCCGTCATACAATTCATAGCTGCGAACGGTGGGCATAAGCCTCGCCGTTCGCATGCCTTCCCATACCGCATTCCTGCCTATCCCGGGCGCCCCGAGCACGCTTGCCCCGGCAATGGAGACATGTGCATTCATCTGGAGTGAGCCTCCTTTAAGCCGTCAACATCGCCATTGTTAAACCGCAGCTTCAGCAAATCGCCGTTCTGGAATCTCCCCAGCATCACCTCTTGCTCCGCCAGGCGTTCCTCCTGTATCAACTTGATCAGTTCCACGTCCATTCTCGGGGTAACATCCGGCGACAGCGCCGTGTACAGACCGTTTGCTTTTGTCAGTTCCCAGTCCAGGGCATACTTTCCGTGCGTGCCGACTCCTGGCCGCTCCAGAAGCAGCGCTGTAATTCTCTCCTCATCAGGAGGGAAGGAACCCTCCTCTTCATCCTGACGTGTTGCTTTCTTCGCGGACGGAAGCAGATGAACATGGCACACCACCACCCGGTCATGTCTTCCCTTCGCTAACAGCCTTAATCCGTACAGTAACGCAGCCGGTACAGTGCTTGTGGCTCCCGACAGCGTTGTATTTGTCCCTTTTATATTGACATGTATTGCGATGTACCCTGCCAGTGCGTTATAAACCGTATTCGGAAATATGGCGGGACTGACCCGATTCGGGCCGTAGATCTCCGCTTCGCTCTGCAGCGCTTCAATCGGGCGGACGCTTGAATCATTGTTTCCTACCACAAGAGCGGTTCTTTCCGATTCTTCACTTCTCACGGCAAACGGCACGGTGAGTCCTGCTTCAAGCAGAACCTGGCTCACCACGGCACAGCAGGCCTTAGCCACATCAGGAACCCGTGGCAGTTTGGGCAGATGGATATTTTGTATGCTTTCCTCCGTTATAAACGGGGATGATGCAGCCTGATCCCGATTGGTGAGTGTCTTGAAGCCGCTAGGGGATAGCCAGGCAGATCCTTTAATATAGGCATGCATTATGATCCCGCCTTTCCAAGGACGATGGACGAATTAATGCCTCCAAAGGCATAAGCGTTGGAGAGAATATAATTCGTCTTCTTACGAAGGGGCTGTCGAGCAATCACGCGCACACGACATTCCGGGTCCAACTGTTCCAGGTTCAGCGTATGGGGAAGCCAGCCGTACCGCAGCATGTTGACACTGGCTACAGCCTCAATCGCACTCGCTGCCCCCAAGGTGTGGCCTATGTGCCCTTTGATCGAACTGGTCAGCATATGCTCACCGAACAGATCGGCTAACGCCTTGGCTTCCGTCCGGTCGTTGGCTGGTGTTCCTGTTCCGTGCGCGCTTACATAACCAATATCCTCCAGTGTCAATTCAGCCATCCTTAACGCCTCCAGCATGGCGCGCATGGCGCCTACAGCGGCCGGATCAGGCTGGGTAATGTGGTAAGCGTCACAGGTCAGACCATAGCCCAGCAAATAAGCTAACGGGATCGCCCCCCGGGCTCTCGCGTCTCGCTCTCTTTCTAATATGAGCACCCCTGCGCCTTCGCCGAGCATAAGCCCTTTCCGATTAACGTCAAAGGGGCGGCACCAGTCATCAGACATTGCCCTTAAACTGCCGAATCCCGTAAATGCCGTCCAGGACAATGCGTCCACCCCGCCTGCAATCATACAATCTGCGTTGCCGCTTCGAAGCTCGTCCATCGCCTGGGCGATTGCAAAATTCCCCGCCGCGCAGGCATTGGTCATCGTCCATCTCGGTCCGCTCAGGCGAAGCAGGTCGGCAACGAGATCCGCGATCACATGCGGACCCTGTCGATCGCTATCCTTGCGTACAGAACCCGGCTCTCCCATCGTTGTACCTACGCATATCCCGACCCGTGCCTGTTCCCGCTGCGTCAGCCGGGCCTGATACAGAGCATCTTCCGCAGCCGAAAGATACATCGCCGTAGCCTTTCCGACACCTTCATACATCGCTTCGGAATAGGGGAAAACACGGTTCACTTCGCATCCCCGCTTCACCGTATGCTCAGAGACGTCAAAGGACGTAATCTCCCGGGTACCCTGTGTGCCTGCAAGCAGGTTATGCCAGAATTCATGAGTATTGCCCCCGATTGAGGTAACAACCCCCATCCCGGTAATAACAATCCGCTCCATAATACTCACCTCCTCCACAATTTGCGAATATCGGATATGGCTGGGTCAGGTCGTGTGAACCCATCAATGCCTCGTTCCCGCCTGACGATGTCGTAAGCCTTACTCTCGTCAGCTCCTGCTCTTTCTGCCAATGCCTCCTCATCCGGATATTTGGCATATCCTTCTTTCCATGCACGGATGCCGGCCGCAGCATCCCCCGACTTGACAAGCGCATCCCCAAAAGCAACATAGATATCCGGCCAAAAGGTAAAATCCCATTCAGGATTCATCTGCTCAACCGCAATGCAGAATGCGAAATCCTGGACAGCCCGCTCCGCTCTTTTCAACCCTTGAGGCCAGTACAGATGATTAAGGCCACGAGCATAATGAGCAGGGACATCATACGGATTGTCTGCGATGAGATCGTCCAGCAAACGGATGGACTGCGCCGATCGTTGTCCCAAGGCTGCCGTCCCCAGATCCAGATCCTGCAGCATATCCACATAACCGAGCGCTTGTTGAAGCACGATATCCGATGTAGGCTCCACCTCATCCATCATGTCTATAAATTCTTCCATTCGAGAATGTTGGGTCATGCGCAGCCGAAGTTCGGTAGAATATACAAGGTTATCAGGGAATTGCTGAACCAGAGCCAGCAGTTCATCCTCTGTCATATCCGACCTCGGCACAGGCGTGTCTCTCTCAAGACTGAAGTCGAGGTTATAATCATTCATTGTAAGTGCCGGATCCAGCTTCGGCAGATTATAAGGCTTCGTCCATTGCCAATAAGAGAATATTCCAATAGCCGCTAGAGCAGTGACAGTACAACAAGAAACTATTACAGCTCGCTTCCATCGTTTCTTCATGAAACTCCACCCCACTTTGATATTGGCTCGCGTCCTCTCCACTTTTGTCTGAAGATTGAGGGATTGACCCCCACGATTCGTTTAAATATTTTCGAGAAATGAGTCAAATCATTGTAACCAATCGCGTAACATACTTCAGTCACGGAATGTCCATGTTTCAGCAGCGTCTTGGCCTTGGCTATTCTTTTTCGCATAATGTATTCCTTGAATCCCATACCCACGTGCTTCTGAAACATCCTGGAATAATAATGTCTGCTTACATAAATTTGTGAAGCGGCTTTTTCAAGAGATAAATCCTGATCGCATAAATGACGATGGATGTAAGCAAGAGATTTACTGAACATAGAATTTCCTTCTCCCAAACTGGAGTTATCGACTTCCATCGTGCCGATGATCGGCAACAAAAGCTCAACCGGAACCATCCCTCCCGTTAAAATCAAGGTGGGAGCGAGGGATAAAAATTGCTCAAGCTCCCATGAAGAAGGAAAAGAATCATTCACCGTATAGAGCACATGAAATTGGTAACGGTTCGATTCGGCCGCCTGTATAGCGCTCCTGAAATCTGTCGTGACCCGGATATCCGCTTTTTGGGCAATTGATTGAATCGCTTGAGAACTTTCCTCTTCCTGCTGGCAAAAAATAACGAGAACATTCATGTAAATCTCCTTTCTTCGCTAAAGTTATGTTAGAAACAGACTTTGATAAAACGAGCCTAATTACATGCTGCCAACGACACAAAAATACTTCTTATGTAAAAATTGTTTGAAATTTTGTTTTTTTCACTTATTTGATCAAATAATCCTGTTATTCTG
>NZ_NPBY01000021.1 GCF_002272015.1 Paenibacillus campinasensis | reverse complement strand
GTTATTTATTTAGACAATAAAAAACCAAGCGATTCCCCTTGGTACAGGAAAATGCTTGGTCACCTGTCTCTTGCTCACTTGGTTGGTGCAGACGCTGGCTCCCCGTTTCGGTCGGCTTGACGCGCGATCCAATAACGATACGGGATAATGAAGAGCAAACTGATCGTAAACAATGCGTAGAACTGAGGGTTCGGCACGCGTTGAATCCGGAAGACAGCATCCATGAGCGCAACCAGAAATGCAAACAGAATACGGGCTCTTCGGGTAGTCGGAGTGGACTTCGGATCGGTCATCATAAAAAAGGCAAACAATTGTAGACCGGCCCCCATCAGAGGACCAAGCGCTGCGAACAGCGGAGCGCCAAACCATAAATGCCTTAACAATGCAAAAAGCGTGAAGCTGCCCAGGAAGGTGAGTACGGAATCCAAACGGTTCGCCATATAACACACTAGGATGCCAAGCAGCATGATCATCAGCATGACTTCAATTCCGTTCGTCCACTGCTTGGGCGTGCTTACGGCAAATTGGGGCAGCAACACAAGGACAATGACCATGGCCACGTTGTTCGGATTAAAAATATGGGCCCCTTTAAATCGCAGCGCATACTTTAGCGCAATCGAGATCACCGCTGTAACCGCATAGATCCACAGTACGTTGGAGCTTAGCAAAAGGCTCACACCAATACCGGTAATGATGCCGCTGAGCGGGAACGACCAGCTTCCCTTTTTCCAGCGAGACAAGAACAGCTCCGTCAAGGTTGTACAGGCAACCGAGATGAACACCGCTTCCCACCGTTGAAAGAACCCGAGGTAGACCTGTCCAAGGATCGCAAACAGAGACAGAAATATGAGGATGAAATACCTCGGGTCCAGTCTGTAGTCCTCCCAATGCACGACAGGTCGCAATTTCGTCCGAACTTCATTTTTCATGGGTAACCTCCCAGCCAGAATTGTTTTCTTCTTCATTATTGTGAATAGAAAGGCTCGAAGGCTCGTGGAAAATGTGGATGATTTGGGTGTTATTCGTCATCCATGCGATGGACCGCGAAGCTTCCACAGACGAAGCGGCACTCCCATCAGCAAGGTGACCAGAAAAGCGGCATAGAACAGGGAATGATTGACCTCAGCTACTCGCAATATGGCGTCAGCCATAGCGATGAACAGGCCAAAGGTGATACGACTACTTCGGCTTTCGGGGGTGGTTCTGGGATCTGTAATCATGAAGAAGGTAAATAACTGAAACGCAGCTCCCAGCATCGGGCCAAAGGAAAAAAAGAACGGCTCGCCAAGCCCCCAATGACGCAGTGCTGCAAACAGGGCAAATCCCGTTGCAAACGAAAGGACCGTGTCGATCCGTTTGGCCTTGTAGGCAGCCAGGAATCCGAACAGCAATATAATCACCATGACCTCCATGCCGTTCGTCCATTGTTTAGGGGTACTGACCGCATATTGCGGGAGAAAAAACAGCATGAGGACCATGGCCACATTGTTCGGATTAAACACATGGCGATTGCCGATTCGTACTGCATGCTTGATCGTTATAGCCAAAACGGAGGTTAGAACATAAGGCCAAGTAAGATGAGAGCTTAACAGCAAACCGATGCCAAGCCCGGTAATCAGAGCGCTTAAAGGAAATTTCCATGTCCGATGCTTCAAGCCTACAATCATAAATTCCAGCAGGACTGCTGTGACAACGGAGGCTATAATGTCCCTCCATCCTTGAAAGAAACCCAGATAGAACTGGCCGGCGAGTGTAAAACTCATTAAAAACAGCAGTATGAACATCCGCGGATCATTCAGCATTCTCATGAAATTACCTTCTCCTTTATCGTGGAATGCCTATAACTTAACGCGGATCCCGCTTCCTCGCTCGGCGAATATTGCCCTTTTACACACGTAAAAATACGGGACTCGGCTATCTCCCTTACCAGGAAACGCCTCGTCTGCAGCCAAACCTAAACAAAAATGACCCCTGAGGATGAAGACTTCAGAGGTCACTTTATATTTATTCGATCATATTCCTTATTACAGCTTGACGACCTTGCCGTTCGCCTGGGATTCGAATGCGCCCAGAATTACGTTCAGGGAGCGCAGTCCTTCTTCACCGGAGATTCTTGGAGGCGTGTTGGTCACGATGCAATCAACGAACTCATCAATGACACCGCTTGGTACTTGCTTCTCGTTCGTTGCCATCGCGCCGACTTTGTAGGTTTCCACAGTACCGTTGGTCAGCTCCACGATAACCTCGTCGCCTTCCACTGTACCGATCTTCATAACGCCATGCTCACACCAGAGAACCGTACCGTTGTCGCCGCCGCGGTAGTGCGTCCAGCTCGCCATCAGCGTGCCGACAGCGCCGCTCTTCATGCGAACGATGCAGGTTGCGTTGTCGTCCACATCGGTTCCTTCTTTATGAACGGTGCCGATGAAGCCTGCCACCTCGACGATCTCGTCGTTTAGAAGATAGCGGATAAAGTCGGATTTATGCACACCAAGGTCACCCATCGCGCCCATGATCGCTTCATCCTTGCGGAAGAACCAGCTGTCGCGTCCGTCCACGCTCCATCCTTCCGGACCGCCATGGCCGAAGGAAGTACGGAAGATCAGAACTTTACCGAGCCGGCCGGAATCGAGAATTTCCTTCGCTTTCACATGCGGAGGCATGAGGCGCTGATTGTGGCCAACCATCAGGAACACATTGTTCTTGCGGGCAGCTTCGATCATTTGCTCGCCTTCTTCTGTCGTTGCAGCCATTGGCTTCTCTACCAGCACATGCAGCCCGGCATTTGCCGCAGCAATTGTCATCGGCGCATGCAGATAGTTCGGTGTACATACGCTAACCGCATCCAGCTTCTCGTTCTTCAGAAGCTCCTCATAGTCGGCATAAGCCTTGCCGCCATACTGTGCAGCCATCTCTTCAGCACGTGCAATAACCGGATCGGCAAAAGCGACCAATTCAACATTTTCATTTGCTGCATATTCAGGAATATGTCTGCGCTGGGCAATAGCACCACAGCCGAATACTGCTACTCTTACTTTGCTCATGAATCAATCTTCCTTTCCGATTAAAGGTTCGTTTGTTTAATTAAGCGCGGACATGCTGTCCAGGGGCCTAGCATGATGATCCCGCTTGGTCAGGCAGCTTCCTGAACCAAAGGGATCATGCTGCTAAGCGGTTAGATGAGACAACAGGTACACATCAAGCACTGATCGTGGTCCCTGAACCATTAAAATTGGTTCAGGTAGTTCTGTTTCAGCCAGTTCATGCTGTTCTCAACACTTTGAAGCGGCGGGTTCTGACATACATCCTGCTCCACGATAAGCCATTCCGTGCCTGCGTCAGAAGCAGCCTGGATAACGCCTGGAAGGTTAACAGAACCTTGACCAAGCTCCAGCGTCTTCATGCTGCCATCAGCTTCCTTGCTGAAATCTTTCAGGTGAAGGAGCGGCAGACGGCCAGTATACTTGGAGATGTACTCCAGCGGATCCTGTCCGGCAAATTGTACCCAGCATACGTCCATTTCCACTTGCACGGCATCCGGCGTTGTGGCTGAATACATCGCGTCGAACACAAACTCATCTTCTACCTTGGCTTCGAATTCAAAGTCATGGTTATGATAACCGAAGATCAGTCCCTGCTCGCGAGCCAATTCACCCACTTCCTGAAGGTACGGGAACAAGCGCTTCCAATCTTCAACCCCGCGCTCCTCCGGAGCCACATACGGACACATCATGTATTTAGCGCCGATGGTCTTCAGATAATCGATTTCCTTCTGAGCGTCCTCGCGAAGCAAATGCAGACCTACATGGCTGCCGATCGCTTTCAGACCGAGTTCTTGAAGAAGCGTTTTCATTTCTTCTGCGGGAATGTCGCCGTATCCTGCAAACTCTACGCCTTCATATCCGAGCTCGGCTACCTTGCGCAGTGTTCCGCGGAAATCCTTCGCTGTTTCATCGCGCAGCGTGTACAGCTGCAGACCAATGTTCATTCTTCTCATCTATTACGCACCTCAATTCAAAAAATGAGTAACTGCTCTATCTGCTACTATCATACATGCATATAGGCTAAAATGAACATAAACAATATGATTGCAACATGAACTATTTGCTCATATTTTTACTGGAGGTAATTTCCATGTTGGATGCAAGGCTGCTGATCTGTGATTACTCCTACCATTTTCAGCAATTCAGCAACAGTCATCGGGGCGGCCTGACGACCTATCTGTTCCGTCTCCAAACCGAGGGCGCCTGCGAAATCTATTGCAACGGAACGGTTCACCAGGTACAGGGCGGCGACCTGCTGCTTCTGCAGCCTGGGGATGAATATGAACTGCGAGTCAAGGACGACGCCCAGGACGGTCGGGTGTCCAGCGGAGATTATTATTTATTCTGCGACGGGGAATGGATCGATGAGTGGTGGGGGCGCATGAACCGCCCTGTCGTCAGCCATGTCGGTCTGGACGATCATCTGCTGGGGTTGTGGCGGCAAATGCTGCTGGAGAAGCGCCGGGGACTTGAGGAGGAGAACAGCGAGCTGGCCGGCTATTTACTGCGCAGTCTCTGCCTTTGTCTGGACCGGACGATTATGGAGACCAAGCCGGCAGACCGCCTTGCTTTCACCGCCCTGCGGCTGAAGCGGTTCGTGGAGGAGCATGCAACGGTAACGTTCAAGCTGGAGGAAGCCGCCGCTTCAGTCGGCCTCAGCCAGTCTCGGGCCGCGAAGTTGTTCCGGGAATACTATGGCAAAACGATGATCCAATATGCGCTGGAGATCAGGCTGAATGCCGCGATAGAACGGATGAAATACAGCACCATGACGCTTGAGGAAATCGCGGAAACCTGCGGTTTTGCCAGTTACTCCTACTTCCACCGCGTATTTCGGGCCAATTACGGCATGTCGCCAATGAAGTTCCGGGAAACAGCCGCCGTACCGGACACCTTTCCCGACTGGGATGATCACCTGATTACGGGCAGGCAGAGCTCGGACAGCACAAGGCCGCAATAACAGAATTGTCATGCTCCCCGCGGATAAAACGACTATATTAATGAAATAAACAAAAGCAGCAGGAGCAGGCCTTCATCAGGCCCTGCTCCTGCTGCGAGGGAATTCGTTCATGTGTTAAATGGTTTATAAGCTTGGTCATTCATATGCTTCATTACGATCGCTTAGCCCTTGATCGATCCGGCCACCATGCCCTTCATGATCTGCTCCTGCAGGATCAGATACGCTACGATCGTCGGAATGACCGCAATGGCCATCGCGCTCATCGTGAGGCTGTAGTCGGTGCCGAAGCCGTCCGAGAACAGGGACAGGCTCAGCGGCAGCGTCTTCAGGGACTGCGTATTGATGAAGACGAGTGCAAACGAGAAGTCGTTCCAGAACCTGAGGAACGCCAGGATCGAGACGGTGGCCACAATCGGCAGGCAGAGCGGAAGGATCATTCTGCCGAAGATCCCCCACCAGCCGCTGCCGTCAATCATGGCCGCCTCTTCAATTTCCCTTGGGATGGAAGACATGTAAGCCATCCCGAGAAAGATTGCGATCGGCAGCTCAATCGCCGTGTAAGGCAGAATTAACGCGCCATAGGTGTCCAGCAACCCGATTTTGTTCATCATGATGAATAGCGGAACCAAGGTGCTGTGAATCGGAATCAGCAATCCGACGGTGAAGAGCATCACGATGACTTTTTTGAGACGAAACTGAAATCGGGATAACGCATAGGCTGCAAGCAAGCTGAATATGATGGTCAGCACCATCGCAGCCAGCGTCACGATGGTCGAATTTAGCATCGCTCTTCCCATATTTCCGAGCTCCCAAGCCCGGAAAATATTGTCCGTCATCCACTCGGTCGGCAGACCGTAAGGATTGGAGAAGAAATCCTGATTGGTCTTGAACGCGCTGGAGAAAAGCCAGTACAAGGGATAGAGCGTAACCACTGCATAGACGAACAGCAACAGCTTTCCGAAGCCGGACAGTCCCTTAAGCAGCGTCTTCTTGCTGAAACCGGAATTTCCGGAACCGGTCGTTAATGAACTCATATCGCTCCCTCCTTCATGTTAGCTGGGCTTTCTGCGCGTGATGATATAGTTCAAGCCGATCAGCAATGCGCTGATCACCATAATCATGGTGGAGACGGCCGAGCCGAAACCGTAACGGTACACCGCAAAGGTGCTGTTATACATGTAGGTGGCCAGCAGCTCCGTAGAGCGGGCCGGTCCGCCGCCGGTCATGATCATGACATGGTCGAATGCTTTCAGGCTTCCCGAGATACAGAGAATGATGGTTACCACCACCGTGCCCCAGATCATCGGCAACGTAATGCTCTTCAGCTTGTTCCATCCGGCAGAGCCGTCGATTTTCGCCGCATCATGAATCTCGGGTGAGATGTTCTGCAGGGCGGCGATGAAGATGACCATATACGGGCCGATGTTGGCCCAGTTGATCGGAATCGAAATCGCCAGCATGTTCACCTTCGGATCGGACAACCAGGCCCGGGTCCAGGATTCCAGTCCGAGCAGCTCCAGCACGTAGTTGGCGATGCCAAACTGCGGATGGTAGATGTAGCCCCAGATCAGACCGACAACTACGGTGGACAGCACCATCGGCATGAACACAGCCGACCGGATGAAGCGTGTAAAGAACGAATTTTTAGACAACAGGATGGCCAGGATTAGGGCAACCGGAACTTGGCCGATGATCGATGACACGACCAGAATCAGGTTGTTTCGGAGCGCCCGCCAGAAGACCGGGTCCTTTAACATTTCCGTATAGTTGTCAAGCCCGATAAAGGTGGCGTCCCCGAAGCCCTTCCAGCTAAAAAATCCGTAGTATGCCGACCAAAAGACCGGTACAATGACAAATGTCAGAAAAATCAGAAGCGCGGGAAGCAGCGCTATCGCTATAAATCCTTTGCTTCGCATGGCTGTAGGCATGGCAGCCTCCTTCCTAATCCTCGTGCGTGATCATCCAAGATGTCTTATGGAGTAGCCGATCTGGCCTGCGCGTCCTGAAGCCGCTGTGCGACTTCCTCGACAGAGCCGCCCATCATAATCTCCTGCAGACCGTTGTTGATCACCTCAGCCGCTTCCGCAGACAGATAAGCATCATACACCGGCGTAATTCCGCTTGATTTCACCAGATTAAAGGCTTTGTAGTACAGAGGCGTAACTTTGGATTCGTCAATCTCGGTGTCGTACATTACCATGGAGTTGCTCTCTGCGATCGCCTTCTGCGCTTCCGGACCACTCATCGTGTAGATCAGTTCCAGCGCCAGTTCTTTCGCTTTGCCTTCGGTTCTGCTGCTGAGGGCCATGCCGCCGCCTGCGCCGCCCGTAATCGTATTGGCTTCCCCTCTGCCTTCCGGAATCGCCGGAACTACAGTAACTTCAATATCCTTCATTTGCTCTTCCGTAGCTGATGCAGCGAGGTTTGTCAATGTCCACGCACCGCTGATCATCATCGCTGCATTGCCCTGGATGAAGTATTGCTCAGCCTGCGTATTGTCGATGCTGTTTGCACCTTCCTGGAAGGCATTGTTGTCTACCAGCTGTTTGAAGTAACCCAGCGCTTCGATAAACTCAGGATCAGTAAATTTCGCCCCTTGCTGTGCAACAGCATTGACGAACCAGTCAGTTCCGGTTACCCGGTCTGCAATGGCGCCAATAATGGTCGATTGAGCTACCCAAGGCGCTTTGTTGCCAAGTGCAATCGGCGTTACGCCGTTATCATTAAAGGTGTTAATGGCTGTCATCAGCTCATCCCACGTTGTCGGTACCTCTACGTTATGCTGTTCGAACAACGCTTTGTTGTAGAACAACATCGAGGTTGCGGACATCGCAATCGGAGCGGAATAGAATTGACCTTCTTCGAATTCATACGGGTCAAACGCTCCATCCAGGAAGCTGTCTCTCCATTCCGGATGCGCATCCAGAATTTCCGTAATCGGCTGAATCAGGTTTGCTTGATGAAATTCGGCAGACTGACTTCCCGCGTATACAAGAAATACGTCCGGCATTTCATTAGCGGCTGCCACGGTGCTCAGGCGTTGACGGTAACCGTCGGTTGGAATCGCCTGCGCATCCAGCGTTACCTCTGGGTGCTCTGCGGCAAATTGGTCGATAAAACTTCTAACTGTTTGGGCCCGAAGATCGTCACCCGCAAAGTTGTGCCAGACCGTCAGCTTTACCTTTTCCTCGCTAGTTGAGCTTCCGCTGCCTGTCTGATTGCTGCTCTGCCCGCCTCCGCAGGCTGCAAGAATCAGTGTCATTATCAGCAGTACAAGACCTATTTTCCGTTGTGGTCTCATGGTCAATCCCCCTTTTTTTTAGTCGATTGCAGTTAATGTCTAGCTGATTAGTCCAAGTATATAAGAGCCTGCACCCGCTACACAGGGGATATAATTCAGTCGATAGAGGGACAAAATTCAGAACTTGTCCGATATTCGGAAGGTGTCTGACCTGTAAACTTCTTGAATAAGCGGTTGAAATACTTGATATCCTCGTAACCGACATCGTTGGCGATTTCGCTCACTTTGGCTGGCGTTTCCTTCAGCAATATCATCGCCTTGCGCAGTTTGGCCTGGGTCACAAATTCGATGTAATTCTGCCCGGTCTCCTTCTTGAACATCTCACTAAAATAGTTCGGATTCATATGAACATGCCGTGCAACCTGCTGCAAGGACAGGCTTAACCCCAAGTGCTCGTGGATATACTCCACCGCCCGCTGCACGGGGCTCGTAGCTGCCGACATCTCGCCATACTGCTTCATGATCCGCTCCAGGGCCTGAAATAGCAGTTCATCCGGACGGCTGTTCAGCTCGCGAATATTCAGCGCGTCCTGCTGCTGCAGCGGCTTGGTGTAGCCGATCGAGGCAGCCGCGCGCTCCAGCCAGCGCTGGGCAGCGACAAGCAGTGAGTTCAGATAGGCTTCCGCTGAGCCGGGCGTCGCCTCCTTGCTGCTTCGGATACGCTCAAACAGCTCGGCCACCCATGCCTCGAGTCTGGCCCGACTGCCTGAGCGCAGCAGGGACGACAGCTCGGATTCTTCCTCTACGCTGCATACGGTCCGTATGCCCTTTCGTTTTCCGATATCCGCATAGCGAATGCTTTGCTCCCCGCCAAGCAGCCACATGTACGAGCTGGCCTGCACCGCCGTATCCAAGGCTCGCGGAAGCTCCCCAAGACGGCTTACCGACTCACCGCTGGCCGATATGATCTGATAGCCGGTGCTCGGCTGCACCTTGCGGATGGCCGCGTCCATTCTGCTCAGCGCACCGGGCTCTTCAACCCGCGTCAACACGAGCAGCATGCCGCTCCACTCCAGCCATGCACAAGGCACCGATTCAGCCAGACAGCCTCCGATCAACCCCAGCAAGTCCCCGCCGGGGCTGCCGTCTCCACTGTGCTCCGGCAGGCGTATCGACAGCATCCATACCTGGAGCTGTCCCTGTCCCTCATCCATGCGCAGATCAGGGAACCGCTCCTTGAACTCCTCCTGAGCCTGTTCATCAGGGGACACGCCGGATGCGAGCAGTCGCCGCAGAAAGCCGCGATTCACCACCATCTCCTGCGCTTTGCCCTGCGCCTGGCTCTGACGCCGCTTCTCCAGCCGGTCCTTCACCTTCAGAGCAGCCTGGACGATTTCTCCAGGGCGGCTCGTCTTCAGCAGATAATCGCGCACCCCTTCGCGCATCGCCTGCTGGGCATACGTAAATTCGTCAAAACCGGAGATGACAATGATCTCGATCCCCGGAAATTGCTGTTTCACCTCATGAGCCATATCCAGGCCGCTGATTCCCGTCATCCGAATATCCGTAAAAATAATGTCCGGCATTTCATCCGGGATACGCTGAAGCGCCTCCTCGGCCGAGGCAGCCGGCGGCAGCATCGTGAAGCCGTAATCCGACCACTTGATCACCGTGCTCAGACCATTGCGTATAATGACCTCGTCATCGACAATCAACACCTTCATTGCCCATCGCCTCCCTCGTCTATGAGTTCTCGTCCGCCATTCCCTTGAATCTCCGCGGAAATGGTGAACGCAATTCGGGTCCCAACACCTTCCGTGCTGTCCACATGCAGCCCTGCGTTTTTGCCATAGTGAAGCATCAGTCTTCGGTGCACATTGCGCAGGCCGTAGCTGCGGCGCACCCCTCGCTCCTTCGCGTCCTGAACCGGCGGCTCTGCGAGCCCTTCTCGCAGCCATCTCAGTCGCTCGGGACTCATCCCGATGCCGTTGTCCTCTACCACGTAACGGATAAGATCGCCGCTCTCCTTCTCGACACGGATCACAATCGTTCCTTCACCGTCCCGTTTCAAGATGCCATGCAGCATCGCATTCTCCACCAGCGGCTGCAGCAGAAGCTTCAGCATCCTCCGGTCAAGCAGCTGCTCATCCACATGAGCCTCGAACCGGAATTTATCCGGATAGCGGATCGACTGAATGTTGACATAATGGCGCACATGCATAATCTCCTGCTGAATGGTGCAATATTCCTGACCGCTGTTGAGACTGAAGCGCAAGAAATCGCTGAGCGACCCGACCATCTCGGCAATCTTCACATCCTGATTCATCAAGGCCAGCCAGTGAATGGAGGAAAGCGTGTTGTAGAGAAAATGCGGATTGATCTGCACCTGCAGCGCATGCATGTCTGCCTCCTTCTTCAGCGATTCGTTCAGCTTCACTTCATCGGTCAGCTTCACAATCCGCGAACTGAGCCGATTGTAGCTAATGATCAGCTGGCCTACCTCGTCCACCGTCTTGACCGGCAGCACGGGCAGCGGCTCTTCCGGGCTGGAATTCTTCAGGAACCGGGCCAGCACGGTTAGCGGATTCGTAATCTTCTGAATCAGGAACAGCACCAGGATGATAACCAGCAGCACGGCCACCGTCACCGCAACTGCCGTTAAATTCAGAAAATACTGGTTCTGTGAGCGATACTCCTGGGTCGGAATGATCCCGACCAGCATCCAGCCTACGCTTGGCATTTTTTTGTACAGCACCGTCTTCTTCCCGGCACCCTCGCCATAATCAAAATTGCCGCTTGTCCCGTGAAACTCGCCCATGGATGGATAATAGTCAGCCAGCGTCAGATTCGTCTCCAGCTCCGGCGGGCCGGCGATAATGCGCTGATTCTCATCCACCAGCACGACAAAGCCTGTCTGCTCCAGCGCCGCTTGCCGAACATGGGTCGCAATCACGTTCTGATCGAGGTTGATCTGCAAATTGCCAATCGGCCTGTACTTGTCCGTGCTGCGAATCGGCCTTGCCAGCGTAATTACCTTCCTTACGCCCTCGGAAGTCCATTGCCTGTGCACGACCGACCACCACTTGGCATGCTCCTCATAATAGCCAGGCTCTTCCTGCGCAATATCCGTGAACTCCGACCGCACAAGGGTCCGAAAGGAAATCGAATCCTTATCATCCAGCGGCTCCACAATAATGTTGGCGATATAGTCTTTGGAGAAGGCCAGATTCGTTAGAAAGTTAAAAATCGCCGTCTGCTGGATGTAATTGCTCTGACTGCTCCTGAGATATGACTGCACTTCCTTGTGACCGATTAAGAATACCGATATATTCTCGGCATCTTTCACCGTTGTACCCAAGTACGCCTCCAGTTGGCGCAAGGTGTTCATTCCTGAAATTTTGGCCTTTTCCTCCGTGAAGCTCTCCGCCATTCGAAAAGAAAAAATGCCCAGAAACAGCAACGGAACCAAAGTTGCAATAATAATCAGCAGGGAAAGCTTGTGCTTGAGAGACTTGCCGAACCATTGCCGCATATTCCCACCTCATCGCTAGACCCTGCAAGAAAGGGTATGTGATATTACCTAACATTGAATGCGTTTCCCTGAATAAAATACGACATTTTTTTCGATTTTGTGTCAGATTTACTCCTATCTTAGAGGATACTTAAGTCTTAAGTAAATGGTAATAAAGTCTTATACATTAAAATTTATGCAGAACATAAATGCGAAAGACTGGTAGAATCGCTAACTTTTCGACGTCATTTCTAAGCGGACGGGTGAGGGTAACTCTTCATAAATATGAAAGCTCCTACGAAAGCTGCCGGTGACAAGCTGTAATCAAAATGAAAGAAGTGAAATCTGGAGATTCCATTTCAAAGTCAAGACAAACGAGGAATCGATGTTAAGACCATCCAACATCACGTTCAGTGTGATTATTCATACCATTCAAATCAAGCTGTTCTCTCCTTATAAATAGAAAGAATAGCGCAGCTTGTCCATCCCCTCTGTTAAAACCTGCTTCACCATGTTCCTTCGACTTATCGAATATGGTAGATTTAATGGATACCCAGAACTTTTTTTGCGCGGGGGACGACCTTATGAATTCAATACCGACAATAGATGACGCACAGTGGCAGCAGCTTATTCAGAGCACTGCGGAGCACTTCAGCGATGTGACGATCAAGCAGGGCTTCCAGTATTTCAAGCTGGGGCGAGTCCGTTCGACCGACACCGGAGAGGATGGCGTCATTGACGCCGAGGTTCAGGGGAAGGAACTCTATCGTGTTCGTCTGAACTGGAACTCCCTGGAAGATAGCGAATGCAGCTGCCCTGTCAGCAAGGACTGCAAGCATATTGTGGCCGTGATGATGGCGTATGCCCAGGCGCTGGGGCGCTCGGTGCACGCTTTGGCCAATGCGCACGCTGCCGGGTTTCGGTCTGCGGTTTATGCCGGGCAGGCGGCGGAAGAGCAGCGTCTGCGACAGGCCGAGTCGGTCAACTGGCGGGAGAAGGCCGAACAATTGGCAGAGCAGCCGATCAGCGCCTGGTACGAGCTGTTTGAGCTGTGCACCGCCTCGCTCGGGGCCAATGCCAACAATTCCTTTTACGTTAAAAATGCGCTCTCCTCCCTCCATCACATCAAACCGCCGCTGCCAGCGGCGTTGGATCCGCTGTATGAGCTTAACGCTCATCTCTTTGTCCTTGGAAAGCTGCTGAAGCAGCCGAACGCCTGGGCTTCCTCTGGAACCTATCTCGGCTATCATACCCACATAGCTGCTGACCAGCTGCTGCGGGTAATCGGACAGATTATGGCAGGCGGGCTTGCGGCGGCTGAAGCGGAAGCCTATCGACCACGGCTTGATGAAACCTTGAACCGCATTCGGCAGCATATGCTGGTGGAGCCGCGAAACCGCAAATATTATGCCCACACCTATATCCAGTTCTGGCTGCATTGGAAGCGGCCGCTTCACCCGGAGCCTGCCGCCTATGAGGACGAGCTGCGGCATCTGCAGGCCGCTGAAGCGGAACTGGGCACAGCCTTGTCGAAGACGCACTGGCTGATCGCGCAGGGGCTGATGCACTTCTATTTAAACCGGGATGACGAGGCGTTGGCAGCCATGGAGGAAACCCGTCACCAGGGTGATCTGCCGGCAGGCCCTATCCTTCATTTCTTCCAGGTTCTCTATAATGAGGCACAGTGGGAGCGTCTCAAGCGATGGCTGATCCGGCTCGGACCGATGCTGGAGAGCAACATCACCGATCATATGCGCGGCTACCATGCCTACTGGCAGGCGGTCGTGGAGCAGTCGCCAGACGCGCTCGGGGATATGTGGGATACCCTTCGCAAGATGCTCCCTTACTCGATGGACATCTATCAGGAGGCCCTGATTTACTACGAGGAATGGAGGCTGTGGATCGATTTGCAGCTAAGCCTGAAGAAAGAGCCGCTGCAGTTTCGGGTCAGCGAGCTTCAGCCGATCGAGAAGAACGCCCCTGAACTCCTGCTGCCCTTCTATCATCAGGCTGTCGAGCGCTATATCCTTCACAAGAACCGGGACGGCTACAAAGCGGCCGTCAAGCTGCTGAAGCGGCTGGCCAAGCTGTATAAACGACTGAAGCGGCAGGAGCGGTGGGACCTGTTCATCACAGGGCTATCGGTCCGTCACAGCCGTCTTCGGGCATTTCAGGAAGAGCTGCGGAGAGGAAAGCTGTTATCATGAGCCATTACACAGATACGATGAAAATCCATGTCGCTTTGACCGAATACGGCGATGCGCTGATCTACGGCTCCACCAGCATGCGCAGCACGCTGCCGGGCATGGAGCTGAAGCACCTACTGTTCGCATGGCATGAGGAATCACTGTACGGGACTGAACTGGCGGTCGAGGCCGTTGACGAGGTCGAGGTGATCATCCTGCCGGCAGAGCAGGTCGTTTCGTTCTTTGCAGAGCTCCGGCTGCTGGAGCATATCGAGTGGACTTGGGATGAGGAAACCGCCATGTTCATGAAGCTGGCGGCCCGATTTGCAGCTTGGATCGAAGCGCAGAACTATGTGCCGAGCCTTGACGCTTTCCGGCAAGGCAAGCTGAGCTGGACCTGGGATGAACGGGCACTGGAGCCCGACGAACGCGAGATGATTAAGCTGTTGGCAGACAGCCCTTACTACAAAGAAGGACTCGAAGCGGCCTTCTCGGCTGCGGTGGATCGGCTGCGTTATACCGACGAAGCGGCTGAAGCCGATCTGCGCCGGGAATACCCGCTGCTATTTGCCGCCGACCGGTCCGCGGCAGATGGCATGGATCAGCATGCCTGGCTGATCCATATCGGATGGCGGCCGGATACGGCACCGTTTCGCCCGCTGCTTCAGCTGCTGGAGCCGGACGAGGAGGCGCACGATTGGCGGCTCTTGCTTATGCTCCAGGACAAACAGGATGCCGGGCAGCTGATCCCGATCGGCCTCAAGGATGGCGGCTCGGCACTTGGCTCGTGGCCCGAAGCATGGGACACTCACATCCATGAGCGTGCCGCTGCCTGGCTCACAGGCCTGCGCGCAGCGCTCCCGGCGGACATGCTGGTCGAGGGCGGGAGCTTCCTCGGCCAGCCTTTGTCCGATGAACAGGCATGGCGGTTTCTGACCGAGGTCAGCCATCGCCTGCTGCAGACAGGCTGGCAGGTGCTGCTCCCAGCCTGGTGGGAGGCAGCGCGCCGGAAACAGCCGAAGCTGCGGGCCAAGCTGCGCGCCGGCGAAGGGGGAGAAGGCGCGCAAGGCGGCCGTTCGATGTTCGGGCTCGATTCGCTGATCAGCTTCGATTGGCGTATCGCCATCGGTGAGACGAGCCTGACCGAGGCCGAGTTCAAGGAGCTTGTAGCCCGGGGCGAGCGGCTCGTCCGCTTCCGGAACGAGTGGATTCCGCTTGATCCGGCGCTCGTCGCCCAAATCCGGCAGATGATGGACGGCATGAACCGGGAAGACGGATTGTCCTTCCAGGATATTCTGCAGCTGCATCTGCTGGAGTCCGAGGGGGAGCGCAAGTACTCCGGCGCGCCGGCGCGGAAGGATGATCCGGAGAAGCAGCTGCAAACGCCGGAACGGGTGAAGCTCGCCGTCGAGCTGAACGAGCATTTCGCCAAGCTGCTCGGCCAGCTGGTCAGGCAGAAGGAATGGCCAAGCGTTCCTGTCCCCGACGAGCTTAAGGCCACGCTGCGCACCTATCAGCAGGAGGGCTTCTCCTGGCTTGCCTTCATGCGCCGTTACGGCCTTGGCGCCTGTCTGGCAGACGATATGGGTCTCGGCAAAACTGTCCAGTTTATCGCGTACCTGCTGCATGTCAAAGCGTGGGCGGTCCGGCCGAACGAGGTACGCCTGCCGTCCCTTCTTATCTGCCCGACCTCGGTGCTGGGCAACTGGCAGAAGGAGCTGGAACGGTTTGCGCCTTCCCTCAGGGTGGTGCTGCATTACGGCAGCAGACGCAAAACCGACGAGGCGTTTTTCAGAGAGGCACACGATGCGGATATCGTGCTCACCTCGTATGCAACGGCCGCCCTGGATCAAGAGATGTTAAGAGAGATGAAATGGGAAACGATCGGCATCGACGAAGCACAAAATATTAAAAATGCGGAAACCCGGCAGTCCATAGCCGTGCGCAGCCTCCGGGCCAGACACCGCGTGGCACTGACGGGCACGCCGATCGAGAATCGGCTATCGGAGCTGTGGTCCATCTACGACTTCATCAATCCTGGCTATCTCGGCAGCCTGCGAGGATTTAGCAGCCGATTCATCCAGGCGATCGAGAAAGACCAGGACGAGCAGCGCATGGCCGATCTGCAAATGCTCATCAAGCCGTTCATGCTTCGGCGCAAGAAGAAAGACCCGGCCATCCAGCTCGATCTTCCGGAGAAAAACGAGATGAAAACCTACATTCATCTGACTGCCGAGCAGAGCGCGCTGTACGACCAGACCGTACAGGAGCTGCTCCAGCGGATGGAGCAGCTGGAGGGAATCGAGCGCAAGGGCGCGATACTCGCAGCGCTTACGCAATTCAAGCAGCTCTGCGATCACCCGATCCTGCTGACGAAGGAGCCTTTGCCGGAGCTGCCCGCGTCAGCCAGACGATCCGGCAGCGAAGAGATGGGTGGCCCCCTGATCGACACCGAGGCAGTCGTCAGACGCTCGGCCAAGCTGGAGCGGCTGCTGGCCATGGTGAAGGAGCTGCGTGAAGAAGGCGACCGCTGCCTCATCTTCACGCAGTACATCGGCATGGGCGAGATGATACAGCGAGTGCTGCAGCAGGAGCTTCAGGAGCCCGTGCTCTATCTGAACGGCAGCACGCCGAAGCGAACGCGCGACCGAATGATTGAGCAGTTCCAATCCCGCTCCCTGCCGCCGGAAGCACAGCCGAATGTGATGATTCTCTCGATCAAGGCAGGCGGTGTCGGCCTGAATCTGACCGCGGCCAACCACGTGTTCCATTTCGATCGCTGGTGGAACCCTGCGGTGGAGAATCAGGCGACCGACCGCGCATACCGGATGGGACAGACCAAGGATGTTCAGGTCTACAAATTCATCTCCATGGGGACGCTGGAAGAGCGCATAGACGAGATGCTGGAAAGCAAGCAGCAGCTCAGCGATCAGATTATTTCCAGCGGCGAAGGCTGGATTACCGAGCTGTCCACCGATGAGCTTAAGGACCTGTTCACGCTGCGCCGGGACTGGGCATAATAAGAATCCTGGATTCCCGTCCTCCCTGCGGGGTACAGATCTCATGGGACATGTTGCAGCACGTCTATAGCAGGTGGTTCCGTGAATCTGGATAGGAAAATAGAAAGAAGCACTGAAGGGTCATTTATTCATGATTCTCCAGCGCTTCTTTTTTTGAGCAAAGATTACACTCAGCATCGACATTTTTATAGGAAATAATAGTAAAATATTACATTATGATGTAATCTATAGATGTGGTAATGCCTTGCTGTGTGGAAGACGGGTCTGCCCTCAGCGGTGTCCATCCGCCGTTCTCCAGCGGGCATAAATAAGCCCAGAAGGGAGATGACAACCTATCGCAAAAAAAGCATCATCAATATCATTTTATTGAAAAAGGAGGTTTCTCATGATGTTTAGTAAGCGGTTACATCATTTCTGGCGAGTGATGCTGGGGCTGGTTGTTGTTGTATCCACGATCGGGTCGGTGTTTCTCCCGGTGTCCACAGCGTCGGCTGCACCCAGACAGGCGGAGAACATTAGCCGCGGCCTGGTAGCGGTGAAGGTAAGCAGCGGCGTGTTCATCAGCTGGCGGCTGCTTGGGACGGAGCAGCTCTCGACTTCCTTCAATGTATATCGGAACGGAACTAAAGTGAACGCCGCCCCGATTACGAACAGCACGAACCTGCTGGATACTGCGGGCACGACTTCTTCCACTTATACGGTCCGGGCCGTCGTCGGCGGCGTGGAGCAGCCGGCCTCCCCCGCCGTCCGCGTGTGGGCAAACAACTACCTGGATGTCCCGATCCAGGCGCCTCCCGGCGGGAGAACACCGGATGGGGTGAACTATACCTACAGCGCCAATGATGCCAGCATCGGAGACCTAGATGGCGATGGGGAATACGAGATCGTGCTCAAATGGGACCCTACGAACTCCAAGGACAATTCCCAAGGCGGCTATACGGGCAATGTTTACCTGGATGCCTACAAGCTTAATGGCACGCGGCTGTGGCGAATCGACCTGGGTCGAAACATTCGGGCCGGCGCGCATTACACACAGTTTCTCGTTTATGATTTTGACGGAGACGGGAAGGCGGAGATCGTCTGCAAGACGGCGGACGGCACCGTTGACGGCACGGGCATCACCATCGGCAATGCCAATGCCGATCATCGCAACGCGAATGGTTATGTGCTCTCCGGGCCCGAGTTCCTTACCGTCTTCTCCGGTCAGACAGGCAAAGCCTTAACGACCATCGACTATGTTCCGCCAAGAGGAAATGTATCCAGTTGGGGCGACAATTACGGCAACCGTGTGGACCGCTTCCTGGCCGGAGTAGCTTATCTTGATGGCGTCCACCCCAGCATCATTATGGCACGCGGGTATTATACCCGGACCGTTGTTGTTGCCTATGACTGGAATGGCCGCGCACTGACCCGAAGATGGACATTTGACAGCAACAGCTCCACCAATCCCGGAACAGCCGGACAAGGCAACCACAGCTTAAGCGTCGCCGATGTCGACGGGGATGGCAAGGACGAAATCATCTACGGCGCTCTGACCATCAACGACAACGGGGCCACACTGTACAACACCAGACTCGGGCATGGCGATGCGCTGCATGTAGGAGATTTCAATCCAAACCGGCCTGGACTTGAAGTATTCAAAGTTATGGAGGATGCCAATGCACCTTACGGTGCTGCTGTATGGGATGCCGCTACCGGGCAGATTCTGTGGGGGGTGCGTACCGGCAGGGACACCGGCCGGGGTATGGCCGCGGATATTGACCCGAACCATCCAGGGGTAGAGGTATGGGCCAGCGGCGGCGTCGGGCTGTATTCCATTACAGGCACCAAAATCAGCAATAACACGCCTTCGATAAACTTTGGCATCTGGTGGGACGGCGATCTGTCCCGAGAGCTGCTGGACGATATTCGGATCGACAAGTGGAATTACAACAACAACACCATGTACAATCTGCTAACCGGCTCTGGCGTCGCCTCCAACAATGGCACCAAAGCCACGCCAACGCTGCAGGCCGATCTGATCGGCGATTGGCGCGAGGAGGTCATCTGGAGAAAATCCGACAACACCGCGCTTCGCATCTACACAACTACCGATCTGACCAATCATAAGATATACACGCTGATGCATGATCCGGTATACCGGCTGAGCATCGCCTGGCAGAACGTCGCCTACAACCAGCCTCCTCATACAGGCTTCTTCCTGGGGAACGGTATGGGGCCGGTTACGAAACCGGATATCTATGTCGTTCCATAAGAACATGGAGTGATAAAGCCGGAGCATGATAAATCCATGCTCCGGTTTCTTTTGGGGGGACTCCAACTTCTTCTCCTCTGTCCGTGTTATAACTATCGAGCAGAATACCGGTTCCATTAGCATTGGAACTCATGGGACCGAGGCTGTCTGCGGATATCTACCACTACCAGGAGGGATGCTTGTGCTTACCATCATTCTCATTCTTCAGCTTATTATTATTGGATATCTATTCGTGATCAACGATAAGCTTCCTAAGCGAGATTTTGTGAAAGAAGCGCTGGATCGGGACCAGAAGCTTCGACAGCAAAGGGAAAACAGCCAGCGTTAACAGGATAACTGAGGCCCTGAGAAAGCTGCTTGTTCCGCCGCTCTCCCCGCCTCGCACCTGTTTGGAGAATTACAAACGCAGCTGCAAGGTAAACCTGGGATCGTCAATTGAAACGCTGCCTACGGCATGCTCGGTAACACCCATAACCCCTTCGGTTCCATATGGGTACAATAACAGATGTAATGACGAGCAACCAGCGGCAACAATGCGCTCGATACCGAAACACGACAGGGCTTATATAACCGATGAACGCCGCCGAATTAACGGCCACGCCGCCAGGCGCCGAGCCGGAAAGAAGAGTCGGAACCCTCCATATAAACAAAGAGGAAGCGCTGTATAGACAGCGCCTTCTCTTATCACAGCATTATAAATGACTGGCCATAATGCTCATCATTTCCTACCGCGAGATTCCTCGCCGCTCGCCTCGTAGCGTGGACGTATACTCTTACGGCTCTAGGCCCCAGTTCAGCTCTCCGTTAACGTACCCAGTGATGTTCAACGCTTCGTCATATATGTTTGAGCCGCGGCTGAAGGAATAATCATCGCTCTGATTATAATTGCTCCAATCTTCCTTGGAAATGCGAATATTCAGGTCGATCGTCTGTCCCGGCGCCAGTGTCCCTGCAGCCTCGGCAAACCCGATCTCCGCATAATAATCGGCTCCATCGACCGGCTCCGGCATTCTGACAAAGCGGGCGGTCACATTCTCGCTGCCCACCTGGGTCCAGTCGCAGAACAGGTTCTGCTTCTTATCACCGTCGACTGTGTAATAATAACGGAGCGTAACATCTTTCAAGGCAAGCTCCTCAGTTCCTGTGTTGGATAGCCTGATTCGCGGATTGATCGTGTTGGTCACAGGCTGCTGCGTCCCGCTCACTGCTTCGATCCGCAAGCTGCCTGCCGGCGTCTGGGTGGTATCTACAACCCTGATGTGAAGCTCGGCATCAGCCCCCGCGCTAAAGCGGAAGGTTATCCGCAGATCCCCTGCTGGCTGTGCCGCCAAGAACGATTGAAGGATCGTTACCTCCGCCCCGGAAATGGTATAATCTTCTCCTTCCCTTAATGTATCCGTCCCCTTATAGAGACCGGCAATCGTGTTGCCGTTCAGCCTCAATGCAACCAAAATGTCGCCCCGACGCTCCGGACTGAGATCGAAGGTGGCCGAAGTTGGTGAAATCGAGGCATCTTGTCCTGGTTCTTGCGGCTCTTGTGGCTCCTCAGGTTCCTCGGGTTCTTGGGGTGTCACCATCGTATCCCCATAGACGATCCCATAGCCGTTAGTTCCGATATAGACGCGGCCATAAATACGAGGGTCGCCGGTAATGGCCGTATTCGTGGAAGCGTATTGATGCTGGTCGTCGTTGATGCGAACCCAGTTTGCGCCGCCGTCGTCGGAACGGAAGAAGCCGCGCACGCCGCCAATCTTGCCGCTTGTATACAGCGCCATAACATCCCGGCCTGGAGCGGCCTTGCCGAATCCGATCACGCTCGCGTCCTCGACGTTCGTCAGCTTCGTGAAGGAAGCTCCGGCATCGCTGGAGTGCCAAATGCCGGAATTGTCGCCTCGGCTGGCAATCCAGACGTCCCCTTCCCGGCCTGGCATCGCTTTGAGATCGAGATCTCCGTTCTCAGGCAGCCCTGCAGCGGCCGTCTTCGCAAATGTAGCACCACCGTCACGGCTCACATAGAAGTCCCCGCCGGCCAATGCATAAAACAGATTGGAGTTAACGCGATCGGAGGCGACCAACGCGCCTGCCGGCACACCGCTGCTGGCGCTCCAGGAATTGCCACCCCTCGAGTAATGCACCCCGACATCGGAGGTGCTCCATACGAGGTTGTCACCGTGGGCGGATAAGGCGATCTTGCCGCCGCCGGAGGTGCCCGCCGGTTCACCGGCGGAGTACCAATTCCCGCCGCCGTCGCGGGAGAAGCCAATCGCTCTCGCGTTCGGATTCTCAGAACGGTTCACCATGCCCACGCGGACGATAAAGCCCGGATCGAGCTCGGCGTAGTCCATATCCGAAGTCTCCCCCGGATTCGTAAACATTTTTGCTGGCGCTTGGTTAAGATTGTCATGACGGAAACCGGTCACGTCAAGCAAGCCGCTAAGCAGATGAGCGCCCGATGGCGGGCTGATCAAGGCGGTCACCGAGGTTTCCTCAATTCCCTCGGCCATCACTTTCAAATCGATTTTGCCGCCCCGGTCCCATTCCGTTAAATTATCGGTCCCATAGATGGTTGCCCCAGTACCGTACATCATGCGGTCCGAATTGAACGGATCAATCTCCAGATCGCCAATCATCCAGCCGAGCTTCGGCGTCACTTCCGGTGGTATCGGAGAGTTGCCGAAGTCAAGCCATGGTGCAGCAGAAATGTCTTGCGTATAACGGAGAGTTCGGCCTGGGTAACCGTCCCAGTCCCAAATGCGGCTCCAGGTCGAACCGCCATCGGTACTGCGGAAAATAATCGCATCCGGCCACCAAGAGTTAAGCGATGCCACCATCACCGTCCCTGGATTCTGGACATCAACAGCCAGCCCACCGTAGCCGAAATAGTTATCGCTGCTGCTGCTTGGAACAGGGCTGATATCGATCCATTCTCCAGTGGACGTATTCAGCTTCCACACTTCGCCGCTCGTTCCATCATACGGCCCAACGCCATCGCTGTATGAAATGTATAGAAAACCGTCCGAAGAAAGCACACCATGGTGGGGCAAGTAACCGGATGGCTGTCCAGGTACCGCCTCCCAGGTTACCCCTCCATCCACGGATCTGTATACGCTTTCATTTAGGTCAGCAACTCCGACATAAATCGTTTGCGTTGCTTGCCCCGACGAACCTGTCCGAGGATCAAAGGTGATCCAGGCCAAACCGACAATATCGCTTTGATATTCATTGTCCGGATTTTCTACATACGTGCCCAGATTCGGGAAACTGCTTACTTGGTTCCAGGTCGCCCCATAGTCCGTGCTCTTCCACAATCCGTTTCCGCTGCGGGCGCCGAAATACAGAACGCTGTTCTTGTTCGGATCGATCGCCAAGCGCTCGCCCATTGACCGGCCAGGCATATTGCCTCCGACTTTAAAGGGCAGCTCCGTCTCCTCCCAGGTCTCGCCACGGTCCGTGGAGCGCAGGATGCTTCCGTTGAGAGGATCCCAACTGTTCGTATATGTGCCCACCGCCAGATAGAGCCGATCCGGATCCACAGGGTCCGTTGCCAGCGCATCGACGCCGCTCTTGCTCCAGTTATCCGCACCTACCCAGGCGAGAAGCTGTTTCCAAGTACGAGTGTCCTGATCCCAGCGGTAAGCGCCCCCGATGTCCGTTCGGGTGTAGATGAGGTTCGGCTCACTGGTGTTGAATACGATGCCTGGAATAAAGCCGCCGCCTCCACCGGTTTTCACCTGCTTCCATTCATAGGGCTCACTGACTACCGGCTCGCTGGCTGCCGCCAGAGACGATGACGTAAAGCCGGGATACGAAGTTCCCCCGAGCATAATCGCAATCGCTAGCACGAACAGCCTTTTGAACCGTTTTTTACTTTTACCCATAAGATAACCTCCCTACTATGATATCCAGCTATCACATGCAGTCTCGGTCATTCTAGCAAACAGCACGATGCAGGTTCTTGTTATAGTTACATCCCTCTTGCAGGTCTTGTTATATTTGCATCCCTCCTTGGCCGATCATTCTTCCTCTGGATTTAATAGAATCCTTATCTGTATAAATATTCCAACTAAAGCGTACCTTATGTTGTCATATAATTCAACGGAATTATAAGTAGTTTCCAAAATTGTAAAATAAATAAACGATCTTCTCGCACATTTATCATAATTTTCCATTTTAATAAGATAGACAAAAGAAACGGACAATTTAAGGAGAAGGAGATAAGCTTGGTTTCATTTTCCCCTCTCCTTTTATTCCATTTTTCCCTCTGCCTTTCATTGAATCTTATCCTGGCTACCACAGCTGCCACAACTATCACCTCCTCCGCCACATCCTCCTGTCCCCCTGAACAAAAGGGATAATCGTGCAAGGGCAGAACGCCAGAACGCAGGCACAGAACACCTACACAGCCCCCGGGGCGACACTCATGAAAAATGCAGGCATAGAAAAAACCAGACCGGTGCGTCCGTCTCATCGGCACCTCGGTCTGGTTCATGTTTATTTACCTATTAAATTGTCCAAACGAACCGTGTATCCTTTGGACACATTTCCGGAATGGTCCACGGCTGTGAAGGTAATCGTATGGTTCCGGGGATTCTTCACCTCCGGCAGGAGCGCGGTCTGGATTCCGCGTCTTATTTCCAACGTTTCTCCGACTTGCTTCTTGTTCTTGAGCAGGCGGATTTGCACAAGCTCGCCATCCAGATCGTACGGTCCGTCCCAGTACAGCCGGATGTGCCCGTTCTCTCGCACCGCCCGTACATTCTCCACCTCGCCCGGCGGCACTTCATCCGTCACCGGCTCTGGCGGTGCGGTTGGAGCTGTGAATACGTCCGGATCACCGAACGTAAATTTATCCAGGTTATACAGCCAATCCGAACCTTTGAAGATCAGGAACACGATATGCTTGCCGGTGACGGGAGTCGTAACGTCCGCCGAGAACACCTGGAAATTCTGCCAGCCTCCGGTTCCGTTCACCGTCGCGGTTGCCATCAGCGGCCCGTTCGGGCTATCGAGCCTCACTTCAATCGTACCGCCGCTGGTGTCACTGGCCGCATGAACATGGAACTGTTCCGGGCTCGTGTCGCCAAAGTCGATGTAGTTGTACATGGCATAAGGCTGATTCGGTCCATACATTCCTGCAAGGTATGTCTGGCCTCCGCCCTGCTCCGTGCCGAACCCGTCGCCAATCGTATAGTGTTCCGCTTCCAGTTTGCCGAAGGCATCCCGCGCCGAGCCTTTGACCGTCGTAAAGCTGAACCAGTCCAGATTGCACGGGAAGTTCTGACCATTCGTACCGTGAAATACGAGATACACGTCATGGATGCCGACAGCCTGTTCATGATCGATCACCGCCATCAATTCAACCCACTGGTCCCAATCGCCCAGGGCCGGAACCTGGACGACACCGACGCTTGGTCCGTCCAGGCGATCCAGCTTCACCTCGATTGTTCCGCCCTGATGGCCGCTAGCCACGCGCATCGTCACCCCTGCCGCACCACTGTCGCTGCCGAAGTCAATGCCGCGATACAGCGCATGAGCGCCATTGGCAATGCCCTCCAAGTAACCGTGCTCAGCGTTCACGCTCAAGCCCGAGCTGCCGTCCAGACCATCAGCGCGCAGTTTGGCATACGCGTGAGTCTGGGTCGGATCGGTCTTCGTGAAGCGGAACCAATTCAGGTTAAACAAATATTCATCATCCGCCTCGGTAAACACCAAGTACACGTCATGGGTGCCGGTAACGGTCACCGGATTCCCCTGCTCATCCTTGAGCACCGCGACCGCATCGATGAATTGATGCCATCCGCCGGTACCCTCCACGCGGACGTTGCCTACCAGCGGGCCATCCAGTGCGTCGAGCCGGACTTCGATGTTGCCGCCGCTCGTTCCGCTGGCAGCCCGGGCGATAAATCCGGTCGCGCCATCCGAGCCAAAATCCACGTTCTTATAGGCGGCGAAGTGCCCGGCCTGGATGCCGCCAAGCTGAAGCGTGCCCTCCGCACTGCCCTCCAGCACGAACCCTTTACCGATGTTGTATCTTTCCGCTTCGATCTTGTCATAGGCGCTCCTGGCCGGATAACGCAGCGTGACCTCCTGCGGCTCCACCACCGTAAGCGCCTGAACCGCACCAGAGGATGACCAAGACTCATAGGTGCCAGAGCGCAGTTGTCCGACCCAGTTGCCGTCGACAATTCCCTCCTCGTTGCGGTGACTCCAGGCCATCGCTGTATTGAAGGCCAGCCAGGCATCGAATTCCCGTTCGAACTCGTCATAGAGGCCGCTCCCCTCATGGTCCAGCGCTTGCTGCAAGTATGCCAGGTTGCGGATCAAGATCGTTTTGCCGCCCTTCAAATCTCCGTTCGGCCCTTCATAATTAAGCAGCCGATTGTTGTCCACCAGCCGGTCCATCGTAAACCGGGCGCCCTTCACAGCATCCTCCAGATATGTCTCGTCCCCGGTTACCCGGTACAGTCCCACCGCCGAACCAACGAATGTCCCTTGATTGTAATGTGTTGAATCCGGGATGGGGCCGCGCGCCACCTCGATCCGGTCGAACACTTTGCCCTCCCCGTCGGTCAGCATCGTTTTGCTCCACCGATAGATGCGGGTTGCCGCCTCAAGATAATGCGGATCGCCCGTAAGTTCGTACAGGAAAACAGCCGTTTGGGCCGCCGGGAAATTAATGCAGGCGTTCTTCGTATCATGCTCGCTGTTCAGCCACCAAATGCCGCCGCCCGCAAACTCATCATCCCACTGGGTATCGTATACAAAATCAAAGTAATATTGTGCTCTCTCCAGGTACCTGGCTTCGCCGGTAATTTGATAGGCCCGCGCGCTCCCCATGGCCCACCACATAATGTCGTCATTAAACGGATTGTTCGTCCAATCCTCTCCGTACTTGGCGACTGTGCCGTCAAAGATGTCGTCAATCTGAGTGCGAAGCTGCGCCTTCAGCTCCGGGTCCGAGGTGTGAAGATACGCGTCCATCACCATCTCCCACAGCTCGGCTTCAACCCAGAAGCTCTGGTAGTTGTCGCCGCGGTTCGAGTCCGCCCAGAAATATTTGGCCTGCGGGTCCCAAAACTTGGCGTTGAACGCCCGGATCGCCGCATCCGCATCCGCCGGGCCGAACGAAGCGGCCTGAACCGGAGCCGCCCCGATTACCGATGTGAATAGAAGCGCCACAACCAGCGGCAGCGCCAACAACCTCCGTAACGACCTTGTTCCCAGATTCCTGTTCACAGCATAACCTCCATTTCGAACGTTTGATTTTGTCCCATCCTATCGCATCTTGATTTCAAGACCACACAGACTTAATACGAACTCCACAAACATGGCGTTGGACCAGGAGAACCACTCCCGGGTATACTGCGCCGGGTTATCCTTATGAAATCCTTCATGCACCAGCCCCGTGCCGGCGTCCGTTCGCTCGAACATATCCAGAATATCCAGCTTCTCCGCCTCCTCTGCGGCGGTCATGCCCTGAATAGACAAGGCGATATGCCAGATATAGTCCTTCGGCGTATGCGGACTGCCGATGCCCTTGGCGTAGGAGCCTTCGTAATAATATGGATTGCGGCGGCTGAGGATGAGCTTGCGTGTATTCATATACACGGGATCATCCTTGGCGCAATAATCGATATAAGGCAGTGACAGCAAGCTCGGCACATTGGCATCATCCATCAGATTGACCCCGCCGAGACCGTCGACCTCATAGGCGTATACCGGGCCGAATTCCGCATCCTCGATCAAGGCATGGCGCTCAATGCCCTGCCGGATATCCTCCCGCAGCGCACGGACCTCCTCCGCAAAATGCGCATCGCGGTAAACCTGCTCATTCACCTCCAGCAAATATCCCAGTACCACAACCGCAAACATGTTGGACGGCACCAGGTAACCGTACTCACAAGCATCATCGCTTGGGCGAAAGCCAGACCAGGTCATGCCGGTATAAGCGGTCTTGCCGGGAAGGGTATTGGTAGGGCCGCCACCCGGCCGCTCAAAGGTATACGGCGACAATTCCTCATGCCGCTGCTCCGTTCGCCATGTCTTGAGAACCAGCTCGGCTGCCTGCTTGAATTCGGCGGTGAAATGGCGGGTTTCCCCAGTATTCTTCCAATATAGATAAGCCAGTTGAATCGGGTAACACAGCGAGTCGACCTCGTACTTACGCTCCCAGATCCATCCGGACATATCGGTGAGATCGTCATGGTGACCGCGGAAATTCTCAAATTCATTAAATGCGTTGGCGTAAGGGTCACGCAGGATACATTCGCACTGCCGCTTCAGCACGCCTTCGATGATTTCCCGCAGGCCCTGGTCCCCGGCAGCCGGGATCAGATAAGGTCTTAGCTGATTGACGGAGTCACGCAGCCACATCGCCGGAATGTCGCCGGTCAGCATGAACACAGTCCCGTCCTCGTGACGACGAATGGTCGTTTCCAGCGTGTTATCGTAACAGCGTTTGAACATATCCACGATTTTCGGGCGATGCCCCATCGTCTGTTCCACCAAGGCAATCAAGTCCGCCTGGGTAAGGTGCTCTGTTATGGTCATTCTCCTCTGCTCCTCTGCTTGCGATTTACTCCTTTACCGACCCCAGTACGATCCCGTGAATGAGATACCGCTGCAAGAACGGATAAATCAGCATGATCGGAATCATCGACACCAGGATTTTGGCCGAGTTCAGGGTCGTATTGGATACCTTGTTGTATTGCTGTAATTGTTCAACCGTCATATTCTGCATTTGGTCCCGGGTCAGGCTTAACTGCTGCAGATAGGTCTGCAGCGGGATTTTGTCGCTGTCATTGATCAGCACGATCCCGTCGAAGAAGTTGTTCCAGTGCCCTACGATGACAAACAGCGTGATCGTTGCCAGGCTGGGCAGGGAGACAGGCAGGAAGATATGCCTCAGAATCCTCAGCGGCCCCGCGCCGTCGATAAAGGCGGCCTCTTCCAGCTCCTTCGGAATGCCGCGGAAAAAGTTCATCAGCAGGATCACGTTAAACACCGGCACCGCCCCCGGAAGCACCAGCGCCCAGATGGTATTGATCAAATTCAGCTCACTGATGACCATATACCAGGGCACGATCCCTCCGCTGAACAGCATCGTGAAGATAATGATCCACATGTAGACATTGCGCGACCGGAACTGCGAGACGTTGCGCGACAGCGGGTACGCCATCAGTACGGTGAGCAGCATGTTGATCGCGCCGCCCAGAACGACCCGCTCAACCGATACGGTAAACGCCTGCCAAAATTTCGTATCGTTTAGGATTTTGACATAGGACGAAAAGTTCAGATCGACAGGAAAGAAATACACCTGCCCGGCATTGACCGCGGTGCTGCTGCTGATCGAGATCATGATCGTGTTGAGCATCGGCGCCAGCGACAGAAATGCGATGACCGCGAGCGTGAACAGGATGAGCGCGTTGGCGAGCCGGGCCCCTATTGTTTGTGACTTTACCATAATGACACCGCCCCCCTAAAAGATCCTGTACCCGGCATATTTGGCCGCCAGCCTGTAAGAAATAATAATCAGCACAAAACTGATCACGGACTTCATGAGTCCAATCGCCGTCGCGAACGAATACTGCATGTTGATCAGTCCCATCCGGTACACAAACGTATCAATGATATCGCCAGTCTCGTATACAAGCGGGTTGTACAGGTTGAACACTTGGTCAAAACCCGCATTCAGCACATTCCCCAGGCTGAGCGTGCCCAGCAGCACGATGGTTGGGAAAATCCCCGGCAGGGTGATGTGCAGCATCTGCTTCCAGCGGTTCGCTCCGTCAAGCGCCGCTGATTCGTACAGCGACGGATTGATGCTTGTCAGCGCCGCCAAATAAATGATCGTTCCGTATCCGAATTCCTTCCATGTATCCGTAAAGATCAGGAGCGGGCGGAACCAGGTGTTGCTTGCCAGAAACATAATGCGCTCCAGCCCCAGAAACTCCAGCAAATTATTGACCATGCCATCGTAGGAAAAGATCATCGTTAGCATCGTCCCGAGCACAACCCAGGACATAAAGTGAGGCAAATAAACGATCGTCTGCACGGTGCTCTTAAACAGCTTCAGCCGCACTTCATGGAGCAGCAGCGCAAATACGATCGGCACGATGAGACCCAGCACGATTTTGCCTACGGCGATCACAATCGTGTTGATGAAGATCTGTTTGCTGTCCGGCAGCTGGAACATGTAAGTGAAATTGGACCATCCGACCCAAGGGGAGCCGAAGATCCCCTTGGCCGGAATGAATCTTTGAAATGCCATCACGGCGCCAAACATCGGTATGATCGAGAAGATAAACAGTGCAATCATGCCGGGCAGCAGCATCAGGTGATACGTGAGCCCATCCAGGCGCTTTCGCATTTTACGGCTGTTCGCCGGCACCTTCGTGCCGCGCTCTACACTTGCTTCAGTTTGAGCCATCTTATATCACATCCCGGGTTCCAAGTTATCGACCATTGATTTCAGCCATAATTTCGTCCCCGCCAGTGCGGTGCCAGGTGTCAACGAACTTGTCGAATTCGTCCAGCCCGGTTTCGCCCATAATGATTTTGAGGATCGTTTCCTCTTCCATCTTTCTCAGATTGGCCCACTTCAGCTTCATCGTTTCGGTCGTGCCGTAGAAAGCGCCCGGTATGACTTCGAGGTTCGGGTTGTTGGCTTCCCGCTGTCCTTCGATCCGGGAAAGGTATTCCCCATACGTGTTGGCATCCACGTCGTTGCCCTTCTCCTTAAACTCCTGGTAAGCGCGCAACGAGACAATCCGGTCTTCCTGAATCGACGAATCATCGCCGGATTCCTCCGCTTGCATAATGTCTTCATAGTAACGCTTCAGCACGTCATCATAGTCCACCTGCATCGGAATTTGCGTCGGATCGTTGTTCCAGCGGCTGTTGTCTGTCAGCAGCTCATCCGGATGATCCTTCTTGTACTGGACAGCGTCCTCGGTGAGCGAGTACAGGAAGTCCGTCGTCAGATTGATCGATTTCATAATCGCTTCCGGGTGCGGGTAATCCTTCTTCACCACCACGATCCCTCCGCCAATCGGATCTTGACGGATCGTCTTGAATTTCCCGGCATCATCGACAGGTGCGGATACAGCAACCCATTCCGCCTCCGGTGTCTGCTTGATCGATTCCTTGTAGTTGGTATAGCCGATCCACCATGGATTAAAGAGCATGCCAACCTGGCCGTTGATGACCAGTGCTTCCTTCTCTTCATTCGAGCGGACCGCAAATTGTTTGTCGATCAACCCTTCCTTGTAACGCTCACTTAGGTCCGCCAAAGCAGCTTTCATCTCCGGCTGCACCGATCCGTACACGGTCTGTCCGTCGGCGCCCTTGATCCATTGTCCCGGGAAAGCATTATAGACGGCGAACACCGGCGAGAAGTTCATCGCATTCTGGTCCATGATGAAGCCGCCGGTTTTGCCGGTGCCGGAAGCGTCCTTCTCCATGAAGGTACGGGCCAGGTTCCAGACATCATCCAGCGTCTTCGGCAGCTCGGCTCCGACCTTATCAACCCAGTCCTTTCTGACCCACAGCAGTTGGTGCTGGTTGCCGATGTTGGTCATCGGCAGACCCATAATTTTGCCGTCAACCTTGACCTGCTCCAGCAAGAAATCGCCATAGGAGCCGTAGATCTCTTTAATGCCTTCCGATGCCGTCTTCTCATAGACCTCGGTCAAATCGGCAATCAAATCGTTGTCCACCAGCTGGTTGAAGATTTCGCGGTCCACCAGCATGACATCCGGCAGATCGCCGGTTGTCATCGACAGCGACAGCTTCTGCTTCATATCATCAGTCTCCCAGGCTACCTTCGCTCTAACACTCACCCGGCTCTCTACATAGCGCGTGGCCAGGTTGTTCTCAATCGTGTCCCCTTCCGGCAGGTTGTTGACATGGTTCGTATTGCGGCCGATCGTAAACTCAACAGGCGTCTCATACTTGCCGTAAGGTTCAAAGTTCGGCGCGTTATTCTCCTGTACCGCTTCCTCGCCGCTGCCGCTGTCCCCTCCGCTGCAGCCGGCCAGCAGCATGCTGATGCAAACGGTGAAGATCAGCGCGATTTTCCAGGTTTTCTTCATATCTCTAACCCCTTTTCGTGTGATAGCTCGATTGTATCCGTTTTCAAAAGGGGCGACTATGCAACGTTTTTCGGATTTATAGCAAGATTTGCATAGCTTCATCGGGACATGACTGCCCGCTGCGGATCGTGAAGCTTCAACCAGGAGATAGAGCGATGGAAGGCATAATCAACCGACAGCCACCCTACTGTCCGTAAGGTAGCGTGATCGTGACCGTCGTGCCAAGCTGAACCTTGCTCTCCACGGTGAGCCCGTATTCCTGGCCGTAGTACAGCTTGATGCGGTCGTTGACATTTTTGACGCCGCAGCCGCTGCTGCCGCCCTCTGCAAGCAGCAATCGTGCCGCCTTCTCCGGAGGCATGCCGACACCGTTGTCATGCACGCTCAGCTTCAGCTCCTGACCCGTGCGATAGACAGAGATCAGCAGCAGCCGATCCTCATCCGCCATATCCGCAAACCCGTGCTTGATCGCATTTTCTACGATAGGCTGCAGAATGAAATGAATGATCTCCTGACCGAGCAGCTCCTCATCAACGTCGTACTCAGCCTCGAAACCGCCGTCATGCATAATCAATTGCAGATCGATGTAGGCCTTGATATTATCCAGCTCGTCCCTGACCCTCACCCTGGTCTTGCCTTTGTTCAGCGTGGTGCGGTAGAACTTCGCCAACGCCGAAACGATGTAGCTTGTTTCGATATCCTGTTTCTTCACCGCCCGCCAGTTCATGAACGATAGCGTATTGTACAGGAAATGCGGATTGATCTGCGCAATCAGCTGGTTGTACTCACTCTCCCGCTTGGCGATTTCCGCCTCATAGACCCGCTTGATCAGACAGTTGATCCGGCCGAGCATTTTGGCAATGCCGTTGGTCAGTTCACCGATCTCATCTCTGGAGGAGCTGTAGATGACGACATCGAGATTGTTCTGCTCGACTTTGTCGACCTTGTTCTTCAGCCGGACGATGCGGCGGGTGAAGTTGCTGGAGAAAATATAGATCAGACAGAACGTAATCAGCAGACTGAGCATAATGACAAAAAAGGTGATTTTAAAAATCGTCAGCGCATTCAGATAGGCATTGGCATGCGAGATCGTGTACTCCACCGTCCAGTCGACGTTGTGCAGCGGCTTGCGGAGAACGGTCGTTTCCCGCGTATCCATCGGCAGCGCACTGACATACACCGGCCCACGGTCCCCGCTGATGATGCTGACCGAGATATGCTCGGACAGCCGGCTCAAATCGGCAAACAGGCTGTCGTGATGGATCGCAATCACCATATAATTGCTTTCTCTCCTGTTGCTGATCAGCTGCTGCAGCAAATAGACGCGCCCGTCATGGACGATCCAGCGTCTCCCCTTCTCCCCGTCATACCAAGGCTGCTGCTTCAATTCCGCGAGCGGCAGAATGTTCCCGCGAATCCCGAGCAAATCCCCGGACACATAGAACGTAATATCTTCAATATCTTCATCCATCAATTTCGTCTGCGCAATCAGCGGGTCTACGACATCCCGCAGGTCAAGGTACATCCGGAAATAGTTGCTGTCATAGTCCTTGAGGAACACGGCAGAGAACTCCCGGTTCAGCACGAGGAACTCGCACAGCATGTTATAGCGGTTGATTTTATAGTCGAGGATGCTCGCGACCTGGTCCAGGCTGGACCGGGCTTCATTCTCCAATTCTTTCATCTGGGCATGGTATGACTGGTAAAAAGACAGCGTGCCCAGCAGCAAAATGGGAATCAGCGCAATAATCAGGTGGGAGAGCAGCAGCTTGCCGCGAAATTTCAAATCATTGAACATGCTCTTGATCAGGCGTATCATCATCGTTTGACCGCTTTATCTTTCCCGGTATTGCAGCGGGCTGACGCCGTACTTGTTGCGGAACAGCTTGCAGAAATACGACGGATTGTCGATGCCGACAAAGGCCGCAATATCGTTGATTTTCATGTTGGAATGGAGCAGAAGATAATCGGCTTTGCGCAGGCGGTAATCCGTAAGGTATTTGGAGAAGTTAACGCCGGTCTCCTTTTTGAACAACAGACTCAAGTAGCCGGGAGACAGATAAACCTCATTCGCCGCCTCGGACAACGAGATGTCCCGTTGATAATGGTCCTTGATGAACTGCTTGACCTGCCGGATCACCTTCGATTCCTCCGTCTCGTGGTCGGGATCGGTATGCGGCTTCTCCTGGGTCACTTGCTCCATGACCTCCAGAAATTCGTCGATGTCCAGCGGCTTGAGCAGGTAATTGACGACCCCGAGCTTGATCGCGCTGCGGGCATATTCAAACTCGCCGTACCCGCTGCAGATGACAATCTGCAGGTTTTCCTGCGTTTGTCGGGCCAGCTTGCTCAGCTCCAGGCCGTTCATCATCGGCATCCTCACATCCGTAATCAGCAGATCCACGGCATAAGATTTAAGGATTTCTCCGGCTGCGGAGCCGTTGTCCGCTTCGAGGACATGACAGGGGAACTTGTATTGATGGATCAGGTTTTTGATCCCTTCCCGTTCCGTTGCTTCATCATCAACGACCAGTACATTCATCATCCCGAAACCTCCCTCTTACGGTTGATCACGCACGCGCTCAAGGGCAGCAGCTGCCTCAAGCAGCATCAATCCGCTAAGCTGGACACTGAGCTGCACCGGCAGCTGCGGTGGCGCATCCCAGCCCGGACCGCACAGCAGCGGCGAAGGCTGCATGCCTGCCTGCCACAGACGTTCCGCGTTGGCCAGAATGATGCTGCGGACACGCGGAACAGCCGGGTCGAAACGAAGGAGCTCCATCAAGTAGCGGATCAGGATGCCCTTGAACAGTCCGGTATCATCGATGCCTTCATCGGGCAGCAGCCCGCTGTCCGGGTCGGCAAGCACCTCGAAGCAGGCCTGCGCCGTCCGCCGGGCGTCCTCCATGTAGCCGGCTTCGCCGGTGCACAGATACAGCTCGACTCCAGCGCTGATGAACACACCCTGGCAGTAGGTAAACTTCCAGTCCTTATCGATGCGGCCATCGCCCAGCCGATTGACGCCATCCCAGACAAAGCCTGTCGACGGATCGACGAGATGGGCCTTATTCCAGTCGTAAATGCGCATGGCCCAAGCCAGGTCCGCTTCATCGCCGAAACGCCGGAACAGCCGGGCCGCCAGTATGGCGGCCGGCGCGTTGGCCGGGGTGTTCTTGTAATCCAGCTGATCCTTCTTCCAGGCCATCCCGCCGCCGCAATGCTCGTTCCACGCCGTCTGAATATCCAGCCACAGCTCCAGCGTTTTCTCCTTGTACCACGGATCGCCGAATGCATCATATGCCCGCAGCAGCGCCAGCGCTGTCCATTCCATATCGTCATAATAGTTATGCTTGAACGTGCCTCCGTTATACTTCTCCAGACTGCGGCAGAAACGCCCGATTTGCGCCGGCAATTCCGGATCGCCACTGCGCTCCCAGGCGTCTACCAGAACGTCGAGGACATGGGCTTGCCACCAGTAATAGAAGTTGTCATCCGGCCGATTCTCCGTGCGCGGATACCATTGATCGAGAATTCCTGTGTCTTCATTCATGTAGCAGGCAAACAGGTCCCGATGCATTCTGGCTGCCCGATCTGCCCAGACGCCCCCTTGCGAGGATGTCAGGTGCTCGTCTTGCATTCCTTGCATTCCTTGCATTCCTTGCATTCCTTGCATTCCATGCATTCCATGCATTCCCTCCATTCCAGCCGCTCCCTTCCCTTACGCCCGTGGCGCAGAATTCAGCGCCGCCGCTTCCAGCAGCATGACACCGCTGAGCTGCGCGCTCAGCTGAACG
Organism: Paenibacillus campinasensis; assembly: GCF_002272015.1. Taxonomy (GTDB): domain Bacteria; phylum Bacillota; class Bacilli; order Paenibacillales; family Paenibacillaceae; genus Paenibacillus_AQ; species Paenibacillus_AQ campinasensis. The sequence continues at coordinate 177,315 of NZ_NPBY01000021.1, read as the reverse complement.
GCCTCTCCCGATGCCGGCTTGCGGCCCCAATCGGTGCCAAAGAGCGGCAGTTCCTCCGTCGTCCCCTGCGCCTGCCATGCCGACTCTGCCTGGCCGAGAATGAACGCAGCCACATCCGCAGAAGCCGGGGCCGTCTTGGCCAGCTCCGCCAAATAGCGAATCAGAATGCCCTTGAACAGCCCGGCATCCCCTCCGCCTTCATCAGGGAGCAGGCCTGTTTCAGGCGAAGTGAATTCGCCCTGCACCACGCCGAACGTTCGCATCGCTGCTTCAAGATAAGACGTCTGTCCGCTCACCTGATACAGCTCCAGCGCCGCTCCGATGAATACCCCCTGACAGTAGGTGAACCTCCAGTCTTTATCAATCGTGCCATCGCCGGTCCGGTTCATGCCATCCCACACCAGTCCGGTTGCCGGATCAACCAGATGAGCCAGCTGCCAGTCGTAAATCCGCTGCGCCCACGCTAGATCATCCGGACTGCCAAACGCCTTGTACAGCCGTACGGCCAGAATCGCAGCGGGCGCATTGGCCGGGGTGTTTTTGTAATCGAGCTGGGACTTCTGCCAGGCAATGCCGCCGCCCATCTGCTCATTCCAACCGGTCTTGATGTCCTCCCATAACGTCAGCACAGCCGCTTTGTACTTCGGCTCGCCCGTCGCTTCGTAAGCCCGCAGCCAGGCCAGCGCCATCCATTCCATATCGTCGTACAGCTCATTGGGCCAGCGACCGCCGTTGCGCTCCAGAATACCCTCATGGAAATCCCGCAGCCGCTGTGCATACCGCTGATCTCCGGTTCGCAAAAGCCCGTCAACCAGCACGTCAACCGCGTGAGCCATCCACCAGTAATGAAAAATATCGTTGCACAATCCGTCCTCGCACGGCGTCTGAATATTGTACATGCGAATGCCGTCATTCCAGAACAGCTCGTCAAGCGCGCGCTGCGCCCGGTTGGCCCGTTCCTGCCACACTTGTGTTGTTGTTATGTTCATCTTATCTCTCCTATCTCCTATCCCTTAATTCCGCTAAACGCAATGCCTTGAATGAAATATCGCTGCAGCATGAGGAAAAGCACCAGTATCGGCAGAATCGCGACCAGCGCGCCCGCCATCATCGGCCCGTAATCCGTCTGATAATTGTATGAAAAAGCCTGCAGCCCCATTTGGATCGTCGCTTTGGCCGGATCGTTCAGCACGATCATCGGCCACAGGAAGCTGTTCCAGCCTGCCTGAAAGGTGAAGATCGCCAGCGTGGCCAGCGCCGGTTTCGTCAGCGGCAAGTATATGCGCCAGAAAATCCGGAATTCCCCGCAACCTTCAATCCGCGCCGTCTCCATCATGTCACTCGGCAATGTCAGGAAGAACTGGCGCATGAAAAACACCGCAAACGTTCCCGAGGCGCCCGGCAGAATGATGCCCCAAAACGAGTTCATCAGACCGTAACCGCCGCTGCCGAACAGATCGTTACCGCCGGCAAACGGGATATGCCGCAGCACATACACGCTCGGAATCATCGTCACAATGCCCGGAACCATCATCGAGATGAGCAAAATCCGAAAGAACGGCTTATTCATCCTGAAGTTCAGCTTGGCAAACGCATAGCCGCTAAGCGACCCGAAGAACAGATTGAGCAGCACACCGGCCGTGGCCAGCACAAAGGAGTTCCAGAAATACAGGCCAAACGGCACCGTCGTAAACGCGTTGTAATAGTGCTCAAACGTAATGTTGGTCGTGATCCATTTGATCGGCATGCTGAACATCTCGTTGTCCGGTTTAAATGAGGTCAGCACGCTCCAGTAAAAGGGCAAAAACATCACGACGGCAATCACGCTGCAGATCACGTAAAAGATGATGTTCAGCCCGCGTTTTCTCATAGGCACGCCCAGCCGCTCGGGCTGGGGGTTACTCTTCGTTTGCGGAACACTGTCTGCCGTCATCATCGTCGACCTCCCTTCAGCCGACCGTTCATACGATCGGCTCCTCCGCTTTGGTAATTCTCATGCTGATGATGGAGAATACAAGGATCGCCATCGCCAGCACAAACGCCTGTGCCGAAGCATAGCCCATCTGCAGCTGATTGAAGCCCTGCTGGTAAATCAGATACACCGGCGTCTTGGTGACATTGGCCGGACCGCCCTGGGTCAGGACGAACGCCTGGTCGAACAGCTGCAAGGCCCCGATAATGGCCATGACGCTGACAAGAAATGTCGTCGGGCGAAGCTGAGGCCAGGTAATGTAGCGGAAACAGGCGAATCGTGACGCCCCGTCCAGGCGGGCCGATTCATACAGATGCTCCGGCACGCCCTGCAGTCCCGCCAAATAAATGATCATGTTGGAGCCGACCGATTGCCACAGCGTCATCACGATGATCGACAGCATCGCCGTCTCCGTCTGGGACACCCAGGCCGGGCCGGTAATGCCGAGATAGGCCAGCAGGCCGTTGATCAGGCCGTATTCCGGGTGCAGCATCCAGATCCACACGGTCGCCGCAGCGACGGCCGAGGTCAGTGTTGGCAAGTAGTAAAAGGTGCGGAAGAGCTTGACCCCGACCTTCCGTTTGTTAAGCAGCATCGCCAGCAGCAAGGATATTAGCAGATTCAGCGGCACGAACACGACCGCATAATACATGACGTTCAGAAACGTCTGCCACAATAGCGCATCGCCGGCCAGGCGCCGGTAATTGTCCAGCCCGACCCAGTCATGGCTGCTCAGCACGTCATAATTGGTGAAGCTGAGATACAGGGCCATGACAACAGGAATGACCATAAACACGGCAAACAGCAGCATGGTTGGTGTGATGAACAGATAGGCCATTCGGGCCTGATGCTGTCCAAGCTTATTGACGGATGCCATACTTCCCTCTCCTTTCGGCGGGGCTTGTTACTCTACCACCGCGTTGTCTGCAAGTAGTTTGTCACCTTGCTCCTGGGCTTTGTTCAGCGTATCGTCCAGGCTCTGCTTGTTCTGCATGAACAGCTCCAAATTCGGGATCACCGCGTTCTCCTCCATGACGGAGTAGCCCGGATGCGTCGGACGTGTCTTGGCAAACTCCAGCGTCTCCGTAAATGGCTTCCACAGCGGATCTTCGGTGAAGAATGGATCTTCCAGCGCCGGCTTGAAGCCAGGCATGTTCAGGCTCGTTTTGGCCCACAGCAGGGCGTTGTCCTTGTTCGCCGTCCACCATTTAATGAATTCCCACGCTTCCTCCGGATGCTTGGAGCCCTGCGGAATGACCAGACCGAAGCCTCCCATCACACTGCCCTGTCCGCCATTTGGCCCGCTCGGCGGCGGCACGATGCCGTAATCGAGATCCTGGCCGTATTTGTTATACGTGCTCATCATCCACGGGCCGGTGTACAGCATCGCCACTTTGCCGGTCACAAACGCATCGGTGCCTTCCCCGAGCCCTTCCTCAAAGCCGATTTTGTACACCTTGTGCTCGTTCAGCAAGCGCTGCCAAAACGCCAGTACCTGTCTGCCCTGATCGTTGTTGAAATTCGTCTTCCCATCCTCAGTCATCATCTGGCCGCCAGCCTGCTGCAAGTACATGTTAAACAGCCCCGGATCGCCCATTGAGAAGCCGGCCACCTCCAGCTTGCTGCCATTCCATACCGTAAGCGCCTTGGCCGCCTGCTCCAATTCATTCCAGTTCGTCGGCGGCTCCAGCCCTGCGTCTGCAAACATCTTCTTGTTATAGAACAACGCCCGGGCGTCTACCGTTAACGGCAGACCGTAGAGCTTGCCGTTATGCGTAAGTTCCTTTAACGATTCCTCGTAAAAATCCCCTTCGTTCAAGCCGTCCCTGGTCATGTATTCGTCAATAGGCCGCAGCACGTTCTTCGGTGCATAAAGCGAGGTTCTCCAGCGGTCCCAGAACAGAATGTCCGGCGCTCCACCGCTCGTGGCAGCGGTCAGAAACTTCGTGACCATGTCCTGCTGCAGCACGTATTTGACCTCGATTCGATCCTGCGATTTGTTGAATGCATCCACCATCGTCTCAAACTGCTTCTGGCCTTCGCCGCCCCAATCGCCCCAAAAGGTCAATTGAACCTTGCCGCTGCTGCTTCCCTCGGCTCCACTGCCACCGCTGCCTCCGCAGCCTGCCAGCAGTCCGCCGAACATCACCACCGTCAGCATCATGATCAGCCACTTTCTCATACATAAACCTCCCCTTGATTTAGGCTTGATAAATATAAAGCGCTTTCAGTAAATATAGTATATTGGCATGATATCATTATGTCAATAAACAAAAACGAGCGGTTCACTGATATGAATACATATATCATCTAGTCGAATCTGAACGGCCCCGCACATTTAGCGGACCAACGCAAAAGGACCTCAATCTCCACGATACTGTGGAATTTGAGATCCTTTCCGTTCTATATTGGCATGTGCTCATGTCCTACGGTCCTACGACGACTGCGCAGACAATCCCCTTGGATAATCATGCTCCATAGTGGGACAGGCATGGAGCATGGTCTCAGCGCCGCTACTTGTTGTGGTGACGGGCCGGGCCTGTGGATTCCCCCTGCACCAGCTGAGCCGGAAGCTTGATCTTGTTCGCAGCCGGCTCCTGCTCCATGATGGCCAGCACGTTCTCCACCGCCAGCTTGCCCATGCCTTCTTCGTTTTGGCGCATGTGGGTGAAGGCGTATCCTTCCCCGATCCGAAATGGCGGGCTGTCGAAGCAGATGATCGAAAGATCTCCCGGGATGCTTAACCCCAGGCGTGTTGCAGCAGCCTTCGCCAGCAGAGCAATATAATATTCAATCGCAAAAATCGCCGTAATCGATGGATGCTCCTGAAGATGCCGCATAATTCTGCTAATATCCCGCTCAATATTCTCATCATTGAAGGAGTTCGGCAGCGTGGAAGTCAGATCGCTAATCCACAGGCTGCGGTCCACCGCCACGCCGCGTCCGGCATGGGCCTGGACGAAGCCCTCAATCCGGTCCTCGACCGCAGACGTATCCACCGGCGGCGGGGACAAGAGGGCAATATGCGTATGCCCGAGGTCGAACAGATGCTCGGCCGCCACAGAAGCCGCCTTCGTATTGTCTGTGCTGATCGAGGCCGCAGCCACCCCTTTGATCTCCCGGTCGATCAGGACGAGCGGAAAACGCTCAATGACCAGCTTGAGAATTTCGGCGTTAAAGAACTCTCCCTGTGCCGGAAACACGATCAGCCCGTCGACGCCAAGCTGAAGCAGCTTGCGAATCGTGGCCTCTTCGTTCTCCTGGACGCCGAATGTCCGCCGCAGCACCAGAAAGCCGTCCAATTCCCGCGCGGCATCCTCCATTCCATAGATCAAGCGGGTGCCGTAGCTCCCGGCAAAATCGGTCAGGACCACGCCGATCAGCTTCCCGGCCTGCTCTTGCCCGGCCCGTTTCATTCCCGCGCTGCCTTCATGCTGCCCGCTCACCGCCGCATCCCCCAAGTCAGCCTCCGGGTCTGCCACGAACGAGCCGCGCCCCGGCTTTCGCACGATCATCCGCTCGGCCGCCAGCAGCTCCATCGCCTTCTTGCTCGTGATTCGGCTCACATGATACGCTTCGGCCAGCTCCTTCTCCGAAGGAATCCGATCCCCTGGCTTATAGTCCTGCGACAAAATCTGCCGCTTCATATCATCAAAGATCTTCTCGTACATCGGTTTGGACGAGGTCGTGTCACTCATGATAATCCTCCCGCATATCCTCCAAAAGGACTTGATATATATTATAATATATCATGATATATTGCCAATGTCGAATCATGTACAACAACGATTAGACATGACCAGGAAATAGCGTGAGCTGATGGAGGTAACACAGGCATAATAAAAGCCTGCTGAGCGCGAACGGTCTCAACAGGCTGAACTCCTTCCCTGCTCCAGGAAAGAAGGTTTAAATTTACGTGCTAGTCAGCGCAGTCCCGGCGCTTCGGCAAGCCCAATCTTCTGCTCGAATCCGTTCTGCAGCAGCTGGGTAATGACGCCGGGAATCCCCGACCCCACCTGCGTACCGTTAATGATCGTAACCGGCATCACTTCCTTGATCGTGCTGGTGATAAACACCTCGTCGGCCTCCAGCAGCTCCTCCAGGGTAAAGGCGGTGTTCTGGTATGGAATACCGCTTTGCTTCGCCAACCGCTCAACCACCTGCTTCGTAATGCCGTCCAAAATCCACGGTCCGTTCGGATGGGTGTAGATTGTTCCGTTCTTGACCATCATCACATTGGATGAAGTCGCTTCTGTCACCCGTCCGTCGCGAATGAGAACCGCCTCTTCGGCTCCGGCCTCGGCCGCTTCCTGACGCGCCAGCGTGTTCGCCAGCAAGTTCAGCGATTTGATATGGCATTTGTGCCAGCGCTCATCTTCCAGGGAAATGACGGCAATGCCCTTTTTCAGCTGATCCACCGGCCGTGCAGCCTCTTCGCAGTATCCCAGCATCACCGGCTCAGCCGCTTCCGGAAACAGGTGCGAACGCTTGGCCACCCCGCGCGTGATCTGCAAATACAAAATGCCGTCCTTCCTGCCAAACGTCTCCGCCAGAGATGTCAGCATGCCAACCAGCTGTTCCTCATTCCATGGAATTTCTATACGGATTTCGCGCAAGCTCTTGAACAACCGGGTCAGATGGGCCTGCACCTCAAACAGATGACCGTCATAAATACGGAACACCTCATATATTCCGTCACCGAAATAGTAGCCGCGATCCAGGTAAGAGACCTGAATTTCATTGTCCTGCACGAGTCTGCCATTCCATAACAACATGATCTCCACTCCTGTCATCGTGATTTTGGGAAGTGATAAAAGAGTTATTTCCCCTAATTAAAGGACGTTTGCCCTCGATCGTCAACTGTTAATTTTAGCGAGTGTCCCCGAATAAGACCACTGGCGCTGATACTCCGACAGATCATGGAATGGCGAACGATGTAGCGGCTACTCAATATACGACAGATACTCCATGGCCGTGATGCCGTATACCCGCTTGAAATGGCGGTTGAGATGCGACAGGTCGACAAACCCGCAGGCGGCAACAGCCGAATAGATGTCCTTCTTCTGCTCGATGATGCGCTTGGCATGTTCCAGCTTGCTGTTCAAGAAGAAACGATACGGCGAAATGCCCGTGCTCGCTTTGAATGCCCGGATGAACTGGTACTTGGTCATGCCAAGCTCCCTGGACAGCTCATCAAGCTTTAACACGTCATTCAGACTGGCGTGGATCATGTCCTTCGCTCGCGTGATCAGGCGGTCGTTCCTCCGGGGCATGACCTGCATATCGATGTCTGAGAAATGATGCGCAATCCGGATCAGCATCTCGCTGCACACCGCTTCATCCTGATCGCTGAAGATGGCGCGAACCAGGCTTAATATGCTATGCTCCAGCCTGCGGTTATACACGATGGGTGCATCGAATTTGACGATGTCTTTTTTGCCGAGCAGATCCAGAAACAAGCCGGGCTGAATGTAGATCATCACGTAGTCGATGCCGCTTCGGTCCTGGGCTCTTCCGTCATGCACCTGCTCCGGATGGAACAGCATGACGCCGTCCCGATAGGAGGACTGGAAGCTGCCGTCCAGGTTGTACTGCTGCACACCGCGCAGCGTCACGCCCATGGCATATTCCTCATGGCAGTGCTTGACGTAAGTGAAGTCGGCCATGCTGGCAGTCAGCGCCGTGATGCCTGCTCTTTTTTTATAGATAAATTTATCCATGTCGACTCCCCCCATTTACCTCAGCAGTCCTGATACCTCGATCGCCGAATACACCAGCAGCAAAGCCAGGACGATGTTCGTGGCCTTCTGATGCCGCTGCAAAAATTGTTTAAACACCATGCCAAACAACGCCCAGGTCATAAACGCCATAAAGCCGATCACTGTAATGACGACGACAAACAGCGATAAAGCCGCCGCTGAATGATAATAGGGCATGACATAGCCGGGGATGACGGTCGTTGTGAACAGCCAGATTTTCGGATTGACAAACTGCATCATGTACCCGGATTTAAAGGTCGCCGCCTGCGTGTCCGCATCCCCGGACAGCTTCATCGTACTTACCTGATAAGCCAGATAGAGCATATACAGACTCCCGATGATCTGCATTACGACGATGATTTTGGGCAGCGCAGCCACCATCACCTGGTTGAACAGGGCAGATACCGCCAGCAGCATGCCGAAGGCAGCCGTCGCTCCGAACATGTATCGAAAAGCTTCTTTTATTCTAACACGATGCGCAATGGATAAAATGGCGATGTTGGTTGGCCCCGGTGTAAAGGTGGCGATAACACAATACGTTAGAAACGATAATAAGCTCATGACTGTACCTCCATGCATTTTCATGCATGATACACCTGGAGGCAACTTTCGGTATAGTACGATATTGCAGCGAGACAGCATCCTTTAGTCCAAACATCGAATTCGGCAAATTTAGCACGGAGATTGGAACCATTTCCCCATTGAAGTACAATATTCACGGGCCTTACTCGGGGAAAGTTGCGAGCATTAAGGGGTTCCCTATAAAAAGGATTGTGATGAAAGGAGAAATGTAAATTATGTATGCAGCTATCGAGCAATTTCTGAACGATTGGAAACAGGAGGCTGAGCTGACACTTGAAGTGCTGGACAAGCTGACAGACGCTTCATTAAACCAAGCGGTGTCAGAGGCCCAGCCGCGCACGCTCGGCGATATCGCATGGCATATCACCCAGAGTGTCAGCGTATTCTTTAGTCAAATCGGGCTGGAGCAAGAGATTCCTTCTCCTGAGGGATCTGCCGCTGCCATCGCTGAGGCTTACCGCCGTAGCAGTGAATCGGCCATTACCGAACTCCGCAACAAATGGGCAGGACAGGACGAGAAGCTGCAGGAGCCGGTAAAGCTATTTGGCTTCATTGAAACCACGAATGCCGGGGTACTGAATACCCTTGTTCGCCACCAGATCCACCACCGAGGCCAGCTCACCATCCTGATGCGTCAGGCCGGACTGGCAGCGCCAGGCGTGTATGGGCCGAATGAGGAAGAGACGGCTGCAATGAGCGCCGCGAGGGAGCAGTCGTAGAACTGACGGTAAGGGGCTGCGTAGCGGAAACTCGTTAAGGCTGCCAGAGAGGCTGTTGAGCTGAGTTATTGGATCGAATATTATGAATAAGAGCACAAGGGGGCTCCTGGTATCCCCGCTCACGACCTTTGCATGATTATCCCTTTCATTCAGGGAGCAGTGAGCGAGGATCTGGAGATTGAGTTGGGGGAGGGGATCATCACTCGAGAAGGGAACTTAACCACGCCAAAAAGAGACCGCCCTTCTAACCCCATGGCCGCCTCTCACAAACTTTGGATGTGGCCATGCTTTGGCCCAAATCGACATCCTCCTTCACTCCAACTTAGTTCAGCACATTTTAAGATAAGGAAATATCGTGGATGATTCAGATAACGTACTTAAGCACATGAATAATTAAGCTGTATATCTAAGTGGAATGGACGCTTTGATCTACTTCTTCATTTTGACATACCTTACGAACCAGTATAGAAAAATCCAAGGAAGCACATACAAGGTTGCCCACTCCACGAGACGAATGAAACCACTCACATCTATACCGTCTTTAAAAGTCTGGGTAGCCACAACACCAATAATAAAAATACCGATCATCAACAGAGACAACTTTAGCGGGTTTTTGAACATAAGAATTCCTCCTTCCTAGACCAGCCTCGACTATTGAACATTCGAAAATTTGCGAGACATTACCCGATATGCCGTCGGCGTCATCCCGCGCTTGGATGTGAATTGTTTGATGAAATAGGTGTCGTACTCAAATCCGGTGGCCAGGGCGATATCATTCAGGTTCATGTCCGTATGTGTCAGCAGATCAGCCGCCACCTTCAGCCGATGGGAGAGTAAATAACCGATAGCTGTAGTCCCGCATCGTTCCTGGAACAGCTTGTTCAACGTTACCCGATTCAAATGGGCACACTTCGTCAATTCCTCCAACGAAATTTTTCGGGAATAGTGGGTGTGGATATATTCCAGCGCCGCATCAACAGGCGATTGTTCGCTACCGTGACTCAAATCCTCCAGCAATCCGAATATTTGGATGAGGTATTTTTTGATCCTGCATGCCCAGCGCGCATCACTTTGCGCATGTACTTCCGTGCCGAGGATGAAGAACCACTCAAATAATAAGGGGTAGGCTTTCTCGGTAATGCGCGGGACACCTGTATGTGATCCATCTCTTCGAAACAAGGCCAGTCCCGTTTGTATGCTTGGAGTCTGCGGAAAGTAATGCTGCGTTTCGGATAATTTAACAGAATGGAGAAAGTCGCGATGGAAGCGAAAAGATTGCGCAGCAACGTCTTGCTTCTCCATCACCTTCAGTTCATCAGCTTCGGACAAGCACAGGATGCCGGGAGCGGCAACGGAGATCGGCCGTTCATTCAAGATCCCGTTCAGCTTTCCGGACGTGATGAATACAAGAGACAGACGGTCAGGGTCAGGAAGCGCACGAAAGTCCTCCACAGCAAAAAAATCAATGTTCACCACACGATTTTTGAATCGGTCGATTTGCGGCATAGCAGTCACCTATAGTCAGATAGTATAGTTAAAAGCTTCATTTATGCCAGTGTACCATACCTGCATCAGGGATATAATGACGACGATGGAACAGACAAGGAGGGTGCTCAAGATGGCTATTGAACGATTTCATATTCACATCGCCGATGAGGTTCTGGATGATCTGAAATACAGACTGCATCATACCCGCTGGCCGGACACATTGGACAACTCAGGCTGGGAACGAGGCACGGAATTAAGCTACCTGAAATCGCTCGTTACGTACTGGAAAAATCATTATGATTGGCGAAAACACGAATCTGAGCTGAACAGCATGTCCCAGTTTATCTGCCATATGGACGGGATGGATGTGCATTATGTACTTGAACGCGGCAAAGGGCCTAACCCTCTCCCCCTCATTCTTACCCACGGATGGCCCGACAGTTATCTTCGGTATCACAAAGTCATCCCGCTGCTGACCGATCCAGCCAGCTACGGCGGTGACCCCGAGGATGCCTTTGACGTCATCGTCCCTTCATTGCCCGGATTCGGGTTCTCCAGTCATCCTGAATATCCTGGCGTCAACAATTCACGCGTTGCCGAGATGTGGGCTGCACTCATGACCGAGCAGTTAGGCTACTCTAAATTTGCCGCCGCGGGCGGAGATATGGGCTCCGGGGTGACCCGATATTTGGCCGCCAACTATCCCGAAGTGTTATACGGCATCCATTTAACCGATATCGGGATTATTCGTGATCTTCTGGCTGCCACGGATCTGACCCAGCTCTCAGAAGAAGAGCTTCATTACAGGGACAACGCTTCGGCATGGATCGCACAAGAGGGCGGCTATATGTCCATTCAATCAACGCGCCCCCAGACGCTGGCGTATGGACTTTCCGACTCGCCGGCTGGTGTAGCAGGGTGGCTCCTCGAGAAGTTCCGGTCATGGAGCGATTGCAACGGCGATCTTGAACAGAAATTCAGCAAGGACGAGCTTATCACCCATATTATGATGTATTGGGTCACAAACACGATTGGTTCGGCAGCACATATGTATTATGAGAATACGCATTCTCTGCCGCCACTGAGCCGTATCGAGGTTCCGACAGGCCTTGCCCTATTCCAGGCTGATGTCTTACTGCCCCCTGAGGAATGGGCCAAACGCAACCTGAATATTACCCGCTGGACTAAGCTGCCACGGGGCGGGCATTTTACCGCTTTGGAAGAGCCGGAGCTTTTTGCGGAGGATATCCGGGCATTCTTCAGACCTTATCGAACGACATAACATGCAGGGAACGCGCGATGGTTTCGAGAGAAGAAAAGTCGGCCATAAAGAAGAGGCTAACCGGTCCGGTTAGCCTCTTCTGGATTGGGTTCGTGTCTCCCTGACCACACACGTCCGATCTCCATTGCGAGCCAAAACACCGGGTTCAGTGTCCCGTACTTTGGTGTGCATATGATAGGTGAGATTATTCTAACGTTTAAGTTGATAGTTGCCGTGCCCCTTCACCACTTCGCTCACTTCAACTGTTATCTGATCCGCGCCAAGCTTTCGCCAGCCCGTAATATACCAGGCTAACGCAGATCATCGTGAATCCCGTTCCTCGAACTCATCAAGCGGCGTTCCCATGTCATCAGTAGTCATCAGCTCAATCCAAGTGATCATCCGGGTATCATTAGACACCGTGACCTCAATCGCCTCTTCATAGACCATCGGAATCGAGTCCCGCAGCATCAGACGAAGCTCGTAGACGGTGCTCCCCGTATCTGGATTGTCCATCTCGATGTTGTCCTTGATGGAGTTAACCTCGTCCACGTACACCTCGTACACCCAAGGGCTGGACACATCATAGCGCTCAAGCGGTTGTTTAACGTCAGGAGCCGCCCAAATCTCCGGCGACGGGCCGCCCCAGATGCCAATCTCCCGTTTCATAAGCGCGGCTGCCAAGGTTACGATAGTGCGGTCGCTGCCCTCCCTGGTCTCATTCTCCGGGGAGCCCCACCAGTCGTAATTACCACCGTCTCCGGGCTGGATGCCAGTCTGAATCGTTCCTCCCCCCTGATGAACCGGGCCAGGGCCAGGAGGATCCGGAGCGGTAACATATGCGGCATGGCTCCCGAACCAGATCCCCACACCAAGCAGCACCAGCATGGCAGGTAGGACAAACGCAGCCGTCCGGCTCCATCTGCTCCGCAATCGGCTCCGTTCTGCAGTCCGGATCCGTTCCTCCACCCGTTCCATCATCTCTATCCCAAACCGCCGTTCCTTAAAAGGAGGTTGACCTAACCTCTTATCCCATTCCGGCTTCCATTCATGCATCCTTATTCGCTCCTCTCCAATCAGCGGCCGCCTTCTGCTTGGCCCTGTAGATTCGGGACTTCACCGTCCCTGATGAAAGACCCGTTATGGCGGCTATTTCATCCATGGACAGCTGGTGGTACACACTCAGCACCAGCGGATCGCGAAATTTGGCAGGCAGCTTCAGAACCTGCTGCCATAATTCATCCACCGCCTCCCGCTCCAAGTATTCGGACTCCGCCGATGGGGACGACGGCATTCCTGACGAGCCAGCCTCTCCTTCGTTCGGCGTCCGCTCCCCAAGCAGCACCACTCTGCGCAGAAACGCCCGCTTGAGATAGGAAAAGGCGGTGTTGCGTGTAATTGTGAGCAGCCAGGTCTTGACCGAAGCCTCCCCGCGAAAGGAGCCGTAACGTTGATAGGCTTTAATAAACACATCCTGCGCTACGTCATCCGCCGTATGTGTATTTCGGGTGATCGCATAAGCATAATTCCAGACGTCCTCGCCGTAAGCTTGCATCAGCGTCCGGATATCCGACAAACTCAATTCCCCGCCACGCTGAAACTCCATCTCCTTCAAGCCGCTCTCCTCCCTTTACCTAAACAGACTCCGCATAGAGGGGGAAAGTTCCCGAACAATATAAGTTGAACTGAAAAACGTTGTATTAAAAACGCGTCAACCAAAAAGCTAGAATGAACATGGACCAGTAAAAAAGCCAAATCAATAAATCCGCAGATGAGGCAAGCCCAGCATCCCTAAGATGCCGTAAGACTACCCAGCGGTACATTTTACCGATATCTCTGCATAGTTTGTGAAATCCAGAACAAATATTAGCTAATATGCCCTTATGGAATCATTGTTTTCATCTTAATTATAGTATATCTGCCTATTTTTCATTGATACCCACGTTTAAATTAGCTAGAATGAAATAAAGTTAGCTAAATTGAGGTGGATGTTATGCGAGTGCCTTCAACCGATATGCAAAACAATTTCGGAAAGTATCTAAAGTTTGCAGAAGCTAATGAGGAAATCATCGTGACGAGGAACGGCAGAGATGTGGCGCGATTGACAGCTTATACCGAAACGGATGAACTTGTCCTAAGGGAGGGAGCTGTGAAGTATTCAGCTGACAAGAACGACAGAGTCACCTACGAGGAATTCCTGGAACTGACGGAAGCGTCAGAACAGCGGTACGAGCTGATCGACGGCGTCGTATACAACTTGGCCTCCCTTTCGTACAAGCACCAGCATGCGGTACTTGTACTGCTTGGCACATTTTACAACTGGTTTAAGGGTAAATCCTGCACACCTCTAACTTCTCCATTCGATATTACTTTGAAGAAGGAGGAGGACAATATCTGTGTTGTGCAGCCGGATCTGGTTGTCATCTGTGATAAAGATCAAATCGATGAGAAGGGTAAATACAAGGGTACACCAGACCTGACCATCGAAGTGCTGTCTCCTTCCACGCGCAGCAGGGACATGATCCCGAAGCTTGATCTGTATCGGCAATGCGGCGTTATGGAGTATTGGGTTGTTGACCCGATTAAAGCTCAAGTCATTGTGTATTCCTTGTCAGACGGCGATATCTCCGATGTGAGCTATTACGCTCAAGGCCGTGACCCTTATGCGGAATCCCAACTGTATCCGGGTTTGCAAGTTTCAATCCAAGACCTATTCGCGTGAGGGGTATGATGCGGACAGCTTACTACTAAATACTCCAGCTCAGCTTACCGTTACAAACTTGCAGGTTACGGTTGGCAAGTTAACAGCCTGCGGGGGGTGCAACATAAAACTTACAGCTTGCACCTTGTACCTTGCAACCTGCGAACAGCCGCCCCCCAACGAACCTGGTGTCCACCCCGGTGTCCACCCCCAACATCCTAGCACACCACGATCCAGCTGGAAGGCGGCTAAGCTTGTTCCACACAATCATCTCAGGTGGATTCGTCTTCGGCTGATCCTTGTCATACCCCAGGCTTCAGTTTCAATACTGTCATGAATTCCTGTTAATGAATAAGTGACTCCCCTGTACAGTCAAACCCCGTTCCAGGCTTGCCAGCAGCAGAAGCACCTGATCCACCATTTCTTCCGGCTTGCAAGGCATGGAATGGACCATCCACCACTCTAGCAAACCGGTAATTCCTACGCTCAGAAACTGCACCATGACCTCCTCGTTAACACCAGGGTTGAGATCGGATTCCTTGATGTATTGCTCGACCCCTTGTTTGGTCATCTCCATCATCCGGTTGCGGAACACGGGCACGCCTTGGCCCGAGATCAGCACAGAGTAAATCGTAGCATTCTGCTCTAGAAATTCAAATGTGCTAAGCAGCAGCTTTTTGGAAGGAACCCTGTTCAACGCCCCGTCAGGCATACAGCTTTCCTCAAGCAAGTGCAGGTATGTTTCTATGCACTGATCCAGCAGATTGTACTTATCGGTAAAATGAAGATACACGGTTCCCCGGTTTACATTCGCGCGCTCCGCGATTTCGTTAATCGTTATTTTCTCAAAACTCTTCTCCCCCATCAGCTCGATAAAAGCTTCAAAAATGGACTGTCTCGTTTTGGCAATACGTCGATCCATATGAACCTCAGCTCCTTTTCTTAGACACGATGACCCCAATATGTTGAAAATTGAACAAAATCAACAATTTTAGCGATTGATCCGCCGTTTGCGCTGATGCTACTGTAATTGTAAATCAACAAAAGTTAATTTTTCAACAGATGTTTATTTAGAGAGAGCGAGGAGAACAAATGAGAATATTGATTTATGGAGCGGGCGTACTAGGCAGTTATCTGGCGCATGTGCTGGTGCGGGGCGGCAATGACGTCACCATGCTGGCGAGGGGGAAACGAGCTGAAGAACTGAAGCAGGATGGGCTCGTCATCCGACATCATATACAGCGGAAGACAACGGTGGATCGAACGCATGTGATTGAATCGCTGGCAGATCATGATAGCTATGACCTCATTTTTGTCGTGATGAAATATACCGATTTCCCGGCAATTCTGCCGATTCTGGCAAAGAACCGCAGCCGCAATATCATACTGGTGGGTAATAATACAGATGCACATCAGATGGAGGAATACCTTCAAACCCATAGCGACACGTCCAAGCATATCGCCTTCGGATTCCAAGTAAGCGGCGGCCGACGCGAGAAAGATCGAATGGTCGCTGTCCGCTTCGGCGCCGGGGAGATGGTGATTGGCGGATTGAATGGGGATATTCCTTTTAAGGCCGTGCTTGACCAGGCTTTTGCCAAGACAAAGTACAAGCTAACCTATCACGATCAGATGGACGCTTGGCTTAAGAACCACATCATCCCGATACTAGGGCTCAATATCGCCACCCGCATTCATGGTGGGCAGATGAATAAGGTCGCTCGCGACACCAAGCTGCTGCGCCTCGCCATCGAAGCAGTAGATGAAGGATTTCAAGTGCTGGAGACGCTAGGCTATCCCCTTGTTCCAGCCAAACAAGCCCAATTCATACGCAACCGCAAATCCATGATGCTTGTGCTGCTAAAGATCTATCATCGGTTGTCAGTGAGCCGAATGATCGACGGAAATTTCAGTGAGATCGAGGCGCTCACCCGTGTGTTCAACGATTGGAAAAACGAAGCAAGCATTCCGACACCCGCTTGGGACCAGCTTCAGCAGCTGCTAAAGGACAAGACAGGGGCTGTGTAAGTATTAAAAAGAGGCTGTTCCTTATGGAACAGCCTCTTTAGCTGTCTGCGGCAAGCAGAACGCAGCGGATGTTAGGTGCAGCTTGCTGCAGGGACGAAATGGCTTAGGCATTCACCAGCGGTTGATTGCCTTCCTTGCGCTGCTTCGCGCGCTCCGCTGTTGCGGTAAACAGCACATCCGATGAGGAGTTCAGCGCCGTCTCGAAAGAATCCTGCAGTACGCCGATGATAAAGCCTACCCCGACCACCTGCATCGCCACATCATTGGAAATGCCGAACAGGCTGCACGCAAGCGGAATAATCAGCAGCGAACCACCGGCTACGCCGGAAGCGCCCACGGCGGATACTGCCGATACTACACTGAGAATAAGCGCCGTGCCGAAGTCCACTTCGATCCCGAGCGTATGCACCGCCGCCAGGGTCAGCACCGAGATCGTCACGGCCGCTCCCGACATGTTGATGGTAGCGCCGAGCGGGACCGATACGGAGTACGTATCCGGATTCAGCTTTAACTTTTCGCACAAACGCATGTTAATCGGTATGTTCGCCGCCGAGCTGCGGGTGAAGAACGCCGTAATGCCGCTTTCCTTCAGACAAGTCAGCACCAGCGGGTACGGATTCTCACGCAGCTTCACATAGACGATCAGCGGGTTCATAACCAGCGCCACGAACAGCATGCATCCGATCAGCACGAGCAGCAGCCGGCCATAGTCCAGCAAACTGGCAAGCCCATTGGTCGTAATGGAATCAAACACAAGTCCCATAATCCCGAACGGCGCAAATTGGATCACCCATTTCACAATTTGGGACACCGCATCTGCCCCGCTGGAGATCAGGCTTTTCGTGCCTTCCTTCGCATTTCGCAAAGCGATGCCAAGCAGAATGGCCCATGCGAGAATACCGATGTAATTCGCATTCATCAATGCGCTGACCGGGTTATCCACGATGTTAAACAACAGCGTCTCGAGCACCTGCACGATCCCTTCGGGCGGGGTAAGGTCTGTTGAACTTGTAACCAGCGATAGTCTCGCGGGAAAAATAAAGCTGGCAATCACCGCCACGAGTCCTGCAAGAAACGTGCTGATCCCATACAGCACAAGAATGGACTTCATATTGGTCTTGCGGCCCTTCTGATGGTTCGAGATCGCCGACATGACCAGGAACAGGACCAGGACAGGAGCAACGGCTTTGAGCGCCGATACGAATAGCGTGCCGAACAGACTGAAGCCTGTCGCACCCGGAACGATCAGGGCCAGCACCACCCCTACAATAATTCCTGCCAGAATCCTTTTTACAAGACTGATTCGGTTCCACTTAAGCATGAGTTCTTTCATCGTATTCCTCCGGATCCACAATAATATCACTAAGCACCGTTTCGACGCTGTAATGAGCTATAGCGTTAGTTTATCATGTAAAGGGTCTGTTGTGTGAGACTGGAATATTATGTATTCTTAAAATAAATTCTACTATAACTATTGCCGACAGAACAGTCCCATAAATTCGTGGAACCCCTCTTGCTGCATCAGCGTAATAGAAGACAATACCGAAGCTTTCTGCTTTAGCACAGTTGTACCGATCTTCAGGCAATAACAAATCGATATGAAAGAAGGAAAATTGCTATGATTATTACGACGACATCCACCATTGAAGGTTATCCGGCTCGAAGATACATCGGTGTTGTGACCGGGGAAGTCATTATGGGCGCCAATGTGGTGCGGGACTTCCTGGCGTCCATTACCGATATTGTCGGCGGGCGCTCCGGCGCTTATGAGAACAAGCTGAGCGAAGCCCGAGATGCCGCACTTGCCGAGATGGAGGAGCAAGCGGTGCGTCTTGGAGCCAACGCGATCATCGGCGTGGACATCGACTACGAAGTCATCCGGGAAGGAATGCTGATGGTCGCCGTCAGCGGAACCGCTGTCGTAGTGTAATCCTGGATCGCATTCGCACTGCGTGCAGCCCGAGCGTGCGGTGTTAGGCTGCATGACGGCGGCCGGTCGACCACATGTGACCTTCATATGTGGTCGCTCCGCACACGCCAACACGTGCCAATATGAGCTGTTCTCAGGCGAATGATGCTTACTCAATCTTCACTTCCGCACTTTCCAGATCAACTCCCAGCTTTTGCCCTATCCCCTATAGTGAAAATAAGAGCAAGCTATGCTACAATAATGGAATTGTAATGTTTAGGGAGGGTAATGGATTCGCCATGCTCATCATTGGTATCGCCGGCGGCACCGGATCAGGGAAAACGACAGTAGCCCGCTCCGTCATTGACCGACTCGGATCAGATAAAGTAACGTTCATTTCACAGGACAATTATTACAAGGATCACCAGCATCTCAGCTTGACCGAAAGGGAGACCATCAACTATGATCACCCGTTCGCGTTCGATACGGAGCTGCTGATCGAGCATCTGCAACAACTGAAAGCCGGCCAGACCGCGCAAGCCCCCGTCTATGATTTCACCACGCACTCCCGGTTCCCGGACAGAACCGTGGAGCTGAGACCGAATCACATCGTCATCATCGAAGGGCTGTTTGTGTTGTCCGACGAGAATCTCCGGAAGCTGCTGAACATCAAAGTGTTTGTGGACACCGACCCGGATGTGCGCATTCTGCGCCGGGTGGTACGGGACATCGAGGAGCGCGGGCGGACGATCCAGTCCATTCACCAGCAGTACTTGTCTACGGTGAAACCGATGCACGAAGCCTTCATCGAGCCTTCCAAGAAATACGCCGACCTGATTATCCCGGAAGGCGGGGAGAATGAAGTCGGCATTCAGCTGCTGTCCATTCTGACAGAAAAATATATAACGGGGGATCATTCCCTCTCCGGCGAATAAGCCGGAGCGAAAGCCATACCAAGCGAGCATCCGCCGTGACGCTTCCGCTTAACTGCAACCTCTTCCCGATTCGCTTCAGACCTTGTGAAGACTGAGCCGAACGGGAGGGGGTTTATTGTTGTCTGCCGGTTGATCATTCTGTGAGGGTATATCCGCATATCTGCTCCAGACAATCATTTAAACATATTCTTCAGCACCATCATCAGATTGGCCGGCTTCTCCGCCAGCCTGCGTGTAAAGTACGGGTACCACATCGTACCATAAGGCAGATAGCAGCGCACCCGGTAGCCATCTTTGGCAAGCGCAGCCTGATCATTCATGCGCAATCCGTACAGCATCTGGAATTCAAAAGCCTGTTTATCAATGCGCTGCTGCTTCGCAAACACCTTGACCCAGTCGATGATCTTATCATCATGGGAAGCAATGGCCGTGTACACGCCTTGGTCCAGGTGAAGCCGGATGATCCTTTTGTAATTTTCGATAACCTCATCTTTCTTCTGATACGCAATCGAGTTCGGCTCCTTATATGCCCCCTTCACCAGACGCAAGTTGACCCCGGCCTTCATAAGCGCTTTCACATCCTCCTCCGTCCGGTGCAGATAGGCCTGCATGACCGTCCCGACATTCGTCAGCCCTTCGGCATGGAGCCGAAGCGTCATGTCTATTGTAGCCTGGGTATACGGCGAGTCCTCCATATCGATACGGACAAAATTGCGATGCTGCTTCGCTTTCTGCACAACGGCTTTTATGTTCTCGTAAGCCGCCTTCGGGTCCAGCCCAAGTCCCATCTGGGTCGGCTTCAGCGACACATTCGACTTGACCTTTCTGCTGGCGATGCCTTCAATCAGCCGCAAATACTCTTCCCGGTAGACCGCCGCCTCATCCAGACTCGTGATCCCTTCGCCGAGGTGGTCCAGCGTGACCATAATCCCCTTCTCGTTCAGCCGCTCGATTTCATCCAGCGCCTCATCCAGCGTATCGCCGGCAATAAATCTTCTCGCCAGCTTCTTCCCATATTTAATGGACAACCATTTTACAACCCTGTTCCCGGACACCGTCAGCACAATTTTGCGGTAAAACTCGGTACCGTCCATGGCCAAGCTCCTCCTTTGCAAGGTAAGAAAAGAAGCCCCTTACTTCCTTCACGGGTGTAAAAACCTCCCCCTTAACACATATGCAAAAATCATGTCGTCATGCAAGAAGACATACATATCAACATAGAGTAACTCTTATCAAGGAGGCCTCCTTATGCGATCAGCTTATCACAATGAACCGTTTCTCGATTTCAGCGACGATTCCGTCAACCAGCAGTACGATAGCGCACTGGCTCAAGCCGAGGCGAACCTGGGGCAGCATTATCCGCTCGTGATCGGCGGAGCCAAAATCCGTACAGAACGCTCCCACAGCTCGGTTAACCCAGCCCGCAAAAGGCAGGTCATCGGCACGGTGTCCCAGGCGGACACTGCATTGGCAGAGCAGGCGGTTCAAGCAGCGGCGCTTGCTTTCGAATCCTGGAAGAATACCGATCCGAACGAAAGGGCCCGGTACTTGTACAAGGCTGCTGCCCTAATGCGTCGGCGCAAATTCGAATTCTCCGCCTTGCTGACACTCGAAGCCGGGAAGACGCG
This sequence comes from Paenibacillus campinasensis, assembly GCF_002272015.1. GTDB lineage: Bacteria > Bacillota > Bacilli > Paenibacillales > Paenibacillaceae > Paenibacillus_AQ > Paenibacillus_AQ campinasensis. The sequence continues at coordinate 156,333 of NZ_NPBY01000021.1, read as the reverse complement.
GGCTGAGGCGGATGCCGATACGGCAGAGGCGATTGATTTCATGGAATTTTATGCTCGGGAGATGCAGCGTCTCAGCGACCCTCAGCCGTTGATACCGCATGACGAGGAGGAGAATCATCTCTACTACATCCCGCTCGGAGTCGGAATTGTAATTCCGCCCTGGAACTTCCCGCTCGCCATTATGGCAGGCATGACATCGGCCGCCCTCGTGTCCGGCAACACGGTCGTGCTGAAGCCGGCCAGCGCCACACCGGTCATCGCCGCCAAATTCGTCGAGCTGCTGGAAGAGGTCAGCCTGCCGCCGGGCGTAGTCAACTATGTGCCGGGGCCAGGGCACGAGATCGGCGATTTCCTGGTGGATCACCCGCTGACGCGGTTCATCAGCTTCACCGGCTCCCGTGATGTCGGGCTCCGCATCCAGGAGCGCGCAGCCAAGATCCAGCCGGGGCAACAATGGATCAAGCGCGTTATTGCGGAAATGGGCGGCAAGGACGCCATTATTGTCGATGAGCACGCCGATCTTGAACTCGCCGCAGACGCGATTACCGCCTCCGCGTTCGGCTTCTCCGGACAGAAATGCTCGGCCTGCTCAAGAGCGATCGTGCATGAACAGGTCTATGCGTCAGTATTGCAAAAGGTCGTGGAACGATCCAAAAAGCTCGTCGTAGGCAATCCCGCCTATGCCAAAGTGCAGGTGGGGCCTGTTATCGATGAATCGGCGTATCGCAAAATCTTGGAATATGTGGAGATTGGAAAACAGGAAGGCAAGCTGGTGCTGGGGGGATTTCCGGGGGACCCGGAGGGGTATTTCATTCAACCGACCATATTCGCCGATGTGGACCGCGCGGCCCGCATATCGCAGGAGGAAATATTCGGCCCGGTTGTCGCCTTTACGAAGGCCGGCTCATTCGAAGAAGCCCTGGCCATGGCCAATCAGACCGATTACGGTCTGACCGGCGCTGTCTTCTCCAACAACCGTGCACATCTGGAGCTGGCCAGGAAGCAGTTCCATGTCGGCAACCTTTATTTCAATCGTAAATGTACCGGAGCGCTCGTAGGCGTTCATCCGTTCGGCGGCTTCAACATGTCCGGAACGGATTCCAAGGCCGGAGGCCGGGATTATCTGCTGCTGTTCACGCAGGCGAAGCTCGTATCGGAGCGGTTCTAGCTTCCCGGCCTGCCTACCTGCTTCTGTATCTGCGGCTGCAGCTGAAGCTGAAGCTGAAACCACAGCGGCTAACTTCAGCGGCAGCGGCAACTCCGACTGTGACTTCCCGCTTCGCTCACTGATAAGCAGCTGCGAACCATTTCAGGAACGCTTCCGCCACCACTGCGCCAGCGAGGCCGCTCGGGTGCGGATCATCCGCATTACTCATATACTTCGGCTCAATCCGGTGTTCATCCGGGGCCGGGCAGGACAGCAGTTCAGCGAAATCAAACACCGCATCCACCCCTTCAGGAGGACGGGTCCGAATCACCTCATTGACGGTGCGCCATACCTTTTCCCGATCCCCGGTAAAATTGAACGGAGGCACGGTGAAGAGAATGACCTGGACTGCCGACCCGGCATCCCTCTTCTTCTGCTTCAACCGCTTAACAATTGCGGTTAAATCACCCAGAAGCTCTTCGGAGCTTCTGGCTCCAATATCGATGTCGTTCACCCCGAGCGCCACAGCCACAATATCCCCCTCAGCCGCCTTCGCGAGCCAGGGGCCGTCAGCCGAGGCATCATACGCTCTGGCCCAGCCGGAACCAAGATTCCATACGCTGTAATCGGGCCCAAGGCCATCCGCGATGCGGGCCACCCAATACGTATAGCCATCCTTAGCCGTTCTGACACCCTGGGTAATGGAGTCCCCCAGGAAGACGATCCGCTGCTTCACCGGCTCGGCCTGCGGCTTGGCATATCCTATAAAGGCAGGCATGACCAAGCGATTCGCCGCCGGGATGAACTTATCGTGAGGCCCGTCCTTTGCCTGATTCCCCTCAGCCTCATACGCTGATACGAGCAGTCCTTCGGTATTGTATGGCACCGATGCACCCGAAGAAGATGTTGTAATGGTCCAAGTAAAGGCCAGATCATGCCCCTCGGACAGTTCGATCTGCACCGGGTCACTCCAGAATGTCTCGCTTGGCGCGACCTCCTTGTCCGGCTGCCCGCCGAACATAACCTGAACGCTGGTCCCTGGTACAACCTGCCCATTGCGGTCTGTGCCGCCATCCGCGACATAGGCTGCTTCAATGCGCCAGGAACCGCCCGGCATACTCCCTTTGGCGACCGCGCCGACATCCCATGTGGAATCGACAGCATTGCTGTGCCACAGCCTCAGCTCAAGGGGCCCCGATTCACGCGGTTTGATATAAGTGCGATAGGTCCGGGTGCTTGTGTCTTCCTCCACCAAAATATAGTTCGTTGCCGTTGAAACTGCACTTATCGATGCGTAGTTACCTCTCACCATGTCTCACCTTCAACCTTAGGATAAATGTTAGTGCTGTCCCGCCAGTCCCCCGTTTTCCTCCAGAATCGAATGCACCCGCTCTTCCAGATTCGATTTAATCATCGTCAACAGCTGAATCTGCTCATTCAGCTCGGCAATTTTCAATTTGTACATCGGAAGGATCTCGCGACAGAACGATTCCTTGTTCTGGAGGACGCAGTGGAGAAAACCGGCAATTTGCTCGGTAGTGAAGCCAAGGCCCAGATATAGACGAATCGTCTTCACCTGCTCGACGGCAAACGGACTGTACTCTCGATACCCGTTATCCAGGCGTACGGGCGTGATGAGCTTCTGCTGCTCATAATAACGCAGGGAACGAATGCTCACACCCGTCTTACGGGATAATTCGCCGATTTTCATACCGATCACCTCCTGTGGATGTCTGGCCTAACTCTCATTGTAGATCAAACCGGCAACATTGTGTTCCATTTTCGTCACATCTGCTTCGATAAAAGCCCCTTCAGCGCCTCTTTGGGGCGGAAGCCCACCACTTTATCTACCGCCTCGCCATTCTTAAACACGATGAGTGTCGGGATGCTCATGACGCCGAAGCGGCTTGCTGTTTCCGGATTGTCATCGACGTCCACTTTCACGATTTTCAGATCGGGCATCTCCTGATCCAGTTCGTCTAATATCGGGGCAATCAACTTGCAAGGAGGACACCATGTCGCCCAAAAGTCTACAAGCACGGTTCCTTTCTCTATTTCACGGTCAAAGCTCGCATCAGTAACATTCACAATAGCCATTGTTAGTACACCCGCCTTATCTTTTTTTCTGTCATGCCTATCCATGACGGTGATCCCACTATAACACCTGACATCGGTGTCAGGGTCAAGTGCATTCTATGCTTACCGGTTGCTTGCTTACCGGACGCTTTGCACCGTTATCCCCTTCGGTCAGGTGGCACAGAAACAGCAACTTCGGCATTTCACATACTCTTCCCATCGCCCCTCCCTCGTCCCTCAACTTCCTGAGTAAAAGGGATATTCATGAAAAAGAAAAAAATAGGAATACCGTTCCAGACAACCGACACCCCATAATAAAAAAGCCTGCCCCTTCATCAAGAAGGAGCAGGCTGCATAGCATGTTGACTGCCCACCACACCATCCGGATTACTTCACCGCACCCGCGGCGATCCCTTTGATGATGTACTTTTGAGCGAACATGTAGAAGATGACAACCGGGATAATCGTCAGCGTCAATCCCGCCATCGCTTGGTTCCACACAATCGTGAACTGTCCGAAGAAGTAGAACGTGGAGAGCGGAATCGTCCGCAGTCCGACGTCGGACAAGGTCAGGGACGGCAGCAGGTAGTCGTTCCACAATGCGATCACGTTCAGGATAGCTACGGTCACCGTGATGTTTTTCAACAATGGGAACACGATTCGCCAGAACACGCCGAACTTGGAGCAGCCATCGAGCGTTGCCGCCTCTTCCAGCGCGACCGGCACGGACTTGATAAATCCATGGTACAGGAACACCGCCATACTGGATGAGAATCCGACGTTCATGTAGATCAGACCTTCATGCGTATTCAGCATCGGAATGTGCAGCGTGCTGCGAATCCAGTCCATCACCTGCATCAGCGGCATCATCAGCGTCTGGAACGGAATGAGCATCGTTGCCACGAAAGTGAAGAAGATGATCTTGCTCAGCTTGTTGTCTGTTCTGACGAGCATCCATGCGGTCATGGAGGCCAGGATGATCACGATAATAACCGAGGTAATCGTGACGTACAGCGAGTTGCCAAGCGCCGTGAAGAAGTTCATTCTCTCCATCGCCGACCGGTAATACTCAAAGCTGAAGGACGATGGCAGCGCCAGTACGTTCTCATACAGCTCCGCGCGGTTCTTGAACGAGTTGATTACCATAATGAAGATCGGGGACAAGAATACCAGCGAAAAGAGTAACAGCAGAATATCAAGTGCCCACTTGCCTGTTTTCTTCATTACATCTGCACCTCTCTTCTCTTCGTCACGATCACTTGGGTTAATGTCAGTCCGGCTACAATCAGGAAGAAGATAATCGCTTTAGCCTGACCGAGTCCGTAGTTTCCGTAAGCAAAAATTTCATTAAAGATGTTCATCGCAAACATCTCGGTCGCATTGTTCGGTCCGCCCTTGGTCAAGGACAGGTTCACATCGTAAATTTTGAATGCTCCGGACAGCGTCAGGAACAAACAGATCGTAAAGGAAGGCATCAAGAGCGGGAATACGATCTTCCGCAAGCGCTGACCCATGTTCGCGCCATCCACCTTGGCGGCCTCCATCAATTCATCCGGAATCCCTTGAATACCGGCAATGTAGATAATCATCGTATAACCGGCAAGCTGCCAAGCAAAAACAACGACGAGCGCATACAGCGCAAACTGCGGATGCAGCAGCCAGTTGAAGAAGATGCCTCCCCAGCCTGTCATTTCACCCATATTTCTGAACGCATCTGTAAAAATAAACTGCCAGATGTAACCGAGAATCAGACCGCCGATCAGGTTCGGCATGAAGAACATCGTGCGCGCGGCATTGCGGCTCCGAAGCTTCGTCGTCACCAGAAGGGCAAAAGCCAGCCCGAGCACGTTCACCAATATCAAAGCCAGCAGCGTAAACTGTACCGTATGCCATGCCGACATCAAAAACCGTGTATCTTGAAACAGCTGGACGTAGTTATCCAGGCCAACAAATACCTTCGGATTCGCCGGGATGCCATCCCAATTCACGAAGGAATATATAATACCGATAATGAACGGTATAATGACCACGGTTGAAAAAATAAACAGTAGCGGTACTGTAAATAGGGCGAACCAAGCTTTGTCTTTTCTATGCATAACCCATACCTTCCTTCTCGCTAAGTTCGTTTTAAATACAATCAAGCCTCGAGTTTCGGACCAAGGAGCAGTTCCCCTATCCTTCCCTTACAAGAACAAGGGCATCAAACCTTGATTGCATTTAAAAAGCTCTGATTTGTGTGTTTCAGACTTAGAAAAAAAAGCAAAAGCCTAACGCTCCACCTAACAAGCGAGGTTAGGCTTTTGTCTTTTTATAAAGGGTGTTACGTTACTTAGCTTGCTGCTCTCGCCCACACTTCATCCAGCTTTTGCAGATATTGCTCACCGGAAATGCTGCTATCCATGAAGAACTCCTGTGTTGCCGGAGCCAGGTCATTGGTGATGATACCAGCCGGGAAGTAGTTCAGCGCCCAAGGAATCGTTTGTCCGCTGGAGGTTGCTTCATGCACCGCTTCGGACAGCGGATCCAGGTTGCCTGCTTCAATGTTGGTCAACGCCGGGATGAATTTGAAATCGTCTACAATCGCTTTTTTACCGGTTTCACTTGTGAACAGCCAGTTTAGGAAAGCCTTTGCAGCTTTGGCTTCTTCAGCATCAGCCTGGTTGTTAACAACCCAGTAACTTGCTACGCCAACCGCAATCTTGTCGTTTCCGGCCAGCGGGAACGGCATCATGCCAACATTGGAACCGAAGTCTTCAAAGTCTTCAAGCATGGTGAAGCTCCAGTTACCTTGGTGAACCATCGCTGTTCTTCCTGTAGCAAAGTCACCCATTTGAGTGTCATATTTGATTTCCATCGGGTTGGTAGCATGTGCGCGGATCGCTTCCATGAATTTTGCCCATTCCTGGAATTCCGGCGTGTCTGCCATCTTCACTTCGCCTTTGTTCAGCTGATCGATAAACTCAAGCGGCTCCTGTTGAAGCGCAAACGGCGTATTCAGGATGTGCCCAATCAGGAAGTAGGCTTCTTGGGACAAGCTCAGTCCGTTCTTGCCTTCAGCTTTCATCTGCTCCAGGAACTTCGTGAAGGAATCCAGGTCCGTAATATCCGAAGGATTCACCAGCTCATTATTGTATACAAGACCGAAGCCTTCTACACCGTAAGGAATGCCGACAATTTTATCCTCGTCTTTAAGTTCCATATCCGGCGCGATGTTCTGTACGAACTCTTCATCGCTCAAATCGGTCAGATACGATTTCAGTCTCTCCGCCTCAGGGCCCTGAGCTACGCTGAAAATGGTAGGACCTTGGTTACTGCCCAGTCTTGCGACCAGCTGCTGCATGTAAGCGTCACCCGCAGCTCCCCAAACCTCCACTTCATTGCCTGTCTCTTGCTGATATGTCTTTGCCAATTGCTCCAGAGGCTCCGTAATTTCTACTTTAGATTGGAAGATCGTAATCTTCTTAAGCTTCTCACCGTCCGTGTTACCCCCGCCATTCGCAGCTCCCGTATCATTCTGAGGTGAACCGCAGGCCGCCAACGTTGCCACTAAAGCTGTAGCTGTCAATAAGCTCAGCATCTTCTTTACTTTCTTCAACTTGTATGCCTCCCCCTATGGTCGTTTTTTTTAGTAAAACAGTTTAGTAAAACGTTTACATAACAATCATATGGTCATTTTATCTCAATGTCAATAAAAATGTACCCGTTTTCATAAAAAATTAATTAACCGTAAGTAAAATTATACGATTTTTTTACTAAAAACACCACCTTTTTTTACAAAAAATTTGAAGTACTGTTATTTCACACTTTTTCTCCACTGAATGGTGGCATTAAGCTTGAACGGTTCTTTCCTCGCCGTCCCCTTGATCATCTCGAGCAGCTCCTTGGCTGCTAAATACCCGCTTTCATATCGTGGAATGGATATTGTAGTCAGGCCGGCCATAGCCGCCGCATCCGAATTGTCGAAGCCGGTGATCGATATATCCTCTGGTACCCGAATTCCATGCTCTTCAAACGCCTTGATCGCGCCCAGCGCCATATTGTCATTAGCACATACAAGCACATCTGGAAGGGTGTTGCCAAGCACCAAAATTTTGGCTGCCTGGTACCCGCTGTTCTCGCTGTAATCGCCATGGAAATAGTTCCGGCTGTCAAATTCAATCCCGTTCTTCTTCAGCGTATCGATGAATCCCGAGTACCGCTCCTTGTGGTCAAGCGTATACTCCAGGCCTCCGATAAACCCGAAGCGTCTGAAGCCTTTGTCTACCAATGTCTGCACCATCTCACACATCACCGGGTAATTGTCAACGATGACACTTTTAGTATTAGCGAAATCATTGTTAATGATGCGGTCCATGAGCACAATCGGAAACTGCGGCGTTGCGACCGAGATCAAATCCTCGTCTGTCATATGCCGATCCAGGCTTATGGTACCGCTTGCAAATTTGCTTCGCATAAAATTCGCACTTGATTTGTTCGTGCAAATGATCAGATCATACCCATTCTCATTCAGACAGTGGCTGATTCCCTTAATAATTTTCAAATAATAATCGCGGTCAAAGTCACTGAACACAAATATAATGGTGTTGCTTTTATCGGATTTTGATGATTTGCTCGCGAAATACCCTTGCTCTGAGCAGATTTGCAGCACACGCTCTCTCGTTTCCCGGCCTACGTTCTTCCGCCCGTTAAGCACATTCGATACGGTAGACACCGAAACGTCAGCAAGTCTGGCAATTTCCTTTAAATTCGCCATACACGCGATCCTCCCTCACTCGTGTTAGTAAATTCAATATAACATTTTTAATAAAATTTACAAACTGTATCTGTCACCCAGTTGAAGTGAAATAGAGGAAATTCATGGTGGTTATTGGGATTGGAGGATGATTTTTTTGGGGCCACAATAAAAAAAAGACGGCGCAGGATTCGCTCCTGTACGCCGCCATCTGCCGTTGTCACAACCCGTTGGTTGTCACAAGCTATAGCCTGCCAACCTTCCCTTCACATGATGAATCATTCAGCAGGTGAATCTCCCTTCACGTCAAGGCTGAATGGAAACGTCATGCAGCATCATGATGCCGTTCGGATGTCTCCAGAAGCCCTCGACCTTGCTGCTGACACCATTCAAGTACTCCTGGTGATGGATGTACAGCATCGGAGCGATATCAACCAGCTTCTCCTGTGCCTCTTTATATAGAGCCTTCCGTTTCTCCGGGTCGCTCTCTCGCCGGCCCTCCTCAAGCAGCTGATCCAGCTCGCTGTCCTGGGTAAAGGTCCGGTTGCCCGGTTCGCCAACATTCACGGAGTGGAACACCTGGTACAACCCGTAATCAGCATCGGCCGTAACGGTCGACCATCCGAGCACAAACATATCATGCTGCCCTTCGGCCGTTTGGGACAAGTATGCGGTCCATTCTACAACTTCGATTTTTACATCGACGTTGATCTCCTTCAATTTCGACTGCACGTATTCAGCCACTTTCACGCGGTCTGGATTGTCATTGGTCCACAATGTGGTGGAGAATCCCTGCTCATACCCCGCTTCGGCCAACAGCTGTTTGGCCTGCTCGATATTGTAGCTGATCGGCTGAACCGAAGGGTCATAACCGAACACATCGGGAGCTAAAGGACCGACTGCCGGAATTCCCGTCCCCTCAAAAACACCCTCGATAATCTCATCTTTGTTGATCGCCATGGACAGCGCCTGCCGCACCCGCTTATCATCAAACGGCTTCTTATCCATGTTGAATCCGATGTAGGACAGGCTAAGTGAAGGCTGGCGGTTCAGCTCAAGGCCGTCGATGCTTTCAATGCGGCTGATGCTGCTTGGCGACACCGGATCAATGATGTGTGCATAGCCGGTCTCCAGCTCGGCAATCCGCGTGCCTTCCTCCGTGACCACCTTAAAGATCACGCGTTCGACCTTCGCTTTATCTCCCCAATAATCAGGATTGGCCACCAGTCTCACTTCCTGACCCGGATCCCAGCTTTCCAGTTTGAATATGCCGGTGCCGACCGGATTCTGAGCGAGATATGCGCCTGCCTTCTCACCCGCTTCTACCAGCTCATAGTCCTTCTTGATGGCCTCCGCGCTGACCATCCCCACACCGGAGTGTGCCAGATGGGCAAGCAGCGGCGAATAAGGATATTCCGTTGTCAGCTGTATAGTATCATTGTCAACCACCTTGATCTCACTGATCATATCGACGAGTGAAGCCCGCGGCGAAGCCGCCTTCGGATCCAGCAACCGATCCAGATTCGCCTTGACGACCTCGGCATTAAATGCCGAGCCGTCCGTAAAGGTAATGCCCTGCTTCAGCTTGAACTCCCAGGTCAAGTCATCAATCTGGTTCCAGCTCTCCGCCAGGCCAGGCTGTATGTTCAAGTCTTTGTCGTGCACCACCAGCGTGTCATAGATATGCGTTGTCATCACACTTGTCTGCTGGTCGGTCGACATATGAGGATCCATGGACGGCGGGTCCGACAGCCATGCGATCACAAGCTCCTGCGGCCCTTCCTGGGCACCTTCTCCAGGCTCAACCGTACCTGTATCAGCAGGCGGAGGACTTGTGCTTGGCGGCTCCGAATTCCCTCCCGAGCCCGCGCAAGCCGACAACAACAATGCAAGCATCACGAGGATGTATGAAAGACTCTTCCATCTGTTTGTAATCATCATGTTAAGTTACTCCCCCTCTTCCTTCGAAAATTGGAAAATATTTTACCCACAGTAAACATATATTTTACTATTTGATATTTATACCTAATAGAGATCAGATTCCCGCATCCTCATTTACGCTATCCTCTCTTCTCTAACACCATGGGCGAGACTTACGGCAAGAAATCTAACATTATTCAAGCAAAAGAAAGGATGATTCTCGTGATCAACATGCCTGCTGAAACCGGAACCTTAAAGGATGGAACACCTGAATCCCGCACAGGGCCCTGGCGCTCCCTGTGGCAGCGCATGAGAACCAACAGGTCGGTGCTGATCGGCGGCGGCTTTCTGCTGCTGTTGATCCTTGTTGCGGTGTTCGGCCCGCTGCTCACGCATTACGATCCCTCAAAGGTGGACTATTCTACGAAATTTCTCAAGCCTTCGGCTGCGCACTGGTTCGGGACGGACCACAATGGAAGAGATATTTTCACCAGGGTGATCCACGGGATGCGGCTAACCTTGTCCGTCGGGTTCATCTCCGTCATGATCGGAGCCGCCTTCGGCATCGTTCTTGGCATTATATCCGGCTATTATGGCGGAAAATGGGACACGATCATCATGCGAATCACTGACGTGATGCTGGCATTCCCGGGGATTCTGCTGGCATTGGCCATCGTCAGTGCCCTAGGCAAAAGCTTGTTCAACGTCATTATCGCCGTCAGTATTTTCTCAGTCCCCACGTTTGCCCGAATCGTTCGGGGCTCCACGCTGGCTGTTCGCAAGCTGGAATATATTGATGCCATGCGCACGCTCGGCGCCAGTGACAGCCGGATTATATTCCGGCACATCCTGCCCAACATCACCTCCCCTATTATCGTACAGGCTACGCTGCGGATTGCCGTCGCGATCCTGACGGCCAGCGGCCTCTCCTTCCTCGGGCTTGGCGCACAGCCGCCAACGCCGGAATGGGGAGCCATGCTCAACGACGGCCGGAGCTACATTACCGAGCACCCGCATGTGGCGCTGTTTCCGGGACTGTCGATCGTTATCGTGGTCATCGCCTTCAATCTGCTGGGGGACGGATTGCGCGATGCCCTCGATCCGAAGCTGAAAAAATAACGAAAGGAGCTGCGGTCCATGCTCATCTATACGATACGACGGTTGCTGCAGACGATCCCGGTTATCATTGGCGTTACCATCATCGTCTTCCTCCTGATGCATCTCATTCCGGGGGACGCCGCCCAGGCCATCATCGGAGAGGGGGCTCCGCGAGAGCAGGTAGAGCAAATTCGGGAGAAGCTCGGGCTTAATGACCCGCTCCCCGTTCAGTACTGGAACTATGTCAGCGATCTGCTGCGCGGCGATCTCGGGGATTCTATACGCAGCAATAGGCCAATTGCAGACGAAATCTTCAAAAGCCGCTTCTGGATTACCGTAGAGCTGGCAGTGTACAGTACGATCCTTGCGGTTTTCCTCGGCATTACCGCCGGCATCATCTCTGCGGTCAAAAAAAGCACCCCGGCGGATATCGGAGTCATGATTGTTGCGCTGTTCGGCTTGTCGATGCCAAACTTCTGGCTTGGGCTGATGCTCATTCAGTATTTTGCCGTCGATTTCGGGTGGTTCCGCCCATCGGGCTGGGGAGACTGGTCGCAGACCGTGCTGCCTGTCGTTACGCTTGGCACCGGAGGCGCAGCGATTATCGCCCGGATGACCCGCTCCAGCATGCTGGAGGTGATCAGCCAGGACTATATTCGCACAGCCAGAGCGAAGGGCGTCCGCGAGCGAATCATCATCTACAGACACGCGCTGAAAAACGCCATGATCCCCGTGATTACCGTGATCGGACTGGAGTTTGGCGGCCTGCTTGGAGGGGCCGTGCTGACTGAAACGGTATTTGCCGTCAACGGGCTCGGGCGGTATGTCATCGACGCCATCCGAGCGCGGGACTTTCCGGTTGTCCAGGCCACCGTGCTTGTGATGTCCCTTATGTTTGTGCTTGTCAACCTGCTCGTGGACATATCCTACCGGTATTTCAATAAACGGATTGATTTTGATTGACTGTCCCAAGCGCGGACGTGCATCGAACGTTTCTCGTCAGCTAACCGGAACTTTACCTGCCGAATTGGCAGGATCATGCAGCGTGTGCAACTCCAAATCAGGCCATCCGTCAGATGAAAGGAGCGAGGTATACGATGAAGGAGTCCTCCAATGTACTGGAAATTAATAATCTGCAAACCTCTTTTTTCACCAAACAAGGAGAAGTGAAAGCTGTGGACGACGTCAGCCTCAAGGTTCGCAAAGGCAAGACGCTCGGCATCGTCGGGGAATCGGGCTCGGGCAAGAGCATCCTGTCCCTGTCGATTTTGCGGCTTATTTTCAAGCCCGGCCAAATTGTCGGCGGTGAAATTATCTATAATGGCGAGAACCTGCTGGATAAACCCGAGCGGTATATGCGAGGCTTGCGCGGCAATCAAATCTCAATGATTTTCCAGGAGCCGATGACGTCGCTCAACCCCGTCTTCACGATTGGGGAGCAGATTGCTGAAGCCTATCGAATTCACGAGGGTCTTGGCTCAAAAGAAGCGCTCCGAAGAACCGTGGACATGCTGCGGCTTGTCGGCATTCCTTCTCCGGAGAAACGCGCACGGCAATACCCGTTCCAGCTGTCCGGGGGAATGCGGCAGCGGGTCATGATTGCCATGGCGCTGGCCTGCAATCCCGATCTGCTGATTGCCGATGAGCCGACAACGGCACTGGATGTGACCATCCAGGCCCAAATTCTGGAGCTGATGAAGGAGCTGCAGCAGAAGCTGCATATGTCCATCATCATGATTACACATGACCTGGGGATCGTGGCCGAAACCTGCGATGATGTTGCGGTCATGTACTGCGGCAAGATCGTGGAGTACGCCGATGTCCGGACGCTGTTCCGGCAGCCGAAGCATCCCTATACCATCGGGCTGCTTAACTCCCTCCCCCGGCATGACATCGACCAAGAGGAGCTCGAGCCGATCACCGGCTCGGTGCCCAGCCCTTTTGAGGAGCGGGCAGGCTGCAGCTTCGCCCCCCGCTGTCCTCATGCCGCGCAGCAATGCTACGAGAAGCTGCCGGATCTGAAGATGCTCGATTCAGGGCAGCAGCAGGTCCGATGCTGGATGTACACAGACCAGTGGGAATCCGGGACGGAGGTGCATGGGGAATCATGAAGAACGAGCTGCTCGTCGTGAGGCATTTAAAGCAATATTTTCCGATCAAGGGCGGGATCCTTGGAAGAACGGTCAACGTGGTGAAGGCGGTTGATGATATTACATTCTCCATATATGAAGGTGAGACGGTCAGCATTGTCGGGGAATCCGGCTGCGGCAAATCAACGACCGGGCGAGCCATTCTGCGCCTGGATGAGCCGACTTCCGGCGAGGTGCTGTTCGATGGCGTCAATCTGCTGTCACTCAGCAAAGGACAGATGAACCGGAGGCGCAAAGAGCTGCAGATGATTTTCCAGGACCCCTACGCTTCTCTCAATCCACGGAAGACGGCGGCACAGATGCTCGAGGAGGCGATGGAAATCCAGAACATCGTGCCGAGGAAGGAGCGGCGGGCCAGAGCGATTGAGCTGCTGGAGACCGTCGGCTTGTCCGCGTACCAGGCTGACCGCTATCCCCATGAATTCAGCGGCGGCCAGCGACAGCGGATCGGCATCGCCCGCGCCCTGTCCGTCAATCCGAGGCTGATTATCAGCGATGAGGCCGTGTCTGCACTCGATGTATCCATCCAAGCCCAGGTGCTGAACCTGATGAAGTCGCTGCAGAAGGAGTTCAAGCTGACGTATCTGTTCATTTCCCATGACCTCGGGGTTGTCCGCCACATCTCCGATCGCATCGTTGTCATGTACCTCGGCACCATCGTGGAGATTGCGGATAAGCACTCCCTGTTCCGGCAGCCCCAGCATCCGTATACGCAGGCGCTGCTGTCCGCGATTCCGAGACCGGACCCTGAACATAAAAAAGAGCGAATCATCCTGAAGGGGGATGTCCCCTCCCCGATTGATCCGCCGTCCGGCTGCCGTTTCCACACGCGCTGCATGTATGCCACCGTCCGCTGCCAGAGCGAGGTGCCCGCGCTGCGCGAGATTGATCCGGGCAGCGGCCACCAAGCGGCATGCCATTATGCCGAGGATATTATGACGGGAGCCAAAGATTCATAACTCGATAACCCGCCCGCCCAGTGGACCGTAGTCGATCACGAATGTCCGGGGCCGCAGCGGCACTGACCATGCAAGAACTCCTTGAAGAGATTGCGTTCGCAATCGAGAGCAAGGGGCTAACAACGAGATAACAACCAGATAGCAATGGGCCTCATGACATCCAGCATCCAATGAAGATATAAAGACCTGCCTGAATATCAGGCAGGTCTCTATATCTTGTAATGCTCATGTTCATATAACCATTATGTGTAATCTATGTGGCTATATCTGTAAAGTGTGACTCTTATATTGAGATAAGAAAATCCGATAGTTATACTACTTGAAACATAGCTATGCATCACAATCAACGAAAGGAAGTTGCAATTTGAAAATCAAACTTGACATTAGTAATGCGCGTTATGATGAAATCAAATCTGCACTCGAAGAACGAGGAATTGAAATAGATGATACAGCCGACTTGGTACTAAGTGAAACCAACAGCTTCATTGATAATCTGATTGTGAGAGAAAAAGGAACGAACGCACGGATCATTCTATCTGTGGAGGATATTGATGTAGCTTTGGAAGATTTAATAGCATTAGGTGTTATCCATTATTGTGTTGTGAAGGACAACTTTATTGATAATGAATATGCCAACGTATTTCTATATAAGAGCAATAATACCTTTGATGATTTTACACTTCAGGAAGAGGAAGTAGCCGGGATCGCTAGGGCAAAATTCAAAGATTTTACTGACCTATGGTTTGGTGCTAAAAAAGAAATTGAAATCAGTGGCTTCGAAATAGATAAGGATGGAAAAAGGGTTGTTTTCAAAGAACATGTGAGTAGAGATAAATTCGTACCGCATCAAATCGCATTTTATAAAGAGGTCATCCTAAAAATCCAGCAAGAGATTCATCCTCACTTTGTATAGCCGCATTTCCTGTCGCCTTGCTCGGCGATTCATTGGCATAGTTCGGGCTGGCACCACGCTACCGCTTCGAATGATCAGTTGTAGAAGGTGCGTTTCCATCGATTGGCATTAGGCTATGAACGACCTCTGTTTCTTTAGGGGAAAGCCGAGCCCCCTCTAGAAGCTTGCTTTCGTACTTGGCAAGTTCATCGTTCTTAGCATAATTCTCATACAGATCCATGAACTTCACGAATGCTACGATTTTATCCATATCCTCTTCAAGGAATAGGTCGAAGGCTGTTCCCAGCGACATGACATATCGTTGATAATCGGCATTGTCAAAATCGGTGGCAAGCTCTTCTCCCGTATCAAGCAAATACTGCTGAGCAACAAGCTCAATCGCTTCCTGGTGTTCTATGAACCCCCTTGTCCTAGCTTCTTCAGGACTTCCGGATGGCGTTTCATAGTACCGAATGTCCGAAGCACGGAGACCATTGCTATTGCTGGACGCCTTCTCTGTTCCTGGCGGCTGTTCTTCTCGCTTGGCTTGCACGCTTCCCAATAGGGTTAAACATAGTGCAGCTATACCGACGATGAACCAGCTCTTATTGAACTTCACCATGCGTTCGCCTCCATTCTACACAGATTTCTTGAACTGTTACCGCGCCTAATTTTAATGTTACATACGTGAATGTACACTGAAAAGTTGCGGTAGGTTGTCATAATTCCCCTGCAGTGAAACCGCTACGTTGTGAATGGAGTATTATAATTAAGGAAACGAACAAGAAGGATGAGGTACGAATGGCAAAGATATTAAAAGAATCCGCGATTATGGCGGGTGTAATCTTTATGTTTAATTTGATCATTAAACTGGTTATTAACCCCGATCGTATCGTGAGAACATTCGATCGGGGAGTTGGAATGGGACTAGGTGTTTTTTTCACCTCATTTGTGTTGCTCTTCCTCGTGATATGTATAATCCTTACGATAAGCAGATGGATTGCTAGACGGAAAAGCTCATAGGCTCTGAATCTGCCGCTAGCGTACATAGTAAGACAGATGAATCGCTCCGTGTGAATTTGATTCTACGATTTTGCGGGCGCCTCTGATCGGTACGGATCTATGGTACCGGCAGAGGCGGTGTGCTATGCTATGATTAAACGACCCTGGCGGGAAGCATATTTTTACGTCGATACATCGATACAAGCAGCCCTAGCAGCGCTAAATCCAGTACCTGATTCGCACCGCTGAAAGACAGGAATGGCAGGTCCAGTCCAAGAGCGGGAACGAGCCCTAGCCCCATCAGGATCGGCCAGATCAGACGAATGCCCAGCACATAGATTACGACGGCAGCAAGATGATGAGCATACGATTCCTTCAGCGACACCGCGATCCTCCACATCCTTGCAAGAAACAATCCGACCAGCATCATAAGCATCATTCCGAAGCTCCACCCGAAGCAGTAAATGAGGTACACGAACGTGGAATCATTAAGAATATTCGGAAGAGTCGCATTAGGCTCAGCAAAACCATGCCCGAACCACCCGGCCGTTCGAACAGCTTCAGCCGACACTTTCGTGAAATACCCGTCCAAGCTGTCCGGATACAGGAATCCGCTCAGCCTTTTCAAGATATAATCTCCGTTGATCCAGAATGCTATAGCGCAAGCAGCGACAACTGGCATGGACGCAATCGCCAATATGCGCCCAGATCTTGTCATTATCCAGGTTAAGAGAAGAAAACCAAGCACATACAAGACCGCAAAAGCATAGGAGCTCCCAAGGCAAAAAAGTACAACTGGCAAAGCCCCTCGATACATACCGTGCAGTACACTCTTAATGATTCCTTGCTTATGTTCAAGGGACAGCCCGGCTAGCGCAATCAACAGCACTGGAAGAGCTACCATATGATAATTTATTGAAACCGGTCCAAAGTTCACGTACAAACCGCTACCGTTCACTGTAGTCCCTCCGGTGATTCCAATCCATGCCATTATACTTAACGTCACTAGAAACAGCGTGCTGGAGTATTTTCTCAGCCGCTGGTAGTCTGCAAAACAGAGCATAACAAAGACCATAAAGCCTAGCCCAAGGTATACAGCCTTATATGCGTATATTCCGCTGTACATATGCTCACTGTAACTTGCGTTGATACTCGCAAATACTCCCAGCAGCGCAAACAGCATAACCAGAATGATCAGTTTCCAGTCTGTCACCGGCCTGTGAGCCGCATGAAAATGACGGCCAATTCCCTCCGGTTCCCCCATCTGCCTTACAGCTTCCCCGATTGCCTCTTCTTCTGTACTCCCCGCCGAAATCAGCGCCTCTGCACGCTCTTCAATATGCCCAAGCAGTTCTTCCCGGATGTCGTCATGCATGGAGTTAGCTCCCACCTGTCTGCACACCCGCTCCAGAAAGCCGCGGACGACCGCATAATCTTCGATTCTACGTCTCATCTTTCCGCTAGCTCCCTTCCCCAATAACGGAATCGACGGCCGTTCGAAAACGAACCCACTCCTTGGTCTTCTCCTCAAGCATGCTTCTTCCCCGATCCGTAATGCGATAGTATTTCCGCTTCCGGCCGTCATGCTGACGCCAGTACGATTCCAGCATCTCTTCCGCCTCAAGTGTATGTAAGATCGGATATAACGTCCCTTCCTTCATTAGGAACACACCGTCCGAGCTTAGCTCGATTTCCCTGATTAGCTCGTATCCGTACATCTCCTTCTTGCTGAGCACTTTCAACAGAAGGATGACCGTACTCCCCTTTAACAGTTCCTTGTTGATTGACATCCCATCTTCACTCCAATACCTCGTAATCCTATACATCGGAAATCTATGTATAGGATACACCAATATATACCATATCACAAGCACCCAACCACCTTATTCCGAACACACTCATAAGCGATACATCCCCTGAGGCATTCTTGGGTCATCTACCCTCGATCTGCCCCTCCTCTGCTTTACTTTCTACCTCTCCCGTTAAATATGAGAAAGTTCACAGGTCGAAACAATCGCCTATGATACGGTATCAAAGAACCGCGAACGACAACCACGAACTGCCTTATTGAAAGGAGGACCGCCTGTGGCAAAAGTACTAAGCAACATGCCCCTGGCCCCCGGCATTTATCTGCTAACCGTCGAAGGAACCTACCGCGCCCGAATGGGGCAATTCTATATGCTTCGCTGCTGGGATAGCTATCCCGTGCTATCGCGTCCTATCAGCGTGCACGACATCAGCCCGGAGTCGATATCCTTTCTGTACCGGGCTGGGGGGATCGGTACGCATCTGCTGGCGAAGCTTCAGCCCGGCGATTCGCTGCAGCTTGAAGGGCCAATGGGCCGGGGCTTCCCGGAGCCTGAAGGCCGGACGGCAATCGTAGGCGGGGGAATGGGCACCGCCCCCATGCTGCTGGCTGCCAGGCAGCTGCCGGAGGCGCAGGTTTTTCTCGGCTTCAAGGACGCGCCCTTCGGCGTATCCCGCTTCCAGGACATTCACTCGAATGTCACCGTCGTCAGCGGCGGGATGATCGCAGATCATATCGACCCCGCCTGCTATGATACGATCCTTGCCTGCGGCCCGGTGCCCATGATGGAGGCGCTTGCCTACAAAACCGAAGGCAGCTCAGCCAAGCTATACGTTTCGGTGGAGAAGCGCATGGGCTGCGGCATCGGCGCCTGTAACAGCTGCGCGGTGACCATAAACGGCACGGTGCGCAAGGTGTGTACCGACGGGCCGGCATTTCCCGCAAAGGAGGTGAATTGGATTGATCTCCTTAGCCTGTGAGCTGGCCGGAGTCCGCTTCGCCAACCCGATCTGGGCCGCGTCAGGCACGTTCGGATTTGGCAGACCCTATGCCGACCTGTATCCGCTTCGTAAACTGGGCGCCATCGTCTCGAAAGGATTGACCGTCCGTCCCCGCACCGGGAACAGCGGCACCCGCCTGTACGAGACGCCATCCGGCATTATGAACAGCATCGGGCTGGAGAACCCGGGCATTCGCGCTTTTCTAGAGCGGGAATTGCCCGAGATGACCACTTACGGCACTGCCGTTATCGTAAACCTGGGGGGCAGCTCTATCCCGGAATATGTCGAAGGGGCCCGGCTTCTGGACGACTACTGCCAGTGGCTGCAAGCTTCCGGCCAGAAAGCAGTAGATATGCTTGAGTTGAACATTTCATGCCCGAACGTCAAGGAGGGCGGCCTGGCCTTTGGCCTCGACACAGAGCAAGCGCGCAAGCTTGTGAAGGAAGTAAGGCAAGCGACCTCCCTCCCCTTGATCATCAAGCTGGCGCCGGGCGCGCGGGATTTAACAGAGATGGCCCGCATGTGCGAATACGAAGGCGCGGACGGCGTCTCCCTGATCAATACGATCCAGGCCATGGCGATCGATATTCGCCAGCGGCGCAGCGTATTCGACCGGGCGTACGCCGGGTTATCAGGGCCAGCGATCAAACCGATCGCGCTGCGTATGGTCCATCAGGTGGCGCGGGCCGTATCGATTCCCGTGGTTGGGGTCGGCGGCATCAGCAGCGCATCCGATATCGTGGAATTCGTAATGGCCGGGGCAACGGCCGTGCAGATCGGAACTTACAATATGATGAATTTACGGGCCGGCGATACCTTGGCCGAACAGTTAATCGACCTGATGAACGAGGAAGGCATTCAGTCGCTGGAGGAAATCCGAGGAATCATTTAGCTAGATGTGATTTTTTTCACGGATATTCCCTTATTTTCGTCATAAAATGAGGTCAGAATCATTGTTTTGTGAACTTATTCACAATAACTGGACAAATGTCACTTAGGAGGTAACACAGAAATGAAAAAAACATTATCTCTAACCCTTTCCGTGCTGTTCATGCTTGCGATCCTCGCAGGCTGCGGCGGCGGAAGCAGCGAGGAGCCGGCGGCCCCGGACACCGCTGCAGAGAACCCGGCGGCAAATGACACCAACCAGGAGCCGGCAAGCGAGGATCCAGCACCGAGCAACAGTACCGGCAGCCTTCAGGATGGACTCTACTATGCTGAAGGGGAGTTCGATGAGAAGTCCGGCTGGAAAGAGATCGTTGCTTTGAAAGTGGAAGGCGGCAACATTGTGAGCGCCAACTGGAACGGCCTGCACAAAGACGGCGGATTGGACAAAAAGACCTCCTCCGAAAAAGGCATCTACGGCATGAAGGAGAAATCCGGCGCACAAGCTGAATGGCACGAGCAAGCCATCAAGATGGAGGAATACCTCGTAGCTAATCAGTCCGTGAACAGCCTGGTACTGAACGATGAGGGACGTACCGATGCCGTATCCGGCGTATCGATCCACATCGACGGCTTCACCGAGCTTGTTGATAAGGCGCTTGCCGCAGGGCCTGTGGAAGCTGGTCCATACAAAGACGGCACTTACTATGCCGAGGCCGACGATTTCGACGCTAAATCCGGCTGGAAGGAAACCGTCACCGTGACCGTCATCAACGGCAAAATTACCGCAGTGAGCTGGAATGGCCTCCATAAGGACGGCGGCACTGACAAGGTGACCCGTTCAAAAGACGGCGAGTATGGCATGAAAGCGGCAGGCGCCCAGGCTGAATGGCATGAACAGGCGTATCAAGCCGAACAGTACCTCATTGAGAAACAAGATCCACAGGCGATCGTGTACAACGAGGAAGACGGCAAAACCGACGCCATCTCCGGCGTATCCATCCATGTTGACGGATTCGTGGAACTGGCAGCCAAAGCGCTTGAAGGAGCCAAATAACGAAACAGGACTATATCATCCTTGAGGGGAGATTCGCATGAAACAGATCATCGTGCTGGGCGGCGGATACGGCGGCGTGCTCACGGCCAAGAAGCTGGCTAAACAGCTGCGCAAACAAAAGGATATACGGATCACGCTGATTGATCGCCGTCCCTACCACACCCTGCTGACCGAGCTGCATGAGGTGGCGGCCAACCGGGTCGAGGAAGACTCGATCAAGGTCGACTTGAAAAAAATATTCGCCGGCTTCCGCAATGTGGATGTGGTGCTGGACGAGATCGGCAGCATCGACTTTGAAAGCCAGACGCTTGTAGGGGACAAACGCAATTATAACTATGACTATCTCGTCATCGGCACAGGCAGCAAGCCGACCTTCTTCGGAATACCGGGCGCGGATCAGTATGCCTTCACCCTCTGGTCCTATGATGACGCCGTCCGGCTGAAAGAGCATGTTCTGAACATGTTCCGTCAGGCCGCGCTCGAGCGCAATGAGCAGGTCCGTCGGGAAATGCTTACCTTTGTTGTCGTGGGCGGAGGCTTCACCGGCGTGGAAATGATTGGTGAGCTTGCCGAGTTCACAGAGGAGCTGTGCCGGGAATTCCACATTGAGCCGGACGAAGTCAAACTGCACGTGGCCGACATGGTGGACAAAATATTGCCGATTCTGCCAGAGCCGCTCATCCGCAAGGCTGAGAAACGGCTGCGCAAGATGAATGTCAACATCATCACCGGCTCCCGGATCACGGAAGTGAAGCCGGATGGCGTCACCGTTGGCGACAGCGATATCCGCTCGCGCACAGTGATCTGGACGGCAGGTGTTGAAGGCTCGGACGTCGTAGGCAGCATGGACGTGGAGCAGAAGGGCAGAAAACGGATTTTGACCAATGACAAGCTGCAAATCCCGGCGCATCCCAACGTATATGTGGTAGGGGACAACATCTTCTACATTCCGGAAGGGGCAGCTGCACCGGTTCCTCAGATGGTCGAGAATGCGGAGCTTGCAGCACCCGTCATCGCCTACAATATTACGGCCGAACTGCTCAACAAACCGCAAAAATCTTACAAACCGACGTTCCACGGCACGATGGTCTGTATCGGCAGCCGTTACGGGGTTGCCAATGTCGGTCTGCCCGGCAAAATGATGCGGCTAAGCGGGTTCCCCGCCATGGCGGTCAAGCATCTGATCAATATGGTGTACCTGTTCCAGGTATGCGGATTCAACAAGGTATATCACTATCTGCTGCACGAGTTTTTCCACGTCAAGAACAATCGCAGCTTCCTGGGCGGCCATTTCGCCAAGCGATCGCCAAATTTCTGGCTCGTTCCGCTCCGCATTTTTGCAGGGTGGATGTGGTTCGCGCAGGGCTGGGACAAAATTCATAAAATCATGAAGGACCCCGGCCATATTTTCCTTATTCCCGCCAAGTCCATGGATGGAGTCAGCGCAGCTTCGGCTGCCGGAGGCGACGCTGTCACAGCCGCTTCCTCCTACACCCAGGACGCTGTAACCGCGCTGCCGGTCCCTGATTTTCTGAAATCGATTGTTGACTGGTCCATGGATTTGATGTTCTATACAGGCGACGGCGGCTACACGTCCCTTGCCTATGTGTTCCAGACCTCCATGGTGCTCGCCGAACTGGTCGTCGGCGTACTGCTGATCGTCGGACTGTTCACGGCGCCAGCCGCCATAGCCAGTGTGGCCATGGGCGTCATGGTATGGGTGTCCGGCATGGCACCTAACGAAATGCTGTGGTATCTCGCTGGCGGCGTCGCGCTCATCGGCGGCTCCGGAAGCACCTTCGGCCTTGACTACTACGTTTATCCGCGCCTGAAGAAGCTGTGGAGACGCATTCCGTGGGTCAAACGCTGGTACTTGTACACCGATTAATGCGCTGTGCATCCGTTTCATCAGGAAGGGGGAAACCAAGATGGATATGAACCTGCTGCAGGATACAATCGCCATGCTCCAACAGCATATTGATGCCGGAACCGAAATTGAGCTGACCGACATGGACGGCGCTCCGGTGCAAGACATTGCCAATCTGCTGAATGCTTATGAGCTGGCCTACTCCCGGAAAATGACCGTGCTCGCCTGCTGCATGCTTATTCATGCGGCTATCACGAGACACAAGGAGCTCGCGGTCCGGGACAATTCCAATCTGACCCGAAGCATTCTGGACGGGGATTATCTGACAGGTCTTCTCTATCGGCTTGCGGTTAAGCGCAAGGAGTGGAAGCTGCTGTCCAGGCTCCTCCCCTTTCATAAGCGGGTGCAGCTCGCACTGTTAAAGGATCCATCACCCGATAGGCTGTTCCGAGAGCTGAAGCATGAAATCGACGCTTACCTGAAAAGGAGCGCATAAGGAGCGAAGCCATATGAACCTTCACGACAAGCTGGGCACAGACCTGGCGGCTATCAATCGACTGCTGCGTTCTGTCGTAGAAACCGACAGTGATCTTCCCCGCCCTTCAGTTGTCCGGGACAGCGTTCTGAAGCTGATCGACGCCGGAGGAAAAAGATTGCGGCCTCTTATGGTCATAGTCGGGAGCCGTTATGGCAAGGAAATGAACGACTCCCTGGTCCTGCGCACAGCCGTCATGCTGGAGTATCTCCATATGGCTTCTCTCGTTCACGATGACATCATCGATCAGTCGGACATGCGCCGCGGTGAACCAACGCTTCATGCCGCAACGGATATCCGAACCGCCGTGCATGTCGGCAACTACATGATCGCCAGAGCAATGGAATGGGCTGCCGGCAAGCCGGAGCACACGCAGCCCGCGGAGGCTCCGCTTCCGGAGCTTCGCGAGGAGGATGCTTATCGCCTTGCCGAGCTGGCTGCCATGGTCACCGAGCTGTGCATGGGAGAATACGATCAACTGCATAACCGCTTTAATTACGATATGACACTGGAGCAGTACCTGAGCAAGACACGCTTCAAAACCGCTTTGTTCATGGCCCACTGCCTGAAGGCTGGTGCCGATGCTGCTCAAGCCGATCCGGATACCGCTCAGCTGCTCTTCGACTTTGGCGAATCGCTCGGCATGGCGTTCCAGATCCAGGATGATCTGCTTGATTTCACACACACTCGTGAAACCATTGGCAAGCCAGCGGGAGCCGACCTGCGGAGCGGCAATGTGACGCTGCCGGTCATCTTCGCATTGGAGGATCCTTCCCTCGCCCCGTCAATTCGCCAGCTCGATGCACATGCTTCTTCCGATGTGTTCGGCGAAGTCGTGTCGCGTATCGCAGGCAGTCCTGCCATCCCGAAATGCCGGGCCTTGGCCCGTCAGTACGGTGAGCAGGCATGCCGCATTATGGACCAGCTGCAGGGGCATCCGGCACAGGGCGATTTGAGGATATTGGCGGAATACTTTCTTCAATAACAAGGATACAACCACACATCTGAATCTTAACATCATTCTACAACAGGGATCGTTCACCTTGAACGCATCCCTGTTCGTCCGATTAGGAGGCTGATGATATGAACATGCGTGCACCGCGGAAGCCGCTATGGATTACAGCTGCTGCAATCCTGATCCTTCTGATTGTTGGTGCTTCCATCTGGGCTGTCCGCTCCTCTCAGCTCTCGTCCTCGAACGAGGGCGATGCTTCCGGGAATGTCGAGACGCTGGCTCTATTCTCACTGAAGGGCTGCGGAAGCTGTACCGATGCGCTGGTAGTGATGAAGCAAATTGAGGGGGAGTATCCGGACTACCGTTACGAATATTTCAGTATTATTGATGACACAGAAGCGGTGAATCGCTATGGCGTTACCGAGCATCCGAGCCTGATTTTTCTAACGGGGGACGATCGTGAACTGGGGAGAATCAATAAGAAATTCACACCCGAAGACGTGGCCAGCAAACTGGAGGAGATCCGCTCCGCAGGGGGAAGCCTGGAGGCACAGGCCGGACAGCCATCCAGCGGCAGGGTCTCAACAGGAGAAGGCGATGCAGCTGCGCCTGTTCAGCTGACCTTGTATGCACTGGACTCGGAGACCCATGCGTTTACACCGGTAACCCAGTATTTCCATAGCAAAACCAATGTTCGGTATCCAAAGGTCAGCGCACTGCGCATGCTCGCGGAATTATCCGACAAGCTCCCTGCCAGCCTGCACAGCGCTATCCCCGAGCAGGTGTCCTTTGTCGAAATTCGAAGCGATGGCTCCGAGACGATTGTGGAGCTATCCGAAGAGTTCAATGCTTTTGCCGGATCGGATGAGGGCACACGGGCAGAGCAGGCCATTGCGCTGACGCTGCATCATTTCGAGGACGTTGATGGCGTTCGGATCGTCACCAATAGCTACCGAAGCGATCTCATCGCCAGCCGCGAGCTGACCTCCCTGATCGGCGAGCGCAACGAGTTCGTTGCTGCCTCATCGGATGTATTGGAACGGATGACGCGTACGGAATTGTACAACGCTGCTATTCTGCACAGCCACGATCTCGAGTTCCTGCCCTGCTATTGCGGCTGCGGAGACGCAGGACATCACAGCAACAGAGACTGCTATTTCAGCCGGAGCGATGATAGAAGACTTACGCCAACGCTTCATGCAGAATTTTGCCAGGTCTGCTTGGACATAACGCATCAGTATCTGGACGCCAGAGATCAGGGCAACAGCTTGCCGGACATTCGGCGTGCCATTGAAGACACCTACAAAGGGGCAGTGCCAACCAACACACCAACTCCACTCGGTTAAAGTCGGAACTACACTGTGATCTGATCACCGGCCCAGGAACTGCTGGCGGAACTGCCAGCTGTGTCCATGGCCATCACAGATCACAGGCAACATACGGTTCAAACGGCCAAACTCGGTTGAGCAAGGCATCATGACCCTGCCATGCTGCTGGTATAAACAGAGGCTGTCCCGGAAAGGGACAGCCTCTTTATATCACGTTCATTGTACGTTATTCTTCCCTCTTATTCACTTGAAAGCGATCAGTCACCATTACCTCTTGCCCTTGCTCCGTGGCGATCACAACGCTCAGATCCGACCGCTGGAGCAAGACCCGGGTCGGGTTAGCCATGGAGACATACAGCTCCCCTTCCGCATTGGGCACAAAAAGCGTTTCGTCCTCGATCGCGCCTACCCTGACCTGCACGTTCTCCTCGGGACCGAACACGACTGCTCCCTCGACGGCAATCGTATATCGCTCATCAGGATTAAGCCCGTCGGCGGTTACGATAATATCCGCCATACCGGCATCAAATACAAGTGTGGCACTGCCCGCCCCATCCTGAAACGGCAGCACCTGGATTTGCTGATGTTCTGCAACCTGAATCACCTTATCCTCGGTACTCTCCGGCTCAGTGTTCTCCTCTGCAACAGTACAGCCTGACATAAGAATGAAGCCAAACAAGAAAAGAAACGCATAGCGCAATCTGCTCACCTCACAAGGGCCAATTCCTCACCATCATCGTTGTCCTTAGTATAAGACAGTCTCCCTTGAGAATAAAGCTAAGCTACGCGGCAGGCATCCACAACCGCTTGAAGAACTCCCGGCGCTGCCAGCTAGAGCAGACCCAGCGCCGCGATCGGAAGCAGGAAGGAGCCGAGGAACAAGGTGTCGGTCCGGCTCCAAGACAAGGCCCGCAGCAGCGTACGCTCCGCCCCCAGGCGGTATCCTCTCGCTTCCATCGAATCGGCTAGCCCAAGGGCGCGCCGGAAGGCCCCCGCGGTCACGGGCACAAGCAGGGCAATTGCAAGCCGGGCCTTCTCCGATAACGGCCTCCCCTGGAAGCTCAGTCCCCGGGACACCTGGGACTTCCACAGCCGCTCCGCTTCCTCAAATATCGTTGGGATAAAGCGCAGTGAGATCGACAGCATCAGCACCAGCCGATCTGTCGGCACCCGGATCGCCTTCAGCGGACGCAGCAGGAAGCCCAGCCCTTCTGCCAGCCGGTCCGGCACCGTGGTGAACGTCAGCAGTGCAGCGAACATCACGAACAGCAGCATGCGCGAAGCGGACACGACGCCTTTCTCCAGTCCGCCGGCATACAGCTTGAATGCCCCCACATCCAGCAGCTGAGTCCCCCCAGCCCCGTAGAACAGATGGAATAGAAAGATAAACACCAGCAGAAACATCAGCGGCTTCACCGCCCTGATGAAGTATCGGAGCGGTATTCCCGATCCCTTCATGACCGCCAGAGTAAACAGCAGCAGCGCCAGCACCCCTGCGTAGTTATTCACCATAAACACCGCGGTCATGAACAGCAGCATAGCCACGGTCTTCGCCCGGGGGTCAAGACCGTGCACCCAAGAATTGCCCTCGATATATCTTCCGAAAATCATGCGCTGCTGCATGTCTGTTCTCCCCTTTCTCCAATCTGTCCGAGCAATTACGTGGTCACGCCGCGCTGCTCCAGCAGCTTCACACACCAATCCGCCATGTCCGAGGCGTCCAGCCCGATTTCCAACGGGTATGCCGCTGCGGGCTGTCTTTGTCCAGCATGGATCTGCATCCCGGAAGCACCGAATGTCGCTGCTATGACATCCGCCGTACGTTTTGCCCGTGGCGGCACGATCCCTCCAGCTTCAAGCGTATCCGGGGAATCCAGAAGCTGCCGGACATCGCCCTGGAAGATCACGCCCCCATCCTTCAACACGACAAACTCGTCTGCATAAGCAGCCGCTTCTTCCAGCCGGTGCGTGACGATCAGAACCGTCTTGCCCTGCTCCGTGCACAGGCTCCGCAGCAGCTCCATCAGCTCCTGACGGCTCACCGGATCGAGCGATGCCGTCGGCTCATCTAGAGCAATCACATCGGGATCTGCCGCCAGGACAGCAGCCAGCGCAACTTTGCGCATCTGTCCGGAGCTTAGACGGAACGGGCTGCATGTCAGCAGCTTCTCATCCAGACCGACAGAGGCTGCTGCCTGCAGGGCAGCTTCCCTCGCTTCCGCCTCCGACATCCCGAAATTGAGCGGAGCGAACATCAGCTCCCTCTCCACCGTCTCCTCAAACAGCTGCTGCTC
The DNA here is from genome assembly GCF_002272015.1 of Paenibacillus campinasensis. Classification (GTDB taxonomy): domain Bacteria; phylum Bacillota; class Bacilli; order Paenibacillales; family Paenibacillaceae; genus Paenibacillus_AQ; species Paenibacillus_AQ campinasensis. The sequence goes on along the minus strand of NZ_NPBY01000021.1, from coordinate 128,628 downwards.
GGGGTATTGGAAGACGAGCCCTACACGCTGCCGAAGCTTCTGAATATTATGGTGATTGTCATGCTTCACATCCCGCTCGCTCTTCTTGGATCTCTCCTGTCCATACGGCTGTCCTTGCAGCAGTCCTTGCTCTTGCTCTTTCTTTCTGCCGCCAGCCCCGCTCCGTCCCCATCTCCGCCTTCCCGGGCGCTCGCCGCTTCCCGCGGCCTCGATCACGTAATCCATAATTTGAATCCGTCCCTTATCAGGCCGAATCAATCCGTTCATATGCTGAAGAAGGGTAGACTTTCCGGAGCCTGGAGCGCCGAGCACCGCTGTCATGCCCCCTGCCTTCAACACAACATCCAGTTCGTCCAGGCCGATGACGGGTGTCATCCCCCGGTCCCGGTAGCGATACGATACCCGTTCAAATGATATGCCCATAACGCCTCTGCCACCTCGCTTTCCGACAAACAGTCACCGATCTCAATGCCCCTTTGCCTCAGTTCCCGGCTCAGAAGAAGCGGATAAGGCGGCTTCAGCCTGCACATTTGCAGCAGTTCATCCTGCCCTAGCAAATCGCGGGGGCTTCCGTCAGCGACAATCCCACCGTCATGAATCACCAGCATGCGGTCTGCCTGCGCCATCTCCTCCACGTCATGGGTAACGGAGATCAGCGTATAGGCGCCGGATGCTCTCATCTCCTGCATAATTCCGAGCAATTCCTGCTTCGACCGCTCATCGAGCATGGAAGTGCCCTCGTCCACAATGACAATTCGAGGCTCCATCGCAAGCACGGCGGCCAGTGCCGCTCGCTGCTTCTGCCCGCCTGACAGGGTGGCCGGATGCCTGCGCAGCAAGTGCTTGATCCCAAGGCGCTCCGCATAACGCTTAATCCGCTCCTGCATTTCCTCCCGCCGCAGACACAGATTCTCCAGGCCAAAAGCAATATCATCCTCCACCGTTAACCCGACGAACTGATCATCGGGATTCGCGAATACCATACCCACCCGTCTGCGAATCTCCGGGCAGGTATGGGGCGTCAGCTTCAGACCGTCGATCACAATCCGCCCCTCGCTATGCGGGAGCAGGCCGTTCATGAGCCGGACAAGCGTCGATTTCCCCGATCCGTTCCGGCCGGCGATACACACCCATTGCCCTTCCGGTATCGTAAGCGACAGATCAGACAGCACCCGATCTTCGCCGCGCCGGCACTCCACATGCTCCATCCTGACAGCCACTCTTGATGCATTACATGAATCTGCGCCTGCCTTCAGCTCCCTGACCATGACAGCTCCTCCTTCGCTTCAACTTTCCGTCTGAAAAACGCCTCCGTGATCGATCCGCGCGAGCGAGCTGATGAGATGCCGCGCCGCCATGCCGACAAAGATCCCGGTGATCAAGCCGGTCAACACCAGAACCGGAAAATAGTAAAAGATTTTCGTCGTCCCTAGCACCATGGCGGCGGCCAGCAGCTGACCTGCGTTATGCGCGACCCCTCCGGCTACGCTCACCCCAATCAGGCTGAAGCTGCTCCTTCCCAGGCGCAGCATCGCAAACATCAACAGGAGGCTGCACAGAGAGCCGAGCAGACTGAACATAAAGGTCGAGAAGGTGCCAAGGATGAAGGCGGTCAGCAGTGTTTTCAGCAAAACAAGCCACAGCGCATCCCTTCCGCCCAGCGTGACCAGACAGGTCAGCACCATAATATTGCCCAGACCGAGCTTCGCTCCCGGAATCGTAACAGCAAAAGGAATGAGCGCTTCAAGCACCCCTAGAACGACGGACAGCGAAGCGCAGATGGCGATGATCGTCAGCCTGCGCAGCCCTTGCGGATCATGAAGCTGTGCCATCGACATCCACTCCTTGCCCGTCCGAAGGCTCAATCTCGATAAACATATGGTTCGGCAGACATACGATCGTGTCGCCCGGCGTATGCACGTGGCCAAAGCCGATGCACAGCTGGTCCGGACAATCCGCCTCGACTATCTCGATCCCGCCCTCGGATATTTTCAACCGATTATAGCCCCGCTCCGTACGAATCTCGATCTCCTGCACCTCTTCTGTCAATTGAACGGTCCGATACAGCTCCCCGTTGACCTGAATGCGGGCTACCGCCGCTTCAGCCGTCTGGGTGCCCCCAAGCAGCCGTGGAACTGCGAACAGGGCAACCGCAGCCAACAGCACAACGCCAATCCATACATCGCCACGTTTCATCGGTCCTCACCACTTTCTCTTTATATGTTCATTATCAACCGCCAAAGATGCGCCAGAAATGATATTTCTCACATGCAGCCGCATCATCGTCTGGTACGCTGGGATCATCAAAACAGATCATCAACCTTGAGCTTAAAAGGAGATGCTGCTATGTTTCGTTATCGCAGATGCTTGGGGATCATCGTGATCATTCTCGCGCTTCTGGGATCCACCGGCTGCGGTGCCCAAGCGGGTTCAATCGAATCCGAGTCCCGGCTGCCGATCTCCGATCACTACTTTATTTTTGATACGATTGTCAACCTCCGCGTATATGATGAGCGCATAACGCCGGAGCATTTTGCCGAGATGAAGGAGCTGCTGGATGGCATCGACGGGAAAATGAACCGTTTGCGGGAGGGCAGCGAGCTGGACCGGGTCAACCAGAACGCCGGGCGAAGCCCGACACCGGTGTCCGATGAAACGTATCGGATTGTAAGCACGGCCCTGCAGTATGCTGCAGCCTCCGGCGGACATTTCGATCCGACCGTCGGCCCCCTGGTCGAGCTCTGGGGGATCGGCAGCGAGTCAGCGGCCGTTCCCGACCAGCAGCAGCTGGCAGACGCCCTGCAGCTGATCGATTACACCTCCATCTCGCTGGATGAGAGCAGCCATTCCATCTCGCTTCCGCAGGCCGGAATGTCGCTGGATCTTGGCGCGATCGCCAAGGGGTACGCCGCCGATGTGCTTGCAGCTTATTTAAAGGAGCAGGGATTCGAGTCCGCCATCATCGATCTCGGCGGCAATATTCTTGCGCTGGGAGCCAAGCCGGACGGCTCCTCCTGGAGCATCGGCGTGCAGGATCCGGAGCAAGCGCGCGGCCAACACCTTGGCGTTCTGAAGGTCAAGGACAAAACGATCGTCACCTCCGGCGTCTACGAGCGCTTTTTCGAAGAGCAGGGAAAGGTGTACCACCATATTCTAAGTCCATTTGACGGGTATCCGGTGGACAATGACCTGCAGAGCGTCACGATTGTCACGGAGGGCTCCATGGATGCGGACGCGATGTCGACCGCAGCCTTCTCGCTCGGGATGCAGGAAGGGCGCAAATTCATTGAGCGTCTGGAGACCGCGGAGGCGATCTTTGTTACGAAGAATCGGGAGATCTATGTTACCTCGGGACTCAAGCAGGGTTTTCAGCTGACGAATGATACTTATCGGCTCATGAACTAAGGCACCCCGGACGCCGCAACATTCATATCCACGGCATCCGGTCAAAGCAGCCCTGCGTGTGCTTCACTCCGTTAATCATTCACGGCATTTATTATGATCATCAGCGAAGCTTGATCTGCCATTCATGTCTTCAGTTCCTTAGTTCCTTATCACGATGCCCATGCCGCACACCGCACACCATCGCTGAAGTACGATTCATGTTGAAGTACAGCTTCGATCGAAGAGAAACATTCAACCTGTATCAGGGAAAGGAGAGCCTATGAAAAAACACGCACAAACACAGACACGCTCGCGCAGAGAAACGCTGCCGCCTGCGGGTGGATCCACGGCCGTGTTCTCCCCGGCGCACCTCCAGACATTGCAAGATATAGCTGAGCCGGTACGGCTGCTTGCCGGGGACTATCTGTACCGGGAGAACGACCCGGCCAATCGCTTGTATCTGGTGAAGAAGGGAAGCTTCAAAGTATCCAAATTGCTTGCGGACGGCGCCGCTGTCACCTTGTCGCTTCATATTCCCGGCGATTTGTTCGGCGAGCCCGATCCCGAGCAGACCGCTGTTCACCGCTTTGAGGCCCGTGCTCTGGAGGACGCCGAAGTGCTGATCGTGCAGCGTGAGGATCTGGACAAGCTGATCGTTACCAGCGGTTCTTTTGCCTTGGAATTCACGAACTGGATGGCACTGCTGCACCGGACGACCCAGGCGAAATTCCGCGATCTGCTGCTGTTCGGTAAATCCGGCGCCCTCTGCTCACTGCTGCTCCGGCTATGCAATATGTACGGGACCTCCAAGGGGGATAGCGATTCCGCCATGATGATCAGCAAACGCATTACCAATGCGGAGATGGCTGAGATGATTGGCTCAACTCGGGAGAGCGTAAACCGGATCTTGAACGATCTGCGCGGGCTCGGCGTCATCACCACCGAGAAAGGGCGCATCATCCTGAAGAATCCCGAGTATTTGCGCAATATATGCCACTGCGAGGACTGTCCCAAGGAAGTCTGCCGCATGTAAAATACGACAGCCCGTCAATAACGAAGCCCCTCTTGGAACATGGATGAAAGATCCACGTTCCCAAGAAGGGCTTCTATTCTGCATTTCTATACCGCCCGGGTCATCCACGAACGGAACTTCTCTATAGGATTGCTCGTCTCTTCCCCTGTCCCGAGGCTCACCATTCCCTTGTTAGCCTTGGGCCTACTGCACAACAGGAGCATGAAGCGAAAGTGCTGTCAGGTACTTACTCGTCCTCGTAGAGTTCGCCCCCCGCCCCTTATCTGCGGACAGCCTGGATGGAAACCTCCTCCGGCCGGTATACCGTCCGGACGCGCCCATCCCCATCCGTCGTAAACATGACGGTGCGTTCACGCTCCAGCGTAAAGGCATACGCCGTTCCCGTCACCGGATCACGAACTTCAAGCTCCGCGCTCGCTCCATACTCGGATACAAAGATATACAGGCTGCCTTCATTAAATGTCAGCTTGCGGCCGTATACTCCTGGTAATCCGGCACCCTTAAGCCATTCCAGCTCCTGCTCCGCTCCGGCAGCCTGGATCGCTTCCTTGTACAGTGCCTGGATCGGCTCCCAGCGTTCGTTAAGCTCGACCGGCAGCGGACACCAGATGAATTGACCCGCGCCAAGCGATACCGTAACCGGCGCCAGTGCGCCTTCAGGGCGGTCAGGTGAGCGATCCACGGCCAGTGTGTTGATCTTCCGCTCCCCGAAGGAGACCGGATAGCTGCCTTCAGCCAGCATCAGCATCTCTTCCCGCACAATATTGCCGTTCACGGTCTCGCCGATCTCCTGCTTCAGCCGCTGCCCGGCATCGCCCCAGTACGCATCTGTACGAAGCGGGCCTGTCCACAGGACCGTGCTGCCCTCCTTCGCCAATGCGATCAGCTGCTCGAAGGCATCGTCATCGAAGTTATGAGCGCTCGGGACAATGATCAGCTTCGCCGGATAACGCTTCAGGTCCTCCAGCTGATATTCGCCGATGCCCCGCGGATGCACGTTCATGCCGAAGGTCAGCGTCCGCATCGCCCGGGTTGTAGCCTCATAGGCGAATTTGCGGCTGGAGAAGTCATTGGAGTACGGGAACACCACCGCGATATCCTCCAGCCTGCGGTCGCCGAACAGCTCCGCCGCCTCCGCCATAAAGCGGCCAAAATCATATGACACATCCGCTTCCGGCTTCTGGGTTCCATCTGCACGCAGCGCACCGATGTTCGATTCGTTGGCATTGTCCATGTAATAGTTAATGTTCCATATCCACTGCACCGCTCCTGCGCCGCCTGTCGAGAAGGCATACGCATATTTCCGCTCCAGAATATTGCGCAGCTCTTCCTCCGTACGCTTGGCGATGCCGTCAGCACGCTGTACATGCATGATGCCCGTCTCCTGAATCAGGTTGGGCTTGTCCGGCGTCTTGGTGAAGATACCGTCCCAGGCCAGATGATCGTTCTGCCACCAGGAGTGCACGGTCGTATAGTCCACGGCAGGGCCATAGAAGGACGGGGACGGACGCTGGGAGCAGATGCCCTCATCCTGCCCGACTGTCACAAGCTGATCCGGATCTGAGCGGCGAATCGTGCCGATCAGTTCCGAGGCCCACCGGTTGTGCATATCCATTGAGAAGAGCGTGAAATCGAGCCAAGGTCCCCATTTCTTCGGTTGAAGCACACTGTTGAACAGCTTGTCGTCCGGACTTGGCGCTTTGGCCGCTTCGAATGTCGGCAGTTCGTCCGGCGTCATGTTCCATCTCTCCTGGAGCAGGCCGATGTCCCCGTTGTAACGCGCATGCAGCCACTCGGCCCACGCCTTGCGCTCAAAGCGGTCGCCAACCGAGACCGGGCCTTCGAAGATGCGCTTCGGATCAAACAGCGACGGCTCGTTGATCAAATCCCAGTGTACGTTGGTCGTCCCTTTGTGCCGCGTCACAATCGAAGCGATGAAGCGCTTCTGAGCCTCAACCGAACGCGGATCAAGGTACGGATTGACCCCTTCCCAGGCTTCCGGCGCAAACGAGAAGAAGGTAAACGTCACCTCGATTTCATGCCGCTTGGCTGTCAGGATGAAGGCATCAATCGCCCGCATGACATCCTCGGCCGCATGCCCGTCGGCAAACATGATCATGCGATACCCCGTCCAGATTCCCGTACGGATCAGATTGATCCCGGCCCGCTTCATTTCCGCCATATCCGCATCCCAGCGCTGCACGTTTGGCAGATGCAGGAATTTACGCGCCACATCAGAGGTCATATACGTCATGCCAACAATCGGCACCGGCTTTCCGCCCCGATAGAAATAGTCGCGACCGCAAGTAAGCCGTTCACCCGATTGCAGGAGCGGACGATCCACGCCCCAGATCGCCTGGGTCAATATTCTGCGTTCCCCGGCCTCCGACTTCGCTTCGCACACGATCCGGTACAGCCCTGCTTCCAGCGCAACCGGAACGGCCAGACGCAGCTGCTGTAAGTCCCGCTGATTCGGGCCTGCTTCACATTCCACCCGGGTTGACCACGCTGCCTTCGGAGCCCCTTCCTTCAGCACCGTCACCTGGAAATGCCAGGTTGTGGCTGGCGCTGATGTGCGGGACAGCGACTGCAGCTGAATGGTCACGACCGGCTGCTCGCCCGGCTCGTAGGAAGCATAGTTTGGCTTAAGCCATAGCTCTGTCACGCCGGTTGCTGCATACTGCGCCAGCTCCTTCAGCACCGCAGCTCCCTCTTCGTTCCAGAACGGCGCCCCGAGCTGCTGATGGATCAGAATCCAGCGGCCTCCGGCATAATCTCCCTTGTTCTGCTCCAGCATCACCACAGGGGCACTGCGCTCCCGATTGTCCTTGTCCACCCCGATAACAAGCGGAGAGATCACCGCATCCATCGGGCCGCAGGAACCCATCTCTGCCGGAATATCGCTCGATTTGGTCGGATGCAGCGTCAATCCCCAGGTCGGCTCGATCTCGAAGAGATGTTCGCGGCCCTGCAGGATTGGGAATTCGAACGACGCTCTCAAATGTCGAACGCGGGATACATCAACCGCGAGCGCGTCATGAATGTCCATCCGCTGATGATAACCGACCTGCTCCCGTTCGACGAACCACTGACCGTCCACTTTCCGCACCGGTTTCCGGAACGGGACGCCGCCGGCATAGACCAGCCCCCCGCCCTCCTTCAAATACGACTCGATGGCTGTCCAAGCCTGCTTCGGAAAATATGGACCGTGCAGGTGAATGAGCGCATCCCATCCGCCCTCCTGAATTCTCTCGGCAAGCTGCTCCGCATCGGCGAGATCGGCCCAGCTCTGAATCTGGTTCAATACTTCTGCAGTTGGGCGCATCCCGTCATATGGAAATTTCTCATCATAAAATAACAGCATTTTCATCGACTATTCATCCCCTTGATTATGTTGTCCGTGATCCTCCTGCGCTGCTCGGACGACGCCGCGGTCATCCCATCAAGCCGCGCAATTCGAGGGCGCGGCTTGGTCTGCTCGTGCCAGATATGCAGCGAGCGCAACATGCGGATTTCCGGAAGCCGCTTGACCGCCCCCGGCGTCGGCCCCCGTCCCAGCCCGCTGCGGATAGGGATCGGAGTTATGGGCAAGCTGTCCGGATACACTTACCTCGACTGTCCATCGACATAGACGGAGGTTCCCCGCGACCGGGCCCAGTCCGCAATTCTGGCCGGGTCTCCCGTCCACAATCGCTCACGTCCCCACTGATTCGTCTCCGGTCTGCCCTCACAATCGATACGGATCACCGGAAACAGCGCGGTAGGCCGCTCCTTCGGCAATCCTTCGATCCACAGCACATCGCCCTCCTGCCGGAATTCGAGCTTCTGCCCTGTCGTAAGCAGCGTAACGCTGCGGACAGGCGTTACCAGATCCGCCAATCGAAGCACAGGTCTGCCATCCCAGAAGCGGATGATCAGATACAGATAATTGTCCTTCATCGTCTGGCGTCCGTACGTGATGAACTCGGTCAGATTCCCGCCGTCAGAGCCATAGATCGCTTCCCCGTGCACCTCCAGCCATTGTCCGATCTGAAGCGCACGCTCTACAAATTCCGGCGGCAGCTGGCCGTCTGGCTGAGGCCCGACGTTCAGCAGAAGATTGCCTCCTGAAGCTCCGCCCTTCTCCGCGCATTCGCACAGCATATCCAGCAGCAGATCAGCCGGACGCCATCGTTCGCCATTCGTATAGCCCCACAGCCGCCAGGTCGTCACCTGGTTGGATTCCCACAAGCGGTGCTGGTCAGGCTCAATCACATGCTCCGGTGATCCGAAATCGCCAAGGACGTCGGAATCTCCGGAGCCTCCGCCGCCATCGGCATGCGCCTTTTCTTCCGGAGAGAGGCCCAGACGATTGTTCACCAGAATGTCCGGCTGAATCTGCTTCATTCGTTCCACCAGTCTGATGCTGTCCAGATCCTCCGCACTTCTTGGCCATACCCCGTCAAAGAAGAAATGGTCAATCCGGCCATAGTTCGTTACCAGCTCCTCAACCTGGGCATGCAGATAGTCCTTCATCACCGCCCAGCCCTCAGGGTCCTTCTCAGGTCCGTCAAAATAGGCCGGTATCCGCCAATCAATCCAGGAATAATAAAGGCCCACCCGCAGTCCTTCCTTGCGGAACGCCTCCGTAAACTCGCGGACAAAATCCCGGCCCGCTGCCTGCTTGGCACTGGAGTAATCGGTTGTCTTCGTATCCCATAGACAATAGCCATCATGATGCCTTGTGGTCAGGCATGCATATTTCATCCCCGCCTTGCGAGCGGTATATGCCCATAACTCTGCGTCGAAAAAAGCAGGGTTCCACTCGCATGCCTGGCGGGCGTATTCCTGCTGGTCCAGGTGCTCCCGGAACAGTACCTGCTCGCCCCGCCCGTACTGGGCATAAGGCCCAAAATGAATAAACATGCCGTAACGGCTGTCTGTGAACCACTTCCATCCCTCTCTGAACGTTCGCTGCTGTTCTGTCATATGTTATCCTCCTTCAGATGCACGCGCCCACCCTTTATGAACTCGCCGCTGACAACAGGGCCGCTATCATCTTCACAAATTTCATTTCCGCTTCGAACCTGCAAACTTCATCCCTTGCACATACAAACCTCATCCCGATCATTTCGGGATCTAGGCATGGTTATGCCCATACTCTAGCTTGAACAGGGCCGGTTTGAACAGTTTACTTTTGAGGGAAAACTTCAATTTTGGCAAATCCCCGTAAATGCAACATAATCCCCGATTTTGAAGTCGATTCTGTGCCTGTGCATCCCCTCTTTGCACACGATAAAAAAGGGCGCTTGCCGTTGTAAGAACCGGCAAGCGCCCTTCGTTATACATTCATCCTGATGCTATCATGACGTTAAGCTCCAATTATTATTGGCTTGCTTTCCATTCTTCGAACTGGGTTCTGAATTCATCGACCACTTCATCCAGTCCGGCAGCCTTCATTGCCGACATCATTTTATCGTAGTTGTCCTCATAGCTTACAACACCGTGCATAATCGGATATACACTGGTCTTCAGCTCAGCCACAACGTTGGCATATTGAGACGCCACTTGTGTCGGGTCGAAGGTGAAGCCGATCGCCACACTGTTGACAGCATCATCAGCGATCGTCGTTCTGCGCTCCAGACGAGCCTTGTCCATATTGCTTGGATAACGGTTCATCTCAACATGACCAACCAGCCAGTAAGCCAGCTCATAGGCCGGAGATCCATTCTCTGTCTTGGCAAGAATGTCCTTGGTGTTCTTGCCTGTGTCCTCCCAGTGCACGCCCTTTACGCCGCTTTGTACAATATCCATGTTCTCCTGGCTGCTATACACCCAGTTCAGGAACTGGATCGCAGCTTCCGGATGCGGGGACGTTGCCGACACACCGTTCGAGTTGCGGATGGCATAGGATCTGAACTTCGGCTGATCTGCCAGATAGTAAATGTCCAGTTGGGCATTCGGGAACGACTCGCGAACGGTATCGCTAAGTCCCACATCGCCCGGACGGAACAGGTAGCGCCCTGCCAGCTCTTCCTGGTTGATGACCTCGCCCGGTGTTGTCAGCAGGTCGCTCATGATCAATCCGCGGCGATACGCCTCGTTCATGAACGCTGCATCTTGTTTGAACTCCTCGGTTTCCAGCCAAGACTGTACATTGCCCTGCTGGTCAATGTAGATCAGGTTGTCGATTACTGCAAACGGGAACGTATCGTACGTCCGGTGCAGGAAATATGCTGGCTCCTCCAGCACTTTCATGTATACATTCTTGTTGTCCTGAGGCCAATTCTTCTGGATCGCCTCAGCGGCATCCAAGAGCTCTGCCGGCGTAGTTGGCGCTTCAAATCCGTTGTCCTTCAAGAGATCGGTCCGGATGGTGAACATGCCATCGTTAAACGCCGTATCTGCCCAGAAGTTAGGCACATAGCTGATTTTGCCGTTAATCTTCGATGACTCCCAAATCCACTCTGGCATGGAAGCCTTCAGTTCGCTTCCGTATTGATCCAGCAGCTCGTCGATTGGAATAATTCCTCCGTTACCGGCAAGCACCGTTGGTCCTTTGGTATCATGCATGATGGCAATCAACTCAAATTCCTCGCCCGTCGACATCATCAGGTTTGTCTTCTGGTCCCATACATCCCATGGAATGTAGGTTGGCTCATAGGTCAGATTAAGACCGTCCGCCTCGAGCTTCTCGTTAATCGCCTTAACCGCGGTATCCAGATCCTGTGGAGCTGAACCCGGAAGCAAATAGCGAACCGGCAGCTTGGCACCGCCACTGCCATTGTCACCGTTGCCGCCGCTGGCCGAGCTGCCGCTTCCCGCGTCGCCCCCTCCGGAGCATCCTGCAATTACAGTGGCCAACATCAAGACAGCTAACAAAAGTACTGACACTTTCCTTTTTTTCATGCCTGTCTCCCCCTGACTTCAATTTTGTTTGACCTGCGGTACGATTCCTATCATAAGGAGACAACTTTAATTACGTATACTTCAAAATCGTGAATTTCTCGATTTTAAAAACGGCGAATATGTTCACTACTGCGCTTTTTTGGCGGCTATCGCATGTTGGCTTCGGAATTGCGCGGGCGAGATCTGATAGTGCTTTTTAAACAGTGTGTAAAAATAGGTCGTATTCATAATACCGACCTGTTCACTGATCGATTGGACCGATTCCTCTGTCGTGGTGAGCAGCTCCTTCGCCTTCTCCAGACGAACCGCATTCAGGTAATCGTTGAAGGACAGCTCGCAATGCGCTTTAAACAGTTTGCCGACATAGCTTCGGGAGAGCTTGACCTCCCCAGCGACCTGCTCGAGCGACATATCCGGCCGGGAATAGTGTTGCTGCACATAGGCCTGGATGAAATCAACAACCTCCGCATGCCGCACCGCCCCGGATTCCTCGGACAGGCTGCAGATTCGGACAGCAAGCTCCTTCAAGGCAGCTGCCGTCTCCTGCAACGTCTCAAAGCGTGTAATATCCCGGGTAAATTCGAGAAACAGCTCGGCACTCTCCCGGTTTTTTACGGAATGCACATTCAACTGCTTGTACAGACCGCCGATGAACTGATTGATGAAAAACATCACCTCATGGTAGCTGTATCCGCGAATGTCCTTCACCCACAAGTCGATTTCCTTCTCCAGCTTGTCCAGCTGCTGCAGCTTGATCGCCTCGACAATCCGCTTCTCCCGCTTATCCGGATATATCGCCTCGGTCTGACTGTCTTCCTCCACCACCAGCGGGTCACAGTGGAATACCTTGCCCTTTCCTTCAAAAAACCGCTGGCGGAAGCAAGACTGCGCATATCTGAACGATTCGCGGAGCTCATCGTAATTCTCCGCCACCGAACCGATTCCAATCGTGACCGACAGTCCAAGCGTGCGTGCAATTTCCCCTTGCAGATCCTCCAGCATCCCGACCAGATGGATCGGGAGATGCTGATGCTTCAGCGGCAGAATGACAGCAGCCGTGCCTTCTTCCACCGCGGCCACACTGGCCCCTTCGGACTCCAGAACCTGCTGAGCAAGGCGTGATATGGCTGCACAGGAATATGACTTCCGTCCTTCTTCGTCTCCTGCCGGCGAGCCGTCCTCACTATCAAGCAGAATAGCAATGGCCACGAAGCAAACGCCTTGACTGTGCTCCACCAGACGCTGGAACATCCGCTCATCGCCGCCCTTGAGCAGCCGCAGCACCAGCGCTTGTCGGGCGAGGGAGGCTTCCGATTCCATGGACCGCATCTTCTCGGTCAGCTCGGCATAGGTGGTGTCCAATAGATCGAACTCGTTGATCTGGCGGCGAACCCCCTTGGATTTGGATATGGACGTCATTTTCTCAAGCAGCTGACGGATCGGATTATAAGCGTTGTTCGTCAGCCAGAACGACAGCAGAATGCTGATCGCGAAACAAGCGAATGCCAGGCCAAGCGCAGCCTGCTTCAGCGCCTGCATGTTGAACAGCACATTCTGATATTTATTGACACTCATAAAGATCCAGTTTAAATCCTTGGATTTCACATAGGTGACAATGCTTTTGCGCCCGTCAATCGATTTGGTGAAATAGCCGCCCTCCTTATCGGAAGCCAGGATGGTCTGTACATAAGGCTCTTCCGACAGGTTATCGATGGAGGTTTCTTCCGAGTGGGTCATCACGTTGCCGTGATCGTCAATAACGTACAGGGAGCCGATCGCCTCATTTCTGTAGCCCCCGATCAGATCCTGAAGTCCGCTTGTGCTCATGTTGATGACGATGGCGCCTTTGGCAGACAAGGGGGAATAGTAGCTGGGAAGCAGGACAAATGTCAGTACATCCTCTTTTCCTTTGCCCATCGCGGCCATCGATAGCTGACGGCGGAACAGCTGGAAGTACGACGCATTCTTGCTGTTAATCTCCCCGAGCAGCTCTTCCTCCTCCTCAAGCGTGATGCCCTTGGTATTCAAATACGAGTGAGTGGAGCCATTGTATATGCCGATCGAATGAATGAATGGGTACGTGGACTGAATCTGGCCCAGCTTCGTGAATACCCCATACTGCTTCAGCGGTGTAGCTTCCTTGTCCAATAGGGCATTCACGATCTCCTGATCGCTAAGCAGCAAATTGCCGACATTATACACCTGCTCCCGAATGACGCTGGAGACGGCACTGTTCTGTTTCAGCATGGACTCGGAGATCTTTCCTACTTCTTTCGCCGTACTCCAGGAGAACAACACAAACAGGACTACAGTCACAAGAGCAATCATGGCCGCCGTAAGCAATACAAAGCTGAGAAACATGTTTCGGTACACAGCATAACGGAATAATCTCTGTCTGATCATTTTCTCCCCCCCTTGCTATCTTCGTTGAAGTTTATTTGCCGCCACTTTATTCTCTCTATAGTTGACAACAAACGTAAGGTATGAGTTAATTTCATGTAACTTCAATGTAACTACTATCAAAGTGAGATGGAGTATGGATCCGGTTGTGCTTTACTCTCATCTTACAATTGCTTATCCCATTGGGCAATATGAAAACGCATTCTAAAAAATGTCGGATATTGGCGACAAAAACGGGACACTCCCTCAAGAATGCTGTTATATCAAGGTCTTTCGGCCCATATTCAATATGTGAACCCCGTTTTTTGATGCTCAAATTTGAAGTTTTTATCGATTTTTAAAGTGATCTTTCTTCCCTTCCAATCCGCTCAAACCCTATTTTCATAGTTTACTGCTCACGGCAACTCTCTTTACACTGAAAGCAGAAACTTCGACCTGCAGACGACATACTCAAGTGAAAGGAAGTGCCTAGTTCATGAAAAAAAACCGCACCGGCCTTCTGCGGGAACTCCGCAATAATGGCTCAGCCTATCTGTTGGTCATTCCGGCTGCAATCTACACGCTGGTATTCGGTTATTTAACCCTCCCTTACATGCTGATTGCCTTTCAGAAGTTCAACTTCAAGACAGGAATCTTCAATTCAGAATGGGTGGGCCTCGATAACTTCAAGTTCTTCTTCTCGTCCCCCCGGGCGTGGGAGGTTACCTTCAATACGTTGAAGCTGAATTTCCTGTTCATTGTCGTCGGCACGCTGGCCGCGATGGCGCTCGCCATTTTATTTAACGAGCTTCGGAGCCGCTGGTTCTCCAGAGTGACCCAGTCCACCATTTTGTTTCCGCATTTTCTGTCTTGGGTCATCGTCAGTTACATTATTTACAGTCTGCTGTCCACCGATTACGGCATTATCAACCGGGTTCTGGCCATGTTTAACATTTCGCCGGTCAACTGGTACGCTTCTCCGGAATATTGGACCTGGATTCTGACCATTGCCGCTGTATGGAAAGACCTCGGGATGAATCTGGTCATATATTTGGCCGCGATTACCGGCATTGATGACAGCTATTATGAGGCAGGTCGAATCGACGGCGCGACACGCTGGCAGCTTATTCGCCATATTACGATCCCGTTGATGCTGCCGACGATCTCCATCCTCACCTTGCTGGCGCTCGGCAAAATTATGTACGGCAGCTTCGACATGATCTACGCTATCGTCAAGGACAACGGTCTCTTGTATCCGACGGTCGACGTCATCGATACCTATGTGTTCCGCTCCCTCCGTACGATCGGCAACCCGGCCCAGGCAATGGCCGTTGGTCTGTATCAGTCCGTCGTCGGCTTCATCCTGGTATGGGGCAGCAATAAAATCGTGAAGAAAATCAATCCGGATCATGCATTGTTCTAATCGATCCGCAACAGCTCGGAGAGGAGTGAGAACCTGATGACATCCACCAGACCTAAATTATTTGATGCCGTCAATGCGGTTATCATCGGTCTTATATCATTGCTGTGCATATTGCCTATGCTGCTTGTGCTCATGGTTTCCTTCACGGATGAAACCAGCATCCGGCAGTTCGGCTATCAGTTGTTCCCAAGCGAATTTTCACTAGATGCCTACAAGCTGCTCTTGCTTGGAAGCACCCCGCTGTACCGCAGCTATATGATCTCGATCTTTATTACGGTCGTCGGTACGCTCTTGGCTGTCACCATTACGGGGATGGCCGGGTACACGCTGGCCGCCAAGCATATCCGCTATCGCAACGGCCTCGGATTGTTCTTCTTCATTACGATGGTGTTCAACACCGGGCTCGTTCCGTGGTATCTGATCAACTTGAATCTCGGGATTAACAACACGATCTGGGCACTCATTATTCCGTCGTTGGTGTTCAATCCATTCAACCTGTTCCTGGTCCGCAACTACATGTCACAGATCCCGTCAGCGATGACGGAAGCGGCGAAGATTGACGGCGCGAGCGATTTCTATATCGCCTTCCGCATCTTCTTCCCGCTCTGTATGCCCGTACTGGCAACCATTACGCTTTTCTACGGGATCGGCTACTGGAATAACTGGTTTAATGCCATCATGCTCGTCGATAACGAGAAGCTGTATCCGCTGCAATACCTGCTGTTCAAGCTGAACTCCGAAATCAGCATGATTCAGCAAATGCAGAGCAGCGGCGCGCTGGTCGGTGTCGAGGCGCTGCCGCAGGAATCCGTGAAAATGGCCACGGCCATTCTGACCATCGGTCCGGTCGTGCTGTTCTATCCATTCCTGCAAAGATATTTCATCAAGGGACTGCTGATCGGCTCTCTGAAAGAATAGCAGCAATCCCGCAAAAATAGCTTCCTATTATATAATAGGCTCATGACCCCGTGCTTAATTTTCGACGAGATATGTGCCTCTGCGGGAATAAGGGGGGACTTCCGATGCTCTTGCCCTCATATTTCTTCATTCACCGCCTCAGCGGTTGAAATCCGGGGGCAAAGGCGAACGCTCTGCTTCACGAGTCCCCCTCTTCCCCTCCGCTTCTAATGATGAAGGCACACACGGATGATGAGACTCAAGCTCAATCATAAGGAGAATGGCTCTCCTGTCGTAAAGTCATATTGCAGCTCTCACCCGCCCGGATAAGGTGTCCACCTTTCCTGGCGGGTGTTTTTATGAGAACTACGCTTCCGCTTCTATCAAGAGTCGAAATTTCCACATGAAAACGGCGCTAATTATCCCGGTATTATTTTGCGCTTAAAGCCATTATGCTAAAGTTGCCTATTCTTATTTCTGTCGGGAATGTGACAAGAACCGACAACCTTCTTATATATGATAGCGTTTACAAACAAATACCGCTACACATTTATTGAAGAAATGAGGTTTTCGACGATGAATTATCCTTTTCAAAATCCTGACCTTCCTCTGGAGGAACGCGTTTCTGACCTGATTTCCCGCCTGACCCTCGAAGAAAAAATCGAGCTGATGTGCCAATACCAAACGGACATTCCGCGTCTTAGCATTCACAAATACAAGCACGGTACAGAAGGTGCGCACGGGGTAGCCTGGCTCGGTGAAGCCACTGTATTTCCGCAAAATATCGGGCTTGCCTGCACATGGAACCCTGAACTGATGCACCGTATCGGCTCGGTCATTGCGGATGAAGCCCGCGTCTATTACCAGCGCAACCGGGAGATTAACGGGCTGACGATCTGGTCGCCGACCGTTGATATGGAGCGTGATCCGCGCTGGGGCAGAACCGAGGAGGCTTACGGGGAAGACCCGCATCTGACCGGCGTGCTCTCGACTGAATTGGTAAAGGGAATGCAGGGCGACCATCCTTTCTACTATAAAACGGTAGCCACACTCAAGCATTTCTACGGCAACAACAACGAAGTGGATCGCGGGAGCGCCGCGGTCAGTATCGACCCGCGCAACAAGCGTGAATATTATCTGAAAGCCTTCGAACCCGCCTTCCGCGATGGCCGCGCAGGCTCCATGATGACTGCCTACAATGGCATTAACGGCACCCCGTGCAACCTGAATCATGAAGTGAACGACATCGTGAAAAAGGAATGGGGCATGGACGGCTTCGTCGTGGGCGATGCGGGCGACGTGCTCGGAACGGTGATGGATCATGGATATACCGCATCCTACGCCGAGGCGGTCGCCGGATCCGTGAAAGCCGGCATCGACAGCATCACCGACGACCAGGAGATTTCCTTCCAGGCTCTTCGGGATGCACTGGCCCAGGGCTTGCTTGCAGAAAGCGACCTTGACCATGTGTTGTCCAACACGTTCCGGGTCCGCATCCGGCTTGGCGAATTTGATCCGGATGACCGGAACCCTTACAGCCATGTGCCGGAAGAGAAGCTGTGCGCACCGGAGCATGCCGCGCTGTCGCTGAGAGCCGCCCGGGAATCGGTGGTTCTCCTGAAGAATGAGGGCTTGCTTCCGCTGAAGCCGGACATCTCCTCTGTTGCTGTGATCGGCCCGCTCGCAGACGAAGCATACACCGACTGGTACAGCGGTACTCCGCCTTACCGTGTAACGCCGCTTGCCGGCATGATGGAGAAAATGGATGGACGCAGCGTTCATTTCCATTCGGGTCTTGACCTTGTCCGTCTTCGCTGTGCAGCCACCGGAAAGTATGTTGTTGTCTCCGGCGATGAGAAGCAGCTGGTAACCGCTGTCGATGATTCTGCGCAGGCTTCGATGTTCGAGCGCTGCGACTGGGGCTGGGGCAGCGAGACGCTGCGGGAAGTCACCTCTCGCCTATATGTGACAGAGAGCGAAGCCGGCCTACAGGCCATAGCGGAAGAAGCGCGCGGCTGGTTCGTCAAGGAAGCCTTCCGCTTCCAGACGCAGGAAGACGGCACTGCAGCCCTGATGTCGTGGGAAGGCAAACCGGTACTTGCAGACGAGCAAGGACGGCTCCTCGTGGCAGATCACAAGGAAGTCTCTGGCGCTTCGTTCATCGTGGAGCGGGTACAAGACGGCATCGAGCAAGCTGCCGCGGCTGCAGCGACTTCTGAGACCGCTGTTATATTCGCAGGCAACAGCCCGTTCATTAACGGCAAGGAGACCATCGACCGGCCGGACATTACGCTTCCGCCGTCCCAGCAGGCGCTGATTCAGGCTGTATACGCGGCCAATCCGAACACCGTGGTGGTGCTGGTAGGGAGCTATCCATTCGCGGTGAACTGGGAACAAGCGCATGTCCCTTCCATCTTGTACACTTCACACAGTGGTCAGGAACTGGGCCATGCGGTGGCTGACGTGCTGTATGGGGACTACAACCCGGCCGGACGGCTGAACATGACATGGTACAAGTCCGTTGATCAGCTGCCTGACCTGATGGACTACGATATTATTAAGGGCAAGCGGACATATCAATATTTTGACGGAGAGGTGCTCTATCCATTCGGACACGGGCTCAGCTACTCCAGTTTCACGTATACCAACCTGCAATTGAGTGCTCCGCGAATCAACGGGGATGCTCACGTAACCGTATCGGTTCAGGTCCGGAATGAAGGTCCGATGGACGGGGACGAGGTTGTTCAGCTCTATGTGAAGGCCCAGCAATCCCGTGTTCCGCGTCCGCTCAAAACATTAAAAGGGTTCCGTCGCCTGCATCTTGCAGCCGGCGCCTCCGAGACCGTCACCTTCGAGCTGCGCGCACAGGAGCTCGCCATATGGGATGTGACACGGGAGAGTTATTGTGTCGAAACGGGCGCGTACACCGTCATGATCGGCTCTTCCTCGGAGCAGATCGCGGAAACTGTCGTTCTTCATGTCGATGGCGAGACCATCCCTCCGCGTTTGCTGTCGGAGCCTGTCAGAGCGGTCAATTATGATAACTACAGCGGCGTATTCATTGATGAGTGTCGTGAAGGCGGCGAAAGTATCCGTCTCGCTCAGGACAACGGCTGGATCGCTTTCCATGACGTGAATCTCGGCGACTCCCCGGCAACATTCGAAGCGAGAGTATCCGGCCATATTAAAGGCGGAGAGATCGTCATTACAACCGGCAGCCCGGACGGCCCCGTCGCTGGAACCTGCAAGGTTATCCCAACCGGGGGACGCCAGGCTTGGACCACTGTTCAAGCGGAGCTGACGGGATTATCCGGACGGGCTGACGTCTTCCTCACATTGAAAGGCGAAGTGCAAATCAGCTGGTTCCGCATGGTTTGAGCAGAATACGTTATGCAGAAGTACGTTGACGCCTACGTCGACTTTTAAAAAAGAGGGCTAGATCAAGTTAAGGATGGGGTTCTGTAGCTGTCTTAATTGGTAAATACGTTTTATGATTTGGCTATGTTAAATTCAAATGTTGATTCTGGGTGAAAAATGAACCACCCTCCTTAGAAGGTGGTTCAATCTCATCTCAAATCATTATTCATAAGTTTTTCCCATTCCTCAAAAGACAACTTATCAGTAATTTTTTTAAAGTCATCTGGAACTGGAACATAACATATTAATTCTAAACTGTTACCATCTGGGTCATTAAAATAAACGGAAGCGTTACCTTGATTCGGACGAATAAATGGCTCTACAGATGTTCTTCTGCCAAACGGTACAGCTTCAACTTGAATAGATTCTAACCATTTTAAAGACTTTTTCAAATCTTCATATGATACTCCAAAAGCAATATGTCGTAATGAAGGATGGTAAGGAGTCTTATACTCATCTCCTTGCCATAAACCTAGCCAACTTTTCCCTCTTCTATCCAAAAGAAAGCAGTGTCATCATCACGCCAAGCAAAATTTAAACCCAATTTTTTATAAAATTCTATCGAAACTTCTAAATTTCTTACTGGTAAATGTGCTTCATATAATCCTTTAATCATTTCACACACACCTTTGTTATTATGAATTTTCAAGCATCGTCAGTTTATTCAGCAAGATAAAGCCAACAGTCACAGTTTGTTGTTCGTTTCGGTCATCCCATAACGATTATTATATTCTATCACAATATGGATATTGGCGACCGATAACAGATTGATATCGTGCCTTATTGTATGAATTGCTATACTCTGAGCGTTTGGAGAACGGTATTCAGGCATGGCAGCCACCGACCCAGGGGACGAGCATGACGATGGCTTCTAAGCCTATCCACAGATCCACAGAACCTCTCTCCTTCTTATACGATGGGCAGAGGTTCTTTTTTGTTAGAATGGAATCAATACATAGCAAGGTATGTGATCCTTCAAAAAAAGATGAACCCTTTTCCGGGGTCAATTGTCTATAAGGCATAACGAAAAAGAAAGGGGTGCCTTGGATTGACGGAACGCGAGTTATTCGATGCCTATAACAAGGATGTGTACCGCACCTGTTATTACATGCTGCGAAATGCGCAGGATGCGGAAGATCTCTGCCACGACGTCTTCGTGACCGTATTTCGTCAGGATTGGAGAAATGTCGGGCATATCCGCGCCTGGATTATGCGGATCACGATGAACCATTGCCTGAACTTGCTTCGAAGGAATCAGACCCAGCGGGAGAAGCAGAGCCAAGTCGAATGGCTGCATGAGCAGACCGCCGCTGCGGTGAAGTCGGTGGATACTGTCGTGCTGGAAAGAGCAGCGGCGGCGGAATGGGAGCATCTGCTGCGGCAATTGCCAGACAAGCTGATGTCTGTCATCACACTCCGCTATATCGGAGAGCTGTCGATTGCAGAAATTGCCGAAACGTTGAACATTCCTGTCGGCACGGTGAAGTCAAGAATTCATAAAGCATTGAAAATTATGCGAAAAAAGCTCGAACGCCATAACCGCTATGGGGTGAAGGGAGAGGAACAATATGGAACGCCTTGAGAACAATCTGAAGCATCAGATGAAAACGGCCAATCATGTGCCGGAACCTGATTTTGACCGGATGTGGAGCAGCATCGAGCAGAACGAATTGAAGGTGGCAGTGGGTGAATCGCTTCCGCCTCGTCTGCGAAATCGCAAACGGATTGCCATCATCACGGGAATCTCCGTCGCCTTGATGGCAACACCTGTCTATGCGGCCTTGAACGTTGACTGGTCCAATATTCTATCCTACAGGGCCGGAATTCAAACTGCACTGGAGAAGGGGCTTGGACAAACGATTGAGCAATCTGTTACGAAGGACGGCATTACCTTAACGGTGCATACGGCGTTTATCGATGAGAACCGAACCTTTCTGCTGTACAGCTTGAATCCAGGTGAACAGACGGATGGTCACGCTGCCTTCGATCATATCGGGCTTAGAGATCAGAATGGGCAGTTTATCGAGGGCCGTTATTTCCATCAATGGAATGAGGAACTGGGCGTATTTCAGGGATATTTCGAAACCGATTGGGTTGCTGATGGACAGATGGCGGATGTGGCCCTTGTGATCGAGAATATCCATTTTACCGATGCTGGGCGGCAGCCGCTCGACTATGACCCTCACAACCCGAATACGCAGGTATTCACTATTCAGAAGGATGGCATTGACAACGTAACCCTGCAGTCATTCGAGCAGCCCGATGGACAGGTAATGATTCAATCAGCGGTTACGTTTACCGATGCCAAGATGAGGAACAGAAGCTGGGTGCGGATTGAGGTTATGAACGATAAGGAAGGTATCATCAAGGAAACACAGACCTCTGTATTTGGAACCCCGGGAGCCTCCGGAGAGTATTTGAGCCAGCAAATATTCAAATCTAAGTCCTTGCAAGCGGAGGGGACGACGTTCCAGCTGACCTATGATCGAACACTCGAAACCGCGGACGGGACCTGGGGTTTAAATATGGCCCTTTCCAAGAAACATATGGATAACAGCACCTTTAAGCAGGCACTGAATATCCCTGTAGATCAGGTCGCTGACGGGACCATGATTCATGAAATGATCGTGACGCCGACCCAAGTCCGGCTCGTTCTGACCCACAAAGAAAAATATTCGCGTCTTCCGTATATGAACTATCAGCTGGACGTTGGCGGAAACATGCTAAGCGGAGGAATATGGCTTGTGGAGGGAAAAAATTACCAGACGGAGCTGCGATTTGAAATGGCGGGACTCGATGCCTCCGATCTAGCGGATCAACCGGTATCTCTCGTTGCCAAGCACCGCGTCGATGAATTTGCCGGTGACACGAGCCCGATCCGTTTAACCGATATTTCGGCTGAACATCAAGGCTTCACGTCCAGCATTGCCGGTTATCCGATCACATGGACCTATTACATGAAGGATAATAACCTCTATGTGGAGTCCTTGAGTTCCGACCCCGACTTCGGCGGCGTCAATCAAACCTATTATTTGGACGGCAAAGAACGGAACTATGGCATGCCGGCCATGATCGGTATACTGGGCGATGACAACAATAAACGTATAGATGTCTATGAGAATTTCAACAAAACTGAGCTCGAGATCTATATTTGGAAATATACCACTCATAAGCGTGACGATGTTCTTCGCATTCCGATTAAAGCGGAAAAGTAGCTTGTTAACGTTGCAAATAACAAGAACCCTCTTGGAGACCAGGAACGTATCCGGGACCGCACCTGACGGTGCTTTCCTGCTCGGATGTTCCGCTCAGCCTCCTGGGGGGCTCTTTTTTTTCGCTAGCATGTCACAATACGCTCCTGTCGGTTGTCATATGGGTGATCATCCACCATTTTACCGTAAAGGAGACATTACTATGAATCTTCGAATCAATTATCGAAAGCACAGCCCCGAGTCCTTCAAAGCGCTGCTGAGCTTAGAACAGTTCGCTGCGGGCACCGGTCTGGATCACAAGCTGTACGAATTGATCAAGCTGCGGGCCTCGCAGGTGAACGGCTGTTCCTTCTGCGCGGATATGCACGCCAAGGACCTGTTGAATCTGGGCGAAAGCATGGACCGGCTGCTGCTCCTGCCCATGTGGCGGGAGGTGCCGATCTACTCAGATGAAGAGCGAGCCGTGCTGGAGCTGACCGAGTACGTAACCTCCATCTCCGAGGCTGGTGTGCCGGATGAAGTGTATGTTAGGGTGCGTCAGTTTTTCGACGAAAAACAGTATGTTCATCTGATCATGGCCATCATCACGATCAATGCCTGGAACCGAATCGCTATCGCTAACGGTATGTTCCCGGGCTGCTTTGATTAAATTGTCGCAGCTTGTCCGGGTTTAACACCATGTAAATCGTCCGTATGCGGGAGCCTTCGGGCTCCCTCTCTGTGGTGATCACCATGGTGACCACGCCATCATCCCGCCTCGCGATTCCCGGCTCCCCATTGATGGAAACAGCCTCAAATCCTTCGCGGAATACCCCCTTGGCTGCAAGCCCCTCATAAAAGGCTCGCACCCGGTCAATCCCCCGAATCGGATTGAGTGCTGCCCGCACCTTGCCCCCGCCATCTGAGAGGAGTGTCACCTCATCCAGCAGGAGGGACAACAGCGGCTTGAAGTCCCCTGTGTCGCACGCCCTCATAAATGCCTCAACAAATTGCTCCTGTGATTCCGTCGGCGTATCAGCCATCCGTGTCTGCTCTTCTTGCTCCGTCGCTTGTGCTGTCTTCCGCCGCGTTCGGTTCGGCTTGTTATCCGTAGCTTCCAGCAGCTTGTTCCTCGCTCTGCTGAAGATCTTCCTGCAGCTCACCTCTGTCTTGTCCAGCATACCCGCGATATCCCGATACTCGAATCCCAGAGCCTCCCGGGATAAATATACAGCCCGCTCCAACGGACTTAAACGCTGCAAGAGCACAACATAGGCATACCCGATGTTTTCCCTGCGCTCCGCAAAATCATGCGCGCCCATCCCGAAATCAGCAGGCAGCGGCTCCGGAAGCCAGGGACCCATATAAGCTTCGCGCACGCGTCTTGCCGACTTCAGCAGGTTGAGACAGCGGTTTGTCGTCATTTTGGCAAGGTACGCTCTATCATTCACAATCCCGTCTCTATCCATCTGCATATATTGCGAGAACACATCCTGAACGATATCTTCTGCGTCTGACACACTCCCCAGCATACGGTAAGCGATATGGAACAAGAGCGGTCTATGTGTGATATAAATATGATCGAGCATCAGAATCTCCCATCCTGTTCTTGAATTTGAATGCATGGCTCCAACTATTCTTCAGACAGATCATGGCCCTATATTGTGACAATAGAGAATCATGCCATCTAAAATTCACTTTACCAAAACCGGAATCATCTTTTATGATATCAGTTATACAAGTTTGTCATGAGCATGTGTTCGCTTTCATCATTTTTTTATGCCTTTCATCCCAAACTTGCAATATAATAGAAGCACCTTGTATAAAAATTCGGGAGGTATTGCATGAATTTATCCAAATCCAAACCATCATCCGGGAGGAACGATCGCTTCTCATCGACCGGCTTTATACTGGCCGCGATCGGAAGCTCCGTGGGCCTGGGGAACATGTGGAAGTTCCCTTATATTACGGGCGCTAACGGCGGAGCCGCCTTCTTCCTGCTCTTCATTATCTGTCTCATCCTGGTGGGACTGCCGCTCCTGCTGGCAGAACTGGCCATTGGACGAGCGGGCCGCGGCAGTGCCGCCACATCGTTCGTGAAGGCTGGGGGTGCGAGAATCTTCGGCAAGCTAGGCTTCCTGCAGGTACTGGCTCCCTTCCTGATCCTGACCTTCTATGTGATCGTGGCGGGATGGACGCTTCATTATGCGGTGCTGTCCTTCAGTGGAACGCTGTACGACAACACCGATTTCAGCGGGCAATTCAACACCTTTGTCGGCGGCTATTTGCCGATAATTTGGCAGGTTATCGCCATTCTGATCACCTCGTTTGTTGTAGCCAAAGGCATTTCCGGCGGGATTGAACGATTCAACAAAGTACTGATTCCCGGGCTTGTCATTCTGTTGATCGTCCTGATGATTCGCGCGGTCACACTTCCGGGCGCAGGCGAAGGGGTATCCTTCTTCCTGAATCCCGACTTTTCAAAATTAAGTCCTGAAGCCGCCCTGGTTGCGCTAGGTCACGCCTTCTTCTCCCTCTCCTTGGGGATGGGGATTCTGCTTACTTATGGCGCATATGTGGACAAGCGTCAGTCCTTGGGTTCGGCTACGCTGGCCATCGGGGCAGGCGACTTGATCTATGCCCTGATCGCCGGGCTGATCATATTCCCGACCATCTTCTCGTTTGGCATTGAGTCGGATGCGGGACCATCTCTTGTCTTCATGGCGCTGCCGGCCGCCTTCTCGGCGATGCCTCTGGGCGCATTCTTCGGCGGACTATTCTTTGTCCTGCTGGCAATTGCGGCACTGACCTCGTCCGTTTCCCTGTTCGAGGTCCCGGTCACCTATGTGATGGACCGCTTCGGATGGGGCCGGGGCAGATCGGTGCTGGTGATCAGCGTCCTGGTGCTTCTGGTCGGCATCCCTTCGGCATTGTCCTTTGGCATCGCTCCGGCACTTACCAGTATGGGCGGCAAAAATTTCTTTGATTGGCTGGACTTCATTACCTCCAACATTCTGCTTCCGCTTGGAGGTCTGATCACGACCATCTTTGCCGGCTACTTCTGGAAAACGGCTGCCGAGGCAGCCGGATTGTCCACCCGCTGGTTCAGCATATGGCTGTTCATGCTGCGGTACGTTGCACCGATCCTGATGCTGCTCGTGCTGCTGCATACATCCGGTTTGATCTCGTTCTAATTCACCTGAAAAAAAGGCAATCTCAAGAGGTTCTATCGACCTTTTCGAGACTGCCTTTTTTTGCGCTCTGCAACCGGAACAATACGGCATAGGAATTACCTGCGTCACCTATATATTCAGATTGTAGCCATTATTGCCATTCCCTTTATCGTAAGTCACATTATATCAGCTTGTGCTCATACCACTTCTTGCCCCGGAAGCGCCACAGGAAGATGGCCCCCCGCACGCCCCATTCACAGTTCATCGCCAGCCATACCCCGAGAATGCCGAGGCCCAGCGTAATGCCAAGCACGTACCCGAGCACCACCCGGAACAGCCACATCGTCAACATGGACGTGATGGAGGTGAATTTGGAATCCCCTGCCGCCCGGAGCGCCGATGGCAGAATAAAGCTGATAGGCCACAGCGGCACCTGGATTACGGCGTTAATCAGCAGAATCAGAAAAATATCGTCCACAATCTCCGCCGGCGGATCGAACAGGCCGACAAGCAGCTTGAACATCGGCATCAGAATTAAAGCAATGGCAGCCAGCAGAATGGAGCCGAGCCAGAGAAACGACTTGATGAACTTGCGCGCATCCTCGATGTGGCCGCGACCGATGCATTGGCCAACGACCGTCACCACGGTCAAGGAAAGCGCCACGGCTGGAATCTGGAACACCATCGCCAGTGAGCCGCTGATCGCATTCGTTGCGATGGCATAGGTGCCGAGACTGACGATAAATACCTGTGTCAGCAGCTTGCCACCGTTAAAGAACATCTGCTCCGCAGCAAACGGCAGGCCGATAAACATAATCTTACGCAGCATCGACAACGGAAAATGGACCAGATCCCGAATTCTCAAATGCAGTGAGGCATCGATCCGGAACAGATAGTACAAGGCGCATATCGCACCGACAAATCGTGCGATGTTCACCGCCACCGTCATACCGATAACGCCCATATTGAGCAGCGTAATAAATACGATGTTAAGCAGCACGTACAGCAGGTTCATGATCAGGGACAAGGCCAGGGACGCCCGCGTCCTGCCGATGCCCCTCAGCGCGGCGCACACCGCCTGAACAACCGCCAGCCCGACAAAGGAAATGCTGCTGCCAAGCAAATAGGTCCGTGCACTGTCCAGCACATCCGGAGAGGCGGAGCCGAACAGAACCTGCAAAATCGGATTGTGGAACCCGATAATCAGAAGACCGATCGCCAGCGACAACAGCGTGACCGAAGTGACGGTTCCGGCCGCAGCGCGAGACACCATCCGATCATTGCCGTTGCCTTTATACTGGGCCACCACCACGGTTCCTCCGGTGGCGACCGCCACAAACACATTGATCAGAAAAATGTTCAGCGCATCCACCATATTCACGGCGCTGACCGCGGCCACCCCCGATGAGCTGATCATCGCGGTGTTCACAAGATTCAAACCGATAATAAATGACTGATCAATCAGGATGGGCAGGAACAAAGCCATAATCTGCCGATAATCCATCGTCTCTCCGGACAAATGCTTCTCCAGAAAGCTGTTCCTCTGCTCTCGCAAGCGAAGCTGCATAACATCATCACATTCTTTTCTGTTATATATTTTCTTTCATATGAAATCTGGGGATAAATCCTCTTCATTATAGACCTATAACCGGATCATGCATAGGCGAATACGTCCTTGCAAAAATAAAAAAACCGGAGGAAGCAAGCTTGTATGCTTGTCCCTTCCGGTTTCACGCTCTGAGCCTTAGTGACCAAATAAAGGTCTATACCTTCCCCCGCGGAAGCTTATCCGCATACCGGGCCCGCAGCTCGCCCAAATAGTCGAGCTTGTTCAGCACCTCTTCGCGGCTCATCAATCCGATGCTGAGGATCAGCTGCTCCACCAGCAGCAGTGGGGTTACCATCGAATGAAATTCGCCCATATCACCCCGGCTGACGCAGAAGGACACCTCAGCCGAAGTACCGTACCGCAGATCTTCCCGGTCCGTAATCATCAACGCCGGGCAGCCGACTCGGCTGGCACAGTCCAGAATGACCTCCGTTTCAGGCAGCATACGGGTGAAGCTGAAGACCAGCACCGCATCCCTCTTCTCCAGATTGACCAGCGATTCGAGGAGCTCGTGGCCGCTGCCAGCCATAATCCGGACCGAGATGCCAAAGCGGGACAGCCGGTAAGCGATCAGATCGCCGAGCGATAGCGAAGGGCCTGGAGCATACACATACAGCCTTCTCGCGCCGGCGATGATACCTGCCGCCTGCTCCACTTCATCCGGCCGGGTCTTCTCCGCGGTCGTCTGCAGGTGCTCCATGACCTGCTCCAGCATGACAAGCGGCAGACTCGACGCATCCATGCGCGACATCGTATTCTCGAGCTTGAGTGCCGGCGTAATGTCCGAAGCGTTCCGGAGCTTTAACTTGAATGCTTTGGCATTGTCATAGCCAACGGCTCGCCAGAACCGGGACACGGTAGCGATGCTCATCCCCAGCCGATCCGCAATTTCCTGCTCGGTCATAAACAGCATTTCTTCAGGGTAACGCTCTATAAAATCGGCGATTTTAAGCTGACTGGGGGACAGCGCGGATTTATCCGGAAACAGGTTGATCACAGCAATTGCACTCCTTTGGAATGTAGATTCTGGTTTGATAAGTGACAATGAGAAGGATACTTCATATGTAAATTTTATTTCATTTATATCCTAATGTAAAATTTATTACAGAACGTTGACATACTCCAGCGTCTGTTTTAATAAAGGGTCTCTATACTGAGAGCAAATTCCTATTCAAGGAGGCTGTTCTCTCAAATGGCTAATCAATCGAATCTGTACACCCTTACGTCCTCGCAGAAAATGATGATTTTTGTCCTGTCCATGTCCCTGTACGGCTTATCGAACATGTTCACCGAACTGATTCCTGCACTTCAACTGGGGCCTATTGAGCTGTCTGTTGAGTATTTCGCTTTTATTCCCCTGACCTTGTGCATGCTGTTCCACCCTGTCTACGCTGCGGTGGGCGCATCGGTCGGCGAAGTGATCTTCGGCGAGCTGATGCTCGGTCAATTCGGCGGACTGGGCGAGCTTGAAAAATTCCTTACCTTCTCCTTCGCCATGTATGTCGCCGGCCGCATGGTCAGAGACCCGCTTAACCGCAGACAAGTCGGCATCGCAGCGATGACCGGCGTGATCATTCACCAGCTGTGCAGTGCGCTCGTCGATATCGGCAAAGTGTGGATAGGCGTCGAGGAATTCGAAGCCGTGCCCGGCCTCGCTCCGAGCGTCGTCATTGTGGAGGGCGTAAGCTTCCTGAATGACGTGCTGTTCTCCGGCACACTGTTTGCCCTGCTGCCTACATTATATCTGGTTCCGAGACTCTATGGAAAAATTGAACCGCTGCTCGGGATCAAACCACGTGTAAAATCTACCAAATACGAGTCCGCAGGTGTGATCACACCGAAAGTTGTTATCACCGGGATCGTCCTGGCTGTCGTCGCCTTTGTTGCGGAGTCGCTGTCCGAGACCGACTGGAACTTCGGCGAATGGGATAGCGGATTCGAGGACCGCTTCGGGGTTGGCGCGATCTGGCTTAGCCTTGCCGCAGCGGCTGTTATTGCTGCCATTACCATCATCATCATGCGCGCCCGTGCCGAGAAACGCAGCCGCAACTCCGGAGATGCGCCGCATGCATAACACAGCTACGGAATCGGATCTGGCTGTTCGTTTAACAGATGTGACCTTTGTGTACCCCGGCTCGGAGGAGCCGGTGCTGAAGGGAGCATCCCTTGCGATTGAACGCGGGAGCTTCACTGCGATCATTGGCGGCAACGGCTGTGGCAAGTCCACCCTCTGCAAACTGTTTAACGGGTTAATCCCCCACTATTATGTCGGCGATTTCTCCGGGGAAGTAGAAATCTGCGGGCAGCCTGCAAACACCCAAAATGTAGCAGAGCTGTCCCGCATGGTCGGATACGTCTATCAGGACTTTGACAATCAGCTGGTGCGTCCGACGGTGCTGGATGAAGCCATGTTCGCCCCGCTCAATTACGGGCTGCCCGATTACCGCGTGATGGGCCTGCAGGCGCTTGAGATGTGCGGGCTGACTCACCTGCAGGATCGTTACATCTGGGAGCTGAGCGGCGGTCAGAAGCATCTGCTCGCCCTCGCCGGAGCGCTGTCCCTGTCGCCCGACATCCTTGTCGTGGATGAGCCGGTGTCCCAGCTGGACCCGCAGCATGCGCGCCAGGTGTACGAGGTGCTGCGGAGCCTGAACGAGCACTATGGCAAAACAGTTATCGTCATCGAGCATCATACCGAGTTCATTGCCGACTACTGCAAGGAAGTATGCTTGATGGAGAACGGGCAGGTGCTCTGGCAGCTGCCCGTTGCCGATGGGCTGAACCGCCTGGACGATCTCGCGCGGCTGTCCATCCAGCCGCCGGAAGTAACGCAGGCCGCTGTCCATCTCTCCTCGCTGCTGCGGAAGGAGAATGGGGCTGCTTCTCACGACCAGCAGGATTGGCCGGAGGATGCGGACGGACGAGGCTTATCGAGTCCTCCGGAATCCGCCAAATGCATGCCTGGGCTTCATCCCGATAACGCCCCGCGCCTTGGCCAAGATGAGGTCCGCTATCCCGTCACGACCGATGAAGCGGTCGCTTACTTCAGCGGCATGCTGGGCGGGCGTGCCGATCTGCCGGGGGCTCATAGCTCCTCCGAAGCAAGCGGGGGACATTCCCGCCCTGGCAGCAGATTGACTGAAAGCGGGCCGGAGGATGCCCAAGCCCGTCCTATTGTTGAATTCAAGCAGGCCCGTCTAAGCTACCGGACGATTCGCCGGGCCGAGCGTGAAGTGCTGCGCGGAATCAACCTGAGCTTGTATGAAGGGGAGCGCATTGCGCTTGTCGGGAACAACGGTGCGGGGAAATCCTCCCTCTTGCGGCTTATTGCCGGGATTGCCAAGCCTTCAGCTGGCGCGGTAGAGGTCATGGGCGAAGATACGAAGCACCAGTCCATCGAGCAGCTGTCCTCTCATGTGTCGTATGTGTTCCAGAACCCGGAGGATATGTTCATCGAGGACAATGTCTATAAAGAGGTGGCGCACTGCCTCAAGAGCAGAGCCTATCCCGATGCCGAGCAGCGGATCAGCCAGATGCTCGAAAGCTTCCGGCTGGAGTCCCTGAAAGACCGGGATGCGCGGCTTCTCAGCGGCGGGCAACAGCGCCGAGTCTCCCTTGCGATCGGTGCAGCGGTGCTGCCCCATCTCATTTTGCTGGACGAACCGACAGCCAATCTCGATTTGGCGACCCGTGAAGAATTGCTTGGCACCCTGCAGGATCTGGAGGGATTCGTGCGGACGGTCGTCATCGCCACCCATGATATGCAGCTCGTCCAGCAGTGGGCCACTCGGGTCATCGTGCTCACCGACGGTACAGTTGCCGGAGACGGCTCCGCCGCCGACATTTTTGCCGATCATCATCTGATCAGCCGCGCAGGACTGGCACCCACTCAGATCATGGACACAGCCTCCCGGCTGGATCTTCATCTGACGGGCAGCACGCCTGCCGAGTTCGCACAGCTCGTCCATGCCATATTGACTGGAAAGGAGGTGCCGCATCATGCAGCTTGTCCGCAGCTGGCTTAACAAAATCACGATCGAACGGATTCAGCTGGAGCTGATGAATACCGCCTATGGCAGCGGGCACGCGTCCCTGTCCCGGCTTGATCCTCGCTGTCTGTTGATATGGTATCTGTTCTTTGCGATTGTGCCGTGGTTCATTTCGAATCTGACCGTTCTCGCAGGCATGTTCCTGATGATGGTGGTCACCACCATTTTGTCGCGGGTTACCCCGTTTATTATCCTGGTCTTGTGCCTTGGGCTTATCGGGCAGGTCGGATGGCTGTTTATTCTGTCGCTCTTCTTCGGCGGAGATATCAGCTCTGCGCTGCCGCTGCTGAAGCTGACTTTAAAGCTGTCCGTTGTTTCCCTGGCAAGCATCACGGTCTTCTCTGGCATGGACCCTGAGAAGATAAGCGACGGTCTGCTCGCCCTAGGCATGCCCGCCGCCTTCTCATTCAGCCTGTCTTACGGTTATCGCATACTTCCGGTGCTGTTCGAGGAATTCCGGAATGTCCTGCTCTCCTACCGGCTCCGGGGCAAAGCACCGGAGGAACCCGGAGTCATGTATTGGAGAATGGCAGCGTATTATTTAAAACTGCTGGTGTTGTCCTTCTTCCCGCTTATGCTTGCAACTGCCAAGCGATCCCGAACGACAGTGGAGGCTTTGGAAACGAGAGGCTTCTCCTACGGCATGAAGAATCCGGCGGCCAAAAAACTGAAACTGGCCCATCTGAAAGTATCGACCCGCGATATTATGTTTCTGTCCGGATCGGCTGTCTATGTATCGTTATTATTCTGGATCAGCGGCAGACTGTAAACCGCAGGCGTCACCTGCTCCGGCAACCTATAGATGATGAAGGAGTGTTGAACCTATGAAAATTGACCTGCATACCCATGCCAAGTTGTCGAAGGCGTCTGACTTTTCGCCGGAATATTATGAGGAGATGCTGCGTGAGGCCAAAGATAGCGGGCTGGACGCGCTGGCGCTGACCGAGCATTTTAATACCCGCAACTTCTACGAGGTGTATTCGGAGCTGGATCGCCTGTTTCCGTACCAAGGGGACTATTATGAGGCGTATGGGCTGAAGATTTTCCCCGGGATGGAGGTGGATATATTAGAGAACGGGCATATTCTGCTGATCGGCAGCAAGTGGTCCATTCTTGAGGTGCGCCGTAAGCTTGACGGGTATACCGATAAGGGCGCCTTTATCCCCTTTGATCAGCTGATGGATATCGCTGAAGCGTATCCTTTGCTCAAGATCGGTGCACATCCATTCCGTGATAGCACGCCGCTGCATCATCTCAGCCCACGTCAATTGGCACGGCTGGACGCCTTTGATCTCAATGCCAAAGATATGTACCAGTACGGCTGCGACAGCAATCAGGAACAGGTACAGCGCTTTGCTTCCGAGCTGGGCAAGCCGGTCACCGCTGGCAGCGATACGCATCAATGCCTGCAATTCGGCAGCATCTTCAACGAGCTGGATACCCCATGCGAATCGGCGGTTGAGCTTAAGGAGGCTATCCTGCAAGGGAAATACAAGCTTCATGTTTCGAATGATCTCGAGATCAAAGTAAAAGCCTCCGTCATGCTGAAAAAGCTGATGAAGCGGATGGTCCGGCTGGAGCAAGCACTTTCCACCGGCATGAGCTCCAGCTGACTTCCGTGCGCTGACAATTCACCCTTGTCTGCTGGAGCTTGCGTCAGCAAAGCGCCATCTGCCCGGCACTGGCCCCGATCCTCCACACGGACGGGGCCGGTGCTACGTCAATAGGCAGCTGCATAGCTGCCTATTGACTTTCGTGTTATATCCCGCTGGGCTGTGACATATTTCCGCATACGTCCCCTCCTTTCGCACCGACACTATTTTTCGACAATACGCTCCCTTAATTATTCAAGTTAAAAGTGAAAAGTGAGGTTGCTTTCCCCATCGGATTGCAATAAGATTAAACATTATAATGATATAACGTTTTGATGATCGATAAAGGATGTGGATAGGAATGAAGCTGCGTTTCGAAGGGGATATACAGGAGCTGTTAGCAGGGATCCAGCAGCTGTTGCCTGAACTGGACGTACAATTCAGCGAGGACGGTATCCCGGTGCTTGTAGAAGGACCCCTGGATACCCAGGACGATGCACTCGAGGTCAGTTATGAGCGCGGACAAGGCATGATCAGGTTTAGCAAAAAACATCAGTTTTTCAGGGGGCTTGGGCTGCTGGTCCAGCATCTTCGTACCGGCGATGATTTCCGCGTCCTGGAGAAGCAGCAGTTCGATCAAATCGGTCCGATGTTCGATCTGTCCCGCAATGCGGTATTAACGGTGAACGGGTTCAAGGCCATTCTGAACAAACTCGCCCTGATGGGCATGAACACGGTCATGCTCTATATGGAGGACACGTATGAAATCGAAGGAGAACCGTACTTCGGTTATATGCGGGGCCGTTACACCGAGGAGGAGCTTAAAGAAATCGATGATTATGCCGACAGCTTCGGCATTGAAGCATTCCCGAGCATCCAGACGCTTGCTCATTTGGAGGAATTCCTGAAGTGGGAGCCTGTGAAGTCCTACCGCGATACCAAGGGGGCGCTGCTGGTTGGCAGCGAGCAGACAGACAAGCTGATCGAGAAAATGATCGAGTCGGCTACCGCACCGTTTCGCAGCCGCAAAATCCATATCGGCATGGACGAAGCCGAAGAGCTTGGGCGCGGAAAATACCTGGATCTGAACGGGTACCAGGACCGCTTTGACATTATGGTCTCGCATCTGGACAACGTGCTGGCGGCAGTGCGCGCCCGCGGGTTGAAACCGATGATGTGGAGCGACATGTTCCTGAAGCTTGCCTCCGGCAAGGGCGATGATTATTACGATAAAGAGACGACGATCCCGGAGGATATGGCTCGTCGAATCCCGAAGGATGTCGACATGGTGTATTGGGATTACACCCATACCGAGCCTGAGGACTATACGAAGGTCATCGCCAATCATCGCCCGCTGGGCTGCAACCTCGTGTTCGCGGGCGCCGTATGGATATTTAATACGTTCGGCGTGAACTACGGTCTATCCTTGAACGCCTCGGATGTGGCCCTCCAAGTGTGCAAGGAGGAAGGCATTCGTGAAGTATACGCCACCATGTGGGGAGACGACGGCAACGAGGGCAACCCGTTTGCAGCCCTCCTCGGTCTCCAGCTGTACGCAGAGCATGCCTACACAGAGGGGACGCCGAGTCAGGCGCAGCTTGCGCAGCGGGTGAAGCTGTGCACTGGCGTGGAGATGGAAGCTTTCCTGCTGCTCAAGGATCTGGACGAGATTCCGGGGCAAGAGCCGAACAACGCCAAGCAGAGCAATCCGTCCAAGTTCTTGCTGTACCAGGATGTGCTTCTCGGTCTGTTCGACAAGCAGATCGAGGGGCTGGCGCTAAACGACCACTACGCCAAGCTGGAGCTGGCTATTCAGAACAAGCGAGACAAGAATGCGGCACTGGATTATCTGTTCGAAATGCCGGAGAAGCTGAGCGCTGTGCTGAAGCGCAAAAGCGAAATCGGCATCCGGCTCAAGCAGGCTTATGACACGCAAGACCATGCCACTCTTCGGCATATCGCTGAAGTGGAGCTGCCCGCCATTGCTGCGGCCGTCACGGAGCTTCGCCTCGCCCACCGGACACAGTGGCTTCGCATGTTCAAGCCGTTCGGTTGGGAAGTGATCGATATTCGCTATGGCGGCGTGCTGACCCGGCTCGATACGGCCGCAATGCGCATCCTCGATTACGCCGAAGGACGTATTCCTCGCATCGAGGAGCTGGAGCAGGAACGGCTCGTCTACAGCACCACCAATCGTTGGAACCATAAAGGTGTCGGCTGGTGCAGCCATTATTACCGGATGGCATCGCCAAACGTGTTTTATCATGTGCTGAATCCTTTTTAAGCTTCATCATTCTAACAGAGTCAGCTTCTGTTAGTGTTCATGCCTTGAGACCTAGGCCTGTTCTCCATGCAGAGTACCCAACCTGAACTTGTCAGGTTGGGCTATCTCTATATAAAGACACTATTCCATGCTGTCCCACAGCGCATTAAAGACGGCATCCTCCACCTGAAGGAAAACAGGGGTAAGGCCGTATTTGGCATAGTTCCCGCTCCCCAGCTTGAACAAGCGCAGCTCTACCTCTGTCTCATCCTCCAGTTTCAAATACAGAAACTTCTGCTCGCTGCTCGCATACGGCTCCTCTCCCAGCGCCTCTTCCGCCACCGGACTGGCTGTATGCAGCGCGGTCACGAAAGATGAGAGGGCATCTGCCGCCTGAACCGCCTGCAGGCGGTTCTCGCCCATGTTCCAGCTGTCAAAGCTCTGCCATTGTGCGGTCTGAATCCGATCCTTAACATTCAGCTTCCCGATCAAGTCTTCCCCTGTTGCAATCGTAATGCCATTCAGGTGGTCGTAGAACTCGGCATAGACCTGACCGTCAATGACCTGGTATGACATAATACGGAAATCGGTATCGTAGCCTTTGACAGCGTAAATATCGGTCTCGCCAATCGTAGAAGCCAATTCGGTATAATCCGAAGCATCACTCCACTCCGTAATGCCCGCCTTGGATCTGCCGAGCTTATCTCCGAGCAGCTGCTCAGCTGCCTCCGGTGTAATGCGTGTACTCGACTGAGTGTAGATATTCCCTTGGTACACCACAAGCCCGATCATGTTCGCTTGAATCCCGCTGTCCCCAGGCAACTCAACCTGCGGGATGGTTACTGGCTCTGTCGCCACCTCAGATGGATTAGTCGAACCGTGCTGCCCGGTCCCTTCGGGCTTAACGGCGGTAAGCGCCTGATCGTCTGCACCGCGCTCCCACGTGAACGTGACAACCGCACCGAGGCCCAATACCGCTGCCAGGCTGACCATCGCGACCGCCCTGCGGCTCCATCTTGTCGACTGCACTTTTCCTTTATTCATTCGTTCCATCATCCGTTTCTTCACTCCTTCATCCGGTTCTATATGATCCATCAATTTTTTGTACGCATTCCTGTTCATGCCTCATTCTCCCCTTCCAGTTCCATTCGCAACAGCTCCCTGCCCCGCGCAAGCCGCATTTTGACCGCAGATTCGCCGATCTGCAATATATGGGCGATTTGCTTCACCGAATAACCTTCATAGTAATACAGGTGAATCACCGTCTTATATTTAAAAGGCAGACTCATCACCTCATCGATGAGCGCCCGGTCAGAAGGCTCCGCAAAATACGCCTGCACATCATCCAGCCTCGTCACCCGCTTTCGCCACAGGCTGCCGCGCATATTTTTGCATTGATTCGTAAGGACGCGGATCAGCCACGCCTTCTGGTGCTCGCTGTCATTGAAATGCGGCGCTTTATCTATCAGCTTGAAGAAGGTTTCCTGGAGCGCTTCCTCCACATCCTGCTTATTCCCAAGATGAATCATCGCGATTTTGAAAAGCATGCTTCCATACAATTCGTAAATCTCGCCAATATCTCCGCCCGGCCGGAGCGAATCGCTTTGCATCGTGTTGTGCCTCCTTTTACCTATAACACAATGCTGGACGTGTATTGGTCACATTTGGTTGCTATTTTTTTCATTAGATAAAAAAAACAGCCCCGACCCGAGATCATCTCAGGCCAAGACTGCTGCTTCGATCCAAACCCTATTTCGAATACGTCAGCTTCCCGATCATGCGATTCAGCACAGCCGCGCTCTCCGCACGGGTACTGCTGGACTTAGGCATCAATCGATTCCGCTCGTCTCCGTTCATAATCCCCATGCTGACTAAATGCTGTACTGCTTCTGCTGCCCAGGCACCGATCCGTTCCTGATCGGCAAAGCGCAGGGAGGAACCTCCGCTTGCCTCATATCCGGTCGCCTCCAATGCCTTGAACACCATGAGCACCATCTCTTCCCGAGTAATCGTCTGATTCGGCCGGAAAGTGCCGTCAGCATATCCACTGACAATGCCCGCTCTGACCGCCGCTTCGATATACCCGGCATGCCAGTCGGATGCAGCGACATCCTTGAAGACAGCTCCCTGTCCTGGCACCTGTCCCTGACCTGCGCCCTGACCGCTCGGATGTCCAGCCAGCCCCAATGCCCGTGTCAGCAGTGCTGCGAATTCCGCACGGGTGACCTCATCGTCAGGAGCATATCGGGTTGCCGTACGTCCGGTTACAATGCGTTTGGCTGCAAGCGACTCGACGTCCCCTCTGGACCAATGCGTCGCGATATCTTCAAAGGTTACCGGATTGTGAAGCGCCAGATAGGTGCTATTGGTCTTGCTGTAGATTACAATGGCATCTCCTTCAGTCATAAATGGAACGGGGGTATAAGCAGCGCTCGTCCCCTCATCACCATCGATCCGCACGACAGCAAGGCTTGAGGCAGAGTAAGGCCGCCCTGCCTTCATCGTCCGCTTCACGTAGGAATCGAACGATTCCAGCATGACGCTCTCGTCCGCGGTCCGGAGTGCTACGGTATAATCAACTGCCTGAAGCCCACTGTAGCCACGCGCTGCTGCTGACTCTAGCGCATCTTGGTTCAGCGCAAGGGTGAACACAAGCGCAAGACCGCCCCCCTCCGAGCCCAGCTTCTGTGCTAACGACGGGAGATGAATCTCCTTCTTAGGAAGCTCATAGCTGGCATATGGCGTCACAATCGCCAGTACATCGGCCCCAGCCTGGGCAAGCCATGCTTGCAAGGCCCCGCTGCTGATCGTAACCGCTGCAGAGGTGAGCAGCTGGCTGCCTGGGCTTGTCACCTCAATCCTCACGGTTCCGTTATGCGGCTCTTTCAACGCTTGCTGCATCGCAGCTTCGGTAACGGTGGCTGCTGCCTCGCCATTTACTGCTTGCACTTCAAGCCGGACCGTGCCCGGAGCGGCAGGTGTACCCGTGCCCGGCGTACCCGGTGCAGGTCCAGGCACTGGCGGCGTCCCTGGCCCAGGAGCTCCAGGGGTACCAGGGGAGCCCGGTGTGCCTGGTGTGCCTGGTGTGCCTGGTGAACCAGGGGTTCCGGGTGCTCCCGGCCCTCCAGGCGTTCCAGGCCCCGGAACCTCTGGCAGCGGCGCTCCCTTCAGATCGGTGATCCGCCCCTCAACCGCAGCGGTGTCGGCTGTGATCGTGCCTACTTTTTCAATATAATTGGAGAAAACCTCATAGTCCGGCAAATACAACAGATTCACACGGCCTTCGAGATAAGCCTGCTTCAACGACTCATAGAAGTCTCCGCCCTGGGCAGTAAAGACGTTGGTCGCCATCACATACGACTGACTCAGATCGATCGGCTCATAGCCGTCCGCTCCCCTTACCTCCATCCGCAGCACGCGCTCGCCTGCCGGCTTCGTGGAATCATAGATGAATCTCATGCCCGAGACATGCGGGAAGCGCCCATCAGCACTCGGGATGCGGGAGACGCCGTTCTCCAGCGCCTCCTTGATCTCCTGACCGGTCAGCGTCATCGTCACGAGATCGTTATTAAACGGCAGCACCGTCAGCACGTCCCCCATCGTGATCGGCCCGGCTTCAATCGACGCGCGGATGCCCCCGCTGTTCTGCAAGGCCATTACAGCACCCGTACCAGCCGCCCTCGCCGCATCCAGCATTCCGTCGGCAATCAAGTTGCCAAGGTTCGTCTCCTTGGTGCGCACATCGGCACGCTCGCCGTTCAGCAGCACCTGCGTCCGTCCGACCTGTGTTCCTTTCAGCTCCTCAACGCCCGGTTTGTATTTGGTATTAAGTAGGTGAAGCGCCTCCGGGTCAGGGGCAATGACATACTGGTCATGGCCGTCCTTCTCATCGACCGAGATGAGGCGTCCGTCCCACTCCTTAAGCACACCCTCC
This sequence comes from Paenibacillus campinasensis, assembly GCF_002272015.1. Taxonomy (GTDB): domain Bacteria; phylum Bacillota; class Bacilli; order Paenibacillales; family Paenibacillaceae; genus Paenibacillus_AQ; species Paenibacillus_AQ campinasensis. The sequence continues at coordinate 89,396 of NZ_NPBY01000021.1, read as the reverse complement.
TCATCAAATACCACTTCAAGCCGGCCGAGGTACTGCCCCTTCTCCCCGGCCTGCACAATCAGCTTCGGCTCGCTGTCCGAGCGATCCAGGACAGGCTCATCCAGCTTCGTATGGCTGTGACCGCCTACGATAATGTCGATGCCTTCGACCTCTCGCGCCAGATTGGCGTCAGCGTCATAGCCGAGATGGGAAAGCACGATGATTTTGTTAATCCCTTCGCGTTGCAGCATCGCTACCGTATCCCGCGTTTTCGCTACCGCATCCTCAAACGTAACAAGGCCCGGAGAGGAGATGCTCGCTGTATCCTCTGTCGTCAGTCCAATCAGGCCCACCTGCTCCCCGTCCATATCCATGATGATCGCCGGATATACAGAACCCGCCTGTGCATCGCGCGTCACCTCATCCTTGAATTTGGAGCTGAGCACCGGATCGGCCGAGAAGTCCACGTTCGAAGAGACAAATGGAAACTGTGCCTGCTCGATATAATCACGCAATACCTCGGATCCTTTATCAAACTCGTGGTTGCCGAAGGTCATCGCATCGTAACCTACAAGATTCATGAACTCCAGATCAGCCAATCCCGAATATTTATTAAAATAGAGCGTACCCGAGAACACATCCCCGGCGTCCACAAGCAGCGGGTTCACCGAAGCTGCCCGCGCTTCCTTGATCGCGGTCACCCGGCGCGCAATGTTGTCCGGCGAGCTTGTGGTATCCAGATTCGCATGCGTATCATTGGTATGCAGAATCGTCAGCGGGAAGCCGCCCTCGGCGCTTCCTCCAAGATCAATCGCGGCAACGACCGGATCATGGTCTGACACGCGGCCTCGGGAAGGCGGAAAGTCCGCATTCAGATGGACGACATCGATCTGGGCGGTGCGCGTTAAATTTTTGCTGACCAGAATATGATCGAGCACCTGCGAATTGCCGTCATAGGTATACGTGTACTGCTCTCCGATCGGCAGCTTCTCAATCAGATTGTCCAGCTCGCTGCCTTTGAGGATCGCTGCGGTTTCCGTGAATTGGAAATCATTCAAATCGCCTAGCACAACCACGTTGGCCTCCGGATTGCCCGACACAACCTCCTTCACAAATCCGTTCACAACCGCCGCGATTTGATGACGCTGCAATTCACTTGACAGCGCAGGCGGCTGGGCAGCCCCGAAAGGCCCCTGATCCCCCGACTTGGAGTTGAAGTGATTGACAATCACAATCACCTTCTCGCCCCGGAATTCGAACTGGGCCGCCAGCGGCTTGCGGGAGGATGCAAACGCCGGGTTCAGCGGATCGATCCGGCCCGGATTGTAGGTAAGCTGATCCACGGACGCATCATACTGCGTCGCTTCGGTGGACGAGCCCTTGCGCTGATGCACGCTATCCGCCAGCTTCACCCGCTCCGGATTATAGAGGAACCCTACCCGGATATTCGCTCCCGGCGCGCCGCCGTCGCTGTTGTTCACCGGCTCGACATCGGTATAGCTGTATACAGGTCCCCCGGCTGCTTCAATGGCATCGACGAGAACCTGATAGCTGTGATCTGCAGCGGTCGTGCCGTCATTGCGCTCGCCGTTATTGTCCTGCACTTCGACCAGGCCAATAATATCCGGGGATTTCAGATGGTCTGCAATCGATTCGGCCAGCTTGTTGATCTTGGCAGCACCGACACCCGGATAGAAATTCTCAATATTGTACGTCGCCACCGTCAACTGATCCTCGCCGGCCCGGATCGTGGATACTTCCTGCTCGAACGGGCTGCTGATCAGGCTCGGCAAACCGTCCTTGGGCGGAATCACCTTGAAGTTGCCGCTGTTGTATCCGATGACACCGATCACATCCTCGGTGAACACGTCCCCTGTACCGACTTCCTCGCCCGGATTCCCGTACGCAATCAACAGGCGCTGCGGGTTGAGATTGCCTTGTTCCTTCAGCACAAGCCCGCCCGGCGGCGTCAGTACATCCTCCACATCGTTCTCCACGCGAACCGGAATGTTATACGTTCCGGCGCTGGTCCAGTAAGGACTAATAATTGTCGGCTGCGGCAGTCGAACCCGCATGCCCTCCAGCGACTCATAGAAGTCGATCGCGTCTTCCTCCGGATCGAATTCAGCGAAGCTGTCATTATCAATGATTGCTGCCTGGAGCGGCAGCCCTTCCTTGCCCAGCGTAACCGGCTCCGGCAGCGCGTCAGCCGGCCCCAGACGCTCGTAGCGTTGAAGCTCGATCTGCGTGGTGGTCAGATTGCTGGCACTGCCCTCGTTATATTCCGAGACTCTGCCCGTCACGGACACGGTCTCGCCGATATCCGGCAACGTGGCATTCGGAGCGTAGACGAATATGGCATCCGATGTTCTCGGATTGTCATCCGGCTCAGGGTCCTGAATATAGAAACCTTTATCATTGCCGTTAGAAAACGTATATCCGTACTGAGTTACGACCCCCTCAATGTCTTGAACCGTCTGTCCGTTGTATGGTGAAACGTGCGTCTCACCCTGGATATCTCCGATCCGCGGCTGCAGGGCGGCCCGGTAGTCAAACGCAAATACCCGGCTCTGCTCCCCACCCGCAACCACAATCGCTTTGATCGTGATATCCCGGTCAATCGGGATCGGGGTGCTGTACAACGCACTGGATACCGTAGGTTCCGTGCCGTCCGTCGTGTAATAGATGCTGCCCCCTTCGGCAGGCGTCGTCAAGGTCACCTTTTCTCCCGGCACGATCGGCCCCGGGCCTGGGCTGGCGATGACGGACAGCCGCTCCTCCACCAGGGAAGCCTCATTCAGCGGAATCAGCTCATAGATATCTCTGTACTGCTTGACTACGCCGGTAACGCGGCTGAACACTTTGCCGACTTCAAGCTTTGGCAGGCTTGAGTAAATGATAAATTCATGGCCATCCTGAACCGCCGTATACTCGCCCGGCCGATTCTGGGCCGTAATAGCCACATCCTCCATATAGACAAGCCTTGCTTCGTATGCCTCCCCTTGATCCGGTGCCAGATCAGCTCCGCTGATGCGGATCGGCTGCGGCACACCCGCATTCCTCTCCGTCACCTCATAAGGCAGCAGCGGATGCGGCTTCAGCTCCTGAAGGTTGTTGTAGATATCCATGACACCGGCCGCACTGACCCTATCGCCCACGCTCGCATCCAGCGGATAGTCATAGAGCACGATGCCGGCCGTATCATCCTGAATGTAAATCTCTCTGCCCTCAATATGCGTAATGATTCCTTCAGTCCATGCATGCTCCGATCGTTCCTTCGTGCGGGCTTCGGCTACCGGAACCGGAGACAAAATATCATACACAAACGAAACGGTCGGTCCGTTATCAAGGCCTTCCATGGCAGCATAGGCTTCGATACGAATCGGCTCCTGCAGTTCAATCGGCCCATCGATCAGACGAAACCCTGAACCGTTGTTCGTGCCCGAAGCGTACACGTCCGCATAGACGGAAGCCCCGACGACAGGCGGCGCCAGCGTAATGGCCGTTCCGGCAGGCCAAGCATTCGGCTCCGGCGCGGCCGTTACTTCCCCAAGCTGATTCCCCGGTTGCTCCGGAGCGCCTGTGAAGGCCGTATTGCGCGGATCCGGCGCTGTGACGGTGAAATCATTCGCATTGTTATCCGTATCCAGCCCCCGATTGCCTGCCGGACCTCCAGGCATCTCCTTGCGGATGGCTGCGGTTGCATTTGACAGCGAACGCGTCGGCTGACCCTCGGCTGCCGATGCCGTACTGCCATACCCTACAAAATCAACGACCGCCCCAGTGGCATCCACCAAATCGACCTTGCCATTCGTCCCGCTCAGATCGATGTTTCCGGTCAGATCAGCTGCCGGTAAAGCATTCCCGTTCCCTGATTGTCCCCCTCTCTGCTGAATTAAATAATACTGGTGAGGTCCGAGTCTGCCGCTCAGCTCCGTCACGTTGTTGAACGTGCCCGTTGCACTAGCATAGCGCACCTTCCAGCCTGCAAGGTCAACATAGGAGTTCGTAGGATTATAGAGCTCGATAAAATCATGCGTATACACCGCGCCACTGTTGCCACCCCCGCCATAGACCTGGCTGATCACAACCTGGTCATTGCTCGGAGAAGCCTCCGCAAGCCGGACAAAGCCGGAAGGAAGAATCATCGTGACAACCAACATGATGGCAAGAAACACACTTCCTAGCTGTTTGCACCTATGCAACCCCGACAACATCTTAACTTTCACTCTCCTTTTCTATTAAATTCTGCACTCATTAACTATATATACCAGAATTGTTTTGAGAGAGCTAATCCAAAGGGGGTTTTATGTAAAAAAACCTCTGAGCAGATCAGAGCCCGATCTTACGGGACTGACCACTCAGAGGCTGTCATGTGAAGGAGAGCGCGATCTCTATCTCAGATCAGCACATCCCTATCTATCATGCTATGAATCTTATCGTTTGCCGGAATCAAACGGCTCCCCAACCGCTCTTGGTGCATGCGAAGACTTCGAGAATATAACAAGCGCGATCAAGGTCACGACATAAGGGAAAATCTTCAGCAGCACCGGCGGAATGACCGCAAGCGACGGAATGACCTGCGATACGTTGGCAATCGTGCTTGCAAAGCCGAAGAAGAAGGTTGCTGCCAGAATTCCGAGCGGCTTCCACTGGCCAAAGATCAAGGAAGCCAGCGCCAGGAAGCCAAGACCGGCTACATTGCCGTTGAACTCACCGGAATAGGTGAGCAGAATTGCCGCTCCGCCAAGACCCGAGAACGCACCGGAAATGAGGACGCCCACATAACGGACTCTTCTCACCCGGATGCCCGCGGCCTCCGCCGCATGCGGATGCTCACCGCAGGAGCGCAGGCGCAGCCCGAATGGCGTCTTATAGAGCATAAACGTGCTGATCAAGAGCAGCGCAATAATAAACAAGGTCGTCGGATACATTCGGGTAAAGAACAGATCCCCGATGACCGGGATCTTTGACAATACCGGAAAATCAAATGACTTGAACCCGCTGGTCACCCGGATATTTCCGCTGCCCGTAATGTTGCGGGCGAGGAAGATCGTTAGTGCGCCAGCGATCATATTAATTGCCGTACCGCTTATAATCTGGTTGGCATTCAGGTTAATGCTTGCAAAAGCATGCAGCAGGGAGAACAAGGCGCTCGCTGCAGCCGCGGCCAGAAGACCGACCCACAGCACCCACCAGGATCCCAAATATTGCTCCTGAAGCTTGGATACTACAAAAGCTCCGATAAAGGAACCGACAATCATCAGCCCGTCCAGACCGATGTTCACAACCCCGCTTCGCTCACTGAACAGCGCGCCCAAGGCGGTAATCAAAAGCGGAATCGTGAAAACGATGGCATACGGGAATATCTGTTCAATCGTTGTCCACATGTTCTCAGTCCTCCTGCTTTTTGTTTGCCGAACGGCGCAGCCGCAACTTTCGGATCAAACGCTCAATCAGTATGCTTGTCGCCGCAAAATAGATAATGATGGCGATAATTGTATCCGCAATTTCCGGCGGAATGTCGGTCATCGCGTTCATGAACCCTCTTCCGGAATACAGCAGTCCGAAGAACAGGGCCGAAGCCAGTACGCCAAGCGGCGCGTTGGCACCGAGAAGCGCAACCGCGATGCCGTCGAAGCCCTGGCTTGGCAGAATCCCGATCTGAATGCTGGAAGCATTGCCCGTATACTGGGCAACCCCGGCAAGACCCGCGATGCCGCCAGCGATAAACATCGACAGCACGATGCTGCGGTTCACGCCAATGCCGGCATATTCGGAAGCGTGGCGGTTGAAGCCCACCGCCTTCAGCTCGTAGCCCAGCGTTGTTTTATTGATCAGGAAAGCCACGATGATGACCGTTAGCACGGCAATGAAGAATCCAAGATTGATGTAAGAGCCCTGGAACATATCGCTAAGCCATGACTCGCGGAGCATCGCATTAGCCGGAAGCTGCCGCGACTCTGTCTCCACGCTGTCCCCTTTGAAATACGCCGGGATCACATAGTAAACCGTCCAGTAGGCAATCCAGTTCATCATAATGGTCGATACCACTTCGTGCACATTATAACGTGCCTTCAAGAAGCCGGGGACGACCGCCCACAGCGCGCCGCCGATAAATCCGGCCAGCACCATCAGCGGCAGCAGCATACCGCGCGGAAGATCCAGTGACAGACCGACCGCTGTCGCGCAGAAGCCACCAACCAGCATCTGTCCAGCCGCTCCGATATTAAACAACCCGGTGCGGAATGCAAAAGCGACAGACAGTCCCGTCAGAATGAGCGGCGTTGCGGTCGCGAGTGTATTCCCGATCCGCTCCGGATTTTTCAACCCACCTTGAACGAGATATTGGTAGCCTTCAATCGGATTATGTCCGGTCAGCATCATCAGCACGGCCCCCGCCAGCAGTCCGAAGAGGACGGCGAGTAACGATTTCACACTGTTATTCATGACGTGCCCTCCTCCTTATGAATCCCGGCCATCATAAGCCCGAGCTCCTGCTCGTTCGTCTCGGAGGCGTTCACAATGCCTACCAGTTCGCCGTTGTTAATGACCGCAATACGATCCGACAGGTTCATCACTTCATCAAGCTCAAGCGAAACGAGCAGCACGGCCTTTCCTTTATCACGCTGCTCCACGAGACGCTTGTGAATATATTCAATCGAACCCACATCAAGACCCCGCGTTGGCTGGACCGCGATAAGCAGATCCGGATCGCGCTCGACCTCGCGGCCAATAATGGCCTTCTGCTGATTGCCGCCGGACATGGAGCGCACAACCGACCTGGCGCCGGTGCCTGAACGGACATCGAAGCTCTGGATAATCTGCTCCGCATGCTTGCGAATGACAGCGGGCTGAAGAATTCCATGCTTCGAGTAAGGCTGCTTGTTATACACCTGAAGGATAATGTTCTCCTCCAATGTGTAATCCAGCACCAGCCCCCGCTTTTGCCGATCCTCAGGGATATGGCCGATTCCGCTCTCATTGCGCTCTCGCACAGACAATCCGGAAATCTCTTGACCATTCAGGCGGATGCTTCCGCTCTCGGCCTTCATAAGTCCGGTTATCGTCTCCACCAATTCGGACTGACCGTTCCCATCCACACCAGCGATGCCAACGATTTCGCCTGCCCGCACATCCAGCGTGAACGCTTTGAGCGCATCCACCTTCTTGCTGTTCTTGACCGTAAGGGACTGAATCTCCAGCACCGGTTCACCCGGCTTGCTCTCGACCTTGTCCACTTTAAAGGAAATGCTGCGGCCGACCATCATCTCCGCCATTTCCTCGCGGCTCGTCTCCGCCACATCGACCGTGCCGATCGTCTTGCCGCGGCGAATGACGGTGCAGCGATCCGCTACCGCCTTGATCTCCTTCAGCTTGTGCGTAATCAGAATAATCGACTTGCCTTCCTTGACAAGGTTCTTCATAATGTTCTGCAAATCTTCAATTTCCTGAGGTGTCAGCACAGCTGTCGGCTCGTCAAAAATCAGCACCTCGGCATCGCGATACAGCATCTTCAAAATCTCGACACGCTGCTGCATCCCCACCGAAATATCCTCAATTTTCGCATAAGGATCCACATTCAGCCCATATTTCTTGGACAGCTCTTCGACCCGCTTGGCAGCGGTTCTTACATCGAGCATAAAGCCAAGCCTGCGCGTCTCGCTGCCGAGAATAATGTTCTCGGTCACGGTAAACGGCTCTACCAGCTTGAAATGCTGATGCACCATACCGATGCCAAGCCTGCTCGCCACGTTCGGGTTCGTAATGCGCACCTCTTTGCCACTCACCTTGATCGTTCCACGGTCAGGTTGATACATGCCAAACAAAATGCTCATGAGCGTGGACTTACCGGCCCCGTTCTCGCCAAGCAATGCGTGGATTTCTCCCTTTTTCAGCCTGAGTGTAATGTCGTCATTTGCCACAATACCCGGAAATTCCTTGCGGATGCCCACCATCTCGACAACATAGTCCATGGTCTTATAGGGTCCTCACTTTCTATGGATTAAATGCCTCACTTGAGCCTTACTCATAAAAAGAAGACGGATGGCATCCGTCTCTTCTTAGCAAACACGTCTTTCTCTACTGTCGAAGCACCCCAAGGGATCTTCCTCTTACTTGATCAGATCGCCTTGTTCTGCACTCACGGTCACTTCGCCGGACTTGATCTTGTTAAATACTTCGTCCACCTGGCTCAGCACTTCCTCGCTCAGGTTCGGGTTCTCTTCCGGAAGGCCTACACCGTCACTCTTCGCATCCAATGTGATCGTTTGTCCGCCAGGGAAGTTTCCGTCGAGTTCAGCTTTGATCATATCGTAAGCTGCAGCGTCGATTTTCTTCACCGCGGAAGTCAGAACAACCGACTTGTCCCCGTCATAGATTCCGTCGCTGTATTGGTCAACGTCAACGCCGATGATCCAGATGTCTTCGCCTTGCTCCGCACGGCTCTTCGCTTCGGTAATTGCACCGACGCCTACGCCGCCAGCAGCTGCAAAGATAACGTCCACACCGTTGTTATACATTTGGGCAGCCAGTTGGCCACCTGCCGCTACGTTGTCAAAGGAGCCCTGATACACCACGTTCTCCTTGTTGATGACAAGATTCGTGCCCAGATTCTCATTCGCGTAATTCACGCCTTGCTGGAAGCCCCAGTTAAACTTCTGTACTGGTGGAATTTCCAATCCGCCGATGAAGCCAGCTTGTCCTTCCTTCACGTGAAGGGCAGCAGCTACACCTGCAAGGAAGCCGGATTCATGCTCTGCGAAGAAGATGGATACCGTGTTCTCCTTCACCACAGGCTCTGCTCCTGGCTCGCCGGAGTTCGGCGCTCCGTCAATCAGTACAAATTTGGCATCTGTATATCTGTCTTGTGCCTTGAAGATCGCTGTCTCGAACTTGAAGCCCGGTGTTACGATAAACTTGAAGCCCGCATCATACAGGTTCGTGATTTCTTTCGTATAATCCGCTTCTGTCTCGCCGCCCGGCTTCAGATATTTGTGCTCCAGACCAAAATCCTCGCTGGCCTTTACAATCCCTTCGAACGTGCCTTGGTTGAAGGATTTATCGTCAATGGTGCCCGCATCCGTAACCATTCCGACTTTGAAGTTTGCTTTCGGTGTCTCTTCGCCTGCACTGCCGCTGCCGCTCGGCTCTGTTCCTGTATTCGAAGAACCGCAGCCTGCCAGCATCGTAACAGACAATGCCAGACTTATTAATGATATGACCCCTTTTTTCATTTCAGGATAACCCTCCTAGGAATAATACTGATTGCTATTTTTACAGACTCTTTACTATAACAATATATTAATAAAACTGACCCTTTTCAACAAAAATTTAGCCCATTTCAACCAGCTGCTTCTGTAGCGCGGTAAAACAATTAAGTGGAATATTCCTCCTTGGAAAGGGGATGAAAGGTTTACAGAAATGGACATGCATTGATAGATCAACAATAATAAGTAACACAAGCATTACAGCGGGTGTGAAATTAGGGGTGGTATGTCGGCGGAGCCTTATTTTCCGTGGAAAAAATAACATTCATTTTCCCTTTACATATGTCAAATGAATGTTAAGTTCGAGCAGTTTTAGCCAGCTGTGCAAGCTGTTGAAACTCGTATTTTATTTTCTTTTTCGATTTTGGCTCGTGAATCGGCCATATGTGACAAAGGCAGCAATGATCATCGCGATAAAGCCAATATCGCTCGCGGTATTCTGCGCCAAGCCGAGCAACAGACACACATTCGTCACCAGATTGTTCGTTAGCAGCGCGATGGCAATGAGCAGTATCGGTCGCCATATGTTATATCGTCTCATATTCTAGCAACACTCCTGACCGGTTCTTCCTTGAATCTCTAAGGATAAGGTTAGATGCATTATATCATGAAATTGAAGCGCATACATTGAAAAGTTATAAAAAGAAACAGCCTGTTCGGAATAATTTCCTCCCGATCCAGGCTGCTTCATCCCCGTCTTGCGGGTCCGTTCGTCCTTGCAGACAAGCGCGCTTCTGCTGTCTTTAACCTTTATCCCAGCTTCTGACCACAATTCGGACAGAAGTTGGCGCCTTCGTTCTTCGTCCCGCAGTTCGGGCAGAAGTTCGGCTTTTGTCCGCCGCCGGAGGCTGCACCGCCGCTCGGCGGTTGCGGTGTATTCGAGCCGGAAGACGATGACCCGCCATTCTGGTTCATATTCTTCATCATTTCATTCGCCAGATTCATGCCCATCATCATGCCTGCCATGTCGGAGGCGGCGCCGCCGCCCTGAACCTTGCCGGAAGCAATGCCGTCGGTCATGCTCACCTGCTGGTATTTCTGCAGGTTGCCGATCATCTCATGCGATGCGGTCTTCGTAATCATATCCTGAATTTCCTTCGGGTAATTGAAGCTCATCACCTGGAAGCCTGTAATGGAGATGCCGTTGTCCATCACCTGCATATCCAGATCATCGCGGATGCCTCGGGCGATATCGTCCGCATTGGCCTGAAGGTTGAACATGTCCTTGCCTTCCCGGCTGATCCACTTCATAAGCAGCTGATCCAGCACGGACGTGATGCGAATCTTCACATCCTCGACCAGATAGCTGTTCTTGATGCCGGCGATCTTGTCAATCAGCGTGACGTAGTCGCTCACTTTGAAATTGAAGGTGCCGTTGGCACGTATCGGCATGCCGCCTGGCAGTTGCGGCGTCGGGATCAGAACCGGGTTCTGCGTGCCCCAGCGCACGGTGAACTCCTTCGTGTTCACGAACAGCACTTCGACCCGCATGCCGCTGTTGAACCCGAATTTAAAGCCTTTTAACGTTGACAGAAACGGGATGATCTCCGAGTCGATGTTGTACACGCCCTCATCCTTGAAAATGCCCTCGATTTTGCCATTATTCACAAACACAGCGTCCTGTCCGGCCCGGATGACAAGCTTGCTGCCCTTCTTAATTTCCTTATTGCTCCACTTCCAAAAAATCATGTCGTCCCGAAATTCATCCCATTCCACCACATTGGCGAACTGGTTTCTAAAGAATCCCATCGATACTCCCATCCCTTCTGTTAAAATGAACCTCTGCTGCCGCTGTGCGAATGCCCGCCGGAAGTCCGGCCCCCGCCGCCACCTCCGAAGCCGCCACCGCCAGAGTTGTTGTTTCGTTCGATTTTCCTTTTGGTTGTTGTCGTATGAAGATATTGGTCTCTGCGGGCCCGTACGCCCGACACGCTTGAGTTCTCATAAGTGCGGCCATTGACGGTGACCCGGCCTCCGGCATTGTAAAGCATCAGTCCGACCACAACGCCGCCGATGACAACGGAGATGCCAATCTGAACCCAGATATTATTAAAAATGCTGTCGTCAGCCTCACGCGATGGGGAATACGCCGAACCGGAACCGCCGCCTCTACCGGAACTCGAACTGTTCCCTCCGCCCGAGCCTGTGCCCGAGCTGGTTCCCGAGCTGGTTCCCGAACCCATACCTGAATTCGAATCCGTGCCCATATCCGGTTCCGGGGTTATGCCCATGTATTCATATACATCCTCGATGTACTTCTGGAAGGCAAGTTTATAGTCGCCGTTCGCCATATCGGGCGTAATGTGATCACGAATCTCGTCCGCCCTCTGATTGTTCACATATTCCTCCGCCTTCTTAAAACCGGCAACATAAAACTCGCGGTGGTACATATCCACCATCAGGATGGCCGTGTTTCCGTGAGGCTGATCGTAACCTGGCGCATATTCATCATAAAAGTCCTGTGTCATCCTCATCACATCATAGGCATCCGGACCATCCACCGTCAGGATCATAATGTCCGTCTCTCGTTCAGCCGACCGTTCATTTGCCAACTGATTCAGCTCTTCATACTCCTCGGTTGTGAGCAGACCGGCATCATCAAAGATCAGCTGTTTCTCATCGGCCCTGGCCTCCGTCGCCCAGGAAAGAGCCCCTGTCACGATCATCACGGTGAAAAGAAGGGAAGCCAGCAGGATCCGAGCTCTTCTCATTAGGAACCACCTCCCTGTATGATGAGTGATATCAGCTGTTGAACGAGGAATGCTGCTCCCGAGATGCCGGTGAACCACGCAGTCACTTTCAGCTTGCTGATCGGCGGCCTCCCTACCACCTTTCCGGTCTGTCCGTTCATAGCGAATATATAATTTTTCTTATTATAGCTGTAATTGACCATCCATACCGGAAGCAGCACATATTCCGCATGCTTCGCTCTGGTATCGATATCGACATCGGTATAGCTTACCGTGGAATAACCCGTTACCGTGGATGAAATATAGGAATCGATAAAACTTCTGATTTTGTCCTTGGCCCGAGGCAGCAGCTGACTGTCGGTGTAGCTGTATTTTTCAGCGATGTAACCGGCCAGATAAGGGGTTTTAAACTGCTCAAGCTTGCTGTAAGGGAACGGCTCCAGCTTATCCATGAGCTCGTCGTTCATTTTCTCCGAAGCGTCAATCGGCACCTTCACGTATTCCAGATGAATGTCCCTGTATATGCTGTAATGCTTCGTTTCCGTATACTCATAATCGCCCAGTCTGTAGATCCGCACCTTCGTCGCGCGGCCATGGACCTCTACATCGCTCTTCAGATCATAGAGCCAGAACGGAACGTACACCCCGGTGATGCTCTGCACCCGATTGGCCGTCATAAATCCGCTTGGGGTCAGCAGCCCTTTCCTGCACCATTTCCGAAAAGCCTCCATCGCCTGCTCCTTGCTGATCGAGAACGGAATGATCTGCGCCGGAGCAAGCTTTCCCGCAAGCCGGTCGCCAAGCACAACGGCCGACCCGCAAAAGGTGCAGTTCGTTGCGCTCGTCTCAGGCTCTGTCATAATGACGGCTCCGCAACTGTTGCAGTGATACTCTCTCGTCCTGTCCTCCTCGGAAAACACCACGTTCGTGAGGGGATCAGAGATAGATTCAATATGATCTTGTCGTCCGCAGCTTTGGCAGGATAATGCTCCCGTATTCGCATCAAACACCATACCGCTGCCGCAGTTCGGGCATTTATACTCAATTACCGGCATTTGCTCACCTCGATCAGCCTATCTATGCGGCTATTCCTTTGGATTTAATCTGGCCTTTAATGCGGCCAGTTCGTCTTCAGCGCTCATCGTCTTCGGTCCATCAACCTCGCTGCTGGAGCCAGTACCCGCATTAACCCCCGCGTCGGGTCCAGCGTTCGACCCACCTGCACGCTGCTCCTTCTCCAGCTGTGCAATCAGGTCATCCAGATCGTCTTCCTGGGCTCCTCCCCGCAGCTCAGCCAGCGCCAGCGCCTCGTTCAGGGCCAGGCTTGCTTTCTCCTCCATGGCGGACAGCGCCGCATGCGCTCCCCCGGCGCCAGCGCCTCGCTCGTTCAGTTCCTGCTGCGACTTCGCCGCGGCCAGCTTGCCCTTCAGCTCCGCATAGCGGGCTTCCAACTGGCCGATATCCTTCACCAGCTTCGCTTCCATCTCCTTCATCTTGGCCAAGTTCGAGGCGGCCGCATCATAGGCTTCCTGAAGAGGGGCAAGCTTCTCAGTTTCCAGCGCCTTGCGCTCCAGAAACTTGAGTGCATCCTCGTCTTTGCCTTCCATCGCCGCTTTCTCAGCATACCGCTGCAGCTTGCGCACGTCAGCCTGACCTTCGTCCAGCGCCCGCTTCGCTCTTCTCTCCTGGGCAACCTGCGACTCCGTTTCGGCCTTCACCTGACCGAGGTCGCTGCGCAGGGCCTGCATATATTCCTTGATCGTCTTCTCCGGGTCTTTCGATCTATCCAGCCAAGCATTCACGTTTGCCGCCATAATATCCCTGAATCTCGACAAAATCGTCATCACGAACCTCCTTAAAAAGGATGATATGTCTCCTAATAATACATGATAAATGGGATGAAGGTTTCATTTTAGGTGAATTTGTATCTATTTGTCAGAAATTAATCATTGATTGTGAAAATAATCACTTATTGTGGTATCAGCCCGTGAACTGCAAAAAGAACGCCCCGATCACTTCTGCTCAGGCAGATAGATCGAGGCGTCCTTCGAACTACAGGATGGCTGTGTGCGTTGCCACTTCGTACTTTTGTGACTTTGTGTGATTTATCATACAAAGCCTAGGCTAAATCGAGGGATGACCAGCCATTTGTACGAATCATCATACAAATTCCCTCGTCATCCCTCCAGGCTTCTAATTTTATATGAAAAATAATACAAAATCGGCCATTTTACTGAATATTGGCTTGATTTGTACGAAAAATCATACAAGTCCTCCCCTTATGTTATTCCTGTACATGCAATTGGTACATGTATGGGGATACAAGCTTCTACAACCGCCTGCCATGGCTTACATACGCAAACAAGCGAGCCGAAGGAGCTCTTCCCCTCTCAGCTCGCTATACTTCTTACTTCTTACTTCTTGCCATACTTCTCCGTGCTTCTCGGTACTCCTTGCTTTTTACCTCGTACTTCTTACTTCTTGCTTCTTACTTCTTGCCTCTCACTTAAACACCAATGGTTAACCAGACAACTATAACCCATCCAGCGCCTACAACGAAGAGCCGGTCTGATAATTCAGCAGCTGCCTGAAGGTGCCCTTGCTTTCCTGGGCCAGCTGCTGATAGCCCCCCTGCTGTACCACCTGTCCCTGCTCCAGCACGATCACCTGATCGGCGTGGCGAATCGTGGACAGCCGATGAGCGATAACAATGACGGTCATGCTGCCCTTCAGCTTATCCAGCGCCTCCTGAATCCGTCTTTCATTGTCGCTGTCCAGAGCGCTTGTCGCTTCGTCCAGCACAAGAATAGATGGCCGTTTCAGGATGGCTCGGGCCAGCACAATTCGCTGGCGCTCTCCCCCGGATAAACGTATTCCCCGATCGCCGATCACCGTATCCAGACCCTGAGGCAGCCTCCTCACAAAATCATCGGAGGAGGAAAATTCCAGTGCCGCCCACAGCTCCTCATCGGTCGCTTCCGGCGCCACCAGTTTCAGGTTATCGCGGATGCTTTCATTGAACAGAAATGGATCCTGCGCCACATAGCCGACCGCATTTCTTAGCGCCATCAGCTGTGTCTGGTCCTTGATGGATCTGCCATCGACCAGAACCTCTCCGCGTTCAGGCTGAATCATCCCCATCACAAGGTCGATCAGCGTGCTTTTTCCTGCGCCGGATTTGCCGACAATGGCCGTCATGCGGTTGGCGGGAATGAACACACGGATTCCGCTTAATGCGTACTCGGCCGAGGAAGGATCGTAACGGTAATCGACATCCCGGCATTCAATCCCTTCCTGCATATGAAGCCGCGGAGCGACCGCGGCGCTCACCGCCCCTGTCATCTCCCGCTCCGCTTCGTACTCCTGCTGCAACTGCCGCATGGTGCGAAAGGCGGGAAGATTCGATACGAGCTGCTCGGAGCTCGTCTGAATGCTGATGAACCTCGGCCATAGCCGTGTAAAAATAAGCACCACCACAAGCAGCGATTCGGCCGGCGTGCGCAGCACCTCCAGCGCCAGAAACACAAAGCCGGCAATCAGCACCACCGAGGACAGCCGGTAAATAAGCTGTGACAGCGCATTGATCCGTCCGAACCGGATGAAGTTCTCCTCCATCTGGCCCGACAGGCGGCTGAACCAGCTCAGATGCGACTGCTCCAGCCGGTTGCTCTTGATATCCTTGATCCCGCTAAAATGGTCCGTAATCCCCGCAAAATAACGCTTGGACAGCTCGGACGTCTGTTCGCCGATCGACTTCGATTTCCGGATGAATCTGCGTCCGAACAGTGCCAGCAGCCCGCCGCTGATCAGGACGGTCAGCGTAAGTACCGGCGACAGCCAGAAGGCCAGCCCGATCTGAACGAGCGTGAACAGCAGAGAAGATATCATCTGGAGAAACAGGAAGGTGCCCTGGTTCACGCGGCCCAGCTCATTGGACATCACATGATGAAAGTCGGACTTGCGCTTGCGCAAGAAGAACGCCCACTTGGCATGCAGCAGGCCTTCATAGGTTTCCATCCGAAGCGTGCGAATGAATTTCTGCAGAATGGCTGCATTTAGGATCGACTGACTCCGGGTCAGGAGAGCCTGCCCGCCGACAATGATCACGAACAGGATCAGCACACTTGTCAAACTCGGCTCCCACGACCAGGAACGGAGCAGCTCAAGCAGATGGGACACAAGCGGCACGCCGCCCATATCGCCCTGGAATACCCCGACCAGGCCCAGAAGCGGAATGATCAGGTATAAGCCGATCCCTTCCAGCAAACTGATCAGCAGAATCAGGAACATATTGAGATATAGTCTGCCTCCGGCGATCTGACGCAGTTTACGAACATAATAGAATAAATCCTTCACGGTCATAACTCCTTATACGCAGTAGACACCCTATGCCTTCACTCACCCTATGCCTTTCCCCATCTTCTTCCTTCTCCCACGCCATGAACTTCACGCACCTTCATACATGCACTTCCTACATGCAGTTAGACATTTTCATGCACGATATCGGCTATATGCGCTGGCGCTTGACGGCCGCCGCTGCCCTGTTCCTCGCGCTATCCTTGCCAAAAATACCGACAACGGCATATCGCTCATGCCCTTCCTTGCCTGTCACGATATACGAGCCGCTGCGAAGCCAGGCATGCGCAGCCATCTTGCCGTGGTCATCCCGGCCGCTGCCGAGATACAGCGTGCATGCCAGACCTCTTCGCTCCAGCATTTTCATCGCCGCCACCGCCTTGACCAGACACTGGCTCTCCCACCAGGTCACCCGACTCATCGTATGGATCGCCCTGGAAATTTGACGAAGCAGCCGCTGCTCCTGCTCTGTACAGCCGCTGATTGGCGTCTCCTTCATATATTCGCCAAGGGTATGTCTGACCTTGTGGAAGGGAAGCAGCTTGAATATCCTCCCCCAAGCCAGGAACAGATACGCCTCGATGAACATGAACCGCATAGGCCATGGATAGGATATGAACCGGCGCGCTTTTCGAAGCAAGCTCATTCCGCTCTTGTCACCCGGATCAGGCCTTCGGTTGCCAGCTGGTTCACAAACCTCTCCACCTGCTGTCTGCAAGTGTCCGGCTCGATCTCATATTCGGCTACCAGCTGCTCCACCATCCCCGTGACCGAGATCGGCGATTCGGCCAGCTCCCAGATCCGCCCGCCGATCCGGCCCAGGTTGTAATATTTACCGCTTTCAATATTGAGCATCACTTTCTCGCCATCCATTTCGCTGACCAGAAAGCCCTCAGACTGCACAATCAGATCCTCGGCAGTGATAATATCCGTGTTCATCCATCGTTCCCTCCTTCGGTGATAACATCAGACAGCCATCAACATCATAGTGACGGTTGTTTCATCCGCCGCCAGAACCATAGAAACGGCCGCAACGGATAATAAAGAAAGCGCAGCGGCTTGGGCAAAGGAAGCATCAACGCGTCCCTTGAGCTCGGGAGCAGCTTACCGGCAATGTAGGCCACGCGCTGCTTGCCTGACATAAGCAGGAACAGGTAGCGGTGATAATGCCAAGCGACGCTTTTCTCCGGCACCGGATTCAATTGGACCATTCGTTTTATATAATGAAGAGCCATTCCGGCGAGTCGATAAGAACGCACATTCACCGTCTCGTCCGCTAGCGCTTTCGGAACCGCCGCAGACAGCAGCTGACCTGACAGCAGCAATGCCTGGCCTATATAGTGCCGGCCTCCATGCAGCTTAAGATGCGCGATCATATTCGCGCTGCTTGATTGTGGCAGCAGATCCGCGATATCCAGAAGCCACCGCAGCCGGAACCATCCGTGCCTGGCGCCATGCTCCGCAAGATAATGCAGCAGGTCCTCGCCTCCAATCCCGTAGAAGGACTGGCCCGACAGCACGATTTCCTTTCTCCGCGACCACAGATCGTCGAAGGTGCAGTCCTTGCCGGAATGCGGACTTAACTGCCAGTGAATTTCGACCTGGACCCCGTGCTCCGGATGCTCCATCGACAGATGATGGCTTTTCCTTTTCCAGTTGTTCAGGAGCCATTCCTCTTCCGGCACATATCCCAGCTCGATCAGAATTTCCCGGGCCTTCTCCACATCCCGGTCGTCCACAAGCACGTCCAGATCCTTGGAGGACCGGCGTGCCATATCCCCATACAGCTGTAAGGCCAATAAGGGGCCTTTTAGCCAGAGGCTGCGTATGCCGCTGTGCTCGAATGCCTCACGGACCTGACTCATCGCCCTGCCCAGATGCAGCATCTTCATCATGTTCTGATGATAATGGCGGTGCAGAAACGGAATAACATGTTCCGGAACGAGCGCCGAATGCTCTTGCAACGCCAGATACACAGGCGGGACCACCCGATGATGGACCACCAGCTTATTGAACAATGCCCAGTCGAGGTCCGCGGTTAATGGCCTTAACGCTTCCGTATCCAGCTGGCGCTTGCCCAGTAGATGAAGCAGCAATAACAACTCCCTGGACAGATCGTGGACGTATAGCGCATCAGCAGTATTGGTCATCATGATTCACCTCGCCTGCTGTCATAATGACAATAATGGCGCCGGTTCCTTCAAACCGCTGTTCATGCCCGGGCGTCCGACGGAATAGTACACGATATTCGTGCCCGAAAGCTGCTCTTCTTCATATATATTTCTGCCGTCGATCAGGTATGGCGATTTCAACCAGCCTTCAACCTCCAGCGGCTCCAGCTCCTGAAATTCCTTCCACTCCGTCAGGATGCAGAGGGCATCCGCTTGCCAGGCGGCCTCCCGCGCAGTGCTGCAGTATACAATGCCATCCGAACCGTACTCTTTACGAAAATTGTCTACAGCAACGGGATCGTACGCCTGTACCTGCGCTCCCCTTTTATGCAGCTCGGCAATGATTTCAAAGGCCGGGGCGTCCCGGACATCATCCGTCTCCGGCTTAAATGCCAATCCCCATACGCCGATTGTGGTGCCAGCCAGGTTGCCCAGCAGCCCTTCCAGCTTGCGGATCACATTATAACGCTGCTCCCGGTTCACATCGACCACCGATTTGAGCAGCTTGAAGTCATAATCCATCTGTCCGGCAATTTGAATGAGCGCTTGGGTATCCTTCGGAAAGCAGGAGCCGCCATATCCGATCCCGGCCTTCAAGAAGGACGAGCCGATGCGCTTGTCAAAACCCATGCCATAAGCCACCTTGGTCACATCAGCTCCGACCTTCTCGCATATGTTCGCAATCTCATTGATAAATGAAATTTTCGTAGCGAGGAACGCATTGGATGCATACTTGATCATTTCAGCACTGCGTATATCGGTGACAATCAGATGATCCGTCAAGCGGCTGTGCAGCTCTACCAGGCATTCCGCAGCCCTTGCGCTATCCGTGCCGATAACGACGCGGTCCGGATTCAATGTATCCGAGACGGCAGTCCCCTCCCGCAGGAATTCGGGCACCGATGCGATGTCAAACACTTCCTCCGTATGCTGGCGGATCATATCTCTGATGCGCTCATT
Organism: Paenibacillus campinasensis; assembly: GCF_002272015.1. Classification (GTDB taxonomy): domain Bacteria; phylum Bacillota; class Bacilli; order Paenibacillales; family Paenibacillaceae; genus Paenibacillus_AQ; species Paenibacillus_AQ campinasensis. The sequence goes on along the minus strand of NZ_NPBY01000021.1, from coordinate 69,971 downwards.
CGTACCAACCGGGACCGTGCTTTTGGTCACGATGATTTTGTAGCCGTTCATCGCCTGACCAATCTCCGCAGCGGCTTGCTCAATATAGCTAAGATTCGCCTGTCCGTTCGGCAATGATGGCGTCCCTACGGCAATGATGACAAGCTCGGACGCCTCTACGGATGCACGGAGATCGGTGGTGAAGCTCAGCCGTCCAGCCTCCCGATTGGCGCTGATGAGCGGCTGAAGCCCGGGCTCGTAGATCGGCACTTCGCCCCGGTTTAGCTGATCAATCTTGGCTTCCATTTTATCTACACAGATGACCCTGTTGCCAAGCTCTGCGAAGCAAACCCCGGACACCAATCCAACGTAACCCGTACCGATTACCGTTATTCTCATCGTTTTCACTCCTACTTTAAAAGATTTACCGGATATCCTGTCACACTTGCTTCCAGAGCCGGAGAACGGGACGTGTACGTCAGCTCATCACAATCTCCTTGATCTCTTCCCAGTCCATCGCAAGCCTGACAATGTCATCCTCAATCAATTGACTTCCGGTCTGTACCTCGATGATTTCTATATCCGTAATCGCACGCAGGCTGTGCTTGGCCTCCGCCGTAATGAGCACCACGTCTCCCTTGCCAATGATGCGGACATCCCCGTCCAGAATCATCTCGCCGTGCCCGGACACGACAGTCCACACCTCGCTTCGCAGCAGGTGGTATTGATAGCTCAAATTTTTGCCCTCCAGCACACAGATCCGTTTCGTCAGCACCTCGTTGCCGTTCGGATACTTCGTGTAATCCAGTACACGGTAGCGCCCCCAGCGCCGTTCTTCGTACATCGGACGCTGATCGCCAAACTGAAGCACTTCCTTGATCCGTTTGCTGGCATGTTTATCGGACACGAGGATGCCGTCAGGGCTTGCCGCAACAATCAAATTGGGGACTCCGATCACCGTGATCGGTATGTCCAGCTCGTTAATGACATGGGTGTTAACACAATCTGTGGTGAGCGTGCCTTTGCCCACAAGCGGCACTTGGATTTCCTCGGTAAGCACATCCCAGGTGCCAAGATCCTTCCACATCCCCTGATACGGTAAAGCGACAATCTTGTTCGCCTGCTCTACAACCGCGTAGTCAAAGCTCGTTTTCTCGATCTGACCGTACTGCTTGAGCAGTTCGTCATACTGAATAGGCAGGGAGCGATCTTCCAGATACTGAATCACGTACCCGAGCCGGAATGCGAATACGCCGCAATTCCACAGCGCAGACTGCGACATCAATTGCCTGGCCAGCTCTTCATCCGGCTTCTCCACGAAGTGGCTGACCTTGAAGTAGCCCGTGCCATCCTCCAATTCGGAGGCTGCTTCAGGGACGATATATCCGAACTTGGAGGACGGGTGATCCGGCGACACCCCGATCAGTCCCAAATCAGCGTCCGTGCCTTGCATCAGCTGCTCCAGTTCCTTCACTTTCTCAAAGAAATGGTTCTCGACATAAGGGTCAACGGGAAGGACAACGATAATATCCCGCAGGCTTACCCCTTTAACGGAATATAAATAACAGGCGGATAATGCAATCGCCGGAAGCGTGTCTCGGCGCTCGGGCTCCACGATGATTTCCGCTTCATACCCGAGCTGATTTTGCAACAACTCGACCTGCGATTTCCCGGTGGCAATGACCGACGATTGCTGCAGATTCATCTCGCCGAGCTGCCCCCATACCCGCTGAACCATGGACACACGGTCACCCGAGCGGGTGTTCAGAATTTTCAGAAACTGCTTGGACCTCGTTTCATTCGATAGCGGCCACAGCCGGTTACCGCTGCCTCCGGACAATAAGACGACTTGCACGCTTACCAGCTCCCCTCCGCTTGCGTAATCTTCGCTTCTCTTTCTTTGGACTGGAGCAGCCGGTCAATGCTTGAGTACAGCTGCTCCATGAATACTTCCTCACCGAACTTCTCGGCATGCTGACGAATCCTTGATGGATTCCATTCATATTCATCAAAGCGGCTGAGGACGTCAGCCAGCGAATCGACGGTTTGCGCCTCAAAGAACAGCCCCGTCTGCCCGGCCAGCACCGTGTCCAGCGCTCCACCTTCGCGGTAAGCAACGATCGGCCTGCCGCATGCATTCACTTCCAGCGGCGTGATTCCGAAATCCTCAATCCCGGGGAAAATGAGTGCCTTGCAGCGCTGCATATAGCCCACAACCTCCTCATCGCTTCTTCTTCCGAGGAAGACGACACCCTCTCCTGCCCGTTGTTCCAGTCTAGCCCGGTCAGGGCCATCGCCGATTACGATCAGCTTGTGCCCCAGTTTCGTGCAGGCCTCGACAGCCAGATCGATTCGCTTGTAGGACACCAGGCGAGACACAACGAGGAAGTAATCCTCCGGCGCCTCATCGGAGATACCGAAGCGGCGGATTTCGACGGGAGGAAAAATAATCGGGGCATTCATGCCGTACCACTGCCGGATTCGCTCTTTCACAGCCGTGGAGTTAGCAATCAAGCGATCCACCTGTCTGGAATTGCGCCGATCCCAGGCTTGCAGCGGGAGCGTCAGCCATTTGGCGATCCGCTTCAAAGCGCCAGGAACCTGGACGCCTTCCATATAGGACTCGAAGTTCCATGCAAAACGCATCGGGCTATGGCAGTAGCATACATGCAGCGCTCCCCGTTCCTTGCGTACGCCTTTGGCATAAGCGCTGCTGGAGCTGAGAATAAGATCGTACCCCTTCAGCCTCATCGACCCTACCGCGAAAGGATACAGCCAGAAGAACAGTTTGAACCTGTGCAGAATTCCCGGGATGCGCTGCATCCACGTCGTGTGAATGACAGCGTCCTGCAATTCGGGCATCAGTTTGTCCCGGTCGATAATCGTCGTATAGATGGGCGCCTCAGGGAACATCTTGTGCAGCACGGCCACCACCCTTTCGGCGCCCCCCATCTGATTGAGATAATCGTGGACAATCGCCACTTTCAGTTTCTGCATTACATCATCTCCTTTGCCTGCTGGCGATCCATGGCCGGAGCGCTGGAGCTATGCAGCAGCTGATGGTAAATCCGCTCCACCTTGCGGGATGTCTCTGTAATGGAGAACATGGCTTCTGCTCTTTCTTGTCCGTTCTGGCTCAGCTTCAGCCACAGTGTCTCGTCATCCAGCACCCGCCGAATGCAATGAACAAGCTCGTGTATGCTCCCGCTGTCATACATCAAGCCGCTTTCGTTGTGCTCTATAATCTCGGGCACGCCTCCGCCGCGTGACGCTACGACCGGTGTTCCCTGGGACATGGCCTCGATGATGACCCTGCCAAACGGCTCGTTGTCCGAGCATAATAAAAGGAGATCCGCTCCGCAGCAGATCTCCAATATATCTTCTCTAAACCCAGTAAATACCACCCGCTCCTCAAGTCCCAGCGCACGTGTCTTCGCTTTCAGCTTGGCGAGGTAGCGCTCGTTCTCCTGCCGGAATTTGGCCTCTCCAACAATCCACAAGACGGCGTTACGCCCCTCCCGAACTAGCCTGGACAAGGCCTCAAGCGCATCCTCCTGCCGTTTCCACGGCGCGATCTGACCAATGATCGCCAGCACCTCCGCATCCGGCGGGGTTTGAAGCTGCTTGCGGATCCTGTCCCCGATCTCCCGCCTCCGGCTAGGATCAACCGCTCGGAGCTCGACGCCATTGTGCACGAGATGGACCCTGTCTACGGGCGCCGCATGCGATATGCCTTGAATGACCGGCTCGGAAATGCCGATCAGCGCCTGGGCCGTGCCGGCCATTCGCCCGACGACCCGCCCGATCACCCCTTGGGGCGGCATATCTCGGATATGCCATACCACCGGCAGCCGGTGATACCAACGAAATAGGCTGGCCATTATGCCGGCCCTAATCGAGTTCGCGTGAATCAGATCGACTCCGCTTCTTCTTATCGTCCGGGCCAGCTTCCAGCCCGCCCACCAGGTCCCTGCCGCATAAACGGCCAGCATTACCGGGTTGCGGGTCATTCTGGCCCGGAAGCTCGGAAGCGGACAGACCTCGATGCCATAGCTTCGCGCCTTCGCCAGCAGCTCGCCTTCCGGGGCGAACAGGACCGGACTGGCCTCGGTCATATGTTTGGCTGTCAGCAGCAGGCTAATCTCTGCACCGCTGATCGTGCTTGTATGGTTATAGAAGGCTATTTTCATGATCGGAATACCTTCCTCTTATCAACTTCTTCCTTGAACACCTCGGTCACCGCTTCAGCCACCCGGCTCCAGGTGTACTTCTGCAATACGAATTCCCGGCATGCTTCCCGGGACGGAAGGAACGACTCCTGATTGAGCACGTCGATAATCTTCCGGCCAATTGACTCTGAAGTGCCGTCTTGAAACATCAGCTCATCCGAAATCTGGTGCAGGATTTCCCTTGTCCCGCCGTATGGCGTCCCCAGCACAGGCGTTCCGCAAGCAAGCGACTCTACGGTAATCAGGCCGAATCCCTCAAGGGTAAGCGTGGGGACGATGCTGATATCCGCAGCCTGATAGCGCCTGACCAGCTCTTCGTTCGAAATTCTTCCAAGCAGCTCGACGTTCGCGGACAGTCCCAGCTGCCGGATCAAGGTCTCGTATTCAGCGCGCATCGGCCCGTCTCCGCCAATCCACAGCTGCGTGCCGGGATGATGGCGGACCACTTCAACCATGGCCTGAATCAGCCGGTCGATCCCCATCCGCTTCACCAGCCTCCGTATGCAGAACAGCACCGGCTGCCCAGGCTTGATGCCAAGCTCAGTCCTCAACTGGTCACGATCCGTATGCGGACGGAACAGCTGATGATCCACAGCACCCGGGATGATGTGAACCTTGCTCGGCTCCACACCATAGGTTTCCGTCAATATGTCGCGGAAGTATTCGCTGAGCACAATAAATCCGTCTGAGCGGCGGTAGGTCAGCTGTTCCACCTGTTTTTTCACCCAGTACTTCGCACCTTTAACCACCCCGGCCCTGGCCTTCTCCTCCACCCTGGACTCCATCGCCCACGGCCCGTGGAAATGGGTAACGATCGGGATATGAGCAGGAATATGCTGCCGTGTCACCATCGTGGTATAAAAGGCAAAATGCGGGTTGAACACATCGGGCTGAAAGCTGCGAATCGCTTGGACCGTGTGCCTTTGAACCGACCTCATGCGCGGGAGAAAGTGGCTGGCCTCAAGCTCGCCCGTGGCGTTATGAATATTGTGTTCCTTCGGCAGCTCGGCTCCCTTGGGGGCTACTACTAGTCCCAGCCCTTGATGGCCGTATTCCTTCATCGCTTTTGCATAATCGGCAAAATACCGGTTCAATCCGCCATGCTGAATATCAATCCATCCCATTCCGGTCGATAGCACATTCATGGTTATCTCTCTTTCCTCCATAAGTTTGGGCAGGCTGGGCCCTGTAGTTAACAGCCATTTGATAACATGCCAAGCGGGCTCTGGCAGCATTATCCCAAGTGAAGCTCTGCGCCGTATGATAGGCGTTATATCGCAGCTTCGTCAGAAGCTCCGGGTGATTGATCAGCTTTTCCAATGCCAGTACCATATGCGCCACGCTGCGTTTAGGGATGAGAAGTCCATCCTCGCCATCGGTTACAATGTCGCCTGGACCCGCGGTATCCGTCGTCACAGGAGCCAGCCCGCATGCCATGCACTCGATTAGCGTCTTGCCGAACCCTTCGGACAAGGTAGGAAACAGCTTAATGTGGTACCCCTTTAATAAATTCGGGAGGTCGCGATGGCTATACGACCGGATAACCGTGACCCGATGCCGCACCTCAGCGTCAAAATCAGACAGCACCCTCTCCTCCTCGCATCCGGTTCCCATAAAAGCCACCTCGACATTCGGATACCGGGCGAGAATCTCTCCCAGCGCTTGGGTGCTATACATAATGCCTTTTCGATGAATGTAGCTGCCCACCTGTGCGATTCGAATGACGGACGTATTCTCCATCCCCATCTCATCCAATGGCGGGTTCAACAAGTAATCCGGGATGCCATTAAACACCGCCTTCACTTGCCTCAAGTCCTTGTCTAACTGATGCTGGACGAAGCCCTCGTCCTGGGAATTCAGGACAATCGAGTAGTCCGCCCTTTTAATGGACTGGGATACCTCCCAGATGCGGTAGCCTCCCCAATAGACAAAATACTTGTTGCTCAGCTTCAAATGACCCAGCCGGTTCTCCTCCAACACTTCCTCATGCGCCAAATGCTCAAGACCATGACTGCTTGCGACAATCGCCGGACGTTTATGGAAATAAGACAGTACCCAGCTGTCGCCCGAAGCGATATCAAGCACATCATACGCCCGCCATTTCGACCGTTTGGAAGCGAGTCTCCAGGGGAATATCAATTTGTCGAGAATGCCGCCCTGAAACACTTTTAAGTCATCCATAAAATAGGTGTCCACATGGACCCCCAAGTTCCTTAATGCATCTGCAATGGCAAGCCTCGTTCCGGATACGCCGGAATTCAAGTTATGATCCGTATTGGCAATCATTGCTACTTTCATCGGATTCACTCCAATTGCTTAATGGTGAAGCTTCCAAAGCTTCAATCACTCATCCTTGCTCGGAATTGACTAAACGGTTCTCACGGACCAGCAGTTCCTCATAAATGCGCAGCGTTTCTTTTGCAACCCGCTCGACCCTATAGAAATCCAGCCCCTGCTGGGCAGAGCGCTTGTATTCTTGACGCAACTCTTCATCGCTTAACATGGTAATCAGCGCCTCTGCCAGCTTATCCGGCGACTGTGGGGGAACCAGCATTCCTGACTGTCCAAAGTCCAGCGCCTCCGGTATCCCGTCCACCTCCGTGGCCACGATGGCACAGCCTGACTCCCTCGCCTCCAGCAGAACGAGAGGAAACGGGTCCTTATGCGAGGCCAGAACGAATACATCGGACGAACTCATATACCGCTTCGGATCGGTTTGAAATCCTTCAAAGTGAATTTTGTGCCGGCTCGCCGACTGGGCAGCCTGCTGTTTAAACCGTTCACTTTCCGGTCCATCGCCCACAATATACAGCTCCGAATCCGGGCATCGCGCCGATACGATCTCAAACGCCTCGATTAAATCGGCGATGCCCTTCCGCTCGTTAAGTCCGGCCACCGTCACGATGGAGCGGCCATTAAGCTGCACGGCCTCCAGATCTTCACTCCTTCTGCTGCCGATCGTTCCATTAAGCACGACCCGCAGCTTCTCCTCCTCAATGCCGCGCCTCGCCATCGACTCAGCCACCGCCTGGCTTACGGCGATGACGGTGTCGCCCACCTTCATAAAGTCCGCGCTCTTCTGGAATTCATTATGAACATGCGTTACGATCTTGTATTTCCGAAATCCCCTCAGATACCGTGAAAGGAGCGCGCCCGTCATCATGTGGGCATGGATGACATCAGGCTGAAACTGTTTGGTAATGCGCCGAAAATGAAAAAAAGCCTGCAGCAATTGCCACGGCTTTCTCGTTTGATCCAACCTGTAATGTTCGACATGATGCCGCTTCAGCAGCTCTATGTATTCCCCGCCTTCCGAAGCCACCGCCACGCGATGCCCGAGCATGGCCTGCTCGCAGGCCACGTCAATCATCACATTCACAATCCCGTTTCCTGACTGCTTTACATGATTCGCAATGTGCAAGATATGCAAAGGTTCCCCTCCTTATGGCTCTCTCCGTTTTTTCTCCTCTTCTCCATGGTTTACATTGCGGCACTGCCACGCTCTTTCTGCCTGCGTACACGGTCGATCAGCCAGACAACATCACTTTTGGAGAACATCCAGTGGCGAAGCTCCACACGATGTTTGAACGTATACAGCAGAAATATGACCATCAGTTCGATCAGCGCCGTAGTCAATAAAGAGATCGCTGCGCCTTGTACGCCTAACCGCGGGATAAGCACATTCATGAATACAACATTGAGGCCCAGTGTTGTCGCCCGAATGATGGTTACCGTTCCCGGCCTTCCGATCGACATGAAGCCTTGAGAGAGTATCCAGCATACGCTCGTGATCGCCGTTTGGAAGAGCAGTATCCGAAATATGCCGATCGCCTCGACAAAGGATTTCCCATACAAGATCACCAGCAGATACGGAGCTATGATAAAAACACCTGCGCCGACAATCAATGTAACGATCGTGCTGATCCGGAACACTTTAAACGTCAGCTTCAACGCTTCCTCGCGCTCAAGACCCGAGGCTTTCGGGAACAGCACCGAGGTGACCGCGCCCTGAAGCGTTCTTAATATTTTGGCAAGATTCAGGGATACGACATAAAGACCGAGGCTGCTTGGCGACAGCAAGCCGACAACTAGAATTTGGTCAATATATCCGGATAACGTCCCGGCCACATCCGTGCCATAGGAGCGCACACCATAGCTCAAAAGCGTTTTGCCGGATTTCACCTTGTTCTTCTGTCTGATCTTGTACTCCGAAACAAGCTTGAACGTAATCCATGCCGTGACCGGAAGTACAGGGAACAGATACGCCACCGACGTATAGAACGGATTGATGCTTCCTGTCACAACCAGGCCGCACAGGATTAGCAAGGTGCCCACCACCGGCAAATATCTGGTCAGATTGTAGAGATGATACTCCTCCCGCGACTGAAGTGCCGCGGTATTGATCGTACCGATCATCGTAATCGGCGACATGATGAGCGCCCAGACTGCAAAGCTGATAACCTCCTGGGAGTAGTCCTTCATCCAGAACGGGATCAGCACGGCTCCCACACCCATCGCCACGAAGCCCAGAATCACGCTCAAATACAAGGAAGTCATGTAGAGAGAAGCCTGATCCTCGCCCTTCTTCTTCATGTAATAGACAAGGGCTGCCGGGATGCCCAGCGTAAGGCAATAGGCCAGGAACGAGGGCCACATGATCATCGCGGCTTGTTCCCCCCGCCCTTCGGGCCCGAGAAACCTGGCGATGATCACGCCCGTCCCTACATTAAGTCCAAGGATGAATATATTGGAGGCAAATACCTGCAGTACATTGGCTAGACTGCCTCCGCTTCTTCTCAGCTTCATCAAATTTGTGATCGCCATTTTATTCTGTCCCTTCAGGTCTGTTTACTGGTATGGAATTTCACCCTAGAGGTTTCTTGAAACAAACTTAAATATTGAATCGACATCCTCCCCCAGGAGTTCCGTCCAGCATCCTCCCTCGCTTTTTGCGCCATAAGCTGGATGCGCTCATGGTTGTTAACCAGTTCCCGAAGTGCGCTCACCAGCGCCTGCGTGTCTTCGGGATCGTCCATTACAACCGCCGCGTCTTCGGACAACAGCTCCACAACCCCGCATCTGCTGCTCGTAATCACCGGCAAGCCCGTCGCCATCGCCTCCAGGATGACAAGGGAGAACGGCTCATACCTTGAGGGAAAAATAAACAGGTCGGAAAGGGACATAATGTCCGCAATATCCTTCCTATAGCCGAGAAAAACAACACGTTCGTTTAATCCGAGCTGCTCCGCCAGCTTCGGATAAGGGCTCTTATCTACATCGCCCAGGACGAGCAAATGAATATCCGGAACCTCGGCGAGCGCCTTGAGCACGGTGTCCAGATTTTTTCTTTTGGACTTGAGATCGCCCGCGAATAGAGCATATATCCTGTTCTCTTCAAGCTGAAAGTCAGCACGGTTAACAGATCTCGGATAAAATTCGTTCAGATCCACGCCGTTTGGCACCACCGTAATCCGGTCGGCTGCGATACCGGCATCCTGCACAAGCTCCTGCTTGACCTGCTCCGATACCGCTATAATGTGCCTTGTTCTTCTCAGGAAGATCCGCTCCAGAAAAGCGTTCAGACTGTTGTATGCCAGTTGGTACAGGCTGTGTATCGTTTTCCGCTCCCGAAACGGATGGTACTTGGATTTCACCCATGCACTATGTACAAAATGAATGCAATTAATGTCCGATCCAGCATAGGTAATGAATCCGTTCACGACCACCAGATCGATGCGGCTTCGGCGAATCCACAGCGAGATTGCAGACCATATGGCGAAGGCCTGGTATCTTAACAGGAATGTCGGCACCCTTCGCACATGAATCTGAACCCATTCCACCCTGGGGTCAGACCTCAGATCTTCCGATAATTCGGACGAGATAACGATAATCTCATGCCCTTGACGAAGGGCCTCGGTGATGACCTCATAGTTGACTCGCCCCTGCCCATCGCCTTTTTTCACTTTATGTGTCACAAAACAGATTTTCATCGGCTTACCTCTTTCAACAGACATACTCATCCCCCATCCTGGGTCTCCGGCTTTGGAATAAAGCCAAGGGCGGTGATCCATAGCAGAATAAATCCGCTAAAACCCAGCAGCACGTTGCTGCCTAGCAGGAGAAAGAGCAGGGCGCTGCTCCCTGCAAACGAAATCGGCGAGAACTTTTTCTCGCTCTTGCTGGCTTTGAAGCCATGGATAAACAGAAATATCACGACAGAGATCAGGGCCAGACCAAACGGCAGGCCAAAGGTATAGAACAGATTCAAATAACCGTTATCGAACACCTTGACCACATTGTCGCTTTGAGCAAGCTTGGCTCCCAGGCCGGAGCTTCCCAGTCCCATGCCGACCGGATTCCCCATAACCATCGACATAATATGGGTGGAGAACACCAGTCTTTCGTTGAAGGAATGATCCTCATCCAGCGAGCCGAAGGTTTCGATTCGCGAGGAGACTTCGCCCGCCCCTGGCAGCAGAGGAAGCAACAATTGATAAGCCATCACGATCAGGGCACCTAATAGTAACAGCTGCAGTTTGCTTTTCAGCTGCGACCGAAGGAAATACGCTGCGATCATAATGACATATGCAATCCAGCCCACGCGGACCAAGGTCAACAACAGCGCAAAGGCGACGATCAGGATACCCACCATGCCAAAAGCGCGCCATTTCCTCTGCACTGTCATCAGCGCCAAGGCAGCGGCCAGAAACACACCCGCAGGCCCCGGAGAATTCAGCAATGAGAACAGCCGGAATTTCTGAGGCTCTGGCTGACCTATGGAGTTCATCTCGGAGGATATCATCCAGAATTCATCCCAGGGCGGCAGTGCCAAATATTGATATATGCCGTATGCCCCGACTATCACGGCAAGGAATGAGAACCATTTCAGCCACCTGTCTCGCACCTCGCTGCTAAATGGCGTAACACTCACGTAGATCATGACCAGAAACGGCACCGTATAATTTAATAGATCATAGACAGAGGAGAACCCATATTTCAGAAACCCCAGGCAGAATCCGTAGGCTAATGCGGCGCATAAAATTTTCAGCACCAGGCTAATCTTCGGATCCAGCCGCTTAATATGCTTGGCAACAGGCACAATCATCACCAGGCTGACACAATAGGGAATGAGAATGATGATGGAAAGGTCCGTGTACGATTGAAACGACCAATCCAGCAGCCGCCTGATCTCCGGGCTGATGACCCATAGCAGCAAGGTATAGGATATGAGCATGTGAGGTCGGTTCAAGCAGAGATATAGCGCCATCAGCATACTGAGGAGCAGGAGGGTAAATTCCAGCATGCGCATGTGAAGCGAGCCTATAGAGCTGGCCAAGCCTACCATTACGCCGAGAATGACAATCCCCGCCAAGATGAGCACCATCTCGGCCCATCTTCCAAGGCGAGACTTGAAAGCGCCTAATCCAAAGAGCCTCTCCATGTTCTCCATCCTCCCCATCTGCCTTTTAAGGCGAGCCATGCCTTCTTGAACGCCGTGCCCTTCTGCGAAGGCAGCATTCGAATGCACTGCAGAAGACCAGGGGAAGACTTGCTGCCAACGATGATGATCCACAGAACATACAGAATTCTTCGAGCTCCGCTTAAGTGCTTCAGCAGGGAGTAGGTTTCGTTATGCGACATATTCAGAAAGGCGGTTTCATTAAAAGCATTGCGCTTGTCTTCATCAAACCGCTCCGCCGGATAATGATCCACGCATACTTCCGGATCGTAAATCAGCTTCCAGCCCTGTTTCTTCACCGATAGGCTGAATTCCAGCTCATTATGGACCTGCGCCCCGGTGCCTTTTAAATTTTCGTCAAACCTGAGGCCCTCAATGGCCGCTCTTCGGTAGCTCATATTGGCGCCCTTCAGAATGTCTACCTCCCGAACGCCTCCGAGTCCGACATGATGATTGCCTATGATCCGGCCGTATGGCTTAATGACGCCAACCTCCTGCCTCTGGGCCGGAATGGGCTCCCCGCGCAAATGGACAATATCGCGCCCCCCGACTCCACCGACCTCGGGACGCTGTATATAGTGCTGCTCAATCTTCTCCAGCCAATCGGAATGAGGAATCGTATCATCATCAGTCAGCACAACAATCGCTCCGGTGCTGTGCTGAACCCCTGTGTTCAATGCATGAATCAGACCTGACTTCTCCACAAGGGCGATGGTTTGATTCGGCAGGTTTCGCAGCGACAGCGCTTGAAGCGTATCGTCATCCGTGCTTCTTACGACAAAAATGATTTCATCAGGGTATCGGCTTTGCTTCAGAAGACCATCCATACAGTTCATGAGTGCCTCAACCCGGTGATACGTCGGAATGATCACGCTTATTGTCATATTCATGTTCTACACAACTCCATTTAGTAGGCTGAGTTCGGGAATACCATCACTTTGACGGTACGCAGCATCACCTTGATATCCAGCCACAAATTTCTTCGCTCAATGTACTCCAGGTCCAGCTCCAGCATTTCCTGAAAACTGAGATTGTTGCGTCCGCTGACCTGCCATAAGCCCGTGCACCCCGGGCTGACGCTTAAGCGCTGTTTGTCATAGCTCGTATACTGCATCACCTCTCGTGGCAATGCCGGCCGCGGTCCTACGAGCGACATATCCCCGCGCACCACATTCCACAGCTGCGGGAGTTCATCAATGCTGGTTTTGCGAATGAATTTTCCGATCTTCGTAATGCGAGGGTCCTCTTTCATCTTGAACATGGCGCCGCCCACTTCATTCTGATCCAGCAGCTTCTCCAGCAGTTCCTCTGCGTTGGACACCATCGAACGGAATTTGTACATCCGAAACGGCCGCTCGTTCTTGCCAATGCGTGTCTGGTAAAAGAAAACGGACCCTTTCGGGTCCTCCATTTTAATCAGCAGGGCAACAAGGATAAAGAGCGGAGACAACAGCACCAGCCCGATGAGCGCGAGCATAACATCCATGATCCGTTTGATCACCAGATACGAAGCTTTGGAATCTCGCTCTTCCAATGCCGCCTTGGCATATTCCGGGGCGCTTTTGAAAACGACATCGACTTCGTTTCGTTGCGGATTAGGATACATCCTTTCGTTCACCTCATCAGCGTTTTGTTTTGGATTTTCTCGCGTTCAAGAATCGTCTCCATGCCTTGCAACAGCGGTGTTCGTAGCTCCTCGTACTGAAGTGCAAAATCCAGGGTCGTCATAATGAAGCCGAGCTTCTCGCCGACATCATGGCGGGTTCCCTCGAAATCATAGGCGTATACCCCGTCGCGCTCATTCAGCCTCTGGATCGCATCGGTCAGCTGAATTTCTCCACCGGCGCCTTCCTCCTGCCGTTCCAAGAAATCAAAGATTTCCGGCGTTAATATATACCTGCCCATAATCGCCAACCTTGAAGGCGCGTGGCCTTTCGGGGGCTTCTCGATAAAATAGTCCACCTTATATAAGCGGTCGATCTTTTCCAGCGGGGAGATAATCCCGTAACGGTGGGTCTGGTCTTCAGAAACCGTCTGCACCCCGATCACCGATCTCTGAACCTGTTCGAACTGCTCTGCCAGCTGCTGGATGCAAGGCACTTCGGACTTCACAATATCGTCCCCAAGAAGCACTGCAAACGGTTCGTCCCCTATAAAGTTGCGCGCACACCACACAGCATGTCCAAGACCTCGCGCTTCCTTCTGTCTTATGTAATGAATATCCACGTCGGAAGAGCGGCGCACCTCATCAAGAAGATCAAACTTCCCTTTACTGAACAAGTTATGTTCCAGTTCAAATGCATGATCAAAATGATCCTCGATGGAGCGCTTGCCCTTGCCTGTCACAATGATGATATCCTCGATACCGGAGGCAACCGCTTCTTCAACAATGTACTGAATCGTCGGCTTATCCACGATCGGAAGCATTTCTTTCGGCATGGCTTTTGTCGCTGGCAGAAAACGTGTTCCGAGTCCCGCTGCGGGTATAATGGCTTTTTTCACTTTCTTCATTTCTTCACTCTCCAACTCTTTTTATTTTTTTACATGCCAAAATCATTGTGATGGTGAATCAGAAGGGCTTAGCTATATGCTCTTCCGCTGAAAAAAACATAGCTAAGCCTTCTATAGACCATAGGGCATTCAACCCATCCTCACATTACACCCTCGACAATCATGTCTAAGGTCCGATCAAGACCCACAGCGTAACCGAGTGCCTACAGTGATAAAGGTGCAGTAGACATTACCTGATTCAAGCTTGCCGAAGGCGCCTTCCATCCCATTCCGGATTGTTGTCTAAGGCAGGCCTGATCCTGACGGGCATCTATTTATGGCGCGTTATTGCGCGCGATTCAGCACGATCCCCAATAGGCGGGCATTGACGTGATCCAGCTGTTCCTTCGCTTTCCTCAGATTATGCTTCTGCACTTTTCCGGCTGCGGCCACGATGATAACGCCATCGCATAGCGGACTGACGATCGTGCTGTCCGAAACCGACAACATCGCTGGCGTATCGACAAGAATCACGTCATAATCCTCCTTCAATTGCGTCAGGAGCTCACGCATCCCCGGGGAGTCGATAAGCTCGGACGGATTCGAAGGAACCGGCCCGGAGGGAAGGAGGTACAGGTTGCTAATATCTGTCTCCGCAATGGAGTCCTGTATATTGCTGTGGCCCGACAACAAAGTGCTCAAGCCGCGGTGGTTTATCATGGAGAACATTTTGTGAAGGGAAGGTTTTCGCATATCGGCATCGACCAGCAGCACCTTCTTGCCCTCTTGAGCATACGTAACGGCTAGGTTGCTAATGGTGGTCGTTTTTCCTTCCCCGGGCTGGGAGGATGTCACCATTACCGTTTTCAGGTCTTGATCTTTGGAGAAGAACGGAATTTTAGCACGAAGCAAGCGATAGACTTCGGAGATAGGGGACTTCGGGTTCAGAGAAACAACGAGACTGTTGCTATTGATTGAGCGGCGCATACTGGTTTTCACCTACCTTTTGCTGTTTCATGGCCTTCGGCTGCTTGGGTTTCTTCATATCGCCTTTGGAGATGCGGCCCACCACGGCGAGCACTGGGACATCCATGAGTCTAGTAATCTCTTCTTCCGTCTTGAGCGTGTCGTCCAGATAGTCGAGAAGAAACACAAAACCGATCGCCAGCAGAAATGACACCACGAAGCTAATCAATATGTTCATCAAAGGGTTAAAGTTAATAGGGGCGGGGGATATGCTCGTATCTGCCTCGCTCAAAATCGTGATGTTATCGACATTCATGATATGAGGGATCTGCTCCTTAAACACCATCGATACGGCATTGACCACATTGGCGGCCTTCTCATAGGAGATGTCCTGGTACATCAGGTTCATAACTTGCGAATTGTTAGCAGCCGAGACCGACACCTTCGCTGCCAGACTCGCCGAGCTTTCTCCTAACTCGGGATACTGCTCAACTACCTTGTTCATCACTGCCGAGGACTTGATAATTTCCTTGTACGAGTTAATGAGAAATATGCTGGTCTGGATCGTGCTGGTGTTGAGTCCGTCGCCTGAGGACTGGTTCACAATCAGCTTGGCATTTGCGGAATATACCGGTGTCGTAAAATAGAAACTTTTGATCCCTGCCGCCGCCATGGCTACGATCACAATGACTGCGATGATCCACCATCGCTTCTGAATCACCCGAAAATAATGCTTAAGCTCCATCTGTTCGCAACCCCCCGCGCTTAATGTAGATTCCTAATCATGCTTGTTTTGGAGTCCACTGAAACCCGTGACTTTTCATACTCGCACAATCCTCAATCCTAAATTGCTACGATTTGTATAGTTCATATCCCATAATTTACGATACAGATTGTATCATGTCAACGGTAATTTTCATGACTTTTCATAAGCGACGACACAGTTCGTAGCAACGATTCCCCTAGCCATACCGCTTGTTAACGCTTACTCGTCTTGGATTTTGCCCCAAAAAAATACGGCCTCGTTAATCAAGGATTAACGAAACCGCAGATTGCACAAATAAGAAAAGCCCGTGTTATCACTATGGTACTGGGGGATAGCTTCAATTCATTTTCGTAATCTGAATATTGCCGTTCGCCATGGATAACAAGTATCGCTCCTGAGTGACCGAATCGGTTAGAATCACCCCGCTGCCTTGACCGCCAATCTCGAGTGAACTCGTCATATAACTATGCGGATAAGGCGAGTAGGAGCCGATATGGTCCCAGGTGACCATAACCCCGGCAATATAAGTGTCGCCTGATTTTGGTATAAATCCGATGCTGAAGTCGTAGAGAAGACCGGTTTTGCTCGCGATCTCCCTCCCCCGCTGATGCTTCCACTCTTTATTTTGCCAACTGGAAGCGTCGTTGAAGATATACTCGTGGTTTTCCCCGCTGATACGTCCAATCGTTTTATAGTAAGGAGGGGTCTCATATTCTGTTTCCAGAATAAAATATTGCATCGCCAAGTTCCGGCCCGCATCCCCCCGATAAGGCAGTCTGTCCGCGTTAAATTTAATACTTACCGTCGGCGACCTGTCGCCGTCCGGCGTTACCTTCAGAATGACCGGGTCTGGACCTAAAATCTGTTTCATCTCGTTGCTGATCGGCACGGGCACTTGATCCGCCCGCACCAGACTGAGCGAAGCGCCATTCGTGGCTGTCCAATTGGACAGCACCTCCGGATTTCGAAGCAGATTGGGCGCCGAGACAGGCATTAGAGCACGATGCTCCCTTTCCATCATGCGGGTATGCAAGTCCTCGTTACGGTATATCGATGAAACTTTTCGCCGAATAACGACATCTGCCATTTCGAGTCCGGAAAGATCCGAGGCCTGATACCCGGTCAGTGTATCGATAAACGCGGTGCCTCTAGCACCCGGAGCAGACGATCTCCGCAGTTTTCCCAGATGCTCACTGATGGTCACCGGAGCCTGAACCGTGCCAAACCATGCAGCATACTGCTGCTTCTCCTCCCGGGGCTTCAATGTATCCGGCAACGGATAAGCCCAGCCCGAATGTTCGGGAGGGTAGTCCAGAACAGACCATGAGAACCCGAAGCCGAACATCCTCAAATTGGAGGTAAGCGACTTGGTCAGCAGTTTAATCGCCGCTTCTCCGCACTGCTCAAACTGGGCGTTTGTGAATATGCCCCTCAGTCCCAATACCGAAGGAGCACGGTTATAGTCGTCCAGACCGCCATCAATACATTGATATATTCCATAAGGCGCAAACCCCATATGCACTCGATGCAAATTCACTTCGATTCCGCCGCGATGACCTGCATGCAGAATCGTACCGAGCAGGATTCCGCAAAACGCTCCTGTAATCATGCCGCCTTGATACAGATAATCCCCGGAGTTGATCCGGCAGTAGACGCCAACAAGCCCTCCCCAGTTGCAGTCATACGAATAGATATGTCCGTTGGTGCTGTTTAGCAGCTGTCCGACTTTCACGCCTAGCGTGCGGATGTTTCGGAATATCGGTTGAGCTCTGCCTGCGATTTCGATCCCCGCCGGACCCGGGGAGAACATCTCATACAGCCCTTGTTCGAACCGCTCCTTGTCGACCCAATTTGCCAGGTTCTTGGGCGTATAGCTTGTCTTTCCAGACACGGTGAAGTCCTCAAAGACCGCATGGATGCCAGCATCCTGGATTCGTATGCACGGAAGCAAGTCAGCTTCATTATCCTCCGGATCCCAGATGATTCTGCTGCCCGCCTGGGCACCATCTACATAGGAGGCCACCCCGAAAATCCCCCGGCTATGATTCTCGATCGTCTGCCGAACCAGGTAGTCCCCGGCCGGGATAAACAAGCGGTATCTCTTGTCGCAAGCTTGCATCGCCGCCTGAAAGGCCGCCGTGTCATCCGTTATCCCATCCCCAACCGCACCGAACCATTTGACATTAACGCCCTGATCCTTCAGCGATTCATCG
The DNA here is from genome assembly GCF_002272015.1 of Paenibacillus campinasensis. Taxonomy (GTDB): domain Bacteria; phylum Bacillota; class Bacilli; order Paenibacillales; family Paenibacillaceae; genus Paenibacillus_AQ; species Paenibacillus_AQ campinasensis. Next base: position 51,869 of record NZ_NPBY01000021.1, on the reverse strand, counting down.
ATCTTCATGAAATTGGAATTAAGCTCCTCCGGCTCTAGCGGATCAGCCTTTGACCCTATATTCATCCTCAAATTGTCTGTGAGCTTATCGGACATTCCTCATCCCTCCTTCCTACATAGTAGTCAATGGTGAAGAAATGGGTTCATTCATCTGCCTACTCTGCTGCTCGGATCACACCCATTTATGAAATTTCGAACGATTACGCTATTGAAACTAACGCCAAGCTGATATAATATACTATCCCAATGGATACATAATGTATCGAAAATCTTCTCATCGGTGAACATCTATATTATAGAAGCGTTTTCATAAAGGAGCCGTGCAATGCGAATGTTGTTAACTGTGATATGGGCTGCTGTCCTGCTCATATTTACCTGCTCCCTGAACTTTAACCTGCTCATCCGTTACCACATCATCAACTTCCGCTTTAATCCGTCTCCGGATTGGTCAGAGCTGCTCAGGCTGGATTTGTATTGGTCCGAGGTGGGATGGATCATACGCAAAATAGGACACTTCATCGGTTTCTTCATCCTTGCTCTCCTGGCATCCAACTTCGGCAAAATACGATCGGCCTTCCTGTGGTGCCTCGTCTACGCGGCCTTCACCGAGGTTCTCCAGCTCTTCTTCTTCCGCGGAGGACGAATATATGATGTGGTAAATGACGGACTGGGCATTCTGCTTGCATATCTATGCTGTGAACTGCTGTTCTCTGCAAAGGAAAAGGCGTCCATCCAGCCTAAGCAATAATGCCCATAACACTGTCACGAATACCTAAAACCAAAATTAGCTGTTGCTACATTACGTATACACATTATATAATTGGGTAGATACATTTTGTATCGAAGTAGATGAGACAGGAATGGAGTCCTAAACGGAGGAGCAGACAATGAGTGCAATTGCCGGTATTTATCGTGGCTGCAGGGAACCGATTCCTTCCGAGGATATTCATCGCATCATGGGCGCGCTGGGGAAGTACCCCGCTGATCGAACCGATGTATGGCATAAGGACCATATTATGCTGGGCAATCATGCGCAGTGGGTGACGGTCCAATCCCATCATGAACAACTCCCGTTCTATGACGCCCGTCGCGGCCTTGCGATTACCGCAGATGCCATTATTGACAATCGTGATGAGCTTATGGAGCTGCTGCAAGTCCCGCCCGGGAAGAGAGCTCACTTGACCGACAGCGAAATCATTCTGCTGGCGTATGAAGCGTGGGCAGAACGAACGCCGGAGCGGCTGGTTGGGGATTTTGCGTTTGTTATCTGGGACGAACAGCAACAGCTGCTGTTTGGAGCCAGAGATTTCTCGGGGGCCCGAACGTTGTATTACTATCATGATGCCGAGCAGATGGCCTTCAGCACGATGATAAGCCCGCTGCTCTCCCTTCCCTATATACATAGAAAGCTTAATGAATGTTGGCTGGCCGAGTTTCTGGCCATTAGCGGCGTGTTCGAACCGCCAGATCTTTCAAGGACGATCTATGGATCAATCTACCAGCTTCCGCCTTCCCATACGTTCAAGGTGCAGGACCGGAAACTGTCCATCCAACGTTACAATAGCCTGTCGGATATTCAGCCATTAAAGCTTGGCAGCACAGAAGAGTACGTTGAAGCCTTTCGGGAGGTGTTTCACACCGCTGTCACCTCCAGATTACGCCGGACCCGCCTGAATGTCGGCGCTCACCTTAGCGGCGGCCTGGACTCTGGCTCTGTTGTCAGCCTGGCAGCCCGGGCGCTGCAGAAGGAGAATCGGACATTGCATACCTACAGCTACGTTCCTGCAGATGGCTTTGTCGATTGGACGCCCAAGCGAAGACTCGCCGATGAGAGCCCGCTGATCAGGCAGACGGTTCAATATGTCGGAAATATTAACGACCAGTACTTGAGTTTTCACGACAAAAATCCCTTTACCGAAATCGACGACTGGCTGGATACGCTAGAGCATCCCTACAAGTTTTTCGACAACACATTCTGGCTGCGGGGAATTTACGAGCAGGCTCAGCTAGAGAAGGTCGGCATTCTGCTGAATGGAGCGCGAGGCAATTACAGCATATCCTGGGGCCCGGCGCTCGATTATTATGCCAGGCTATTAAAGAAGCTCCGCTGGTTACGGCTGTCGCGGGAGCTGGGTCAGTATGGGAGGAACGCAGATATCGGGCGCAAACGGCTGATCTCCGTTCTTGTTCGCAAAGCGATTCCTGCGCTGGATCGATGGAAACCCGCCGCTTCCCACCCGGCGATTCCGCAGCTGATCAATCCCGATTTTGCCAGAAGAGCAGGAATTGAAGAGAAGCTTCAAGACCCTGCATTTACAGGCATCGGCTCCATGGCGGATCTCTCGCCAGACCCCCTTGAAGCCCGGCAGCAGCATTTCAACCGGGTAAATGTCTGGAGCACGACCGGGACAACCAACTGCAAGCTCTCTCTTCGCTACTCGGTATGGAGTCATGATCCGACCAATGACTTGCGAGTCATCCGCTTATGTCTAGGCACACCGATCGAGCAATTCGTCAGCAACGGCATGGACCGGGCACTCATTCGTCGCTCGACTGAGGGCTTGCTTCCGGACTCGATACGCCTAAACCAGCGAACGAGAGGCATTCAGGCTGCGGATGCTGTGCAGCGCATGAACAAGGACTGGCCGCAATTTCTGAATGAGCTTGAGCACATCAGCAAGGATTCCCGTATGCAGCAATTCATCAACATGCCGGTGTTCCAATCGGCGCTCGATGAGGCTCGTCACGGGCTGGAACCGAACCAGGCCTACAGTCCGACGATAAAATTGCTCATGCGCAGCATCATCCTGCACCGATTTCTGAAGAAAAACTTTTGAATACAGATAGTCAGGCTCTGTGCCTTGTCTATAGATATATTCTAATAAGGAGGTGAAACCATATGAAAAAGGAATGGAGCACACCTACTTTGGAAGTACTGGACATGAAAATGACGATGGCTGGTCCCGGGAGCTCTCTTCCGGATGCCGTTCAGCCGGATCCGGATGAAGTGGTTCACTACAGCTAATTCACAAACATTATCCTCCAAAAAAAGAAAGCCCTTATACCACTCGGGGTATACGGGCTGACTTTTTTTATTCTCCACTATAAAACAAATGGAGTGAGTGCGATGTTCCCAGCCTTGAAGCAGCCGGTCTACCAGGCCTTCGGCTTAACGATACAAAGCGAGCTGCCCTTGCCTGAGCTGCAGCCATCTCCCCATAACCGTCCTGCCGATATAGCCGTTCTATATGCCGACCTTAGCGATATGTGGTCCGCTCATTCAGACGGCCGTAAGTCTTACCATTGCTCCCCGCATCGCATCATGTTCCGGGTGCCCGGGCTTGCCGTCTTCGCGGTGGAAGATGGTACCTCCATCCGGATCTCCCCGGAGGAAGCCATTTACGAGGATCACGAGGATAAACTTCGCCTCTATGTCCTCGGAACCTGCATGGGAGCCGCACTGCTCCAGCGGAGAATCCTTCCCCTTCACGGTAGCGCGGTGGTTATCGGACAACAGGCGTATGCCTTTGTCGGCCATTCGGGTCATGGCAAATCCACACTGGCGTCAGCGCTGCTTCAGCGCGGCTGTCATCTGTTAAGCGATGACGTCATTGCCGTCAAGCTGGGGGATCAGGATAAACCGTATGCGATGCCAGCCTATCCGCAACAGAAATTGTGGCAGGAAAGCCTCGATGTCTTCGGGCTCAGTTCAGACGAGTACCGTCCTTTATTCGATCGTGAGACCAAATACGCCGTTCCGGTGGCGTCCCGCTTCACCAATGAAGCCCTGCCGCTGGCAGGTGTATTTGAACTTGTGAAGGCTCATGCTAGCGAGGTCAGCATTCGGCCGGTGAACAAGCTGGAGCGTCTTCCTCTCCTGCACCGCCATACTTATCGCAATATGTTTCTTGAGGGCAGCGGTTTGACGAAATGGCATTTTGATGTCACGGCCCGAATGGCCGCTCACCTCGACATGCATCAGCTTGTTCGCCCGGCAGAAGCCTTAACGGTCCAGCAACTGACTGAACTGGTGCTTCGCACCGTTGGCGAAACTTCGATGATGCTGGATATATGATCCAGGATCAGGCCGCCCGGCCGCCTGACCGGGCTCGAAGCGGCTCCCCCCATAGACAAGTCCCGCTTCTTCAGCTCTGTCTGCCTCGAATGCTTGCCCCCCTGTTCATCGTGATCCATGGTCGTCGCGGATCTGAATACGCTTGGCGCGGGATTGTGCAAGCTTCGGCACCTCAAGCTGCAACACCCCGCGCTTCAGGGAGGCAGCAATTCCGTGTTCATCAATGCCCGGCATATACAATCTGCGCATATATTTTCCGAAGCGACGCTCTTTCCGGATGATATGATGCTTCGAGTCCTCCATAGTGGCTTCTTCACTTCGGACCGCTTGAATGACCAAATAAGGCGCTTCATATCGTATATCGATGTCCTCCTTCGGAAAGCCAGGCAGCTCCACAGCAATCCGGTATGCCTTCTCCGTCTCCTGGATGTCTGTCTTGAAGGACAGCGCCGCACCGTGAAATGAGGACAGCCAGTCCTGAGCGAGAACATCCTGAAACGATGGGATCATCCGATCGATGGATTCTTCTCCACGTTTACGAAACGGTGTCCACCCCAACATATTCCCTCTCCCCTTTATTTGACGTTATCTGACCTTTATAATCATCATATGCGGCAGATGGAGGATTGCCAAAAACGGCAGGAACGAAATTCACCTGAATTCAGGACACATCCGGCAATCATTCGAAAAAGAGCTCACGCTGTTCCAGTTTGGGCAGTTTGTTACGACATGCTTGTCATGGAGAGGCAGTCGCATCCCAGCAGCAAAAGAGCACCGCAACAAGCGATGCCCTTACACTGTATCCTCAGATTCTAGAAAAGACTCGCTGGCCAATTGCCGTACCAGTTGTAGCCGGTTCTCCGTTCCTGCTCAATCTCACTGAGCCTGTACTTTACGATGCCGTCACGACCGACGAAGATAGGTCGGTTGGTTCCAATTTCATAGAACCTCGCCCAGATCGGCGTGGTTACACTCGGATCTTCAACCACGATGACATCATCATTGGTTTTCACTACACGAATCCCCGTGATCTTCACCGTCTGGAACCAGGCTTCGGCGGCTTGAATGGAGGCTCTGATCTGTGAGGTTTGAGGTCTTGTTTTCAGAAAACGTACAATGCCTGTACTTTCACTTGCTGTAAGGGAAGGCACTTCATAGGAGCGCGCTCCCGCTGGCGCCAGACTTACAGAGTCATGCTGCTGTCCCCATGCAGTCAACCGGCCGCCTGCAACGACCTGGGTTCGTAATATACAATCTACTCCTCGAGTAACCGCTGCTCTACTCTGATCCGCCAAAGAAGTGTTCACAAAGGCGAAATCGCCCCTCCGATTGGCTACATCATCCAGCAGCATCATCACGTTAATCATCGCATTATCATTGTACGTAATATGGCGGTGATAGCCTGTGCCCTGATAAATTTGCGGCCAGCCGCCATTCGCATACTGCATATTCAAGAGGAAGTGGATCCCTCTTACCGCTGCGTCCGAATATCGGCTATCCCTCGTTTTGGTGTATTCTGCTGCCAATCTTCTGATTTCCGTATAGGTTGCTTTATTGTCTATTGTGGACTTTGCCCACTCTCCGCTCGTTACAGAATAATCCTTCCGCCAACCGCCGTCCGGCCTCTGATTCCTCAAAATTTGCTCGATGCTGGCCGTGGTCCCGTCACCATCCGCGGACACGGGCGACACCGGCGGCAGCAGAAGTCCAACCGCGGACAGCACCACAGTGAAGGCCAGAATCGCCGACACATACCTTGAGAGCGTTCTTTTCATCATCACATCTCCTCTGTAATGGAATACAACCCAGCGACACGTACAGCTATAGGAAGCATCACCTCTTTCGGGAAATGGTAGGGGGATACAATAGTTGCTAGTAAAGGTAAGTAAAAGATATATCTATGATTGTAAGCGCTTACTATAAGTATAGTTTAGATGTAATATTATGTCTATAGTATATTTATTTGTAAAATACTACTCTGCATCTGTCCATGCAAAAAAGAGAAACCCTTCAAACTTCCGGGTTTCTCTATCCACGGTGCAGTGACGTTCATCTTCCCAAGCAGCAAGTTTCAATTCAATCTCGTAAACTTCCACAGCTGGGCATCGGATCCGTTGTCCTCCCACTGCTGTACAGCTGCCCCATCAGCCCTGGAAGCCCCGGACACATCCATCACCAGTCCGCTCGCCTTGGACACCAGTTTGTAATATCCCCCGCCTACAGAGACGATTCGCCATCGCTGGGCATCGGTGCCATTATCGGTCCACTGCTGGAGCTGCACGCCACTATTCCTGCTGGAGCTGGGCACATCAACCACCTTCCCGCTGTGCATCGCTACCAGCTTGTAGTAGCCGTCTCCCGTACTCTCTAATCTGAAACACTGGTTGTTGCTGTTGAAATTCGTCCACTGCTGCATCTTCGCCCCATCTGCTGTCGACACTTCAGCCACGTCCAGCACTTTGCCGCTGGCTTTGGACGCCAAAGTATACACGCCACCATTCACAATACTGGACAGGTTACTATCCTGGTAAACGCGTACGTAGTCTACCAGCATCTGAGCCGGGAATGGTGTCGATGCATTCGGGCTCCCTGGCCAATTGCCACCTACCGCCAAGTTCAGAATAATAAAAAATGGTCTTTGAAACTCTTCCGTGTTCCCAGTTCCATTCGCAATGTAGAACTCGTTATATTGGACCCCATCGACGAACCAGCGAATATAATTCGGGTCCCATTCCACACTGTAGGTATGATATTGCGAGAAATCCAGATTCCCCGATGTCCGTCCGTACTCTGCATGACCGTTCGCATCCCAATGGACCGTTCCGTTCACATGCGGATTATTGTTCACCCGCTCCATAATATCGATCTCACCACAGTACGGCCAGCCTACCGAGCTGAAATCCTCCCCAAGCATCCAGAATGCTGGCCACAGTCCCTGTCCGGACGGCAGCTTAATTCTCGCTTCGATCTTGCCATACGTAAAGCTCTGCAGTCCTTGGGTTTTGATTCGTGCAGAGGTGTAATTCATCCCTCCGTATGACTCCCTTTGTGCTGTAATGATCAGATTGCCGCCGCTCACCTGCAGGTTCTGAGGGCGACTCGTATAATACTGCAGCTCGTTGTTGCCCCAGCCCCCACTCCCAGTCCCGATCTCGGCGGTCCAGTTGGCCGGGTTCAGCGAATTTCCATTGAATTCGTCACTCCAGACCAAACTCCAGTTAGGTGCAGCATTGGCGTTTCCAGCAGGCACGAAAGCAAAGAGGAGTGTAAACATCAGAAATAGGCACAACGGTTTACCTCGTTTCAACATTTCAATCGCTCCTTTAATGAAATATTGCCTTGCAAATTCCCTACACACACTGCACCCTGAAGCTAATCGACACTTGGATGACTGTATCATCTTCTATTTCTATCATTTTATGTAATCTCATTATAAGATAGATAATAATGCGCTTACAACCTATTTTTGGAATTTAAAGCGGGGGTAGAATCGCTAAACGGTCCACACCTGGAGCTGCCCTACATATCACAGCAAAAACCCGCCCTTGGACAATCCAAAGCCGGGTTCAGTAAGCAACGATTTCAATTAGCCTTGACTCATTTCACAATGCTAGAATCGAATATGTCTTATTTTCGTGATAAACCGATCTAGCTTCCTTCGAAATCGCCCACGAGGATCGGGCTGGATCTCAATCCCGCACGCCCCTGCAATCCGCTCAATAACCTGTTCCGGTGTTAAATCATCCGTATGAAGATGCATGCGAAACATGTCCTCAGACAAGCTGGATACACAGCGGTCAATTTGCTGGGCAGGCCATGACTGTGCATGGTCGCCTCTACTCTTCAGCCGCTTCAGCAGCGTTTCCCGGCTTGCTCCCTGTGGGGTACAACGCTGGGTACAGACCCCAGCCATTTCGCTGTTCACAACAAGTTTTTACCCGCAATATAGTTTAGAAACTTTATTTCAATAGCAGCCACAGGTCCAAGCATATTAAGCCTTTGACGTGTCTATTTAACCGACTTATTTTTAAACACTACATTCGTAATCGTGCCAAAAATAAAACTAACAAAAATAGAGATAATAACCGAAGCCACAACAGCCCCTATAATTGAATTTGTCCCCGCAATATTCAGAAGTGTTAAAATAAGGGGAACGGTAAAAAATATAATATAATCCAACATCCTAAACTTTTTCATACATTCCGACACTCCGTTTCTTCAAATAGCCAGAGGAAGCTATTTACATATAGTATCCAAATAGTAGGATATTCCTGTAATATCATACCATATTTAGGGAGTAGGAATGAAAAAAGCTTTTGTCCGCCTTTTGTTCATTGTTCTTGTCATTTCATTAATGTCAACGATACTCGCTGCAAAAGATAAAAAAGAAAACGCTCTAGTAAAGAACAGAAACAGCCTGAGTTACACTTCTCAAAGGTTTGAAATGCGCGCCCTTGTAATCAAGCACCATCTCAATAGCCGCCAGGAACTCAATATCGTTTATAACCCAGTAGGAAAACATATCGCTATCCGCGAACTTACTAACACTGCTGATTTCTTCATCAGTTAAGTTACTAACGAATTTAGCGAAGATATTACTACAACGTGACCTTTTAAATAAAGATTTCAATTGGACTCCGATTCTGTCCATGTCGTCCTGACATAACCCAGCTTCATCCCGGCCCGCTCCATATTGCGATGGCTTTGAGACAGGAAAGCACACTGGCCAACCACCAGCTCACAATTTTGCTGATACGCCCGCGCAATTCGGGTATTCAGCAGAAGCTGATGCAGACCTTGTCCTCTGTACTCCGGCAAAGTCGCCGCAAAGGTCAATGAGCAGATGCCATCCCGGATATACATGACGGCCGCTGCCGCAGGCTGCCCGGAAACATAGGCGATGTAAAATTCCCAGCCCGGCCGCCGCCACAATACACGATTATTGCGAGCCACATGCGGAATCCCCTCTTCCGGCAGTCCTGTCCCGCGACAATGGATGGCCGCATAGGTCCTAAAGTCCCCCTCTTCGACCTTCCTAATCTCAATATGATCCGGCCTGCTCAGCAGTTCCTTAGAGGGGACACCATAGGTGGAGGCATGGAAGCCCGATGGGTACAATCCGCGGCGGGTTAACTCGGCCAACAGATGGCCATCCACTCTGGTCGGGACCATTTCAAATTGCATCTTCCGCCCCCGGCTTCTGTAGAAGGCTATGATCTCATCCAGATAAATCCGATCCTCAGATGTCATTCCTTTCACCGTGTTAAAAGAAGGCCAGGGCATCGTCCGGCTATATAAACACAGCGCTTGCCCGAAACGGACCATTTCAATCCCTTCCGGATTCCCTTCTCGCTCTTGAATCGCTAACATTCTGTCGCTCATATAATCTTTCTCTGACTGTTCAATCTGCATGATTAGTTCTGGAGAAGGCAGTCGCATATTCAACCTCATCACCTCATTATGTACGGATAGGTCGCCCTTTTCCTTGCAGACGATATCTACTTGCGCTCTTCTTGGGATCCCGCTTTATTCATCCCTTCCTGCTTCCGAATCTTGTGCACAATATGGTTCGTTCCCCATTCATGCATTGCTTCGAGAATCGGCTCCAGGCTTCTTCCATACGCCGTGATCGAATACTCGACCTTCGGCGGGACTTCCGGATACACGATACGCTCCACGATATCCTCCTCCTCTAATTCCCGCAGCTTTTGGGTAAGCATTTTCTGCGTGATCCCCGGCATACTCCGCTTCAGCTCGCTGAAGCGCTTCGTTCCTTGCTGAAGCAGATGCAATAGAATAATCGGCTTCCACTTCCCCACCAATATGTCCAAGGCGTCCTCAACACGACACAGATCAGGTTGCTTTTCCATGGGAAACCTCCTTGGTATCTTTTTAGATACTATACCACTTTTAAGTGTGTACTTACTATCAACAATAATGACTTATATAATAGCAGCATGAAGGGCATAGTCCCGTCAAGAATGAACACCATAAACCAAGAGGTGATGACATCATGGAACAATACCGTCTGAACCCTCACAAGGGACTGGAGTTTGGCATATATACACTGGGCGACCATCTGCCCGATCCGAATACGGGAGAACGGATATCGACCCAGGCACGAATCCATCAGATTATTGAATACGCGAAGCTTGCAGAACAGGCAGGGCTCGATTTCTTTAGTGTGGGTGAAAGCCATCAGGATTATTTTGCGACCCAGGCTCACTCGGTAGTGCTGGCGGCGATCGCGCAGGCCACCCGGAAGATCAAAATTGCCAGCTCCTCCACCATTATCAGTACGTCAGATCCGGTTCGCGTCTATGAAGACTTTGCCACCATCGATCTGATCTCGGGGGGGCGCGCGGAAATCGTCGCAGGGCGTGCTTCGAGAATCGGCCTGTTCGAGCTTCTCGGTTACGATGTTCGGGACTATGAAGAATTGTTTGAGGAAAAATTCGAGCTATTGCTGCAAATCAACGAGCAGGAGATTGTGAATTGGAGCGGAGAGTATCGTGCCCCACTGCGCAATGCGAAGGTGCTACCACGACCGCAAGGCGGCTCGATGCCGATATGGCGGGCCGTCGGCGGCAGTCCTGCCAGTGCCATCAAAGCCGGGATGGCCGGTGTTCCGATGTTTATGGCGCATCTGGGCGGCCCCGTATCCGTCTTCAAGCAGACGATTGACGCTTACCGCCAAGCGGCCCGTCAGGCAGGGCATGACCCCGCTCAGCTGCCGGTTGCCACCGCAGGCTTCTTCTATGCGGCAGATACATCGCAGCAAGCGCTGCAGGAGCTGTACCCCTATATCAACGAGGGCATGAAGAAAACGAACGGACAAGGCTTCTCCAAGCAGCTGTTTGCCCAGGGCATCGACACACGCAGCATTATGAATATCGGCAGTCCGCAGCAAATCATCGAGAAAATATTGTACCAGCATGAAATGTTCGGTCACCAGCGCTATATCGCCCAGATTGATTTTGGCGGCATGCCGTTTGATAAGCTGCAGCGAAATATCGAGTTAATCGGCACCGAAATTTTACCTGCCATTCGAAAATATACAGCTAAACCATGAATAGGAGGCCCGGCAGATGAACATTGTATTGTTATCCGGTTCCATCGTCGGTTCCAAGACGCGAACAGCCATGAATGAAGCCATGCAGGTCCTGGCCGACAAATATCCTGACGTAACCGCCACGATGATCGACCTTGCCGAATATGATGTGCAATTCAGTGACGGTCGAAACTATCTGGAATATCCAGGGGACACCGGCTATGTGACAAGCGCGATCATGAGCGCCGACGCACTGATGATCGGGACCCCCGTGTTTCAGGCATCCATTCCTGCTACATTGAAAAACATTTTTGATCTGCTTCCGCAGAACGCATTGCTGGATAAAGTGGTCAGCATGATTGTGACCGCTGGGTCCCCCAAGCATTTTCTAATGCCGGAGCAGCAGCTGAAGCCGATTCTGGCTTATATGAAGGCCCATATCGTTCAGACTTATGTATTTATCGAGGAAAAGGATTTTATGCGCAAACAGATCGTCAACGATGATGTGAAATTCCGCATTGAGCGGCTGGTTGAGGATACCGTCACGCTGACCGAGACCCATGCGCAAATCCGGGAGACGAAGGAAGCTGCATACGATTTCTAGCAAGGACTGGCGTATATTCCCGCCTCGCCATACAAGAACCCGCTATGATCAGCCAAAGCGCTGCCATTAGCGGGTTCTTTTTTATTTCATACACTTATTCGAGTTTCATACACTTATTCGAGGCACAGCTCCAAGTACCATGTGTAAGCACCCATACCCGGAGCTTCGGCGGCTGCGTAGGCGATATCGATCTGTCTCCTGTCCAGAGTCACATCTTGTATGAGATGAATCGTCAACAATAGATCGTCCATGAAGCTAATAGCCGACGCTCGGCATCGATATTACGACGCTCAGCCGTCAAATCCAGCCCTTAATCAAACTGAAGCTAGTACAAAAAACACCGATACCTCGGATCGAAGAGTAGACATTTTATCGCTGACCCGCAGAAGGAAAATTCGTAGCAACAACCATTGATCATTAATGAACACATATGGAGATGAGGTCATTTCTTACATGAGTGAGTTCGACTGAGAAATGGTGATGTGTTCTATTAATGCATGCTGATCGATGTTATGATCATGGAGAATTTATTGTAGTGCCGCTCACAAGTGCTTCCACCACACCCCCGCACACTCTGGCACGGTTGACCATTGATTGACCGTAATCTGATGTGCGATACTTTCACCGAAGAAAAAGGCCATGTTCTCCTTCGCCTCCTCCACGTCCCGGAATGTATAATCCGTGCGTATCCATGTATGTTGAAATCCGTAGTCCTTTTCAAGAGAACTGTAGTATAGCTTCAAAATTTCTGGGGGATCTGGAGTTATCGTCCCCGTACCCAGCGTCTCGAAAATGACGATCGTTCCATGCACCCTGACGACACGGTATAATTCTGACATTATACGTTCAAGATTGCTTCTCCATTCCGGGTTGCCCGAGTTTGTTAAATAACTGATGCTCCAACCGGAAACCGCTAAATCTACGGATTCGTCCGGAATAGGAAGCTGACGGTGATCAGCCACAACAGTCTGCCAGTGACGAGCCGTTCCCTGCTGAATGAACTTACGCTCTAATAAGTCCAGCATCGAAGAAGAACGGTCCGTACACACCAATGAACGGGCCTTCTGGGCAAGAATCATCGCCAACCTCCCAGACCCTGCCCCCAGATCAAGTACATCCAGATCGTGAAAACCTTTGATCTCACTTATCACTTCGGTCAAATCAGGCTGCCGGCTAATCATCAAATCATAAGCAACCGCTTGGTTTGCATAGATCTCTTCATGTGTTGTCATCCGTTATCCCCCCTGTAAAATGCATCGCTACAAACTCCATATCGCGCTCGCCGACTTTGCTGCTGAACTTTTTGCCTTTCACAAATCCCGACCGTTCATAAACGGCTATCGCTCTCTTGTTAAACAGAGCGACGACCAGCTGGAGCCGCTTAGGCTCAAACCGTTCCTTCAGGAAGGCGATTCCCTCCAGCAGAAAGTCCCGTCCCTTCCCCCTCCCTGTGACATCGGGTCTTAACCCCAGCCCCATATCCATAACATCAGCATCATCATAGAGGCCGGCCTGTACCCCGCCGGGAACCCGGGCTGAATTGCCCTTGCATATAAATCCTGCCAGAGCATTCTGCATATCCAAAGCGTAGAAATAATCTCCATTCATCAGTTCAGCGATATCTTCATCACTGTGCTCCATACTGTATAACGAGTAAGGCTCCGGGTATTTCCAAGTCGAGATTTCGGCTGCATATTCCTCAGTCATTGGGTGGAATCGATATTCTGTCATGGTTATCCTCATTCCTATTATAATTCTTATAACACCTTAATCTATCAACCAGCTCGTGAGTGAACGCATGCTATTCCCGGATATAATCCAACACATCTTGGATATAACTGTCGAGTGGCTGGGAAGAATTCACTACCAAGCTTTTGATATGGGATGGAGGCCGCTTGCTGTCCTGAATGGCAGCTATAAAATCGGCTTCCGCCGTCTCCGAGATTTGGCTGATCATCCGCTGGCGGGTCCGCAATCGGCGGTTGATTTCGTTGAAATCATGAAATAGACACTCCACATATTTATATGTAGCTCCATACTTTTCCGCTAGATTCATGCCATTCTCAATCATCTCGGAATATAAACATGGACTATCAAAAATCACATCATACCCTTGTGATAAATAAAACTCAACCAATGCCCAATCCACCGTGTATGAGAGCCTGCCGAGTGTCCTCAATTCGATTCCTTCGCCCTCTGACGCCTTTAATAGTGCGGTTTTGGAAACATCATGATCAATAATGAGCGCCCCCGTCATGGCGGCGATTCGTCTGCTCAGCGTCGATTTCCCGGAACCGGGGAAACCCGACATTTGAAGAAAATACATGAAAGCACCCCGCTTTATATGTTCGCTCCCATCGTTTTACATAGCGAAGAAAGTTTGCCTTGATCAGAAGCATGAGCAGCGTGAATGCCTTGTTGAACATCCCGCTAGCCTATATCAAGAAATCCGACCTGTCCCTCACGCCCTCTCATCTCATAACCATTCGATGTAAACGTTCCTGTCAGCGCCCAGTCGATGTGTGGAATTATGTCCTTAGACCATGGGAGCTGCGCGAATTCACCGAACTCTGCCGCTAATGCTTCCTCTTCCACCAGAACAACCCGCTCGCGATCCCCGGCAGCCTCACCACCCAGTCCCGAGCATCCGGTCACTACTACGATAACCAGAACAAAGAGTAGGTATCGCTGCTTCCTTTCATCATAACCCCTCCGCTCTACACCATTTTATTTCGAGGTTGCAAAATAGGGCCCGCACATAGCTTCATGCGTGTGTATATAGGTCCAGCTAAATTCCCTGTCAAAAACATAGATATCCTGCTGTGCATCAAAATCCGTGGATATCAGATCCTTCGCATGCTCATATAGGAATACATCAGGCCCATGCTGATACATCACATACAAGTCACCTTTCATCATCGAATCGAAGGCTGCTCTGGCCTCCTCGGCCTGAAGACAGTCGGCCTGTTCATAGCTGAACAGATGCCACTTGTATTGGTCATAGTGGATGGCTTCCTTGATCTCGTCCGGAACATGATGAGCAAATGCTTTGTCCCAACATGCTTTGATATGTTCTCTATCCTCGTACAGCGGAGAGATGACCACACCTTTATCCTGTATGGTTCTGTTGAAGGCATAATGTTCATGAAAAATCCGAATAGACCAATACAGCTTCTGCAGCTCCTCATCCGGCAGTTCATCCAATATCTCATTGATGGCATCCCTTATCTTCATAATAAGCTCCTCCTGCAGTGACGTTCTCGCTATGGCTCCTGACCGTGACCTTCGTTTCTTTTCGTTTCCATATGATACCATTTAATGGATCTGTAAAGGTATCAAAAACGTTATAAAAAGACTGCCATAAAAATGGCAGTCTCGTTCTTATCTATGATGTTATTTCCTCGCATGAAGAATAAACTTCTCAAGCTGTTCGGTATCGGTAATGCTCTGATTGCAAGCCTGGTTATCCATGCATACGTACTGACCGATCGCGGAGATATTATCCGGCGAAGGGTGGGACGGCTTGGTTCTGACCGAGAAGAACGCCAGCTCCTGATGCCGATTGCAGAACATGCAGTAGCCTTTCTTGTTGGTCGGCGTAATTCTCCCCTCAATGCCCACAAACTGGCCTTCTAGCGGATAGACAATAAACAACCTGCTCGTGGCAATATCCACCCAGCTCAGATACGTGATATAACGGAAATCTACCGATGGGAGATCCGGTATTTTCAGCTTCTTGCTCTTGGGGAACAGCTTCTGGATCTGCTTCTCCGTAATCGCCGGGAAAGGCTCCAAATACCGTTCAAACCCGCTCAGATAGCTCTGGAAATCATAGGCCGTCTCGCAGGCCAATATGGATTCCAGCATCCGTCTCTGCTCCTCGGTGACAACAGGAAAAGCCTCCACAATGTTCGTCACGGCACTGTATCTTACCGTCTCCAACACTCCCCGATCCGCAACAGATCGCAATGTCTTCAGGAGGAACTCGGATTGTTTCTTAATGACGTTGTACTGATGGTTTCTAATAAATGGTGTGCTCATCGCTTTTTACGCCCCTTATTATGATTTTAAAAAATTCAATAAGGCGCAAAGCCAATCATTAGAAACGATAATATGAAGTTTGGGCGATCGAATTTCATCCTAACCGCACCTCACGCAAAGTATCGCCCCAAATCAGGCTTTGCATGAGGACTTCCTAGCAAATGAGCAAGTTAACACTGCCACAAAACCTACCCCCAATCCTATCTCATACGCAAAAGTATAGCAGCAGGAAACGAGGGAGGCAATTTGATTGACTTCTTTTGACTTCTTTTGATTTCTTTCGAGCAGTGCATCGCCTTAAACGAAAGGTAGCTACCTTCCAGAAAATGAGGTTTGAGAGATCCGCTCACCCTCCAGATCAAATCTGTGCAATCTATCGCCAGACACATCATGATAATACCAGTGAATAGGGGTGTCATCCGTTAACCCCGGGTTGAGATTATTCAGGTCCATACGCTCTATATCCGACACCAAGCCTTCTCGTACAAGAACTTCTGCAATTTGCTCATAGGTTAAACGCCCTTCCATTCCCAGCGGAATCTCGGTCCATTCAGCAGAGGGAGAGATGACCACGATATACTGCTGGCCATTAAGCTCGGAACATAAGCAGAGCCAGGGCCGCTCTTGGTGTTCAAAGTTCTGGCTTTGATTCAGCTTTAATGGTTGATAGGCACGCTCCTCCAGCAGTTCCTCCACCTGTTCGACGGAAATGCCTTTACCGCTTTGGCATCCCATAATGGCAAACAACATGGTGAGTAACAATACGACCCTTTTCACACATTCCATAGATTCACCTTAGTTTCGGGAATATCTCCAGCCCTACGCTTGGTCCAGGAGCTTATACAGCTCCCTTTTCGTTACAGGATGGTAGGTTAGCAGCTTGCCGTTATAAATCACATTGAACGACCCGTAGGCCGATACAGCGTGCTGCGCGTCCCCCGAGCTTTCCATATCCATCACCTGGATCGGTATATTTCGTTCTTGGGCAACCTCCACGATGGTTGTCACCGCATCCTGAATGTAAGGGCATTGGTCCGATTTCAGAATGGTCAAGCCTTCACGATAACTGGCAGCCCTCTCCTCCCATCCATGAACCAACCGGGGCACAGGAGAATCGTCAAATCGCCTTGCAAGCAGCTCGAAGCCAGACGGAGTCTGATCGACCAGCTCGAACCCTTGTTTAGTAAAAAAGCTTTTGTCAGCCAACCAGGTCTGACTGCTTGTCATGATGGAAACTCCTGATTTACGGCTGCGCCTGGCGTCTTCTATGCAATCATTCAGCAGCTGCTTGCCGTATCCTTTGCCTTTGCCCCGGCCTACAATCCACAGACAGTGGATAAACAAATAATTCTCCCCGGTAACCCCACGCCAGGCAAACTCAATGGGGGTGTACTCCATAAAACCCCGAGGATAACCATCTTCCTCGATGATCTTCAGCTTCAGCCCTTCCTCAAATCGGCGAAGCAGCCACTCCTGCTTTCGTTGATAGCCCTCCGTTTTCGGTTTGCTTCGCATGCAGAAAAAACCCTTGTCCTGGATATTATCCGCCGTTACCTCGACAATTTCGATCAACCCGGCTCCTCCTCGATCCGTTGGTTATGATATAGACACCCGTTTGCTATAGCTCTTTGATCATATGGATATCATAAGGCTCCTTATGAAAAAGCTCCTCATCTACCTCCTCTGCAATGGCGCTCCCCATACTGATAGAAAAATACCGCTAATCCGCAATCAAGGTCAGCTGAGGCCACAGCTCCAGCCATCCCTTCTTCTGTACGCGATTCAGGAATACATCCCTCTTCTTGAACAGCGGGCTTTGTCTCACCTTCAATTCAAAAAGATCATCCACACCATACGGCGCAACCAGAACCAGATGGTCACGCTCGTCCAGGCGAACCCCAACCGCTGTGGCCGTTTCCGGCCAATGCGCCATCGCATTCGCAGTATCGGCATACGGCGAGTCCCCATTGTTCACATGCATTCTGGCTTGATTTTTAACCGACCACTTCCCGTTTCCGGTCACTTCGCGCAAATGCCGTTCAAGCAAGCGATCTCTGTCTTCGGACAGATTCTGGCGATCATAATAGACGACATCAATATCGCTGTGGTTATCCCGGACGTCGTAACCGTGTAATCGGTCCCACACGTAGTTGCGGATATATCCTGCGGCGATGCACCAGTCCGGCAGCTCCAGCGCTCTGACCCGCTTCAGGTCTGATATCAGCGATGCATGCTCTGACAGGCAGGCTTGCAATCGATCCTCCATCCGCTGCAAAAAGGCACCTCCATTCCGTGAAGCTCTTCTCGTTAACGCTATTGTATCACTTAGTTGATGTCCTCCTCCTTAGTGAGCCTGACGGTTGTGTGAATACTGCCAGATTATCCCGTCCAGGCCAGAAGATTGGTCATCCATCCAGGTATCCCTGGTAAAGCTTGTTACTCCCAGTAGAACGGACCATACCCTTTCAATCGCGCCAGACCCTCTACAAAGTAGAAATCGCCGTAAATCAGCGGAACGTCTATATTGGTGCCCTGCGGGTAATTGCTGGTGCCGGACAGGATCAGCCCCTCCTCATCCGGACGATCCCAGGCGCCGTAATTTTCGTATAGCGACTTCAGGATTCGCACAGCACCTGCTCGGTAAGCTTCGGCATCTCCGCCTTCACTTTTATCCGCGAGAAGAAGCAGACCGCTTGCGGCACATGACCCAGCCGAGGTGTCCCGCAAGCTGCGCAGCTCCTCCGGAGCACGAAAATCCCAAGCCGGCACCTGGTCCTCCGGCAGCCTGCTGAGGAAGAAGTTCGCCACCCGTGTGGCTGCTTGGTAATATTCGTCCTTGCCGGTATGGTGATAAGCCAGCGTCAAACCATAGATCGCCCATGCCGCTCCCCGCGACCAAGCTGACTCTGGCGCATAGCCTTGTCCTCCTACCGCCTTCCGTCTTTCTCCCGTATGGGGATCAAAAATCACGATATGATATACGGAACCATCCGCACGGATAAAATGCTTCAGCACCGTATCCAGATGTGCCTCGGCAATATGCGCATACCGCGGATCACCGCTGATGCGCGATGCCCAGAACAGCAGCGGCATGTTCATACAGCAGTCGATAATCGCCCATCCCTCGTTGCGTTCGCCTTCCGACCATGGATTCCAGGCCCGGATGTATTGCCCTTTGACATTGAAGCGGGCGGCTAAATAGTTCGCTGCTTTTAAGCCCCTGATCCGTGAAGCCTCACTGCCGGTCAACTTGTAATTAGCCACGCTCGTCAACGTCCACATAAACCCGATATCATGGTCCAGCCACACATATCCGTCCAGCACTTCGTCCAGCTTCGCCTCACACGCTTCGGCCAGTGCTCTCAGCTCTTCCTTCCCGCTCTGGGCATATAACAGCCACAGCTGCCCCGGCCAGAAACCGGCGGTCCACCAAGCCGGCTCCGCCAGCTGGTATACACCGTCCTGACTGGCATGCGGAAACCCCGAACCGATCCTAGTCGTATTGCGCAGCGTCTTGTCGAGCGACCTCTGCCACGCTTCATCCACCCACGCATTCACCATTTCCATCCCTCTCCCTTCTCATTTGCCGTATCCCCTGCGTCACTAAGCGTCAGCCTGTTGCTTGTTTAGCGTCTTACAAACTGAAATATAAAGTCCAATTCCACATGCCGCTCTGGCCGAAGCACATGAAAATCCAGCGTATACCATACCTCGTCCTCCCCATCATGATTGCGCCAGATTCGTTCGGTCACCTCCAGCCGCAGCAGCTCCCGGTCATAGGCGAGCTTCAATGCAAGCGTCCCGCGGTCCAGCAGCAGCTGCCCTTCGTCATCCTCCGCTTGCTCCGGTCGAATCAGCGTCACGAATCGCTCCAGCAGCGCGTCCGGTCTGTCAGTCAGCACAAATACATCCTTTAATTCCAGGCACGGAAGCTCATGCTTATGCCACCGCCAGGTGCGCCGCAAGCTCTGAAGCGAAGGGCATTCATAGGCGGCGGCCAGCTCAATCGTAAGCCGAGCCTCCTGACCGCTGATCGCCTGCTCCACGACAGATGCCTTCCGCTGCCTTCCCGCAGCTTGCAGACAGCCGTTCACGATCGGAACCGAATGCCCCTGAGCACCATTGCAATCGTAGAGATAACGGCCAGCACCGAAGTAATCCTTCGTATATTCTCCACAGCCCAGATCCGATAGATAAAACTCCCCGTCTCCTGCGAGCATAAACTGCCCGAGATCCAGATGGTTATGCGGCTCGTCATTATGACCGCCCTTGGCAGCGAAGCCGAAGATTCCGGCGCTCGATACCGTGCGGGAGATCAGCCAGCCGGCATCCTCCAGCATGTAGTCTCCGGGAGGCCAATCCGGTACGTTGCTGGCCTGCTCCCGCCACAGCAAATTGCGAAGGGCCGTTGCCCACCTGCTGCAATGATCCTTCCGGTAGTCTGCTCGAAGCGCGGACGGTGGCGACTGCACGCTGTCATAACGGCCGGCAAGATAACGGGACAGCCCAAGCTGCACCTGCTCATGTGGGAATGAATCCGAGAAATTGACGACGGCGTTTCCGCCCAGGAAACACTTCTGCTGGAACCCCGCAATCGCCTCAACCTTCTCGAGGCTGAACCAGTCCAGCTCCCCTTGAGTACGCTTGAACAGCAGATCCGCGTAATACACAAAATAACCGAACCCGTAATTCCAATAGCCAAGCCCCTCCAGGCATCCCCCGTCTTCCCCGAAGCCCTTCAGGTAACAGGCCATACTGCGCTCGGTTTTCTCCAGAATCCGGACCAGCAGGTCCTGCTCCCGCTCTTCTTGCAGCAGCAACAGGGAAGCAGCGCCAATGGATCCCGCGCATACTGCCGCCCAGTTATGCTCAGCTTCCTCCCATTCATACGGGCCCTTCTCAAGGAATGGCAGAAGCAGCCTGCGGTGCACCAGCTCCAGGATGTGCGCCTTCAGCATCTTCGGCAGCCGATCCCCGAGCAGCAGCGTAAGCTCAGCGAGTGTAAACCCGGTCTCCGCCGAGAAAAGATCTATCGTATCCGCAACCGGACGCCGCTCGCCAACATGCGCAGGCAGACACCAGGTCAGTTCACTGCAAATCGCCCAAACCGCATTCAGCAGCTCCTCCACATAATCCTCGCGTTCCGGCTCCAGCAGACCTAACAGCGCAAAAGTGTTCAGCCGCCGTCTCCGCTCAAAATAAACCCGCTCATATTCCAGTCTCGAACCCTGCTTCGCATACAAGGAGAACAAGGCATAGGTTAGCTCCGGGACCGCTTGCCCCAGAAGGCGCTTGCCTTCCGCCTTGATTTCGGCTACATCAGCAGCGTACGCCTTGCTTTCCCTAACCCTTTGCCAGAATGCCGGTCCATCCCCGTCAGGGTAATAGAAATGCAGCCCTGGAGGTACCATCCTCTCAACCACATCCGATAGTTGGCGCTGCCCGATTCTGTTCATATTCGGATTGTCCATGACGATTCCTTTCCTCATCTAAATCTAGGGAAGCTGAGTCGATAACAAAGCGAGATCACGATCATCGTCGTGCTTTTAGAATTGCTGCCGATCTAGCGGCAGCCTAAGCTTGATCTTCTTGTCCCGCCCGCTATAAACGATCATATCATCCTGACCGATTTCCACCTTCAGCCCAATCTGCGGCAAATCGTCCAGCCCATCTTCAGTCAGAACGAATGGCTGCTTGGCACAAGCGCGGCCGCTTTCTGTCTTATCCATCACCGGATCGCCGTATATAGCAGAGGCCAGCCAGTGAACGCCGGGCTGAAGCGAAGCGGTCAGCGTCGGAATCACGGTGCGCGGCCGCAGCACGTTGGTATTCGCATTCGGCCAGATGAGGCGGGCCCCGTCATAGCCAAGCAGGCTCCTCACCCCGCTGATGCCCCAGGCACTCCCTGCCCAGGCTTCGTCATCCCCGACGCGCTGAAGGGGCGGTTGCTCAATACCCAGCGCAAATCCTCCCTCGGCTGCATCCAGCACCCGCTGGGTCGCGATCCGATGAATCCGGATGTGCCACGGCAGCCCTGCGATGAGCCATGTGCTGACCTCTACATCGGACCATGGCTTCCACACGGCATGGAGCAGATCTTCCTCGATCAAAGTGCTCCTATTATGTCGTCTCACCCGGTACAGATTGTCCCCGCCCTCGCTCAGGGCAAGCATGGAGTCAAAGGCCCCCTGGGACAACCCCCACTCGGAGCGCGGCACGCTGAACCCGAACCCCGTCGAATACACAAACTTCTCATACTTGGCCGACGTATGTGTATGTTCATTCGTCCCGGCATGCCCGCTGTTGAATGCCGCCACATGCCCCGATACCGGATCCCGCACCAATACCAGATGAGCGGGCTTCTGAACGTCCACGACAGCCATCTCTGGTAAAGGCTGCTCCTCCGAGACCCAGAACGGGTGGTCAGCAGGCAAAGCCAGCGGCAGAAACGCCTTGAGCGCCCAGTAAGGAGAGCCTGGCGAATTGTAGTTCTCCGCCATCACCAAATTCGGGTAGGCGTATCCAATGGACAAGAGCCCTCCGGAATCCACAATCGGCTGGCTGAACCACCAGCGCAAATGGCGGAGGAGCAGCCCTTTTAACACGCCCGGTGCCACTCCATCCGTATCCGCAAAAGCCATCGCCCCCCAGAACGCCGCTTGTGAGAAGCGGTACGTCAGGCTGCGTCCATAAGGAAGCGCCGCGCCGTTCGGGGAGAACCAGGCCATGAAATGCGGAGCAAAGGCATTCGCCCGCTCCCGGTACAGCGCCGCGCGCTCCGGATCCTCCCCGGACATGAGCTTGGAATAAAGCAGACCATAGTAATGAAAGGCAAACGGCACGTAATAATCGCTATGCCCCTCCGGCCCGTCACTGTACCAACCGTCCCCCAGATAAAAAGTGTCAAGCCGCTCCAAATTCCGCTGCAGCTGCGCTTTATCATAGGGAAGACCGGCTTTGTGGAATCCGATGTTCACCAGTACCTGAAAGAACAGCCAGTTGCAGTCATGACAAGGATGCGCATTGATTTGATGAAGCCAGGTGTACAGGTTATGCCGCGCCTTCTCCCCAAGCGGCTTCCAGATTCGATCCGGAATCAGGGCCAGCGCATAACCGAACACCGCCATTTCCACCAACCGCTGGTCATAGTCCGAAACAACGCCCCAGTACTCCTCGTGCTCAGGGTCCGTACCGTTGGCAATGCCTTCAAGTACATGCTCCCACAACTCACTCTCTCCCCCGCCGGCGAGCAAAGGCACCAGTCCCCACAGCACCCGAGAGAACGCTTCCATCTCAGCGATGACGGATGGATAGCTCGCTCCGGAGTGGCCCAGCGCAAGCCGGGCCTTCCCCTGACTGTAGTACGGCTCCAAAGGTGCAAGCAGCTGCTGAAGCAGGGCTTCCATGTCCTCGCGGGACCGAAGCGGATTCGCCGCCAGCGCTGCACGGATATCCTTATCCCCCGTATTGCATGCCATCTTGGCCACTTCCCTTCATTAGAATCTGATCCTAATAGCCTGCCACTATCCTTTAATGCCGGTGGAAGCCACGCCTTGCACGAAGTTTTTCTGCAGCACCAGGAACACAATCAGCACCGGTATGATCGATATGACGCTGGCCGCCATGATCAGCCCATATTCCGCTGAATATTGCGAGATGAACATTCGCAGGCCGATCTGGATCGTTTTGAGCTCGGTTTTCGTCAGATAAATCATCGGTCCCAGAAAGTCGTTCCAGGTGGAAACGAAGGTGAAAATAGTCAGCGTGGACAACGCCGGCTTGGACAGGGGCACCATAATCCGCGCCCAGATGCCGTACTCGCTCAGCCCGTCAATGCGGGCTGCCTCGCACAGCTCATCCGGAATGCTCTGGTAGAACTGCCGCATCAGAAATACGCCAAAAGCCGAAAACGCCTGCAGTAAAATAATCGCCAGGTGCGTATTGTTCAGCCCCATGGAACGCATCATGATAAACTGCGGCACCATGTACGCCTGCCAAGGAATCGCAATGGTCGCGATATAACCAAGGAACAGCGCATGCTTGCCTGTAAAATTCAGCTTCGAGAACGCATAGGCGGCAAAGCTCGAGGTCAGAATCTGAAGCGCGGTCACGATCACCGACAACTTGGCCGTATTGTAAATAAAGGTTCCCAGCGGAATGCGCGTCCAAATCTCCTTATAGTTGCTCCAACGCGGAGATTCCGGGATCCACTGCATCGGAAAGGTGAACACGTCCTTGTTCAGCTTGAGCGAAGAGGAAAGCATCCACAAATAGGGAACAAGCATACATAGGACAACAACAAACAATATCAAATAGGCCAGCACCTTGACCCCGATTTTAACCCCTTTGTTAGTTCCTACCATATCTGTTAATCCTCCTATTGTCCATACTTCTTCTCACCCTGGAACTGAATCAACGTAATTCCAAGGACGAGCAGGAATAATACGATGGCGATGGCACTGGCATAACCGTAATCCAACGAACGAAATGCCGTATTGTAGATTTGATAGACCAGTACCCTGGTCGCATCGTTCAGCTGGTTATCCGCACCGGCAAACAGGTTAATGAAGATATCGTAGACTTTAAACGAGTTAATGATCAGAATCATCAGGACAAAAAAGCTCGTTGGCGCTAACTGAGGAATCGTCACATTCCGGAATCGCTGCCAGGCATTTGCGCCGTCGAGCTCGGCGGCTTCATACAGTTCGGGGTTGACGCCCTGAAGCCCGGCCAAATAAATCACCATATAATAGCCCATGTTCTTCCATACGGTGAACAGCACGACCGTGAACATGGCCCAATCTTTATCCGCAGCCCAGCGAGGCAGATCCTCGATCGGCACGCCTGTCAGTGCGTGCAGGAGATTGTTTACGGGGCCCATCGTCGGACTGAATATAAAGTTCCACACCGCAGCAACCGCAACGAGGGAGGCCACATACGGGAAGAAGAACACCGTTCTCATAAAATCGCGGGCGAACAGCTTCTGATTGAGCAGAATCGCCAGCCCCAGCGCACACACCATCGTCAGCGGCACGACGCCGACGGTATAAACAATGGTGTTCCACAACGCTTTATGAAAAGTGGGGTCCTTCCATAAACGAATAAAATGACTGACCCCGGTATATTCCATCGGGTTTGCGCCATCCCATTTTACAAAGGCCAGAATAAACGCAAATACCATCGGCACCAGCGTAAAGAGCGCAAAGCCGATAAAGTTCGGGGCAATAAAGCTATAGGCAATCAAATGCTCTCGGGTCTTTTTGGATAAGCGACTCTTTCTTATTGTTTTCGGATTGATTGTCGTTTCGTTCCGCATCCGTTCTCCTCCAAACTTGTTGGCGCTACATAGGAAGGGCGGGCTGCTATAGCCCGCCCTCGATACATGCCCTTAGGTTGCTTGATGCCGCGCGCTTGCACCGCTGGTCAAGACCGTCAATTCATCGGTACCCGGCATACTGTCTCAGTTGTTGAGAATCAGCTGTACCCGTGTTGTCATATCCTCCAGCCCTTGTTCGATGGTGGTGTTTTGGGTCATAATGCTGTCATGTGCTTCATTAAGAATGACTTCGATGTCCGCGCTCTTGTCATGCAGAGGCATCTCGAGATAGGTGGTTGCCGTCGTTAATGCTTCCTTGCTCGCTTCATCCGTCGGGAATCCATCCATGGATGCAATCGAGTTGATCACTTCCTCGTTCTTGATCGCCGGAAGCGTGCCTGTGGAGGCAATGACGGCTGCGCCTTCTTCACCGGTCACGAATTTCAGGAAATCCAGCGCCGCCGCTTTATTCGCGGATTTCTGGTTAACTGCCAAGGAGGTGATGGTGCCGAGCGTCGTGCCTGCTTCTACCCCCTCCGGATGCGGATACTTCACAATCCCCCAGTTGGTTGCCTGTGATTCACCGCTCTTAACCTTCTCGATTTGAGTGGATATGAACCAGCTGCCCATGTTCATCATCGCCACCGAATTGTTGTAGAACACGCCGGAGTAGTGGGTGCTGGATGTTTTCAGTGTCGCGTAATCCATCACGATCCCGTCCTCCTGCTGCTTCAGAATTCGTTCATAGGTCGGCTTCAGGAAATCATACTCCCCCTCAACCACCGTATGCTGCCCGTCCAGAATGCCGAATAGCTGAACCGCGCTTCGCCACGTGTGATAATGAGCGCCATATACTTTCTCCGCTCCGCTGCCGGAGGTTACCTTCCGGGCCAGCTCATCATATTGGTCCAAGGTCATGTCATTCGTCGGATAAGGAACGCCCGCTTGGTCGAACAGATCCTTGTTGTAATAAATAATCCAGAAGTCACTGCGGAAAGGAAGCGCATACACTTCTTCGTTCATTACGATCTGCTCAACGGTTCCGTCATAGCGTGCCGGATCGATGTTCTGCTCGCTCATGAACGCTTTCAGCGGCTCCAGATGATTCTGCTTCACCAGGTTGGCGTAACCCGGAATGTCCTTTACGGTCAAAATGTCCAGATCGGCCCCTCCCGAAAGCTGCGTGCTGAGCATCGTCATATAATCGGTGGAGCCCAGATCCACGTATTCAATCGTGACATTCGGATTCTTCTCCCGATATGCGTCGATCAATGGCTGATAATACGTCGTTGCCTCCCAGTCCCACAGCGCCCACTTCAAAGTGACCGGGTCTGTCGACGGAGACTCGGAAGCGCTTCCAGATTGGTCCGGCGCAGGAGACTCGGCCGAAGGTGTGGTGCTTTTCTGACCGGAGCAACCGGCCAGCAGAGTGAATGACAGGATCACCGTCAACGTCATTCCTAACAATTTACGCATGCTCATATGTGCTCCCCTTTTCGTCTGGTTTGGATGCCTGACTTCCTTGTCGAACTTCTATAAATATCCTAGTTGAATTTATAATGAAAGGGCATACATTTTTGTTGTCTGTTCATTCACTTTTGTGTTCCTTTCTCTAAGCTCAGGTCAGAAAGCTGTATTATTGTGATGAAAACCTGTAAAAATTGCAGTTTCTGTCCTGGGAGGAGTATCAGCTGAAAAATGATTCTGGTATGGTAAGAATACCAACGCTTTGGAAGCGCTTTTAATTTTGCCGGCAAGGGGGAGGCGGTTCTGACGAGACGAAAAGCGACCATCAAACGTCGAATTATTATGCTGATGACGATTTTCGCCCTGCTCATGGCTTCGTTGCTGTCGTTTTTCAGCTATGAGCTGATCTCCTATTTTCAGCGGAAAACGACGATCCAGGCGACCGAGTTCAATCTGCAGCTGGTGTCTCATATTATCGAACAGGATTTTATCAATTTGTCCATGCTGGCGATGACCAGCAGCACCAATTCCTCGACGAACCGGATGCTGAATGAATATTTTCGTTCGAGCCCGGCCAGCTCCGCTATGGGGGCGATTCATGCATTCACCTCGCTGCAGGAGGACTTCCGGGTGAACCGCTCCAACGGCTATGTGCGTCGGCTGATCGTAACCGACAATGAGGATAAGTTTATCCAGGTGGACAATTCCGTCAGTGCCTCCGTTCCCTTAACCATTCATAATCTTAGCCAGCTGACCGGGCTGTTTCCGGACGTCTCCGAGGAGTGGGTGCGAATCATTCGAGACCCGTTCTCCCTCACCCAGACCATCCCGTTTGTCATGCCGATTTACGGAGACCGGGCCAGCCACACCGGGACCGTATACCTGCTGGCGAGCACCAACATCATCACTGACAAATTGAAAGGTTATCCTCTGCCGTCAGATTCGAGGCTGCTGCTGACCCTGGGCAGCAACAGCTATGAAATTCAAGGGGATCGCATTCTCCCCATCACGGCGAGCTATACGGTCTCCCCGTATGAAGAAGATACGGCCAGCGGCAGCGTGACATCCGTATCTCTGCTGGAGAATGAAGCTGGGGACCGAATGATCTCGGTGACGTATCCGATACGCAAAGGGGTTGCTTTATCACAGACCTTAATGAAAGGACAATTCGCCCCCCAATGGAATATCTGGCTGCTGCTGATGATCGGAGTATGCCTGCTTGTCCTGGCTTCCAGCGGGTTCATTACGGTGTATTTGACGAGAACTATCAGTCTCCCGGTCGAAAAGCTGAAGAAACGCATCGATAAAATCGCACAAGGAAACTTCCTCGTTGACCGTAATATGGAATGGAACAGCGAGCTGGGCGATGTCGGTCGGGGAATTAACCGGTTGTCCCAAGATATCGTTGCTCTTATGGAAAGACGGGTGGCTGACGAGAAGCTGAGGCAGGAGCTGGAATATCGCATGCTTCAGAGTCAGATTAACCCGCACTTCCTCTACAACACACTCAACTCCATCAAGTGGATGGCCACCATCCAGAACGCAACCGGGATTGCCGAGATGACAACGTCCCTCTCGCGCCTTCTGCGGAGCGTCGCCAAGGATATGCGCAAGCTGGTGACGCTTAAGGAGGAGCTCAGTCTGCTGGATGATTATTTCCTGATTCAGAACTACCGTTACGGCAATAAAATCACGATGGAAACGGCCATCGAGGATGAACGGCTGCTGTCCGGGCTAATCCCAAGGTTTACGCTCCAGCCGCTCGTGGAAAACGCAATCTTTCACGGGGTTGAACCGAAAGGCGGCGGCCATATCAGGCTCAGTGTGCAGCGCAGCGGAATGAACGAAATTATGATTGTGCTGGAGGATAACGGCGTGGGGATGAGCGAAGCACAGATTGCCAGCATCTTATCAAAGCACGCTCCTGACCCGGAGGGCTTGACCACTGAAGGTATGGGCCTGCGCAATGTCAACGAGCGGCTCCGCCTGACCTACAGCGAGAGATACGGCATATCGATTGAGAGTGTCCTGAACGAATACACCAGGATGCGCATTCTGCTGCCCCATCTCCGAACCGAGTCGCCCGGCCGATTCTGACACTCCCCTTACTGCCAGATAAGGGCAGAGCAGTACCAGGATAATGAAGAGAAACGGAGGATGTCATCATGATCAAATTGCTGATTGCCGATGATGAAGCGCTGGTGTGTATCGGGCTGCAGTCCATGCTGAAATGGGAGGATTACCATATCGAGATTGTTGGGGTCGCTCATAATGGCGCGCAGGCCGAGGAGATGATCGAAGCCCTTCGTCCCGATATCGTTCTCTCGGATATCAAAATGCCGGTCAAGTCTGGCCTCGAGGTTGCGGCATCCGCCCGCGAGCGGTATGGACGCCTTCCGCTGTTCATTATGCTGACCAGCTACGAGGAATTTGAATATGCCCGCAGCGCCATCGAGCTGCAGGCGGTGGATTATCTCGTCAAGCTTGATTTGACTCCGCAATCGCTGGGCGAATCCATCCGCAAGGCGGCTTCCTTGCTCCGGGATTACCGAACGATGGAGACTTATCCGGATCTGCTGCAGCGAGGCAATTTGCAGGCACAGCGGGATAAATTTTTCATCCGTCTGTTCAACCATCTGTTTGAAAGCAAAAGCCAGTATGTGCTTCAGAAGGAAGACCTGGGGATCGAATTCCCGGCTCCAGCTTACCTGGTTTGCACCTGCCGTATTCTTGGGCCGGATACCGTACCGTCTCGGGGTGACAAACTGGTGGCCTTATGCGCCAGCACCGTACAGATGGCCAAGGACACCCTGAGCACGGTCAGCGACTGCTATGTCACCAGTCTGGACCTGCGCAATTTCGCCATCACCCTGCCGGCCCTAGGAACGGCCCCGGACACCTGGATGCCGGAAGTACAGAAGCTGCTAGCGGACATGGCAGGCGTCCTGCATAATTACTTCAACGTCACCGTGATTGGCGCGGCGGGCTTTGCGGTAGAAGACCCGTACCAGCTGCGGGACAGTTACTGGGCCGCCCGGAAGATATTGCCGGCAGCCGTGAAGGAGCAGTCATTCGTCTTCTATGACCAAGCGGAGCATGGGGATGCAGAGCAGCCCCTGTTCGATTTCACCGAACTTCGTGCCGAGATCCGGCGCGCCTTCGAGGAGCTTGATACGCACGCTCTACATTCGGTAATATCCAGCATGATCAACAGTTTCGAGGAGCGGCCTGACCTGCTCGTTCCGGCCATGGACGCCGCTTGCAGCGTCCTGTACATGGCCACATCGCTGCTGACAGACGGCGAGGACATCGTCGAATCGATTTTCGAACATGAACCGGAAGGATATCGCGCCCTCTACCAAATGAAATCCATCGATGGCATTGTAAGCTGGCTGGTCCGCTTCCGCGACGGCTGCTGCGAGATGCTCGCCTCGCGTAAGACGAGTTACAAAGAACAGGTGGTGCGAAACGTTCAGGCATATATTCGCCGGAATCTCGATACCAAGCTGTCCCTGAACCAAGTCGCCGATGTGTTCAACTTCAGTCCGAATTACTTGAGTCATCTGTTCTCCAGAATTGCCAAGGTCAACTTTGTGGAGTATGTGACGAATACCAAAATCGCCGCAGCCAAGGACATGATGCTTCGCGGTGAGGGAAGAATCTACGAGATCTCCCAGAAGCTCGGGTACGAAAGTGCATTCTATTTTAGCAAGGTGTTTAAGAAAGTGGAGGGCGTCTCGCCAAGGGAATACATGCAGCGCATGGAGTCGGTTCGATGAGTTAGAGGAAGGTCATAACGTAAAGCCGGAAATACTTAGCGAGGAAAGAAAAAAGACTCGATGTCTGGGTAAGTAAACATCGAGTCCAAATTATGTAGGGATACCTTTGGGGTGACTGCGCCTTCTTGCGTCATTATCCCTTTTGCTCAGGGGCTTAGTGTGACTGCGTCTCCTTGCGTCATTATCCCTTTTGCTCAGGAACTTGGTGTGACTGCGTCTCCTTGCACCGTTATCCCTTTCGCTCAGGAAATTGGTGTGGCTGCATTTCCTTGCACCGTTATCCCTTTCGCTCAGGAAATTGGTGTGGCTGCATTTCCTTGCACCGTTATCCCTTTCGTTCAGGAGACAAGGGGCCGGAGGTGGAAATAGAGCGGTGGAAATGGAATGGGTAGTGTGCCGTTGCCGCCCTGATCAAACGGGATAATGATACAAAGCGGCCGGGGTGTTGATCTACCGCCAACCCACCGGCCACCGTCCATTGGCACCGACCTGCTTTTGTACACACGCTCTTATTGCCCTTCCACGTTTCTTGCCACCTTCCACGTTCCTGCCACGATCTGTTACGGGACGAACTGGCGTACAAGGAGGATAAAGTCCCCTAATTTCCTTACTTGTGCTGTTCTTCCATCAACCCGCACTGTCTTATTGAGCGAACACGTAGATCCTGGGCACAGCCACTTTCTCGCTTATATCTTTACTCCGCGAACAATCTAAACGTATGTGTAATCGGTGCTGCCTCCGTAACCTCCGCCGAAGGGAGTGTGACCACCAGTCCCGCCGCAGTGCGCTCATAGGCCAATTCGTCACTCGTACCCACAAGCTCGATCCGCTTCACGCCTCCGGTATAAGGAATCACCAGCTGCTGCTGCACGTCCTCGTCCTTCTTGTATAGACGGAAAGCATAGGTGACGTTCTCCTTGCGTGTAAAAGCCCAGCCATCTGTAAAATAAGGATCACAGATTCGGGTTCCGTAAATCCCTTCTCCGTGAACTTTCAGCCATTCGCCAAGCGCCTTGATGCTTCGAATCGCGCCGGCGGGCAGCCGTCCATCCGGCTGCGGCCCCACGTTCAAGGCCAGGTTGCCGCCTTTGGCCACCACTTCCAGCAGGATGTGGGCCAGCTGTCTGGCCGATTTGTACTGGTCATCATATCCGAAGGCAAATGAATGCCCCACCGTAATGCAGCTCTCCCACGGAATATTCATCGGCCGATCCGGGATGGTCTGCTCTGGTGTTACGATATTTTCGTACGGGCCTCCTACCGTGCGGTCTGCCACCAGCAGCCATGGCTGGTGCTTCCGGGCTCTCTCCACGACCTCGCCCAGACGAATGTCCTGAGGGACACGTCCTCCGTCACGGACCCAGCCCGCGTCAAGCCACAGGCACTCGATCCGGCCGTACCGGGTCATCAGCTCCATGATCTGCTCATGCGTAAACTGTACGAATTGCTCCCATAGCCACGGGTATTTCTGCGGGTCATAGGATGGCCCGCGCCACATATGCCGCCCACGCTCCATCCCTGGCGCCCAGTAGTATGGCGTGTGCCAGTCCGCCTTGGAGAAGTATGCCGAGATGCCCAGCCCCTTGGCGCGGAAAGCATCGAACAGCTCCCGGCAAATATCGGCATATCTATGTCTATGGAACGGCGTGTCCGTCCCTGTAATCCGGTAGTCTGTTGTATGCGTGTCCCACATGCAGAAGCCGTCATGATGCTTGGTGGTAAACAGCAAGTATTTGAACCCGTTATCAGCAGCAAGGTCCGCCCACTTATCCGGCTGAAACCGGATCGGGTTGAACGTCTTGTTCAGGTCGAAGTATTCCCGCTTGAACTCTTCCATATCGTCAGTCCAATCCACATGATCCCTGGACCAATCGCCGTCTTCGTCACTCAGCGCCCAGGATTCCACCATCCCGAGCTGGGAGTATGGACCCCAGTGCATCATCAGGCCAAGCTTCTGATCCTTGAACCATTCCAGCCGCTCGTTCAGCAGCGGCTCTTCCGGCTTGACCCATGACTCCTCCTTGCTGAAGTTATGTACTCCGGCTTCAACCACTTGCTCTTCCGCTTCCTGCAGCGTTTCCTTGATCTCACTCATCTCTATCATCTCCCCATCTCGTTTTAACCCAAATCAGGCTCGTCCACGAAACGAACCACTGGCTCTGCCGTACCGTGCAGTTCAAACACCACGATCTCATTCTTGCCTTCCCGCAGAAGCGGCCCTGGCACATACAGCGTCTGCTGCGGGCCGCGATGCCAGTAGCGTCCTATATTGAACCCGTTCACATACGCCACGCCTTTCGTCCAACCATCAAGCCGCAGGAATGTGTCCTTCACCTCATCAACAAGCAGCGTTCCCCTGTAGAAGGTTGGTTGCTCCTTCTGGTCGTTCCCTGACAGGCTGCTATATTGCAGCGAGGACAAGTCCTCCAGCGGAAGACAGTGGATCGTCCAGTCATACAGGAACTGAAATCCATGCCGAACCCCTTCCGTGATGCCCTTGGGGTCTCTCAAGTACGGCCCGTAATTGACCCGCCCCATGTTTTCAACGAAAATGGACAGCTCCGCGCCCCCCGCAGGCACATCAAATGCAAGGCTTGTTTCCGTATCATTGCGCTCCAGCACGCCCTGCAGCTTCCCATCCAGGAAGACCAACGCCCGGTCCCGTACCTCCTGCACGACAAGCTCCTGCTTCTCTCTCGGGCCGGTGATTCGTGTACGGTACAGAATATAACCGTAATGCTGCCCCAGCTTCTCCATCGGCTCCGGGGTCGTCCGCCGCACGGGTGTAGCTAACTGCTCTACCTGGGCAAACAGCCCTGCTTGCTCCGTCATCTCCACCTTGCCGTAGGCGCGTGTTCCGATTCGCTCCGGCAGCGTCAGCGGACCGATATCCTTATAGCGCGCAATCACCTCGCGCACGGCGTGAAATTTTGCCGTCGGTTCCCCCGATTCACTGAGCAGCGAGTCATAATCATAACTCGTGATGGTCGGCTCATATTGATTCTTCTTCTGACAGTTCGCCCCGTTGTAAAACCCGAAGTTGGTCCCGCCATGAAACATGTAGAAATTGACCGACGCCTGCTCCTCCAGCATCTCCTCGAACACACGGGCCACATCAGCAGCGTCTCTCGTATGATGCTCCTCGCCCCAATGGTCGAACCAGCCGTTCCAGTATTCCATGCACATCAGCGGCCCATCCGGCTGATATTCACGCAATTTGGCGAATGCCTCTTTCGTTCCTGACCCGAAATTGACGGTCATCAGCATCCCCGGCACCGGTCCGCCCTGCAGCATATGATCGGTCGGACCGTCCGAGGTGAACAGCAGCACATCCATGCCGCGCCGGATCATCCCTTCACGAAGGTAAGCTAAATACTGTGCGTCATTGCCATAGCTTCCATACTCGTTCTCGATCTGCAGCGCAATGATCGGACCGCCGTTCGTGCTCAGCAAAGGCCTTAATCTCGGCAGCAGCTCATCATAATAGCGATCCACATGCTCCAGAAACCTCTCATCATAACAGCGAAGCTGAATCCGGTCATCTGCCAGCAGCCAGGCAGGCAATCCCCCAAACTCCCACTCCGCGCAAATATATGGGCTGGGGCGAACAATGACCCACAACCCGAGTTCTCCGGCCAGGCGAATGAATCGCTCCAGGTCAGCCATGCCATCAAAACGATACTCCCCCGGCCGAGGCTCGTGGAAATTCCAGGGCACATACGTCTCGACCGTATTCAGTCCGCATGCCTTGAGTTTCAGAAGCCGGTCCTCCCAGTATTCCGGAACGATCCGGAAGTAGTGCAGCGCTCCGGACAATAGCTGAACAGGCTTGCCATCATATACAAACTGAGATTCCTTCACTTCAAGATTTGCCATCTGCCAGTCCCTCCTGCTCGCTCATATATATCCCGATCCTGGACAGGGTTGGATACCATCTGGATTCATGGATCGTAAGACGAATCCACCTTGCCGTTACTGGTGCAAAGCGGCAGATCCGCTTGTACCCCACAACCGTCCTATTACACAATTCAGTCCATTCCTCGCTGCCCTGCCTCCGCGCCTCCAATGTAAACCGTTCAATCCGCTGACCCGAGCGAATATGCTCCATCAGCACGACATGGTCGAAGGTCGCCTCTTCCCGGAGGTCGATCTCCAGCCAAGCCTGCTCCGTCCCTTCCCGCGGTCGCCAGTAGGAGTGAGGATCATCGCTCAATATCGCAGACGCTGCGTACAGCTCATCCGCCGTCTCCGATGCCTGAATAATCGCCGGCTTCGCCAAGTTGTGGCGAAATATGCTCCGCAGCCTGTCGCCGAGGGCCTGCAACCGCTCCGCATCCGTCTCGTGAATCCGTCCCCGCTTATCAGGCGGCAGATTGAGCAGGAAGTTCGCATTCCCTCCAACGGAGCCATAATAAATCCGCATCAGCTCATCCACCGATTTTACAAGCTCATCCTCGGAAGCATGGTAGAACCAGCCGGGACGGATCGACGTATTCACTTCTGCCGGATACCAGATCAGATCCCGCTGGCCCCTGATGACATCCCGGCTGCCAAGGTCGATGTCCTGCGTATCCATTCTGCTGGCAAAGGTACCGTCATCCACCTGCTGTGACTCCTTCTGGATCTTCTCATTATCCTGGAGATAGGCAGGTACAACGCTCCATTCCGACGGCCGGGTATGTCCCGCCTCGTTGCCGCACCAGCGCACATCCGGGCCGCATACCGAAATGACCGCCTCAGGCTGGAGTTCCCGAATGAGCGCATAGTATGCATCCCAGTCATAGACCTGCTTTTTGCCGTTCGGACCCTCCCCGCAAGCGCCGTCAAACCAGACGCAGAACACCTCCCCGTAATTCGTTAACAGCTCGCGCAGCTGATTCAGGAAAAATTCATTATATACGTCCGAGTCTCCATACGAGCGCTCATGACGGTCCCATGGCGACAGGTAAATCCCAAACTTCAAACCGCCTTCCCGGCAGGCATCGGCGACTTCCTTCACCAGATCTCCTCTGCCGCTGCGCCATGGGCTGGCAGCCACCGTATGGTCCGTGTACTTGCTCGGCCATAAGCAGAACCCGTCATGATGCTTGCAGGTCAGAATGAGCCCCGTCATGCCCGCAGATTTGCATACCTCTACCCATTGCCGTGCATCCAAATCGGTCGGGTTGAAGATCTGAGGATCCTCGCTCCCCAGCCCCCATTCCCGGTCCGTAAACGTATTGACTGTAAAATGGACAAACGCATACAACTCCATCTCCTGCCACCTTACTTGGCGTTCCGACGGCACGATCTGCGCTGACGCTTTTACCCAATCCGGAGTGCTCGCACTGTTGCTCATGACACATCTCTCCTTTCCCTGCCCCTGTTCGCTGTGAAGTCGGTTACCTGGTCCTCACGAGCCACTGCTTTCCTTTCAATATAAAAGCACGGTCCGGACCCTGCCATTCACAAAACGTCCGAGTTTTTGACCTTTTGTGCCGGGTTTGATGATATAATCCAGGTGTGTTGAGCAACAAGGCGAGGAAGTGAGTTCCATGTGCCCTGACATCATCTTTCCGGATATGACCAGCACGCTGCAAATTACAGGATGCCATTTCGGGAACAAGCCTGCAGGCTGGCACTACCCGAAGCATCATCACCATTTATATGAAGTACTCCACTGCCAGGAAGGCGAAGCCGGGCTGGTCATCAATCGTGCGGAGCTGACGCTTTATGCTGGGGACTGGCTGCTGATCCGCGCCGGTGTCCGGCATGAGATCCGTAACGGATCGCCGAAGGGCAGCTTTTCATTTTTCAATATACACTTTGATATCGACGATGTGGATATGCGCAGGTCTTTAAGCCGTACTGACTACAGTCTGCTTCAGGCTTCCGTCGCTGCCACAACCAAGCTCCCGAGCTATATTCAGGCCATCGAGTCGCAGATGCATCGGAGCCTGGATCCGGAACGATCCAGCCCCTCTTCCTCACCTACAGAGCGTAGGCTGACCCTGACTCCAGTGCAGAAAATCAACCTGCAAGCCCATATTCTCCTGATCATTCAGGAGATCATCTCCCTGGAGCAGGCGGATAGTGCAGAGCAGAGGACGGTCGCCCCGGTCACAATCCATGCAGCCGATACGGCCCACCTTATCGAGGAGCAGCTGCGGCGTCTCGTCTCTGCCGACGGCTCCATCGCGCAAATTGCGGACGAACTGAACATGAGCCGCAGCCAGTTCAGCAAAATATTCAAGCAAATCTACGGGGTATCCCCTCGCCAATATGTGACCGACATGAAGCTGAATCTGGCCAAGCAGCTGCTGGTCAGCACCAACCGTACCATTGAGGATATCGCGGATGAGCTTGGCTATCACTCGGCGAGCCATTTTTCCAGACAATTTCGGCGGGGCACCGGCCTGTCTCCCAACCAGTTCCGCCCGCGGCACAGAATATGATATCAAGATAGGCTGCGGTACAGCTTCGTAATCCTCTAATAAAAACACCCCCTGACAGCTTGGTATGCGTCAGGGGGATTGCGTCGTTATGGACAGTGATGGCTCTCCACCAATTAGAGAATTAGAGGATGGCCGCTTGTTTTTCAATATCTTGTTACAGGAAAGATAAACTATAAAAAATCGAGACTATTAAAAATAAGCAGCAGGCCGACAATACACATGACCCAGGATAGCGCAGACCCGGACATCGCACCTACCTTCTCGCTGAGGCGGTTCAGCGGCCTCCGTGCCCGGCGTCCAAACAGCAAGTACATACCGTACAGAAATAGCGGCGGGAGCACCATCACGAAATTGTAGCCGAACAGGATTGGCAACCATTGCAACATGTTCAGCTCCGCGCTGGCCATGAGTCCAATCGCCGCAAAATACGGAAACGCCGTCCCCGCCTCCACCAAGGAGGTCGTCAACCCAAGGATCGCCATGGCTCCCAAGCTGTATGATCTTACCCTTGGCAGCTCCTTCCGTTTCTTCGTTGGCACATAGAAGCTGGCGATGAACAAGAGAGCGCCTATACCGAACAAGATCCAGCTGACCAGACGATTTTGAATAAAAGAGGTGAACGTATGGGCCAGCGCTTCCATCCCGAGCATCAGACACACCCCGATAACAAAGTACACGCCAGCCACCACCGACAGGTAGACAAATAGCCGGGAACCAAGCCGCCGCGTCTCGCTGAGCAGCAAATAGAGCGTCACGCCGATCGTCGCCGGACTCAACGTATCCAGCAGTGCAAGTCCGCCAATCGTAACCAGCAGCTGGATACTCATAAGGATGCTTCTTCCTGGTCCTGCGAATCCTGCTGCAAGCCGGAATGATATAGTTCAAATGCTTTCTCCAGAAAATGAAGCACCTCGGCATCTATCGGATAAAACCCCAACTGTTCCGAAGCTTCCGGTGATTTGCGAAGCTCCCACAGCTTGTCCAGAAACTCCGGCTCCTCTGCAAATTTCTCTTCTGTTTTTTCAGCCATACGCCTTATAATGCTCTGTATTCTAGGCGAGGACGGTCCCTCCTTCATGCAGCGCTGCACCTGCCCAATCAGGGCGATCCATTCCAGCGAATCCGGATCTTCCGCTTTCATACGTGGGAGCTGCTGCCATAAGCCCATCTCCTTCTCACTCAACACAGCCGTCTTAAAAGCCGCTTGCTTCTCCCTGTCCTGCCGCGACAGACGGATCAGCTTCTGCATCGCCATTAGATTTCCTTCCCCGTCCATTGCAATCCCGCTAATCAGCTCACGCAGGGAGGATTCCATATGACGCAGCCGCTCCTGCTCTTCCAGCACGTAAGCCAGCTGACTTTTCAGTGCCGAGTTCCAGTTCCAATCCGGCTTGAGCAGCATCGACTTGATTTCGTCCAGCCGAAAGCCCATCTCTTTTAGAAAACGGATCTGCTGCAGCTTCTTCAAATTATCCTCGGTGTACAGACGGTGTCCGCCCTCGGTTTTCGACACAGCCTTCAGCAAGCCGATCTGGTCATAATATCGCAACGTCCGGACGGTGATACCCAACTGTTTCGCTACCTGCTGAATTGGGATCATCTCCCTCATGGCCCTCGCCACCTCCTTCTGTTATGCATTGCCGAGTTACCGGTCGCCCTTCGGCTTGATCCCTTCCTTGATGAGATAGCCGAGACTAAGACCGATCAGAACCCCGGGGATCGCATTGTCCAGATACAAACCAACACCTGCCCCGATAATAACACAAGCGTAGATCACCACATCTCCTTTGTTCAAATCCATGTCTCCTTCAACCGATATTGGTAGCTGCTTCCCAACCAGTATATAAAATGACGTAACGTCACTTTCAACCCCTAAAATCTTGCTTGAAAGTGACGCTGCGTCATCACTTATGATGAGAGACGTAATGGATGGATGATGGATGCCTATCTGCTAGCTTGGTCTTTAACGCATGTTATCAGGTGAGGCAGTCCTTTATATTAGGAGGGGAACCCAATGAAGCATACCCAGCTCATGTCACGTTTATCGCTTCTATGCGTGCTCATGGTCACACTACTTCTCAGTGCTTGTACGAGTGATGATACAGCAGAAGATATCCGGCATGCATCACTTGAAGATATTCATACGGTTCACATTGACCACGGCAGCACACCGCTCACCCTGGAGGTTGCGGATGTCGATTCGCTAAAGGCCTCGCTGCTGCTTCCTCGGGGCGGGGAAGGCATAATCGTGGATGAAAGTCAGAAATCCTTAAACATTCGATTGAACAGTGATATCTCACGATTGATCAATCTCGGAAAAAAGCCGCGGCTGCATGTTGTCATTCCTGCTTCTTTTGAAAGAAGAGTTGTGGTCAAGGGGAGTTCGGGCAGCGTCACAGGGCGAGAGCTTCGCTCGCATAGTCTCCATATTGAAGGGAAAAGCGGGGGCATCTTGCTTGAATATGCGGAGCTGAATCAGGATCTGAACGTATCTGTCCATAGCGGCAATGTGCGTTTACGACTAGCGGACAGCGAGCCTGATGCTTCCTGGCGGCTTCAATCCTCAAGCGGCAGACGATCTGTCGCCTTTCCCTTAGACGGTCAGCGCGAGCAGAAACGACGGACGGAGGGGACGACCGGCAGCGGCTCGGTTCATGTGAGCATTGAAACCAAGTCCGGCAGCATTACAGTGGAATAGATGTTTCCTGAACGAAAGGGATAATCGCACAAAGGCAGCAAGCCGGACACCGGATGCTGGGTGAAATCGGCATAACAAAAAAAAAGCTGGACGACGGGAAACACCTGCGTGATTCCGCTGTCCAGCTTTGTATTATACGGATTATTGATTCCGAATCATGTAATCGAATGCGCCCAGTGCAGCTGTTGCACCCGATCCCATGGAAATGATAATTTGCTTGTACGCGCTGTTCGTGCAGTCGCCCGCTGCGAATACGCCAGGAATGCTGGTCATACCATGATTGTCAACGACAATCTCGCCCATCCGTGTACGTTCCAAAGTATCTGCGAGCCAGTCTGTATTCGGTACAAGACCGATTTGGACAAATACGCCCTGCAGTTCAATATGCTTGTCTTCGCCGCTTTCACGGTCCGTGTAGGTAATCCCGTCTACTTTAGTAGCACCTGTGATTTCCTTCACTTGTGCATTTTTGATGACAGTCGTATTTGGCAAACTATTGAGGCGATCCTGCAGTACCGAGTCCGCTTTCAGCTCAGACATGAATTCCAGAACGGTAACATGTGCTGCAACACCAGCAAGATCAATCGCTGCTTCAACACCGGAGTTGCCTCCGCCTACCACCGCAACATGCTTGCCTGCGAACAGAGGACCATCACAGTGCGGGCAGTAAGCCACGCCCTTGTTCTTGAATTCGGCTTCTCCCGGCACACCCAGGTTGCGCCAACGGGCTCCTGTGGAGAGGATGACGGTTTTGCTCTTCAGCACCGCGCCATTTTCCAATTCAATTTCAACAAGATCCTTCTTCTCCAGACGTTTCGCACGCTGGGACTTCATGATGTCAATGCCATATTCCTTCGCATGCTCTTCAAGGCTAGCTGCGAGTTTAGGACCTTCGGTGTACTTCACGCTGATAAAGTTCTCGATACCCAAAGTATCATTCACTTGTCCGCCAAAACGCTCCGCTACGATGCCTGTGCGAATCCCTTTACGAGCAGCATAGATCGCCGCGCTTGCGCCAGCTGGGCCGCCTCCGACAACCAGTACGTCGTATGGCTCCTTGTTCTCGAACTCCGATGCATCCGAGGTGCCAAGCTTAGCCAGGATATCCTCGATCGTCATTCTGCCGCTCTCGAAGAAC
Organism: Paenibacillus campinasensis; assembly: GCF_002272015.1. GTDB lineage: Bacteria > Bacillota > Bacilli > Paenibacillales > Paenibacillaceae > Paenibacillus_AQ > Paenibacillus_AQ campinasensis. Next base: position 11,267 of record NZ_NPBY01000021.1, on the reverse strand, counting down.
TCGCCGTTCAGGTGAACCGTAGGCACGGCCATGATCTCTTTGCTTTCCACTTCTTCCTTGAAGGCAGCGCCGTCGATCATCGTGTGGGTAATGCCAGGGTTCAGGACGCTCATCATGTTGAGTGCCTGCACAACGTCAGGGCAGTTATGGCAGGACAGGCTGACATAAGTCTCGAAATGATACTCGCCTTTAATGCTCTTAATCCGGTCAATGACGTCTTGTTCAACTTTTGGTGCTCTTCCGCTGACCTGAAGCAATGCCAGAACGAGCGAAGTAAATTCATGCCCAAGAGGGACACCGGCAAAGGTAACACCGGTGTCTTCACCAACGCGATTCACGCTAAAGCTTGGTGTTCTAGGCAATGATGCTTGCTCAACTGTAATTTTATCCGACATGCTGGACAGTTCATTCACCAGATCCAGCATGTCAGCCGATACAGAGTCGGTTCCCGCATTGACCTTCAGCAGAACATTCCCTTCCAAAAGCTGCAAGTACTGCTCAAGCTGCTGTTTGATGTCTGCTTCCAGTTTCATAGTTCGTCTCCTTAAATCTTGCCTACAAGATCAAGGCTTGGTTTCAAAGTTTCAGAACCTTCTTTCCACTTAGCAGGGCAAACTTCGCCTGGATGGTTGCGTACATATTGAGCCGCTTTTACTTTGTCGATCAGCGTGCTTGCATCACGTCCGATGCCTTCAGCTGTAATTTCGATAGCTTGTACAACACCGTCTGGGTCGATAATGAATGTACCGCGGTTCGCAACGCCCTCTTCCTCGATCAGAACGTCGAAGTTACGGGAAATGGTATGTGATGGGTCGCCAATCATGATGTAAGTTACTTTTCCGATAGCTTCGGAGCTGTCATGCCAAGCTTTGTGTGTGAAGTGAGTGTCTGTGGATACAGAGTATACTTCAACGCCAAGCTCTTTAAGCGCTGCATATTGGTTCTGCAGATCTTCAAGCTCAGTTGGGCAAACGAAAGTGAAGTCAGCCGGATAGAAGCAAACGATGCTCCATTGACCTTTGAAATTTTCCTCAGTAACTTCGATAAATTTGCCGTTGTGATAAGCTTGTGCTTTAAATGGGAGTACTTCTTTTCCAATCAATGACATGGCAATCTCTCCTTTGGATTATGGTATGGTTTCGAAACAGCACAGCGTCAGGACCCTCGACTACCTTTAGCCCCCGACCATCTGCACTACTTATAACTATTATTATATGGGAACGATTCTCAACGTTCAATTCCCTTCACCAAGTCTTCATAATTAAAACGGAAAAAATGAAAAGAGCTTGAACAACTGCGCGTCCGGGAATACGTACCTTGCAGACGGTGCATACTAAAGTTCGCACCTGATATGACAAGGAGGATCTTCTCATAGTGAACAGAAACGAGCCAGATAAGAACCTCATCAATACGGTGAAAGAACTGGAAACGACACCTGTAAACAGTTTAGACGCCCAGCAACAACAGCAAGCCCGCAATGACCGCAGCAAAATGGCGCTGCATGACGGCGACGAAAAGTACAATGAAAGTGAATCGGATAACCATCGTTAGTCGTAACAACAATCCGGATACACAATCTAAAAAAGCGACCGATCACGGTCGCTTTTTTAGTGCGGGATCAGCGGCGAACCACGGCTCCTGCAGTTGAAGCCTTTCGTGTTCAAGCCCTGGACTATCTGCTCATGCCGATGACGCTGAATATGGTGAAGCAGTTGGATGAACGTCTTCAGAAATACTATGGGCAGAGACCAAAACAGACGGTGAGGAACGAACTTTCAACCATACCATCATTATGGAACCGAAAGAAAACCGGATGACATGCGGCTGGAATCGAAAGGATACTTATGGGCGTATCACTGCTAGGTAGCTTTTTCTGCTATCGAAGAAGCTCACACGGGAGCTCCCGCGCTTGTAAGAACAAAAATGGACTCTACGAAGCTGGCGGAGCTGCTTCAAAACACTAAAGAGGAACTGTACCAAAAATGGTTATCCGGCACCACAAGGTAGAACCCTAGCAACAGCCAGGAACCCGCGGCATAAGCGACGCCTTATGGTTTCTGGCCGGTTGGGGTGTAAAGAGAAGCAAACCTACAACTTAAACATATATCCCTTGTACCCAAATTCTTTAACAAACCCTAAATTTCTAGCGACCGCATTCGATGGATGATTGTCTTCCATACAGTCCCAGTATGGCCTGTACCCCCTGGCAAAACAGTGATCCACGAAATAAGACGCAGCCTTGTAAGCCAGTTTCCTTCCTCGATACGATGGAAGGGTTTCGATCGCAGTCCCGTGAATGTCCTTATATCGGTATCCTGACATGCAGATGCTGACAATTGACTGATTGTGAAGAATACAGTATCCCATTCCCTGTTCAAAGAACCTTTCTTCGCTTTCCCAGCAGTCCAGGATTTTGGTTATGGCAAACGCCACATTCTCGATAGTCCCTTGATGTAGAAACTCCTTCGTCAGCTGGGCAACGGTAAACTCATCGTCCTGATGCCGCTCTTTCCCTATAGCGTTAAACGTGTCCGGGCATATCATATATACATTCTGATCCCACGAATCCAGTTTCTTATCGTGGAAGATGTCATGAAATGCTGTATACCAGCTTGGATGATTGCCGATGCATTCGAACCAGTTCAGCCCTTGCGCCTTCGCCTCAAATGCGATGACTTCATCAATGTATCTTTTCACATCCTGATTGAATGCTTCATTTCTTGAATCTCCAACAAATATAAACCCATCATGATTCCCCTGCCAGATGAGACCGCTCCTTGGCTTCTCGATGTGATCCACAAAGATTCTGCCCGGATTTGTCCCTTCTACAATCGCCTTCTCTTCGATGTTCACCCCACGGTTTACGAGGTCCCTGCATCTATGAAACTGATGGTTGTCGAGTTCATATATCATTTTCACCGCTCCAACTCTTCAGGATTCACTGTCCTGTAAAAATTGTACGGATTCACTCCTTCTTTATATAGAGAGACAACAAGTATAGGTGTTTAATACACAATAAAGCCCGGCAGTGGAAACTGCCGGGCCTTGGCTTTAACATTTCTTCGAATAGACGATCTTCCTTATCGTTTCATGGGATAGATGGTACAGCTTCGTAAGTCGCTCAATGGACTCGCCTTTCATGTACAACTCACGAATTTCGTTATTTCGGCGATCCAATTGTTCTCTTAGACCTGACTTTTCACCCCATCGTTTACGTGATCCTGGTTGTGGAATGTATACGAACTCACCTTGAATATACTGCTGAATTTCCTTGAGCAAAGACTCAGGAAATATAACATTCCCGTTTACATATTTCATGCTGTTCCGCTCCTTATTTAGATGTTCTATAAGGGAAAGCGGAACGGTTAACTATGATTAACACAAGAAGAACAACAGCATCATATCCACCCTCTTTCAGCCATCCATAAACTGGGACTTTGTACTTTATTATAACACACCCGAATCATCATGGTCGGTATAGATGCTGTCAGCGAAGGAGGACGACACCGGTTGTGGAATATCGGTATGGAGTCCCGGATTCGTACCCCGCTGTGATGAGAATTTCCTGAATGTTGATGGTGGAGTAATGACATTCATCACTTCCAGTATGATCTGGTTTGATGACACGTTTGAACAGGTAATATTGCGAGTATTTGGGGACACCACAAGGAACTGTGGTGGTTCATCGTTTCTGGATCTTCTTATGAGGAGGCCATTGCTGTGCAACAGATGCGTGATGCGTATGGCTCGACGTTTGTCCCGCGAGAGAGACGTGACAGGCTGCCATTCGAGCCAAGAAAAACAGAAAACCCGCTCATAGAGCGAGTTTGTTATATGAAGGGAATGGGGCGCTGTTATTCTTTCTCGATCTGAATGCCCTTCTTGAGGAATTTCTGATCCTCTCTCTTATTCACGAGCACAGGCAGCTCACTCATGCTTCTCTTCATAGGAGACTGACATTGATGGCAGGTCGGTACCTCCGCAAAAGCAAAATTGTCCCTGATCCATCCGTTACAATCCTCCTGAATACAGGACCATATTGCGGTAGCCTCTTGGGGGATATCCTCCAACCTTTTCCGCGAATAGTACATAAACGTACCCTCCCTCTTGGTATCTTGTCGCTCTGTACCTAAGGCAAATCTGGCCATGCTTTCAGCTGTCCATATCCGTTTACGATGATCATCTATTCATCAAACAAAAAGAATAAATGCCCCAAAACACAGGGTTCGGGGCATTAGCTTCATTCTTTTTTACAGTACTACGACATTCTCAGCCTGCGGTCCACGATTACCCTGTACCACATTAAATTCAACACGTTGACCTTCGTCCAACGACTTATAGCCGTCGCCTACAATCGCACTGAAATGAACGAAAACGTCGTTACCGCCTTCAACCTCGATAAAACCGAAGCCTTTCTCCGCATTAAACCATTTCACTGTTCCAGCTTCCATCGGAACACCTCCTTCAAAATTTATATGAGCTCTTATTCAGAAAATAAAAATTCACATATTGCACAAGGTCGTCTCCATAAAATAACAACCCTCTGCAAAATGTGAATTTATAGGCAGGTCAGTATTCCATTGACTCCATCATACCCCACCTGGGGCCGAATAGCAAGGATTACTTCACTGTGGCCTCTCCCTCCAGGCTGCGAACAGTGTAGATATATATTATATATACAGACATGGCGGTGACTGGCCTATCGCTGGGCAAGCCTCACAGCTTCACCATGCCGGACATCGCTCGCGATGCCCGGGCTGCCATTTCCATACTAGGCATCGTATTTCCATACTAGCCCAGATCCAATCCTAATGCTCCAAAACTTTACACACTTTAACCTTCGAAATCATTCTTCCATCGACTTCCTCAATCTTAAATACCAATCCGGCATACTCAATAGAATCTCTATCTCCAAGCTTAGGAATCCGGCCGAGCTGGCCAATCATAAACCCATTCAACGTCTCGTATTGCTCAATCGGCAGATCTACCTTGAAATAGTCCACAACATCATCCAGGCTGATGCCTCCATTCACATAGAATGTGTTGTCATCTACCTTAATGATATCCCTAACAATCTCATCGTCCTCATCAAATATTTCGCCGACAATTTCCTCCAATAAATCTTCAAGGGTTACAATACCTGCCGTACCCCCAAACTCGTCGATAATGATCGCAATATGGATTTTGTTCTGCTGGAAGTCCTTGAATAGTTGATCCATCGTCTTGTACATGGGTGCGATATAAGCTGTTCTGCTGAAATCCCGTACATTAAATTCGTCCACACTATGAGGACCACTTAAGTACTTAATGAGATCTTTGGCATGCAGAATCCCTACAATATTGTCTATGCTGTCTTCGTAAATTGGCAATCTGGAGTATTTCTCCTTGCTGACCACAGATACAACCTCGTCCAGAGAAGCGTTCACGGAAAGGGCGACAATATCGGTACGATGCGTCATGACCTCATGTACTCTGATTGCCTTACGTTTGATGATGCTTTGAATGATTTTGTTCTCATCTGCCTCGAATACACCCTCTTCCGTACCTACATTCGCCAACACAGATAATTCCTCTCTGCTCGTCGTTGTGGACACGTGAGATTTATTAGCTATTATTTTGGTAATGTATTCAGATATGATAACTAAAGGATATGTGATATAGATGAGATACTGAATCAGTTGAGCAGAGACAAGCGCTAAGCTTCTCCAATACCTGGCCCCTATCGTCTTAGGAATGATTTCCGAAAAAACAAGAATCAGTATAGTCAGCACAACGGAGATAATGCCAAAGTACGCTTCGCCAAATACTTTAGTCGCTTGCGCCCCGACCCCTGCGGCACCAACGGTATGGGCTATTGTATTCAGTGTAAGAATTGCGGAAAGGGGGCGATCCACATTTTTCTTCAACTCGATGAACAATCCCGCTCTTTTGTTGCCGTTCTCCAGCTTGACATTTAAATACGATGGGGTTGTGGATAGCAAAACTGCCTCGAGCACAGAACAAAGAAACGAAATACCCAATGCAAGAAACAGATAAATCAATAGGAGCGTCATACCTCAACCTCTTTCTTTCGTATAGTATCCCTATGCAAAACGGCGATGAGTATACCACACCATCGATCATTACGGCATGCCCGATCGCCCAAGCCGCCTTTCATTTCATCCGTCAGGTAATATTTACCCACGGTCTTGCACATCCATTTCTGAACGAGATAAACAGTCTACCTTATGTAAAAAAAATCACTTTCGTTGCATTTCAACTGACTTATGTATAATTCCTTCCTATAAATCCCCCCGAACTTATTGTATATATTGTATACATTCTCTAATCGATATTCAAATTGCAGTAAAGCTTCTTACGGTCTGGAAATTAAAGATCATGAGATGCCGACGGTACAGCAGTGCCAAAACAAAAAAGCTAAGCGCCAAAACACTTAGCTCCCCACCTTGAGACCAGCTTCAGTTTCACATTCATCACTCAAGAATGATCTTATACATAAACTGTACTCGTCCAAGTAATATTCGTTACTATACCATAACTCTTCGTCCGCTTGGACGGTGCACACCATGTCCGTTCTGTTCTTCATTTATTTTACCAGCAGGGACTGCTCTTTCTTTGCCCCAAGTACGAATCGTCTCTATTTGTTCGGGACTTGTTTGCGATAAAGGCACAACGTTTGTAAAGAAATTTATAAAGGTTTCATCTGTAATTGAATCATCCCCTTTTACAAAGGCTTGCTTCACAACATCTCGAACAGCCGCTTCCAAATCCGCACCTGCGAAACCTTCAGAAATCCTGACCAAATGCTGCAATAAATCATTGGATATCGATCTTTTCAGCCCTTTTTCAATATAAATCTTTATGATTTCTTCCCGTTCACTCGCAGTTGGCAAATCCACAAAGAACAACTCATCAAATCGCCCTCTGCGCAGCAGTTCCGGGGGCAACTTGGATACATCATTGGCTGTAGCTACAACAAAAACTCTTGCAAGGCTTTCCTGTAACCAATAAAGAAATTGGCCAACCAGACGAATCGATGTGCCTCCATCACCTCCGCCTACTGCACCAGCAAGTCCCTTCTCAATCTCATCAATCCATAATACGCATGGCGCCACATGATCAGCAGTGGATAATGCTTCCTTCAAGCGACTTTCACTTTGCCCTAAATACTGACCGTGTATGGTGGATAAATCCAAACGATATAATGGCAGGTTCCATAAGGAGGCGATCGCCTTAGCCGATAAGGACTTGCCGCATCCGGGAACGCCTACTAGCAGAATCCCTCTGGGAGGTCGAATTCCACGTTCGCGTAAGTCCGCCGTCAATAGCTGACGGTTAGCTTCAAGCCATAACTTGAGACCGTCCAAACCGCCAATTTGGTAGTCCTCTCTTACAATGACCCGTTCAATACCAGAAATATCGGCAAAAATTTTATCTTTAGCGTGCATTAATTCCTTCAAATCATCGTTCACAATGCGGCCGTTAGCTAATAAGGTAGCGATGACGTTCTCTGCCTCGATTTGGCTTATACCTGCGAGTATTGCAGCTGCCTGTCTCTCCTCAGCATCTCCCCATTCAATGAACATTTCACTTCGATAAGGATTAATTTGTTCCCGGATGATCATCAACATTTCATCCTCATTAGGCTGAGATAACGTAATCGACATGCCGAGGCGCTGCAAGGGCCCCCAAACTGGGTTATTCGTAATTACAACGATAGCCCCACCTGTTTCAGTGGCAAGCATTACAGCATCCTGTAATTGTCTTGCCATTCGAGTATCGTCTTCAAGCTCCTGTACTTCAGTAAAAACAAAGGTTTGATTTTGTAGTTGACCGATTTTTTGTGTTGCATAATCCAATCCACCGATAACCGAGCGGTCCTCATTGAGAAGCCGGTTAGTGGATATATCCCTCATTCCCTGGGACAGCGTATGATAGCCAATGTTTAAATTTAGTTTTGTCGACAATTGGGCAATAAAACTAAGCGCACGGGATCGTTCTGATGTCCGTATAGAAATAAAGGGGATTCTAGCTTTCAAATACTGCTCCATGGTTTTCATACATGTCTGCAAGTCACTCATTTAAAATAGCACCCTTCTTCTAGGCTTAAATTGATTAGAATTCGTCTCTTTCTGTTCAACAGATTCATGAACTGCCGCTGCTGAAGACTGTTGCTGTATTAAGCTATTATGTCGAATCGTATAAGCAAGCTGACCCGTTCGATCATGCTTTGCGCTTTCCAACAATGCCTCCTGAGAGTCTCTGACGTACTTACTAACAACATTCTCTAAAGACTCCCTGATATCATCAGGAAAAATAGCAAGCCTGCACAACCGATAAAGTAAATCAAAACGATATCGAGCATTTATAATAGCCGAAATAATAGCCTCTTCCTGACCACTTGAATAATCTAATTCCTGTTGAAACTGACGAGTCGTATACTTTAATCTGAACTCAATTACATCTAGGGTTAAATTCACAATTTTATCAGCTACACCTGATGTCCAATCCAAACTTCCCTTTTCCAGAACAGAGATAATCTTCTCATCTTCCTGGCCAATCTCTTTCAGTTGATGTAACAGCTCAATCCATTCGGAATAGTAATTCGGAGAACTCATAGTACTTTCGAGCTCCGTCTACGAACTAATATCGCTGGTGGATTCAAATCCCATGTTGGAAAGCATTCCGCTAGTGATTGATTTAGCGTTTGCTTCTGCAGCTCTTCAATTTTCAGATCCAGCTTCTCCTGCATTTGGTCAGTTGAATCTGTTGAGGAATTCTGAATAACTGGCTTGCTTCTATTTAGCATTACAAATGCACTCCTTTTAATGTGAGGAAATAACAGCTCGAGCAGAATCATAGGTCGAATATGTATATTGCTCTGGTGTCACTTGTTCAAGCAAATCGCCTATTTTACCAGCATTCATGTCTTCAGCAGCATACTCTCGGCGATAATCCACAATATCGCTTAGGGTTGCCACTAAAATTTGTTTGTGATTTTCGAATAGCTCCTCATAATTCTGCTCAATCGCTTTTTCATTCCTTTTTACATTCATCAGGCCATTTGTGAATACCATCAAAAAGATTGCTGAAGCAATAAACAAGACTAATGTGCCTATACCCAAAATGAAGAATCCAATACCTGCAACGAGTGCCATCCAGTTTTTCATACTCAGTTTGTTTTTTCTTAAAGCATCTTCTTTTTTTGATTGAATATGCTGTTGTAACTCAGAAATCAGCTGCTCTTCATTAGTCCCGTCCCTCGACATGCCACTCCAGTCATCTAATTTAATCTCAATATCGATTGGAACAGAATTGCGATTCTCGGCAGTTAGATCATCATGGGCATGGATAATCCATTCCTTTGACAGCGCTATAGCCAGCTTTTGGGTAGCAACTGAAGCGTTGGTTTCTGCAGGGTACATGGAGAAGTTCGTTAATAACTGGGTAAAGTCAAGTCTCTCCTCAATGACTTTCTCGTTAGCGAACAAATTCTGTGCGGATACTTTATCCCCATCTTCTTTTATAATTAATTCATTTAATCGTTCTTCACGCCGCAACGGCATTTCTTCTTCATCGAATTCACGAACTAAAATGTCGAGGAGCTGATCTACTGCAAAAGCCAAATTCCTGGAAGGAATAATCTCTTGTGTAAGTATAAAATTAAAATATTGAAAAATAAGTTCATGCAGCTTTGCACCCTCAAGCGAATACTGGAGCTCTGGCCAAGTTGGGCTATATTTCTGCAAATGTGGAAATTTTGAAGAATCCAGCTTTTCTGTACGTGCCTGGAGCGCCTTCTTCCACTGGTCTCGCTGCGTTTCTATAAACCCTGCCTTTTGCGATAACTCGTCCAACCAGCTTTTAATTAGTAAGCCGCATCTTGCTCTAGCTTCTGTACCAAAAATCCCATTAGAAAAACCATCAATTAAAACAACGATTTCCCTCTTTAGCTCATTTGGATCCTGCTGACCGAAGTATCGTTCCAACCAAGCACGACTTGACTGATAGCGCCCCCCACGACGAGTAACCAAAGCAAAAAATAAAGATGTCTTTTCGTCATCTCTTCTTATCGCTTCAATGACTGCCTTCTCAGCCAACTCTTTATTGTCACTAAGCCATGCGGATAATGCAATTAAGCAGGGCGCGAGCCAATATCGTGGGGCAGCCAGCAGCTGCTCCTCCGATGCATTCTCAATTGTATCTTTACGTACCAAACTGGTATCGACAGCTTGCAGTATTCCAATCGCTCTACGGCGAACTTCCTCATAGTGCCCGTATTTATTCTCAATCTCTTGCCGAACCTTAACTAATCTCATTTCTGCCAACTGGACATTTTTAATTAGCGCGTCCTGACGGACATACTCACGAAACTCTTCTGCGAGAAGTTCAAGGTCACTTTTTGTAAGCTCCAGTTGTTGTTCAACTGTTGTAACCTGATCAGAAACTACATTTATATTGTCATGAATTGCACTTAGTGAATTGTTAATATTGGTATTAATAGAATTTATTGAAGTGTTGATATTGTCATTAATAGCTCTTAATGATTTTTCTATCCGATTCAAGTTAGCCGTTGAGATCGCTTCATTTGTCATCGGTCCTCTACTCCTTAATGATAGATACTTCACCAGACTGAGCTACAGCACATATCATATTCATATATACCTCGATGTAAGCATAGGCAGGATGCATAGCCAGTCTTCTAGCCTTCTCCATGCCATTTGGTAGAACCTCGCCTCGTTTATAATGATTGATAATCTGTAAACCAGCATCTAGTGAATGGACTTCATAAGAATCCCCCAAGTAACACTTGCTCACTATACCTAAGGGAAGTTGATCAACCGCTAGCTCAGGAAATTCACTGGTTATCTGATCAATAAGCTCTTGAACCTTCTCCTTAGTCGCAACCACACCGCTAACATCAAGCTTGGTCATCGCTTCGACGAAAGCGCCCGAACGTTTGGAGCGCAACCTTTTTTCTAAGGCAGCGCCTTCTATACGAACCACAGCTTGCTGCCTAGGTGCGACATCCAGACTGGTTTCAACCCGTGTATTAAGTCCTAATATCGGTCTTCGCATAGTACCTCCAAGAACTATATTTTGGTTTATTTTAGTATATCATGGAACATGATGGAGGGATATGTTGAACTTTGATATATTCGCAACCTTATAATGTTGATTTTTAAGATTGCTTAGCTATTCCTTCTAGCCTCTTAGCAGAAAGGGGAAAACATCCTTTTGACAGGAAAAATCATGACCACCCGTCC
>NZ_NPBY01000020.1 GCF_002272015.1 Paenibacillus campinasensis | reverse complement strand
TGACGTTGAAGAAGATGCTATGCTGCGCCAGGGATTCACACCGGGTTCGGTACGAATTCTCCGCCGCGGCACCGCTTCAAGTAATGAAGTGCATGCACTTGTCCCGTCATTTCCAGATCCCCTTTATACACAGGGTCATGCCATCCTTCAATATCGATTGTGCCCTGATAATTCGCCTGACGCAAAATCGTGATGATGTCGGTCCAGTTCGTGTCACCAAAACCTGGCGTACGGTGCCATACAAACGGCTTCGGCCCGTGGATGCCGTATTCCCTCACCACGTCCCAAGCAATCGTCGCATCCTTGCCATGAACGTGGAATACCTTATCTACCCACTTGCGCAGCTGCGGAATCGGGTCAATCAAGGACACCATCTGATGGCAGGGCTCCCACTGCAGCCCGATATGATCTGACGGAATCGCGTTGAACATCATCTCCCATGCCGTCGGGTTATGAGCGATGTTCCAGTCCCCTGTCGCCCATGTTCCGCCCATGTCGCAGTTCTCGAACGCAATTCGGACGCCCTTGTCCGCCGCTCTTTTGGACAGCTCGCCGAACACCTTCGCATATTGAGGAATAGAGGCGTCGATGGATTCCCCTGTCAGCCGCCCCGTAAATCCGGATACGATGTCGGTGCCGAACAGATGAGCATGATCGATCAGACGCTCCCAGCTTGCCAGAGTATCTGCGCTATCGCCTGCTCCCGTCAGCGGATTGCCAAAGATGCCGAGCGTCGACACGATGAAACCGTGTTCAGCCTGAAGCTCACGAACCCGCTTGGCCGTCTCCGCAAGATCGGTCTCGCCTGTCGTTTGCCAGAAGGTGAGACTGAACGATTCAAATCCGTGCGGCGAAATCTGGGGGATGACGCGGACGGCGTCCCCTCCGCCGACCAGCGTTCCGATACGCAATGAATTCGTCATATGTTTACCACTCCTATATTGACGTTAATATGCCGAAGCAACCTCAGTATAGCCGGATTTCTCCGCTTTTTCTCATCCTATCTTGTGCATTACTAGCTTGATTTTGCGGGAGTTACCAGGCTTAACTACGCCAGCTAACCGGGAGCTTCGGCATATTGTTCGATCGACGCTTCGCCATGTGTGGCATGAAGCAACCTCGAAGAAGTGGCTCACTTAACGATCCATAACCGCCTTGTTGCCAAACGTATAGGAGCGTCCGGCCTCGCCCTCAAACGATAGGTGATCAAGACCGGGAGCTTCCAGTCGGAAAGGACCGGAAACTGTGCAATTCACAACCGCTTCCGTTACCTGTCCCCGCGCCCAGACGAAATCTACCGTATAACCGCCGCGGGCCCGTAGCCCCTTGACGCTTCCATCGCTCCATCTATCAGGCAGTGCGGGCAGCAGCCGAATCACTCCATCGTGGCTTTGGATCAGCATCTCGGCAATTCCCGCCGTACCGCCGAAGTTGCCGTCAATTTGAAACGGCGGATGATCATCGAACAAGTTAGGCAGTGTGGAATGAGCCAGGAGCGCTCTGACGTTGTCGTAAGCTTTGGCCCCGTCCTGCAGGCGGGCCCAGAAGTTAATGATCCACGCCCGGCTCCAGCCGGTGTGTCCCCCGCCTTTAGCCAGCCGGCGTTCCAATGTCGTCTTGGCAGCCTCAGCCAGCTCCGGTGTGCGCTCCACACTAAAGCTTTCACCAGGATAAAGGGCAAACAGGTGGGAGATATGTCGGTGCCCCGGCTCCACCTCTTCATAATCTTCCATCCACTCCTGAATTTGGCCGTATTTTCCGACTTGCGGCTTGGGCAGCCGCTTCAGCGCGTCCCTGAGCTCCTCACGGAACGCCTCATCTCGCCCGATCATTTCCGCACTCTGCATACAGGCATTGAACAGCGCTTCAATGATCTGGAAATCCATCGTGGCCCCGACGCACAGTACCCCCGTCTCTCCGTTTGGCAGCTTATACCGGTTCTCCGGAGAAACGGAAGGGCAAGTGACGAGTCTCCCTTCATCATCCTCGATCAGATAATCGAGCAGGAACAGCGCTGCCTCCTTCATCGTTTCGTAAGACCGTGCCAGAAAATATCGGTCTTGACCGAACCGGTAATGCTCCCACAGATGCAGGCATAGCCAGGCAGCGCCCATCGGCCAGAAGGAAGCCGGAAGATACGTATCCTGCGGCGCCGTATCCGCCCATATATCCGTATTATGATGCGCCGTGAAGCCACGGCAGCCGTACATGACGCTGGCAGTGACGCGACCGGGCTCGCGCATTCTTTCGATTAGCTCAAACAACGGCTCATGGCATTCGGCCAAATTGCAATTTTCCGCATGCCAATAATTCATCTGTGCGTTGATATTGATCGTGTATTTACTGTCCCACGGCGGAGTGAAGCTGTCGTTCCAGATGCCCTGAAGATTCGCGGGCAAAGAGCCTGGCCGGCTGGAGGCCATAAGCAGATAACGTCCGAAATGAAAATAGGTCGCGATCAGGCCGTGGTCTTCTTCGCCCTGTTGGAATCGCCGCAACCGTTCGTCGGTCGGGAGCGCGGCTTTGTCCGGATTCCCGGGCAGTCTCAGTTCGACCCGTCCGTACAACTCGCGGTAATCGGCGACATGACCGGCTAATAGCTCGGCATACGGAACCCGGCTTAGCTTATCCAGCCGCCGTTTGCCGTCAATCTCCGGATCGGGATGACGGAACGTCGTTCCGGCGGTGAGTAGCAATGTGACTGTGCTGGCTCCTTCCACCAGCAAATACTCTCCCAGCGTGCGGCAAACGCCGCCCTCCGGAACCGCCTTCAAGACGGCACTGAAGGAGCTGCCTCCTTCTCCGCCGCAGTGCCCACGCATGAGCAGTCCGCTTGTCCCCCATTTGTCTGTCTTCTCCAGGTATCGCCAGTTCTGGCGGTTGAACCGGGCTTTTAACGAGATTGCCTCCTGCTTGTCGGCGGTTATCCGAATGACAATCGCCTGATCCGGATAACTGGCAAACAGCTCGCGCGTATACCGGATCTCGCCGATGCGATAGCTGACCCGGGATACACCCTTCTCCAAATCAAGCTCACGCACGTAATCATTGACAGGCTGACTGTGCTGGCCGAAGGACAGCAGCAGATCGCCGAGCGGCATATAGTGTCGCTGCGCTTCCGGCTGCCCCGCCATCGACATCGCCGCCAGCTCCTCCGCTTCCCGCAGCCTTCCTTCCATAATCAGCTTACGAATCTCAGGCAAATGAGGCAGCGCATCTTCGTTGTTGCGGTCACGCGGACCGCCGTACCATACCGAATCCTCATTAAGCTGCAGCTTCTCCTCAGCCGTGCCCCCGAAGATCATTGCGCCGAGACGTCCGTTTCCGATCGGCAGTGCCTCATTCCATTCGCTAGCCGGTTTGCCGTACCATAATCGAGACCCTTGCTCCATGTCAGTCCAACTAGTCATGCTTCTCCTCCAATCCGTTATTTATCGAACCCGCCTAGCTTCACCATCGCCTTGATCACCTTCGATTCCGGCAGAAGCCAGCTGTCGAAACGGTCGATCATATCCTCAAGTGCACAGCGGTGGGTAATGTAAGCGCCAATGTCCACGTAGCCGCCGTTTATAGCTGCAATTACCCGCTCGAAGTCCTCCCGCGTTGCGTTTCGGCTGCCCTGCACGGTCATTTCGCGCGCGTGAAATTCGGGATCGTTAAAGGTGATCGTGCTTTTGACCAACCCTACAAACGTCAAGGAACCGCCGTGGCCGACGAGCCCAAAGGCGCTTTCCATCGACGAAGCGTTGCCAGTGGCGTCGATCACGCATGCCGGAAAGCTGCCGCCCGTCAGCTCAGCCAGCTGTTCCCTCGGCTCCCGGAGCGCGTTTACCGTATGTTCAACCGCTGCCCAGGACCTGCAAAAGGCAAGCCGCTCGTCGTTCACGTCCATCGCAATCACCTTCGCGCCGGCGTAGCGGGCCATTGCCATTACACCCAGCCCGATCGGTCCGGCACCGATGACCAGCACCTGCTCCCCATCGCCCATCCCTGAACGACGGACGGCGTGTGCGCCGATGGCCAGCGGCTCCAGCATCGCCGCCTGATCGAGGGTAAGCCCCTTCGGCTTGATGAGATTGCGGATAGGCACGGCAATCCGCTCCCGCAATCCGCCGTCCACATGGACGCCAAGCACCTTCATGTTCTGGCAGCAATTCGTTTTTCCCTGGCGGCAAGGCCGGCAATGACCACAGTGGAGGTACGGAATCACGCTGACCAGATCTCCCGCCTGAAGCCCCTCCCGGTTGTCGCCAATCTGCTCAATCGTCCCGGAAAGCTCATGGCCAAGCACGCGCGGGTACGTAAAATAAGGCTGATTGCCCTGGTATGCATGCAGATCGGTCCCGCAAATACCGATGCGCCGAACCTTTATGATCGCCTCGTCCTCCCGCATGCACGGCTCCGGCAAATCCTCCCGAACGACGAACCGCCCCACATTCTCGCAGATGACCCCCTTCATCAGGATCGCTCCCCGCGCTGCAAGGTCAGTTCCCCGCCCCACTCGGGACGTCCGCTCGGCCAAGTTGCGCCATCGAATGGCTTCAGAATCTCCAGCACTTCTTGCAGCAGCTGTTCGTCCACTGCTTCTTCCGTCCACAACACGTTGCGCTGGATATTGTCCGGATTCGCCGTGCTGACGAGCGTCGTTGGAATTCGTTCATCAGCCGTCGAGAACTGGACCGCAAGCTTCGAGATATCCGCACCCCGGCTCCGGCAATGTTCCGCGGCACGCCGGCAGGCAGCCTTGATGTCTTCCCCAGCGGGATGCCACTCCGGCACGTCCCGGTTGCTCAGCAGACCCATGGACAGCGGTGACGCATTGATCAGTCCGGTTCCGTTACGCTCAAGCAGCGGCAGCAGTTGCAGCAGCGAGGTATCGTTCAGAGAATAATGGCAATAGGATAAAACGACATCCGGAGCGCTATGAGACAGCACCGCCTCAAAGACATTGAGCGGCAAGCCGGATACGCCGAAGAAGCGAACTTTGCCCGATGACTTCAACTGCTCCAGCGCTGGAAGTCCTTCCTCCAGCACCTGAGCCGGCGAACCGAACTCAATGTCATGCAGCAGCAAAATGTCGAGATAATCGGTTCCCAGTCGCCGCATGCTCTCTTCCGCACTGCGGATCAGCCGCTCCTTCGAAAAATCAAACTCGTCCTGTCCGTAACGCCCCCCTTTTGTGCACAAAATATACCGGTCCCTCGGAATCGTCCCTAGCGCCTCGCCCAGCACCGTTTCCGCTTTCGTCAAGCCATAGTAGGGCGAAACGTCAATCAGATTGATGCCCATGTCGATGGCGGTATGAACCGTACGGATCCCTTCCTCCTTCCGAACGTCCCGGAAAACGCCGCCCAGTGAAGATGCTCCAAAGCTTAACACCGATACGTCCAGCCCCGTGTTCCCCAACTTTCTGTATTTCATCACCTGGTTCCTCCATTATTCATGTTCATTCAACTTATAAAATTTGGCGGCGTTCGCGCCGAAAACGGCTTCAATCGCTGCCGGTGGCAGCTGACGATCCCGAAGGGCATGCTGCAGCACATCAACGACATCGTCATAGGTGGCTGCCAGAAGACAGACGGGCCAATCGCTGCCGAACATCACCCTTTCGGGTCCGAACAGGTCAAGCGCTTCACGGACATATGCGGCAAAATCGTCCTTGCGCCAGCCCTGACGGTCGGCCTCCGTTACCATCCCCGACAGCTTGCAGAAGATGTTCGGATATTGGGCGATTTCCGCCATATGGCTTCTCCAAGGCTCCATGATCCCAGATGCGATCGGCGGCTTCGCCAAATGGTCGACAACGCCTCGAAGCCGAGGCACCCGCTCCAGCAATTGGGCCAGCTGTGGCAGTTGGTCAGCCAGTACCAGCAAATCGACCGGAACGTCCTGTTCCGCAAAGTATGAAAGCGCTTCTATCCAAGTGGGCGACAAAATGACGTTCGGGTCCGCCATATCCTGGATCATGACACGAAACCCGATAAATTTCGGATGCCTGTTAAACCGGCGGAACTGTTCCATAAACGCAGGGTTCTCCAGATCCAGCCAGCCGACCACGCCGGCGACGAAATCGGCCGTTTCGCTTAATTTCAGAATATATTCGGTCTCCTCGATCGTCGGCGCCGCTTGGACCAGAATCGTTTGGCCGATGCCATGCCTCTGCAAATGCGGCCTGAGGTCAGAGGGCAGATAGTCGCGGTAAAGCACCGGAATTTCAGGCGTAATCCAACCGTAATCGTTGCGTTCGATCTTCCAGAAATGCTGATGGGCGTCAATGCGCATCGAACACCACCTCCATTCCTCCTTGTTATAACATCTCACAGTAAGAATAACCATGACCAAATTCCGCATAATGGAACCAAGAGCCCCCGCATGCTGAGCGAAGACTCCTGTCCCCATGAACCCAAGCTTATCCTGCTACAACCATTTACTTCGATATGGTTGATGAATCGTAGGCAGCCTGCATGATTTCAATATAACGCTGCATGTTGAGACCTTCCAGCCCTTTCACATAATCATCCCAATCCTTATCCAGACTTTTGGCGCCGGTGATGAACAGCAAAGCGTTCTGGTCAACATAGTCCTTGATGTTCGTCTGCATCATGCTGGCTTCGTCGGCTACCAGCGGGTCGACCCATAGCGCCCAGTGCGGGAAGATTTCCTGAGGCTCCTTGCCTTCCATCAATAGCGTTGCCTCGTAAAGACGGCGTTCGTAGCCGTCATCAGCGAAAATATCCGTGCCTTGGACTTCAGCATCACGATAATCCCGATGGTGGTTATATTGAGTCAGTGCGCCCCAATTGTCATTGCGAGGCTGCTCCCCGGATTCAAGCGGAATCGATTTATAGAGCGGCTCTACTTTTTCGTTCAGTGCGATTTCTCCATCCTGAGGCTTGCGCCAGCTTACGCCCTCTTCACCAAGATAGGAAAGCATCGCGCCTTCTTGCGTGTAGAAATAGTCCAGCATTCGAATGGCGGCGATTTGCGTCTCTTGGCTAGCTTTATTCGTCAGGACGAAGGATGCGCCCGGATCAATCGGATAGTTGAATGTTGCATAATTGGCATGCGGTCCTTGCAGGGGCGGAAGCGGATTGTAATCCCTGCTGTACGGCGCGTCTTCTCCCGTAGTCATAAACAAGGCGGGATGCATGCCTGCCCCGGCTCCTAGCAGCTGTGCGTCCGCGTTATCCCCGATTTTTTTATATGCGCCTGCATTTTGTGTAAAAGCCCCTGGGTCAATAAGCCCTCCATCATAGAGCGATTTGATGTAGCCCAGTGCTTCCCGCCACTCAGGTTTGTTGGCAGCGGTGTCCACCTGGCCATCCTTCATGATTAGGTATGTTCTGTCGTCGTTGTATATAAAGCCGTTCATGAGATACGGGATCACGTGAACTCCGAAATTCTCGACAGATCCGCTGAGCGGCACTTCATCCGCCTTGCCGTTGCCGTTCGGATCCTGCGTCTTGAAGGCCTCGAGAACCGCTTTGAATTCTTCCGGCGTCTTTGGCTGCTCAAGCCCGAGCTGATCCAGCCACTTCGTATTGATCCACATTTTATTCGGATAGGAGCAGTGGAAGCATTCGTTTAAGCCGGTCAATCCGTAAATGTTGCCGTCCGGCGCGGTGTTCATCGCCTTGTAATATTCGTTGTTCTCCAGCACTTCCTTAATGTGTGGAGCATGCTCGTCGATAAGGTCGTTCAGCGGAATGATCACCCCCTGCTGTCCGAACTTCAGCAAGTCCGTCTGCGAGAAGCGGTCTACCCATGGAATGAGCAAGTACAGATCCGGATAATCGCCGGACGCAAGCGAGATTTGCCGTTTTTCGGCCGCGCCGTCGAATGGAACGGTTGTCCAGTTGAATTTGATGTTAAACTGCTCTTCCATTTTTTTCGTGAACTTGTTGGTCCCTAGGTCCACATCCGATGCTTGATGGGCAAATACGTTAATCGTTACCTTCTGGCCGGCATCCGGCATGCCGCCTTCTTCGCTCCCTGCACGGTCATTTCCGCCGGAGCATCCGGCAAGCACGAAACTAAGCGTCAGAATGAGAACAAGCAGACGAGTTCCTGTTTTTCTCAAATCAATCTCCCCCTCATGAATGGATAATGAAATGTAACGGGCTCTGCCCTCGATTTAGCCCTTTACAGAGCCAATCAGCATGCCTTGCACGAAATAGCGCTGCACGAACGGATAGATCACCAGCACCGGAAGACTTGCCACCACAATGAGCGAGTATTTCATCAGCTCGGCCATTTGCTGCTGCCTTACCATCTCCCCGGCATCTATATTGCTTGTTCCGCTGCCCAGGATGAGAATGCTGCGGAGAATGAGCTGAAGCGGATAGAGCGATTGCGATTTCAAGTAGATCAAGGCGTCGAAATACGCATTCCACTGCCCCACCGCATACATGAGCGAAAGCACGGCGATGATCGGTTTGGCAAGGGGAAGAACGACGCTGAAAATGTAGCGGATGTCGCTGCACCCGTCGATATCCGCCGCCTCAGACAGCTCATCCGGGATCGAGGTCTGGAAGAAGGTTCTGGCGATAATGACCTGCCATACCCAAACAGCATTCGGGATGAGCAGTGCCCAGCGGGTATCGATCAGGCCCATTGATTTAACAACCAGATAGGTCGGAATCAAGCCGCCGGAGAACAGCATGGTAAAGGTGATGAAAATCATAAGCGGCGTGCGGCCGAAGAAGGACTTCTTCGACAGCGGGTAGGCGACCATAATCGTCAGGGATACGCTAATTAACGTACCGGCCACGGTATAAAACAATGAATTGGCATAACCGGTCAGCACCTGGCCGTTCCGGAACACCGCCTCATACCCTGCCAGCGTCATGTCGACCGGCCATAGCCACACCTTGCCCGCAGAGACGGCGCTTGGACTGCTCAGGGAAGAGCTTACGATGTAAATAAGCGGATACAAGACAGCGATTAATACCAAGGTCAGCATGATGTAGGTCACAGTCAGAAAGATGCGGTCCCCTAGCGACTCCTTGATCCTTGTGCGCTGCCGGCTTCCAGAGTGGGTTTGCCATGTTTTCATGTCACTCAACCCCTTTCGCAAAATTTACCAGAGACTGGTATTGGAAGCCCGCCTGGCAATCGTGTTGACGACCAGGAGCAGAACCAGGTTGATTAAGGAATTGAACAGTCCAACCGCCGTGGCAAAACTATAGTTCGCGTTTAGCAATCCGATTTTGTACACATAGGTGGAGATGATTTCCGACGTGGACAAGTTCAGCGGATTTTGTAATAAGTACATTTTCTCGAAGCCGAGCGCCATGATGTTGCCTACGCTAAGAATCAGGATAATGACCGCTGCCGGCATAATGCCGGGGAGATCGACGTTCAGAATCTTCTGGAACCGATTGGCGCCGTCCACCTTCGCCGCTTCATACAATGACGGGTCAACCCCTGCCAGCGCAGCAAGATAAATGACGGCGGAATAGCCCATCGTTTGCCACACGTCGGACAGCACGTAAATCGTGCGGAACATGCCGGGCTCTCCAAGATAATTGATCGCTTCGAAGCCTAGCGCACCCGCGATCGTGTTCACGATCCCGAGTCGTGGGGACAGGAACAGCATGATGATGGACACCATGACGACCGTGGATATGAAATATGGCGCATAGGTGACCATCTGCACAGTTTTTTTGAACCTTGCACTTTTCACCTCATTCAAAGCCAGCGCCAGCAGAATGGGGACCGGAAACCCGACGATCAACTGATAGAACGAAATGTACAGCGTGTTCTTGATCAGTGTCGCAAACGCCGGATTGCGAAAAAACATCTCGAAATACTGCGTGCCGACCCATGGGCTCCCCCAAATCCCTTTCACCACGTTATAGTTCTTGAAAGCAAGCACGGCGTTTGCCATCGGCAAGTACTTGAAGATGATGAAGTACAACACCGGCGGAATAATCAGCAGATACAGCTGCCAATGTCTTCTGAAGCTTCGGTAAGCGACTCTCCTGATTTCCGAGCGTTTGCTGCTCGGAGTTCCGGCTGTTTTGGACTTGGAAAATAGGGTACTCAGTTCCATCCCTCCCTCGATGTAATTGCTGCCGTTAAAGTGAGAACACTTTTTGACAGCGCTTTCTTGTGCGTAATCATAAAATTGCACGCTAGACTTCGTAAAGGCACACTTACTTCCACAGCGTACAATTCCGGATACGGATGCCCTGAAACCCTTGATTTCACTCGTTTTTTCACTTACCGAATTCTATAAAAAACATCCGCCAACACGTCGATCCGGTGGTCAGAGCAAGGACTGACCTCCTAGGCTGGCGTAACCGCCGTCTCGCTATTCGGCCATTTGCCGGAATGCGCTCGGAGACACGCCGCGAACCCGCTTGAAGGCTCTCCGAAATGAATGGGCGCTGTTATACCCCACTTGTGCAGCAATTTCGTCAATCGTCAAATGGTTCTGCTGCAGCAGTTCAACTGCCTTGCCGATCCTCACCAGTTCAACATAGTCCGAAGGATTCTTTCCCGTATGTTCCTTGAACAATTGGGAGATATACTTTTCGGGCTTACCGATATGCTCCGCGAGCCGGTAAAGCGTCAACTCCGCATCGGAATAGCGCTCATGGATGTAACGGATGATCTCGCCCACGGTCTCGGCAGACATGTCCTTTCTTTTCTTACGAATGTCTGTACAAATATCATGAACCAGCCTTCCGAACCTGTCCCTGAGTTGACTGACCCCATCTGTCGTTGAAACGGCTGTAATCTGGTGCTTGATATGATCGGTCAGCGACTCGTCATGGAATATCTTCTGTTCCGCCAGCTTCAAAAAGGTGCCCCTGAGCTCCATGACAAACTGCTGTGTCATTTCGTACGACAGCTCCCTTTCTTCAAAATTCCGGCTAAACAGCTGGTCAAGAAGGCGGCTTGCCTCCTCAAGTTCACCTGCCTTCAGCATGTTGAGCATCCGTTGTTCGGATTCAATCGGATAGTAGTACAGCTCCGTCGCTTTCATCATATCCTCGAACCGGATCATGCCGAACGCTCCGGTATGGATGGCGTATTCCAGCGCTTGCTGCGCTTCATTAAACGAGTCAGCCACGTCATTCCACGCATCGTACGGTGAACCGAGCCCGATCGTGATCGACAATCGATGTTGCCGATATACGGAGTCCATTAATTCAAGCAAAGCGGCTTCCATATGATCATTCATGTCGTCCATTGGCTCTTCCCCCAGCGGATGCACGAATGCGATCTGGTCTGAGCCCCAATCCGTAACCAGCACGTCGTGATCCAGCCGGCTAAAGGCCTGACGAACGATCAGCCGCGCCACGCTGAGTTCCTGGATGATTTCCTCACTGTCAGCGCTTCCATATCCGGACACTTTAAGAATACCTGCACGGCCGCGCTCGCCGCGGAGCGGGACACCCGTTTGGCCGGAAGCCGCCTCAAGCTCACGCATCGTATAGAAGTCGCCTGTCAACAGCCGTTTGATAAACGCGTCCCTAAGCAGCGGAAGCTGATCGTTCAGGGAGGACTCCAGCAATTTGTTGTTTGCAATCAGAGCTGCGATGTTGCCGGCCAGAAAATCATACTCGTTGTTGATCTTCTCCCGGGAGGCGTGGTTTTGTTCGCGAAACACGGACAGAAGTGAATGGATGGGAGCACTGTGCCGATAAGCAAGCAGCAGTCCGATCAGCAAGCCGATGACCAGCGCGGCCAGCGTAAACGTGATCGTCACCTGCTTGATTCTATCGGCCTTTGTCATCAGCGCCTGCTCGGGTATTCCAGCCATATAGGTCCACCCGTTCAGGTCAGACCGGATCGACATCAACAGCCGGCCGTCTTCTGTGGGGCTGACTTCGCCATTCTCGCCTGCCGGGGCCCCTATATAGCGTCTGGCCTCACTTTCGTCGATTCCCCGTGATAAGATCAGGCTGCCTTCCCGGTCCGCAACCAGCGCCCAACCGCCGTATTGGTCTACGATATTTTGCAGCAGACTGCCCATATGATCTTCATCGATCAGAACGCCGATCATCGCCTGCGGATTGTTGAAGCTGTTGAGTGGAATGGACTGGAGAAACGTGATGGCTGGCGTCTCGACAAACACCGAATCACGGATTTCCCTCCTATATTTCTTAAGCGGCATCAGCTCATTCAGATGCGGCTTCTTCAATACGGCCTCTTCCCACTCCTCGAACGTCCATCCTTCAAGCCGATTCTCAGCGTAATAATGCTCGGGCCGATAATAGACGGTGTTCGGCGTAATAATGGCATTGTAATTGCGGATGTAGATAAAGAAATTGGACAGGTAGTCGTTTGTACTGCTGTACATGGACAAGCTGCGCTGCATGCGTCCCAAGCCGTAAACGTTGTTGCTGTCGAGCGGCTTCGGATCAGCGATTAGCCGGTACAAATCCTGGTTGATCGCCAGCTGCTTCGTGAAGGCTTCCACCTCCACCAGATGGCGCTCGATGATTTCTTTTCCCAAATTCAAGGAACTTAAACTGTTTTCAATGGAGCTTGATTTCGCGACTTCAATCGAGGCCTTGTAGGATGCATAACCAGCGACTTGCGGGATCAGCAACACAATCAGGTAAGAAATTAGAAATCTTCGGAACACAGGGGAGAACTTGGACCATAAACGCTGCATATGTACCCTCCTCAAAAAAGAAAGCGTTTGCAAATATAAGTAATTTGATGATACACTTCACTATTCGCAAGGGAAAGGTACAATCCCTGCCTCGGGGTACAATTCCTTACGGATGAGGAAACGAAGCGCCGAGCCGGACAGAATCTGAACAGGCCATTGCATCAAATATCATTTCAGCACGGTAGAGCCGGGATCGCCAACAGATATCATCGTCACAAGCGGCATGATTGAAAAGCGACAATAATAAAAAAAAGAGGGACGATGAAACAGCCCCTCTTCGTTTAAACCCGAATGTCATTCACTTAGTCGCTTTACGTAGTCGCTTTACTTATAGCTATCTTCATGCATCTTCTCTTTACTTCTGAAAATCTACGTAAACATTCTGACACCCCACAGCAGCAGCCTCGAACAGGCTCGGATGAGGTTGTCCTTATGAGCACTTGCTGTACCCGCAATTGCTGCAGGTTTTGCAGCCCTCGATGTTGATCAAGGAGGCGCCGCCACAGGATGGGCACAGGTCAAGCGACATGGAGCTGCCGGACGGATAACCGCCGCTGTACGATGCTGCTGCACCCCCAGCCAAGCTCTCTTCGCTGTCCGTCCCTGGAGCACTCTCGGTGGTTGCTGCTACCGGGGCAGGGTCATGCCCGGCATCGACTCCGGCTGCAACATGGGTCTCCAGCGCCTTCGCCACGGCGTCAGCGATCGATTCCACACGATTCGCACCAAAACCGATCGCGCCCGTACCGCCAATGCCCTTCAAGTGCTTGATGAGCAGTTCAACCTTGTTGCCATGTTCACCATAGCGGAGGAACAGCGAGCAGACGCGGCCCAAAGCTTCGGCCATCGCAAACACATCCGAGCCCGCCTTGCCCACATTCAGGAAGATTTCACCCGGTGTGCCGTTCAAATCGTTGATCGTAATATAAGCCATGCCAAACGGCGTATTCATCTTGTAAGTCGCCCCGCGCAGCACTTGCGGACGCTTCTGGTAGTTTCTGTCGAGACCGCTCTTGCCCGGAGCTTGATCTGAAGCTGACGACGAAGCGAGGAATGCGGTCTGCGCTGCCTCTGATCCCGCGGAGGCTTCGTCTGCTGATTCCGCCGCTGAACCCGGTTCCGGCGTGGCCGCTGCCGCAGGCTTCACCCCGCCGGCCTCTTCGCTGCCCTGACCTACGGCTCCTTGCTCCAGCGCTGTTTCCGGAGAAGCTGCCGTTATCGTTGCTGCGCCCTTGTCATCCTTCTTCTCTGTCTGAAGCACCTGAACATCCCGGCTGCCGTCGCGGTAGATCGTAACCCCTTTACAGCCGAGATCAAAGGCAAGCTCATACAGCCGCTTCGTATCTTCAATCGTAAAGTCAGCCGGACAGTTGGCCGTCTTCGAGATGGAACTGTCCACCCAGCGCTGGATAGCCGCCTGCGCCCGGATATGATCCTCCGCAGAAAGATCCATCGCCGTTACGAAATAGTCCGGCAGCTGCTCCCCAGGGTGGCTGTCCAGCCACTCCTGTGCGATCGGCACAAACTGCTCGTCAAAGCCAAGCCGGCTTTGGCGGTAATATTTGAAGGCAAAGTAAGGCTCGATGCCCGTTGACGTGCCGACCATCGTTCCTGTGCTGCCTGTCGGCGCCTGGGTAATGACGGTGACGTTGCGAATACCTTTTTCCCTGATAGCATCCGCAACCTCCGGGTACACCTCCGTCATATTCTTCATGAAGCCGCTCTGCAAGTACAGCTCGGCATCAAACGCCTTAAACGAACCTTTCTCTGCCGCAATATCGGCCGAGGACAGATATGCCTCTCTGGCAATAAAGCCATACAGCTTATCAAGAAACTCCAGCGATTCCGGACTGCCGTAACGGATCTTCAGCTTGATCATCAGCTCGGCCAATCCCATCGAGCCCAGTCCGACGCGGCGCTCTTTTTTCTGATTCTGTTCGTTTTCTTCAAAATGGTACGGTGTCCGGTCGATCACATTATCGAGGAAACGCACCGCATAACGGGTCGTCGTGGCCAGCTCATCCCAGGCCACATCATGCTTGTCTTCGTCATAGAACTTCGACAGGTTGATGGCCGACAGGTTGCAGACGCCCCAAGCCGGAAGCCCCTGTTCGCCGCATGGATTGGTACAAATAATCGGATTGAAATACCAGCTGTTGGACATCTGATTGTAATATTCCATGAATACAACGCCAGGCTCAGCGGACTTCCAGGCCGACTCAATGATCGTATGCCAGATGTCGCGTGCTTTCACCGTTTGATACGAAATGACGGGACGTCCGGCTTTTCTCCATTTGTCCAGGTCTCCGTCCCACACCTCATCGTAATCCGGAGAAGTCGTGTCCGGGAACACAAGCTCCCAGTCCAGATCCTCCTTGACCGCCTTCATGAAGTCATTGCTGACGCACACGGACAGGTTGGCGTTTGTCACCTGCCCCATCGTCTGTTTGACTGTAATAAAATCCAGAATATCCGGATGCCAGTCATTCATCATCAGCATCAATGCGCCCCTGCGGCTGCCGCCCTGTTCAATTAGCCCGGTTGTGTAGCTGAACAGTCCGCCCCAGGATACGGCGCCGCTGGATGAACCGTTAACCCCTTTTACAATGGCCCGCCGAGGGCGCAAGGACGACAGGTTAATGCCAACCCCGCCACCGCGTGCCATAATTTCCGTCATCTCGGTCAGCGTCTCCATAATGCCGCCGCGGCTATCCTTCGGAGACGGGATGACGTAGCAGTTAAACAGGGTCAGCTCATCGCTCGCACCCGCTCCGGCCGCAATCCGGCCGCCCGGCACAAGCTTCCAGTCATCCAGAACATGACGGAACTTCTGACGCCACTCATCCTGAAGCTCCGGTGTGGCCTCCACCGATGCCATCGCCGATGCCAGCCGGTCCCACATCTCTTCCGGCGTCTTCTCAATCGTTAGTGTCAGTTTCTCGACATCCGATTCCACCAGCTCGCCCTTCCGCGTCTTGACGGTGACGGAGCGCCCCTCCCGCTTCACAATCTCTCCGACTTCCTTCGTCGGAAATTTCGGATCATCCTTTGTCAGCACCAGCACGACATCGCCGACTTTGGCATGACTAGTATCCGCATCCTTCCACGCATATCGATCCAAAAAGATTTTCTCGCTAAGTCCTTCAAGCCGATTATTCTGTAAAGTACCCAAGAGCTACGACCTCCCATGACTACATTAGTATGATCTAAATCCGGTTATCCTGATTCGAATACAACTTACCCTAGTATGTATACGGCTAAACGTAAATCTGCGGCCGTACACACCATATATTGTAGGTATGAATCATTATACTACACTATATATGGTCAGGCTATGCCGAAGTTGTGAATTTTGGGCCCCTCCCTTCTGCCAAAAAGGCGCCACAGTTATGAACCCTTCTGTTTTCGTCCATACTAGGGGTACTGCTGTCTTGGAAACTTTCATCATGAGGAGGAGAATCCTATGAATAACCGCCCTGCCGAACCTGTCGGCAGCCATCCGGACAATCGCCTTCCGGTTCCCATACACCGTGACCGGTCGTGGCTGGAGGATCTGGAGAGCCGCCTCGACAAGGGAGGCCCCTGGGGCGACTGGCGTCTATCCAAGCTGGCCGTCGAGGGAGAGAAAGCGCGTCTCGTTACAAGCTTTGAAGAGCTGCAATGCTTGAAACATATCGGCGATCTGTCTCCGCTCCCGCACCAGACGGATACCGCCAGACGCGTCCTGTTCGAAATGTCTGGAAGGGCGATTCTGGCCGATGAAGTAGGACTTGGGAAAACGATTGAAGCCGGTCTTATTTTAAAAGAATATATGGTCCGCGGGCTCGTATCCAAAGTGCTGATCCTCGTTCCCGCCTCCCTCGTGCTGCAATGGGTCCGTGAGTTGAACTCCAAATTCGGCATTCCGGCCGTGGCCCAGAAGAAAATGTACTCCTGGGAAAACGACATTGTGGTCGCTTCCATGGACACCGCCAAGCGCGATCCGCATTCGGAAATTTTGCTCAATCGGGAATACGACATGCTCATCATCGATGAGGCGCATAAACTGAAGAACAAAAAAACGTCCAACTATAAATTCATCGAAAAGCTGCGCAAAAAATATTGCCTGCTGCTCACGGCGACACCTGTGCAAAACGATCTCAGCGAGCTGTTTAATCTCATCACTCTGCTCAAGCCCGGCCAGCTCGGCGGGCAGGGTCAGTTCGCCGCCAACTTCGTCGTCGACAAGCGCAAGCCGAAGAACCAGGATCAGCTCAAGGACGAGCTGTCAAAAGTGATGATCCGCAACCGCCGCGGGGAGAGCGACGTAGCGTTCACGAAACGTACTGTCCGCAACGTCGGACTCAATCTTTCCCCTGACGAACAGGCGCTGTATGACGGCGTCACCTCTTTTGTTAAAGATCAGTATCAGGCAGCTGGCGGCAATCTGAGCAGCATGCTGTCGCTTGTCACCTTGCAGCGGGAGGTGTGCAGCAGCAGGGATGCCGTGTTTGTCACGCTGGTGAACCTGTCGAAGAAGCTGCCTGAGGACTCACCGCTCCGCGATAAGATCTGGGAGCTTGTCTACCTGATCAAGAACATTAAAGCCAACACCAAAGCGGAAAAAACGATTGAGCTGATCCGCGAGATGAACGAAAAGGTGATCGTATTCACCGAGTACCGGGCCACTCAGGAATATCTGCTTAATTATTTCCGGGATCACGGACTGATATCCGTGCCTTATCGCGGCGGGATGAACCGGGGCAAAAAAGACTGGATGATGGACCTGTTCCGCGGACGCGCACAGGTGATGATTGCCACGGAAGCGGGCGGCGAAGGCATCAACCTGCAATTTTGCCACCATATGATCAATTTCGATCTGCCCTGGAATCCGATGCGCGTAGAGCAGCGGATCGGGCGGGTGCATCGTCTCGGCCAGACGAATGATGTCAAAATATTCAACCTTTCAACCTCCGGGACGATTGAGGAACATATTCTGAACCTGCTCCACGAGAAGATCAACATGTTCGAGATGGTGATCGGCGGCCTGGATGTCATTCTGGAGCGGTATGAGAAGAAGGAATCGATTGAGAAAAGCCTCTACAAAATTATGCTGGAGTCCGGCAACGACGACGAGATCCGGCAGCGCCTTCACAGCCTCGGCGACTCGCTGGAGCACATCCGCAGAGATCTGGAGCAGCAAAACATATCGGAGCCATTACGAGAGGAGGAAGCCTAAAGATGACCATGACGCCGCAGGAGGTTCAGGAACACTTCATGACGTATCTGGAGGCCACCGAGTGCAGCGTGATCGAGAAATCGTCTGAGCATGTCACCGTCAAGCTGTCTCCCCAGGCCGACAAAATGCTGACCAATCGCCCGTATTACTGGGGCTTCGTGGAACGTACCGGCGCTCCGGCGGAGACGCTGTCCTTTACCTTTGTATTCGATCCGACCAAGTATGACGAAGCGCTGGCCAAGCAGCAGAAGAACAGCGCTTCGCCCGCCGGGCAAGGCCAGGACCCGGTGCTGTCACGGTACTATGGCACAGCGCCTCTCCTTCCTGTGCTTGGCCCGGGACGAATCCAGCGCGAGGATGTCACTTACGGGAGCAGCAGACTGGCGCAAATATGGAACGCGGCCCGCGAGGAAGGAAAGTGCGTCTATCTGTTCCAGCAGCCATCAGCCCCGGCGGCACAGAGAGGACGCTCGACCGCCTATGAGCAGTGGCTGGGCGTCTGCTTCAAGGTGGAATTCAGCTGTGACTTGAAGCGGGAGGAGCTGCATTTTCTCGGCATTTCTATGTCGAGCCGGGCAATTATTGAGCATTTTCCGGCCGTGCTTGAGGGCCGGGAGCTGCATCCCAGATTGCCGGAGCGTGTGCATGTCAAGCCAGCCGTCCTGACGCTGACGGAAGCTGCTGCGCTGCTTGAAGACTACCTGATTGAGAAATTAAGCAGGCTCGACTATGGATGGGCCGCTCAGGCGCGCGAGCGGCTTAAGCAGGAGTTGGCTGTTATTGACGGTTATTATGAAGACCTGCTCAAGGAAGAAGATGAGGAGAAAAAAGCCCTGATTGCCGAGCAGTACGAGAACCGCAAATCGGAGATGCAGTGGCAGTACGAGCCTAAAGTGAGCTTATCCGCCATAACCAGCGGGCTGTTTCATCTGTGTTCGCCCGTGAGCGCCTCTTCCTGACCACGCTCTACAAATCAAGGCAAATTTAGAACCTAATCCAGAGACGGTACCCCGACAGCTTGTAACAGCCTTTGCACAGCTTGTCCGATATACTGGGCGTATATAGAGGGGTTCATCGTCTAACTCCATCCTAAGGTACGCAAAATCCAATTGTTGACGACAAAAGGAGGCAACCGACTTCCATGATGCTGTCTCGAACGCTTAAATCCTATTTCGGGCGGATGCTGCTATGCGCTGTCACCCTCGCGCCTGCCTTGCTGGCATCCCCGATTGCAGGCGAGGTGTCGGCAGCGACAGGCACAGGCGCTGCCCAAGGGCACGCCGCAGGCGGCACCTCATCGACCGGGCAAGTCATTCCTGCGGATAACCCGGTATTTTCACTCTGGACTGCTCACCAAGCGACTGCCAATATCGGAACCCCTGATCGCCAGACTGTCGAGCCACGATCCGCTGACCTTCGATCCGTTGACTTGCGATCCGCTGACCTCCGATCCGCTGACTTTCGATCCGCTGACCTCCGGATCGCTGACAAGACCGGACTCGATTTAGCTGCGGCAGTGCCGGACAGCCTTGTTGCCTTCGCTGAACAGACCGTTGACCATTTATCCGGCCATGCTCCATTCACAGCCTGGTCTGAAGCCGAGCTTGAATTTACCCCGCTCGGTCCGGGAACGCATGGCTGGTTGGTGACGCTGTCCGAAGGCGGGCTTCCGCAAGGCTATCTAATTATTACCGCTGTGGAAGACGGCGGCTACAGTCTGACTGAATACGGAATCGGCTCTACGCTTCCGTTCAGTCAGGCGCCGTTATATGAGCGTCTCGCAGCCGAAGGGCTGCTCAAAGGCAGCGCGGGATTGCCCGAAGGAAGCGTCATCGAACGAGGGTACAGCGGTGTCTTACCGGTGTGGGATATCAGGCTGCCGGACAAGAAGGTGCTTCATATCAGCGCTTTTACCGGGCAAGCGTTGCCGGTCGAACCCGATGATAGTCTAAGCAAAGGCCAAGCCGCTTCGGCTTCGCACGAATCTGCCCTTCCCCCTGCCCAAGCAAAAGTAAAATTCAATCCACGGCAGGTCTGGCTCCCGGAGACACCTTCGCTGGCCAATCAGGCGACCGATTCATACAGCAATTTGCTGTGGGTGACCACGCCCGGCCTGCAGGCCAGAAGCAGCAGTGAGCTTCGGAAGCTTCTCCAGGCTCACTCATCGCTAGTATTCTCAGCCGGCTCTCGGAACGCAGCCTATGAAGCTCCCTTCGCCTTGAACGGCTGGCAGCGATGGCATGATGCAGACAATGGAGCCGCTGTGATTTATACTGCAGTCACGCTGGAAGGAGCCGATACCGTGCGCTTTCTTCCAGCCTCAAGCCTTGCCGGACATGGGGTGTTTCACGCGCTTCCACGGCATTGAGTAACGTTCGGAATTCGGAATGGTCTTTATTTTCGCCATAAAAGGGCGCTGACTTTGTACTGCAGTCAGCGCCCTTTTTTTAAAATCCACGACTCCCGTAAGCTTACAGAACCGCCAATTTACATCTATGGCGAATCAGCCCCACGGTGGTATCAACCACATGCCGGATATCGCCACACACGGGGGTATTGGCGATTCAACGCCCCTCCCGATCATGAACATAACGAGTAATGGTTATCATCTCATCCTTGAGACTGTTTATGTTTTTTGCCACTTCGTCTGGTTTTGATGTCATCCTTCCATAAAGAGACCGAAAATGGTATCATTCCGAACCATTTTTTCGTCCAGGGTTCCTTTACCTTCCCTTTTTCCTGCCGGCGTACCTCCCGGGGCGTATCCATATAGGTGACAAAACGCTCCGTAATGTACTTAATCAACTCATCACCGCTGGCCATCGTCTTCAACTCCTTGTTGGTTTTTCCGCCCCTAATATCAGTTTGCGCAGTTTCAAGCGCTTTTAGACGGACTTGACCCACTCGGCATGTTTTTCCCGAAAGTGTACATTCTAAGAGCGTAAGGCGGATCTTCGCCCCTTGTGACAGATATTGAATCGAAGGAAGGAATCGATCTTGATTAAAGCCATCCTAACCATGCTTGCGTGCACCATTGCAGCAGTCCCGCTGCTGGATATTGCCTCGGTCGCTACCCAGCAGTTCCCATTAACCATACACCAGATATCTGACAGGCCATCAGGGCTAAAGTCAGCCCATTTGAAGCTGCGGCTGGCTGAAATTTCGAGAAGCTCTGCCTATACGCCTCCACGCATTCAGCCCGGGACAAGCAAGGATACCGTTTCTTCTCCGCATCCCGCCTCCGCATCGGAAGCAAACAAAAGGGAGGATGCGTATTCGCTCCATGGTCTGCATCCCTTTCCGTATGATGTCATTTTGATTGATGTAGGACATGGCGGAATTGACGGAGGAACATCGCATGGCGACATTTTGGAAAAAGACATCAACCTGGAAATCTCCAGAAGGTTATTCATGCTGCTGCGCAAAGAAGGCTTCCACGCCGTACTGAATCGGGATGGAGATTACGCGCTCAGTGACGACAATCGCTGGCATCGCAGCAGGTCCAGGCATCAGCGCGATCTGGCGCAGCGTAAACAGCTCAGCAAGGAAATCCCGACAGAGGTCATTGTCAGCATTCACGTCAACTGGAGTAAAAATACGAGAAGCCGAGGCGGAATTGTGCTGCATCAGGCCGAAGGTAGAAGCTCACTGCTCGCTGAATCGATCCAGCGCGAGTTGAATCAGCTATACAGCCGAACCAACCGAGTGACGGTTGGCAAGCCCTTCTATCTGCTTAACACAACCGATGTCCCTGCTGTAATTGTAGAAACCGGATTTATGAGCAATCCGGAAGACCGGCTGATGTTGACCACCCGTAAAGGACAAGCAGCGATCGCCGAGGCAGTAGCGAACGGTATTATCAGTTATTTTGCTGCCCTGTGACAAAGACAGGCCTGTTTGCTGTATGCGCATAATGCAGGAGCTACTAAGACAAAAAGAACCTCCCTCATGTCACAAGGACAGCCGAGAGAGGTTCTATGTTTTGTCTTAGAAAATAGGGACGGTACCAGGTCTCCAGCTGGAACGTTCCATCGCCAATTCGCCGATGCCAACGAATTCCACCTGTCCTTTCATCTGCTCAACCGAAAGCTTCAGCGCTTCAGCTGTCCGTCCCCCAAACTTCCCAACATGGCCGATCGCAATGCAGGTGTCCTTCCTGATCGCATGTTCAGCAGCGGTTTTCAGCTGCTTCTGCACATGGGGCACCGTATGCACATCGTCAAGGAATAGATCATTCGCGAGGGCAGGAACCCCTTTGGTTTGCGCCAGCTTCAAGGCAATGCTGTGGTAATTTGTCTTGCTGTCGATGAAGAACAAGCCTCGCTCCTTACATACATCAAGAACAATCGACATGACCCGCTCGTCGCCGGTCACTTTAGAGCCCATGTGGTTGTTAATACCGATGGCGTGGGGGATCGAATCAATAGCAGCCTCCAGGCGCTGGCGAATTTCTTCATCCGAAAGCGAGGTCGTAATCGCTCCGGGCCCCAGCCAACTGGCTTGTCCCTGCTTCGGCTCCATCGGCATATGGATGATGACATCATGCCCTTGCTGATGAGCCTTCTCTGCATCCTCACGGCTGGTGGCCAGAAATGGCATTACCGCTACCGTAATTTTCACAGGCAGGTTCAGCATCTCGGCTGTCCCTTTTTGCCCATTGCCAAAATCGTCGATAATGATAGCCAGCTTGCGGTTCTTGCTTTGCGGCACCCCCGCATTTCGATCCTCGGCATCCGGATAGCGTTCCCCTGCTTTTACCGGTGGTGTTCTGCGCCCCCTAGACTCGGTGGTCGGCATACGCTGTGGGTCTTTGGCCACATGGAGGCCAGTTGACAGACCAATTACCGGTACTTCAGATCTGGCCGACAACCGACCAGCCCAGGCACCAGCTTCAGCCTCATCCAGGCAGCCCGCTGACAGCAGCGCAGCACAGAACATGAGCCCCGTCTTGACATAACGGCTCCGAATCATCGCTTGCAGCCCCTTTCCATTCTGAAAACTACCTTCCGTTCACCTATATTGTTTGAACTATGGGCATCATTTATGTAGGGGATGGATACAACCGAGCCGGGTTTCAGTTTGCAGTGCGGCTAATTTTAGCAGTGGTCATAACCGCCAGCTTCTTATTATGATTCCAGTCGACCTTAATATCGTATATCTGGCACACCTCCCGCAGCGGGACAAGCGAATCCTCCGGGCTTACGCCCTGAAGCAGCTTGGAAAATTGTACGGTTGTGCCGCTGATGCGAAGCTGTGCTCCATCTCCATTCACAAGCAGACGCTGGCTCGGATCCTGACCCTTTAATTTGGCCAGCACTATCTCTGGACGTTGATCAGACCGCCCGGCATTGATGCGGTATCCGTTTCTGTCCTCCCGCTCATTGATGCCCTCCTTCACCGTGAAGGAAGCCTCAATACCCACGGAATCGAGAATCTCTAGCAGCTTGTCGTTAAAGGCCCCGTATGGGAGCGCCATCACGCTCCGGTTGTTGCCCAGCTCTTCCTTAAGCCTTTGTTCAGCGTGGATAAGGTCGTCCACCATTCGTTTCTCGTACTCTTCGTCCGTCTCGATGCGTTTCTCATCTGCAAGGTATAAATTCCGGGTGGTTACCGGCTTCTGTGTCCCCTTGGCGTCGATGCTCCCGTAACGGTGCATGTCATAGGTATGACTATAGAATCCGATCCGATGTTCCTGCATTTCTCTCATCTGCTCCCAGGTTAACTTCGGTCTGCCTTCACCGCTTGGTGAATCCACTGCCGATACGATGACAAAGTTCACGGCCGGATAATTATATTCCTTCAGAATGGGGAAAGCGTATTTGTAAAAGCTCTCATACCCATCGTCAAACGTAATCAAAACTGCATTGTCCGGCACCTCGCTTCCCTTGCCGATGTAATCTAAATATAAGTCTATACTGATTGGTACGAACCCTTCTTCCCGAAGCAGCTCCATCTGTCCCCTGAATTGATCCACGGACAGGATGTCTCCGCGATCCGGGTTCTCCATCAGGTCATGATACATCAACACGCCGACTTTGCCGGAATAGTGTACAATTGGCTCTGAAATCGAAGGGGCCTTTGCACTAAGATCTTCGCTCCACTCCACCTCTTTGCCAAGCACGTCTTTAATGAAGGATCCTGGAACCATCAACTGCCCTTCGTGAATTTCGGCCAATGGTTCCTTGAATTCTTTGCCATCCAGGGACAGAGTCACTTCATCAGGAACCTTGTTGCCGCCGCATCCTGTAACCATGACAACCAAGGCGAGGAGAAGCACCACCCCTCTTAGTTGGACTTGAAGCCTGCCCAGGTTTGATTTTTGTGTTGTACATTGTGCTTTCATGTTTGTTTGCCTCCTTGTTTGCTTGCTGCTGCAAGTATAAGGAAGACATCTTAACGCTAACGTCTTTAAATGCTTAGCAAACACTTAAATGAAACTGAAAAAACGATGCTCTAGTCAGAAAGATTGATTTGAACAGGAACACACGAGCACTTAGAAAAAACGCCCCCTGATCAGGGAGCGTTTCAGCACGATTCGATTATGATTTGTTTGGCAACGGCATAAATAGCATATTGACGGGAAGATTGCTGCCCGAAGCAGGCACAAACACAAATGTCACGCTTTCCTCGGCACTCCCTGTTCGGTACAGGACACCGGCCTCGCTTTGATTTCTTAAGATGCTGCCATCGGTCATTTGCACCACCTTGCCGTTAACGAGCAGCGCGCCCGCATAGTGGCCTCCCCGGGCATTAAGAGCTACTAACGTGTTTGGCGCAATTCGCAGTTTCATCGAATAAAACACGCCTGTATTTCCAATATTAGTCTCTTCCTCCCCTGTCACACCGTCGACGCCCTTCAGGAATGCATCCTGTTTGGAATCCCCCAGCACCAGACGCTGCGGTTCTAGCCCAAGCTGGCCGCTATCGACAACGACTTCCCGGTTCGCGCCTGGGAACGTCCCCCGCACATGCTTGCCGTCCCGAGGGAGCACGGGCAGTTCCTCCAGCGCTTCCAGCGGGTCGCGCGAAGGATCAGCCACGACCACGGAGAGTTTGACTTCCTGATCGGTATGCAGATCGGTATATATCGTTCGCACCATACCCGGTTTAAGCGGAATGCCGCTCATATCAGGCAGCAGAACAGCCGATTCCCCTGCCGGGATGGTAACAATCTCCGGTGCCTCCTTTTTGCTGAACGCCTCCAGGTAACGAGTGATCGCCGCCTTGCCGCTGGTGGACACATATTTCGCAGGTCCCCCGATTCCGGTCGCACCAAGCCGGATGGACAGCGGCGTGCTTCCCGGATTCGTAGCGATCAGATGAACAGACAGGTCCTTGCTCGCACGGCTCTGATTGTGAATATTGATTCGCACATCACCTGAAATCGTATCTTGATATGCAATCCCTTCCTCAGTCAGATGTTCGGGGCTGTTACTGCGAATGAATGTCTGCCCGTCTTGAGGCACGATTGTAAAAGGAAGGGTATTCATAAGCAATGCAGAAGAGGCGTCAAGGTCAAATTTTTGACCAATTGGGGTAAATAATCGATCAAACTCTTCCTTCGTATACAGCGATTCATCAAGCACCTTGATCACTTTGCGGACAGAGCTCTTGACTCCCTCACTGTTGACCACCTCCAGCATGATCTCATGCTCTCCGGGCTCAAAGAAGGCGGATTCGTTCCCCTCCCATGTTTCCTTCACGATTTTGGAGCCGGGGGCGTGACTCAGATTTTCGTATTTGACCGGCTCCCCGAGCCGATACTCCGCCTTATCCGTGGCAAAATCGGCGACAGGAGCAAAGCCCTCCGGATGCTCCTGGTTTCCCCAGGATAATGTGAGCTGTTTGTTTTCCCATGCCAGCCTGCTTTCCGTAAGTTTTGCCCATTCGCGAACGGGAACCATCATACTTCCGCGGTGTGTGATTGCGGGGAGTTCCATTGAGTAAGTCGCTCCACTCCCCTTAACGATGCGGCTGCCAGGCTTGAAAACATACTCCTCGCCGCCGCCCTTTATTCTAGCCTCTTTGGTCGTTGCATCATAAGCGAGGCTGAATCCTTGCAGTTTCGCCATCGTGCTGACCGGCACATAATTATACCCGCCGCGGTTGAGCATCGGCTGAGCTGCACTTATTTCTGCGTCATTGAGTATATACACTGCTTTCGTTGATGAGAAAATCAGTTTATGTGCCCCTTCTTTCGGGACTGATTCATTCATCTGAAAGGTGTCTGCATGTTCCGCATGGATTATGTTTACTCCGGAAGTTGGAATAAGGACAGTCAGCGCCGATATGGCGCAAACCGCAACCGCTATTTGTTTTTTCAACACCGAAGCACGTTTATTCCTCATCTTTTCATCCCCTATTCAAGTCTTGTCCTGCCTTTTGAAAACGCGTTTCAAAAGTCGTGCTTTGTCGGTCGCTTCGGACCGAAATAACCCCTCCTTGCACCTCGACGATGCTCTTTGTAATGGCAAGTCCGAGTCCAGTTCCGCCTGTCTCCTTGGAACGCGAGCCCTCCACCCGATAGAACCGGTCGAAGATAAATGGCAAATCTCGCTCCGGTATGGGCTCTCCATAATTCGTGAAACGGACAACCGCCTGATCGCCTTCACTTCGGACTGCAATATCTATTTTTCCGCCTGACGCTCCGTACCGGATGGCATTGGACATTAAATTTTCATAAGCCCTGACGAGCTGGCCGCCATCAGCCACAATCGCTAGCCCCTCCTCGGCCTCCAATTCAACTTCAACCCCTGACTTTTCCATAGCCGGCACCGATTCCTCGATCAGTTGCTTTATAAAACGGGTCATGTCGATTTCCCGGATTTCCAGCGGAAGACCGTTGTTGATTCTTGTATATTCAAACAAATCATCAATCAGCTTCTTCAGATTTTGCGCCTTCTCATAGGCGATATTAATGAAATACCGAAGTTCCACTTCATCCTGATACCGATCCTCCTCAATAACCTCTAGAAACCCGAGAATTGATGTCAGCGGGGTACGCAGATCATGAGAGACACCGGTAATTAGATCGTTCTTGGTCTTCTCTGCGTTGCGTTCCTCCAGAATGGACTGGTGAAGCTGCCGGCTCATCTGGTTGATACTGTTAGCAACCTCGCCAAGTTGACTATCCTGGCGGACGGGAATTTCCGTATCAAAATTGCCCTTGGCAATTTCCCGCAGCCCATGCGTGATTTCCTCTAGATATTGCTTCAGCTGCTCGGTCATATGGTTAATGCCCGAGGCTAGACGCCCCAGCTCATCCTGCGAATGCAGCTCGATCTTGTAATCGAAGTGTCCGTCAGTCACCTCGCGGACCCCCGCTTCAATGGATTCCAAATCGCGAATGAACCACCTTGTCCCTAAGTAATACATCACAAAGAAGAGGGGCACGCCAACGACATACATGACAGGCTTGGAACCGATGTTGTTGACGACCCAGGCTAGCGGAGAATTAATATATGGAATACTTAGGATCAGAATGCTTAACGCATAGAGAACTATAAGCAGAGCAACGGTAATGCCGATACTGGCTACCAGCATAATCAGCATTTTCATTCGAATGTTGTTAAACTGTATTCGTCTCAAGTTAGGACACCTCTGCCTTCGTTTACTCTATCTTGTATCCGATCCCCCACACGGTTTTGATAATCTCCGGCTGTTGCGGATTTTTCTCGAGCTTCTCCCGAAGCTTGCGGATATGTACCATGACCGTATTCTTGGATTCCATAAACGGCTCGTTCCATACCTCCGTGTAAATTTTGTCCATACTGAGCACCAGACCTCGATTGACTGCCAGCATATGCAGCAATGCGAACTCCCTTGGTGTCAGTTTAATCTCCTCGCCAGCCAGCATTACCCGATGAGAGGCTACGTTGATCGACAACTCGTCGATCAGGATTTCATTCTCGTTTTGATCCCGGTTGCTGTTCAGATGCTTATATCGGCGAAGCTGAGATTTGATGCGTGCAATCAGCTCAAGCGGGCTGAAGGGCTTGGTCACATAATCGTCTGCCCCGATGCTGAGACCGGCGATCTTATCGATTTCCTGGCTTTTGGCTGACAGCATAATGATCGGTGTATTGTTCTCCTCCCTGATCTTCATACAGGCCTCGATACCGTCCATTTGGGGCATCATCACATCCAATATGATGAGATCCACCGGATGAGATTTCAGTATTTCAAGCGCCTCCAAACCATTGGAAGCCGTCAATAGCGTATACCCTTCGTTTTTTACGTAAATTTCCATCAATTTAATAATTTCTGTCTCATCGTCTACCATCAGAATTGTTACTCCAGACATGACTCCTCCTTGTACTCTACTGCTATATGTTATGGCGGAACGCCTCTTAAGTCTGGCCGTTGCTTCCTGGCTATGGTTATGATGTCCGGGAGCTGGATCTTATAACCTGTTCTCAACAACACGGTATACACCTGGTCTTCGAATTCAGGTTCTAAGACTGCGGCTCGCCGCTATGTCCTGTTGTTGTCCGGTACTCTTCGACTTTGGAACACGGCCAAAGATCACCCATGATCCCGGGAGCCAGCGTACCGTTATCTCCACCACTATCCATGAGCACATCAGCGCAACGGCAAAGCCCCCGGCATACCAAAGATACATCATTAGTGAACTCCCTGTCTCAGGTGGAAACTGTCGATAAACCAGCAAAAAGAACGGGTGTATTAAATAAATCCCAAATGACACCGCACCTAAACGCATCAAGCCATCGGTAACCCTTGGTTTCGCCCCCCGATAAACGAGCGATGCCAACTGCAACAAAACGATTACTCCCAGATAAGTATGCAGATTCCACATCAGCTCATATAAGGTCGAATTATATGCGGTTCCATATAATCGGCTGTTGTAATAGACATACACATGACCAAGCCCTGCCGCAATCCATCCAAGCCACAGTATGATCCACAGGGCCGTCCGCAATGGCGTTGCATGGGTCCGGCAGATCGTAAGCCAAGCTTTTAATTTCGGGTAATAGATGCCAACAAAAGCGCCAAGCATGAAGTAGGCTATGTAGGACAATGCCCAGCTTCCTTTATTCGGCACTTGCCAATAATACTTGTTTAAAAGTATAAAGGTCCACTGGATTCCTAGTCCAATCGGAACTGCCCAGCGAGCGAGACGGGGCATCTTTTTGAGCAGCCACAGTATAAGCGGGAACAGCAGGTAAAATTGAATGCTGATGAACACAAAATAAAGATGGGTGTATGCTTTGCCTGTTAGCAGCTTCGTAAAGAAGCTCTCCATCGTTTCCCCGAGCGGCCTGCCCTGGTAATGCAAGTAATGTAGCAGTCCGAAGTAGAATACCGAAAACACCGTATACGGGACGATGATATATAACAGTCTCTTTTTATAGAAGCCGCTAATCCGCTTCAAAGTAATAGGCTCGCTGTAATAATTGTAGAACAAGACCAAACTGCTTAAGAAAATAAAGGTCGGCGTTCCGAATTTCATAAAAATATTCAGAAAGTTGTACGTCCAAAAATATTGGGAGCTTGTCATTGCAGATACCGCAAAGGACGTGGAGTGTACCGACAGGACGCCGATAATCGCACATGCGCGAACCAGCTGTAATTCTGGAAGTCTCTCTCTTCGAAGCCCTAATGCTTGTGAATTGTTCATAGTATTGCCCTCTCATCCTGTTTGAATCGCCTCGGTGGTCCGAAACGGATTTCAACAGTATAGCGGACAGTTCTTAACGCTAAGCTATTAAGTTCTTAACGCCAGACTATTAAGTTCTTAACAAAAGCTTAAGATTTGCTTTCGGGACAACTTAGATAACAAATATAAAAGGCACGGATCCGGGTTCATACCGGGAATCCATGCCTGGATGTTTAATAAGGCGACCTGCTATTTTCATTTAGTTAAAATTTGTGCAACCGTGCTCGGTTTCCTATTCACAGCGGCTTGGGATCGTGGGAGCTCGCAACCCCCATCACTTTCCAGAACGAGTCCTTCGGCTCATGCCTCTCATCAAACAGGAACGGCCAATTTCTGCGCCCTCTCACCGGGAAATCATGCAGCCAGGTATAGTCATCAGCCGCTCCCCAAAAGGTAACCGATCCGATCACATCCTGATATTCCTTAAACAGCCCAAAAAACTGCTCATAACGCGCTGCTTGAAGC
The DNA here is from genome assembly GCF_002272015.1 of Paenibacillus campinasensis. GTDB lineage: Bacteria > Bacillota > Bacilli > Paenibacillales > Paenibacillaceae > Paenibacillus_AQ > Paenibacillus_AQ campinasensis. Next base: position 6,708 of record NZ_NPBY01000020.1, on the reverse strand, counting down.
TCCAGCATGTCCGCTGTCGGAGATGTCAAGTCGGTTCGGCGGTCCTCGAACTCAAACATCGATACATCCAGCTCCGTAATATGGAGCACAACGCCGAGACTCGCATAGGTTTCAATCGCTTCACGGATTTCATCCAGCGCGGGGCTAACCAGGTTCCAGTGCGCCTGCATGCCAATGCCGTGGATTGGAACGTCCCGCTCCTTCAAGGACTTGACCAGGGAATAGATTTTATCCCGTTTGGCTGGAAACGACTCGTTATAATCATTGTAAAATAACAAAGCATCCGGATCGGCGTCATGCGCGTATTCAAACGCTTTTGCGATAAATTCCTCACCAGCAATATCAAGCCATTTGGAAGAGCGAAGCAGTTCATTACCACTGTCGGATACTGCCTCATTCACGACATCCCAAGCATAAATACGACCCTTGTAGCGGCCGGCCACAGTATCAATATGTTCCTTCATCCGTGCCAGCAGAACTTCGCGGCCGATGACGTTTCCTGAACGATCCTGAAACACCCAATCCGGCGTCTGATTGTGCCATACTAGCGTATGGCCTCTGACGGCCATGTCGTTCGCTCTCGCGAAGTCCATGAGTCTGTCCGCCTCTGAAAAAGTGTATTCTCCCTCCTCGGGGTGAAGCCTTTCGAATTTCATTTCATTCTCCGCAGTGACACTGTTGAAATGCTGTACGAGCAGCTCTTTTTGGGCATCCAAGGTTAACGGATTCACGGCCGCCCCGATCAAAAAGCGATCCTGAAAAGTTTCGGCTAGACTCATTGCGGCAATCTGCTGCTTCTTGTCCATCTGCATCCCCCTCACGTTATCTCATATACTCAACATAGCACATGAAAACGGGACATTTAATGAGCATTGTAAACATGGCATACCAGAAATTATATATGTTAAAAACCGGCCTCTGACTACTGACCCTCTTCCTCGCCTCTATGCCTTTGACCTCGTCTCTATGCCTTTGACCTCGCCTCTATGCCCTTGAGCTCCTCCTTCCTCTCCCCCTCCCCTTTAATCATTATCCCTTTCGTTCAGGGTGTAGGGAGTCTGAAACATAGAAACAAGCGAATGACCGTCAGTCATGATCGGCTTAACAGTTGAAAAAGAGAGTGCATTATGCGCACAAACAAGTGTTGATGAGTGAGAATCAGGAAACGTGAATCGGAATAATAAGACATTTTATTTCACGTTTTCGATTGAAAGAGGAACATACGTTTGCTATAATGAAATAAAAGGAACGAGTGTTCGTCATTTTCTTTAATCGGGAATTTATGCAAGTAAACTTTTATTCGGGGTGAGCGGATATGATGAGCCATACGGGGACGGAGCTTCAATCTTTCCATAACCGTTATCAGAGCGAGCAAGACTGCATGGAGGCGCTGATTGCCATGAAATGGCCAAGCGGTTTTATTTGCCCGCGCTGTAATCACACAGGGTGCAGCCGTCTGAGCTCCCGGCGTATTCCCTTGTTCGAGTGTGGACGTTGCAAGCATCAGACATCGGCTTTGGTCGGCACCATTTTTGAAGGAACCCGGCTTCCCTTGCTCAAGTGGTTCATCGCCCTGGATTTGTTCCTGCTCCCGGACGGCATCTCGGCCACGCGGCTGTGTCAAGTGATTGACGTCACTTACAAGACCGCGTGGTTAATGCTGCACAAAATTCGCCATGCTGCCCTGTATTTCGATGCCCGGGAGCTGCTCTACGGCGATGTAAAGGTAAACAGTGATCAATATGGACGCAATCCCTCCCGATGTACGGTTTCGCATCCACATGCCTCGGCAGTCGTTGCTGGCTGCACGGTCGATGAGGCCGGTGAACCGCAGCAAGTCATAATTCGCCTGGTACCGCAGAGCCGAGGAACCGATAAAAAGGCAGCGCGTCGCGATCTTACCGCGTTCATTGATGAGCATGTGGATCGCCTGTCATCGGACGTCGGTCTGTTCCCTCAAGCGTTTCGATTGTATACGCCTTTGCGGAACGTCGTGAGAGAGGCTTGGAAGTCGCTAACAAGCACTTATGGTGCGCTGGAGCTGAAGCATCTCCAGGCCTATTTGAGTGAGTATACAGGACGCCGCTGGTTGCGCTTGTCCGAGACGGAGGAATCGATGGGTCAGAAGTTGCTTAAGATGTGTGTGACCGTGCCGCGGATTTCCTACAGGCAGTTGATCGCCCGCCAATGTAATCCCTCCCTTGCCGCTGTTGCATGATCAGTATGTTGGAAACCATATGAAATCACAGCATCTCTGAACATATTGTATTTGGATGGCCACAAGGGGCGCCTAGCCAGTCTGTTCTGTTTGTTTGCTGTCCTGATTAAACGGGATAACTGCGCAAGGGTTCTGGGAAAGCGAATTATCAATAAAAACTCACACGCGATCTCCATCCAGCGCTGTCTCGATCAAACCAAGGGCGTTTCCCGGATGCCACACAGGGAACCACCCGCGCAGGATCGCTCCTCCTTCCGGGTGATTGGCCGCAGTCAGGTCACCGCCATGTCGCCGGATAATTCGCTGCGAAATGGTGAGCCCGAGACCGCTTCCACCCGTCGCACGGCTTCGGGAAGCTTCCCCCCTGTAGAGGGGTTCGAATGCGCGCTTCAGGTCTTCTACCGAGAATCCTGAACCGGCATCCCGAATCTCGAAAACCACGCGATCGTTATCCTGGCTACAGCGAACTTCAATTGCACCACCTGACGGTGTATGTCTGACCGCATTGTCTAGCAGATTGTTCATGGCCCTCTCCAGCAGATGGGCATCGCCGCTAATCATGCACGGCCCAGCCAGTTGACTGTTGATCACCATCTGATTGTGCTCCGCCAACGGTCGTAGACTGTCTACCGCCCGCTCCATCACCAGCTTCACATCCACCTCTTCCATGCTTAGCTTGGCCTCCAGATAGTCCAGCTTTGTAAATGTAAACAGACCCTCTACGAGCAGACCCAGCTGTTCGGACTTCTGTTTGCATACCGCCACATATTTCGATATTTGTTCAGGCGACCGGGCAATTCCCTGCTCTAGGCCGTCTAAATACCCACGCAAAGCAAACAGCGGCGTACGCAAATCGTGGGCAACGGCGCTGATGACAAATCGGCGCTCCTGCTCCAATTGTGCCTGCTTTTGAAAGGAGTTCTGCAGTCCTTTCACCATCACGGCAAATCCGTCACGCACTTCGGAAATCTCGGTAATCCCCGATCGAGGCAGTTCCACGTCCCAATCTCCTTCCGCGATCTGCCTTGCCGCCACACTCATCTTCTCCAGCGGCTTCAGGAGCAGCCTGCGCATCGCTGCCCCCATGACAAAGAATGCCAGAATCAGCCCGGCAAATATGGAAAGGATCAGCGACATGTTCGACGAAGGCAGATAGATGATAGCTTTCCCATGCAGCTCTCCATTCACAATAATCGAGAACCGCTCGGTTGACGATGAAGTGCCCCGGCGATCCGGATCGGAACGAAACAGTTCCTCTCCTGAAGCAGACAGAAGTACCGCATCCATTTCCACTGCCTGCAGCTTGTCCTTCAATTCCCGCTGCCACGCCGGGTCGATCCAGCTTTCCGTTCCCGCTTCGATCCTGCCGATCATTTCGTCCAGCTGCTGCTGGACCTTCTGCTCATGCGACCGGGATTCAGATAAGCGGAATGTCCGATTCTCCATATAGTGAGATGCCACAAAAAACGTCCATGGCAATATAAACATCAATATTAAACAGATGATGGTAAACGTACGAATTCGCACAGTTTTCATATTATTCTCCCTCATCAAAACGATAGCCTACGCCCCATACATTGATCAGGTGCTTCGGCTGATTCGGGTCTTGTTCGATCTTCTCACGCAGCCGCCCCAGATGCACACGCACGGTGTGCCTGTCGCCGATGCCTTCCCAGAACTTCCCCAGCAGCTGCTCATATGTGAACACTTGCCTCGGATGCTCCGCGAACAACCGCAGCAATTCATACTCCTTAGGGGTCAGCACCACCTTCTCCCCGTCTACAAACACTTCCCTTGCCGACAAATTAAGCTTAATGCGTCCGTATTCAAGTGTCCGCTCCACTGGACGCTGCGGCGAAGCCGAACGCCTCAGTACCGCACGGATCCGGGCGATGATTTCACCGGGAGAAGCTGTTTTAACAATATAATCATCCCCTCCGAGCGTCAGTCCACGAATTTTGTCAACGTCGTCACTGCGGGCGCTCAGGAACAGGATCGGCACCTCGCTCTCCGCCCGAATCCGGCGGCACAGCTCGTAGCCGCTCTGTCCCGGCATCATGACATCAAGCACGATGCAATGAACCGCGTGCTTCGTAAAGAGAGACCACGCGGCTTGCGCATCATACGCGGTCAACACATGAAATTGTTCAAACTCTAAAAAATCCCGCAGCAGTTCCACGATGCTGGCATCGTCATCCACCACAAGTATCGTTGTCTTTTCACTCACAAATATCCCACCTTTGGAACCAGTTTATCATTTATTTCATAGGAAGCTAACGCACACTCCTGATTTGTGATACATTGTTATTGTTTTGTGACTTTTTGGACGCCTTGTTTGAGATATTCGTTTGTTACGATTCTTCTATGAACATTCCTTTAACGGAAGACGAGAAGGAGGATCAACATCATAAAAATTCAAATTGTACTGTTTGACGGTTTTGATCTAATGGATGTCATAGCTCCTTATGAAGTCTTTTGCGCAGCTGCCATGATCGCAGGCGGTACGCTCCATGTAGAACTGGTTACTGCCGAGGGGCCCCGATCCGTTCCGAGCGGCATGGGCGGCTTAAAGATTGAAGTCAGCGGCAAGCTGAACCCACAGCAAGCTGGAATTATCCTTGTCCCCGGCGCGGCCGGGGAGGTGGAGGGCGATGGCCCCGATTCTATCCCAGCCATTCTCGGCAGAGCCGCGCAAACGTAGCTGGGCAGTTTGATGCGCCAGGTGTTTGAACGGCCAGCGGTTGGTCAGCAGATAGACGAGCGACAGGCGCTTGAGCGACAGGCGCTTGAACGACAGGCAATCGAGGAGCAGAAAGATGAGCGACAGGCACTCCAGCAGGACATCATCGTCGCTACTGTATGTGGCGGTTCGCTGCTGCTTGCCATGAGCGGCCTGCTGGAGGGAAGGCATGCGGTTACCCACCATATGGGTATGGAGGTGCTTGACGCCGCTGGAGCGATCCCGGTTGCAGCACGCGTTGTGGATGATGGCAATCTCGTCTCCGGCGGCGGCGTTACTTCTGGGCTCGATGTAGCACTATATCTGGTGGAACGCGAGCTCGGACCCAAAATAGCGCATACGGTTGAGCAACTGTTCGAATTCGAGCGGAGAGGTACTGTCTGGAGAAATACCGGAATGGATCCGGGACAAGCCGCACGGAAGGACGGCGGAGCATGATCCGAGATGGAGCATGCCAAGACGGGACACTCCGTTACGGATCATGCCAGGACGGATGACATCGAGACAGGGTATTCCGAGGCGGATCACCTAAAGGAAGATCATCCCGAGCTAGTTGGAAGCATGCCCTACGTGAAGGATACCGCCTTACCGGCCTCTGCCTTCGATGGAGACTGGGATATTGCCATCGCTACGCCAATCGGAAATATGCAGGTCATGCTGTCGATATCCTCTGTAGATGGACAGATTCAGGGTCAGGCAACTCAGGCAAACGAGACGGTGCCTTTCCTGAATCCTGTGCTAAAGGATGGCAAGCTGATCTGGTCGCTGCGCGTCACGAAGCCAATGCGATTGAACCTGAAATTTGAAGTGGCCGTCGAGACTGATCGCATGACCGGCGTTGCCAAAGCCGGCATGCTGCCTGCCTCGAAATTGACAGGCACGCGAAGATCCTGACCGTCCTGATCCGAACTGAAATTTGGGAGCGAGAGACGTTCATCGCTCTCCCATCTCTGGAGGTTTACAAATCCATGAATCGACGCAAAACTTTATTCCGGCTCCTCGCTGGGATCACCATCATTTTCATCTTCTACTCACTGGTCAAAAATTATGTCATTGATCCAAGTGCCGCCGGATTTATAGGCCATAAAACAGGACTACGGCGGACGCTCAACCCCCCGGTTTGGTTAAACGTGATGTACGTTCATGTTGCATTCGCATGTGTTGCTATGGCTTCCGGGCTGCTTAATTTCTCCAATCGTCTTTTGGAAAAAAGCCGCCGGTTCCATCGCATCAACGGCTACCTCTATATCGTGTCCGTACTCATCGTCGTACTAACATCCGGATATATGGCTCCTTACGCTACAGGGGGCAGGGTCAGCAGCATCGGATTCAACTTACTGAATATGATCTGGCCGTTTATCACCATCATGGCGCTCGTGCAAATCAAAAAGAAGCGAATGATCCGGCACCGCAACTGGATGATCCGTAGCTACGCTTTTTGTTTCACCAATATGCTGATTCATCTCATTACCACGCTCTTGCATTACGGGATCGGTCTGGATTACCCGTTAAGCTACACCATTAGCGTATACAGCTCCATCGCGTTGCTGCTGATCATTCCTGAATTTGTGATCCGCACGATATTCCGTAACCCGCGAGAACAAGCGATCCACAGCTGAATTATCCAAGCGCTGCACGCCTCGCCGGGGCGGAGCGGCCAGGGACCGTTGCACGCTTCGCCATGCACCTGCGAGGTGGAGCGACCGGGACCGCTGCACGCTTCGCCATGCACCTGCGAGGTGGAGCGACC
>NZ_NPBY01000019.1 GCF_002272015.1 Paenibacillus campinasensis | reverse complement strand
ACCGGGACCGCTGCACGCTTCGCCATGCACCTGCGAGGTGGAGCGACCGGGACCGCTGCACGCCTCGCCATGCACCTGCGAGGTGGAGCAGCCAGGGACCGCTGCACGCCTCGCCACGCACCTGCGGGGCGGAGTGGGACCCCTTGGTCAAAACAAAACACCGGATCAGGCAAGGAGCTGCACTCCTGCTTGAACCGGTGTTTTCATGTGTGTCTGCTTACTCTTTGACACCGCCGACATTCAGACCGACAACAAAATACTTTTGCACAAATGGATAAACCAGAAGAATCGGAACGGATGCCACGACCGTTACGGCAGCGCGAATCGAAATCGGCGTTACCATGTTCACCGCAGCGTCCTGCGTCATCCCGGCTCCGGCAGCCACTGCCGGATTGCTGTTCGCGTTCATACTGGATGACAGCAGCTTCATCAGCTCATACTGCAAAGTGCTCAGCTCTTGGCGGGAGGAGGTATAGATGAATGCATCGAACCAGGAGTTCCAAGCTCCCACGGCCACGAAAAGCGCAATAGTTGCCAGCACCGGCTTACACAGCGGGAAGATGATCCGGACGAAGATTTTAAAATCCCCGGCTCCGTCAATTCTTGCCGATTCGACCAAGCTTTCCGAAATCGTTCCGATATACGTCCGGATAACGATCATATTGAATGCGCTGATCATCGACGGGATTACATATACCCAGAATGAATTCAGCAGGTGCAAGTCCTTCATCAGAAAATATCCAGGAATCAAACCGGCGTTAAAGTACATCGTCAGAATAAAGATCAATGTAATCGGCTTGCGGAACACATATTCCCGACGACTCAGCGTATATGCCAGCATCGTGGTCAAGACCAGATTCAGCAGCGTTGAAAGCACCGTTCGTGCCACGGAAACCCAGAACGCATCATATATCGTTCCCGAAGCAAATACCGCCTTGTAATTCTGCCAAGTAAATTCCCTCGGCCAGAGATAGATTCCGCCCCGGATCGTATCATTCCCCGCATTCAGGGAAACGACGATCGTGTTCAGGAACGGATATAATGTGACAATGACAAGACCTATCATGAACAAGGTATTGAACGTATTAAAAAGGATCGGCTCTACTCTTTTTTTTCTGACGGATTTAGGCGCTGCGGCAGCAGTTGCTGGCCCAGGGCTGGTTGGTTGATTTGCCATTATAGCAGCCTCTCTTCCCCTAGCCGTTTCGCGACTCCGTTTGCAATCAATAACAGCGTCACACTAACGACCGTTTTAAATATACCGGCAGCCGTTGCTAATGAGTAATTTCCTTGGGCAAGCCCGTACTTCAGCACGAAAATGTCAATCGTTTGCGACCAGTCGACAACAAGGCCGTTGCCCAGCAAGTATTGAACCTCGAATCCTGCTTCCAGAATGTGACCGACCTGCATGATCAACAGAATGATGATCGTTGGCTTAATGCCCGGCAAAGTGACATGGAACATTTTCCGATAGCGGCTTGCCCCGTCCATATCGGCAGCCTCATAAAGCGCCGGGTCGATGGATGCCATCGCAGCCAAATATATAATCGTATTCCAGCCGACTTCTTTCCAAACATGCGACGCCCCGACGATTCCCCAGAAGTATTTGCCTTCACTGAGCCATTGGATCGGCTCCTTGATGAGATGCAGCTTCATAAGGATATCATTGATGATTCCGTCCGAAGCCAAGCTCGTCGCCACAATCCCGGTTACGATGATCCAGGATAGAAAGTGCGGAAGATAGGAGATCGTCTGTACGGTTCTTTTCCAAACCACTTTCTTGATTTCATTCAGTAGCAATGCAAGGATAATTGCAGTCGTAAAGCCGAGAATCATATTGATAACACTCATTGCGAGCGTATTGCGAAGCACTTGCAGGAAACTTTCATCCTTAAAAAGAAATTCGAAATGTTTAAATCCTACCCACGTCTGTTCACTAAAGTCTCTAGCCGGCTTGTAGTCCTGGAAAGCCATGGTCCATCCCCAAATAGGAACGTAGGCAAACAAGATGATGTAAGCCATCAGAGGCACCGACATATAGATCAACTGTCTCTGTTCTTTGAGTACGGCCCAGGTGATTTTCTTGTTTGTCTTAGGCTTCCGGACGGCAGAGTCTTTGACAAAGGTCTCTTCCATAAGTTTGTTCTCCCCAAAACCCCATATTTCGTAAACAAGGAAGGCATGAAGCCTTCCCGTTTCCGATTCATCTACCTTCCGTTGCCTTACTTAACAGACCAAGTGTCTCTTCTCCATTGCAGCACTTCATTAATCCGATCTTCATAAGCCTTGATGTTGAGCTTGCGGATTTCAGAGACGTACTCATCCCAGACGCTGTCGAATTCTTCTGGTTTAGCAAGAATGGCTTTCGGTAAGAACTTCGTGGACAACTCATTTTGCTTCGTATTCACGATTTTCGCTTCAGATCCGTCTACCAGGTCGACAGACCATGCCGGGTAAGCGATGTCGTTCTCAGGAGCCGGACTGAAGAAGTCAACATAGCTGTTGAAACCGTATTGGGCAAGGAAGTTCTTGTCATACTCCCTCAAAGCGGCTACCATTTCTTCAGGCTGGGCAGCGGCATCTGTAGCGTTGCCGTCCGAGAATAAACCTTCCATTTTTGGTGCTTGACCGTGGAAAGAATCGGCTTTGTTCGCGAGCTTCCAGGTTGCATCGGTAAACTGATCGCGTTGCTCTTGCGTTTTCATGAAGCGGCCGTCCTTGACAATGTAATCTTCCCCTTCAATCCCCCAGGACAAGATTTTTTGCCAATCTTCTTGAATCAGCGTATCCAACAATTTGATAATTCGAATCGCCTGCTCTTCGGATGCGTTGACCGTGATCCCGAAACCGTTATTGAGGTTCAAAGCCGGACGATCTTTGTAATGATCCCGGATGCCTTCATCAAATACAAGCGGAAGACCGACATACGTTCTTTCATCTTTCTTCTGAGTAATCAGCGCGTCCTCTGCACTTTGGAAGTTCCAGTGCTGGTCAAACATACCAAGAACTGCACCGCTGGATATTTTTGCCATATACTGGTCAAAGTTCTGGGTGAACGCTTCTTTATCGATAATACCCAGGGCATTCATTTCGTTCAGCTTTTGATAATAACGTTTGGCATAGTCCTTGTCGGCAAAAATTTCCGCCTTGCCGTCTTTAACGACCACACCGCCATCGTTCGGATGACCAATCAAATGCTGAGGAGCATTGAACAGCCCCCAGTTCTTCCAGTCATAGTTCAGAATTTCAAAGCCGATCGTCGGCGTACCGTCGATGGTCGGATACTTTTCCTTGTATTGTTTAATCAAGTCAAAATATTGATCCAAGGTTTTAACCTCTGGATATCCCGCCTCTGCCAACACGTCCTTCTGAATCCAGAAAGCCGGGCCCGAATACCAAGACGAGGTAACGTCCGCATTCGTTACACCGTAGTTTGGAAGATTGTAAATATGACCGTCATTCGGGTCTTTCATCATGTTCCAGTACTTCTCATAATGCTTCTTCAAGTTTGGCGCATGTTCTTCAATCAAATCCTCGAGCGGGATAAAGGCACCGGCAGCTGTCAGCTTTTGATTCGCTGTCATCATGTCCGGATAATCGCCGCCTGCAATCATAACGCCGAGCTTCTGGTCAATATCGCCTGCCAGGAACTCGAATTTGAAGGATGCTCCTGTCTTTTCCCTGATTAATTTATAAATCTTGTTGTCAGGTGTTGGTTGTTGGTCGGGCTGACCGATGAAAACCGAAATTTCAAACGGCTCGACTCCATTCGCAACATTATCCCCGGCTGCCTGTCCGTTATTATCGTTCTTGGCAGCTCCCTGGTTGTTACCGCCGCTGCAAGCCGATAGTACGAGACCAAGCGAAAGCAGCAGCATCATGCTGAACCGGAGTACCGACTTATTCTTTCCCCCCATATAAAGCACCTCCGAAATGATATGGTTATTCCAGGGACTGAAAGCCCTTTCAATAACTTATCCTTATTGTAAAAGCGCTGCCAAGCGCGAAACTATAACACAATTAAAGCATTACCCCTAAAAACTTTAGTTCCTGTTTTTGTATTCATTAGGGGACATTCCCAATCGTTTCTCGAATTGTTTCAGGAACTGGCTGTAATTCACATAGCCTACCTGTTCCGCGATTTCGCTGTTTTTATACTGGTTAAGCCGAAGCAGCCGGGTGGCCTCCTCAATCCGGAGGTTATGCACCCACTCGTTAAATCCGACACCATTCTTCTTCATGAGCAATTGCCCCAGATACACCGGGTGCAGGTAAAAGATCTCCGCCAGCTTCTTAATGGTCAAGGCTTCGCGGTAATGGGCCCGGATATATTGGTTGATGTCGTGAATGATTCCTTGGGAGACACGCATGTTCTCCTCAAGCAGCAGATCGATGCATTCAAATCCGAATGCACGCAGCTGATCGATCAAATCATCCATCATTACCGCCTGGCCCGGGATGCGGGACGGATTGTATTTCTCCAGAAGACGTTCAGCTGCGTCCGGCATCTCTTTAACCAGCTCACTGATCTGGAAAAACAAATGGGCCACAAAATGGATGACAATCTCGGGCGCAACCCATTCATCGCGGAAATGCCGCGCCGCAGCCCATACCGCTTCCTCGAAGCCTGATTTATCGAGCAGCTGAAGCGCGGTGATGATGCGGTCCGCCTGACTGACCTGGTCGTAGCGATAGTTGAAGGCTCGCAGCTGTACAGCGCTGCGCCGCTTGATTCCGGTATGCACGTATTCATAAAACTGAAGCTGCAGCAACTCCTTCGCCTCGCGGTAGCTGGCTTCAATCCCGCGCAGGGAAGGCGTGCCCCTTCCTAATCCGATGAATTCCCGCGAGCTGCCGGCCACACTCGCCAGTCGCTGAATGCGGCCTATGCCGTCCGGCCCGTCTTCATTCGGGGCATACCCGAACACAAGAGCCGATCCGGTGTTATCCAGATCAATCCAGTACGATGCCCTCGGATCATGGGGAGCGAACAGCAGACGCTCCTTGAGCTCCATTCGTCTCTGTGCATCCGCCTGGATCAGACACACATTCCATGCCTCACACAGCTCGGAGAGGCGATCAATGACTCTCTGCTTCTCCGCAGACGCATACTGGGGATAGAGCAGGCTCTCAATCGCGGTCACCGCTTCTTCATAGGAAGCGATCCGGTGGATGCGCTGACGCTCCTGTTCGCCCAGCAGTTCCTTGTAAATCCCTCTCAGCTCCTCCGACACACTTTCCTCATCAATCGGCTTGAGAAAGTAGTGGGAGACGCCAAAGCGTAACGCCTTCTGCGCGTATTGAAATTCGCTGTACCCGCTGACGATGGCAAACCGGACCGGCCAGCCCCCTCGTTGCCTCCACGCCTCGATCAGCTCTAGTCCGTCCATCAAGGGCATACGGACATCCGTAATGACGAGTTCGGGCCGCAGCTGCTCCATCAGCTTGAGACCTTCCACACCATTTTCGCAGCTACCGCATACTTCATACCCGAGCTTTGCCCAATCAATCCACAGCTGCATCCCTTCCAGTGCTCCGGGCTCATCGTCAATCAACAGCACTTTGAACACCGTGTTTCCCATTAGAGTTCCCCCTGATTCGAATCCGGATTGTCCAGCAGCTGAAGCGGAATGTCGAAGGAGACATGGGTTCCTTCATTCAGACTGCTTCGAATGTCAAAACGAACCTGATCGTTATAATACAGCTCAAGTCTGCGGTACACATTGCGAATGCCAACGCTGTTGCCATGCGCATTTTCACTGCGCATCGATACCAGCATCTCCCGCAGCTTCTCCGGCTCAATGCCTTTGCCGTTATCAGAGATGACGATCCGCAGCATGGCATCCCCCACCGAAGCTGTAACCCTGATCAGCCCCATCGACTTGACCGTTTGAATCCCGTGCTTGCAGGCGTTCTCCACCAGCGGCTGGATGCTCATTTTCGGAATTTTGTAGCCCAGCGTCTTCTCGTCGATGTCGAACTCATACTCAAATTTGTCCCGGAAACGGAACTTCTCGATTTTCAAATACATTTCGATGAACATCATCTCTTCCTCAAGCGTAACCAGATCCTCCTTCCACTGCAGCAAACGGCGCAGCAGCTTGGACAGACTCTTAATGATGTCCGTCACTTCCGTATATTGATGCTTCGTGCAGACCACCAGAATGGCATTCAGCGTGTTGAACAGAAAATGCGGATTCATCTGGCTTTGCAGAAAGTTCAGTTCTGCCCGCACCTGCTCCATCTCCAGGCTTTTCTTCTGGATCTCCAGTTTGTATACATTGTTGATGAGCGAGTTGATCCTCGTGGTCATCCGGTTGAAATTGCGGATCACCCCGCCGATCTCATCACGTCCCTCATCGATCTCGATCAGGTCGAACTTCTCATTGGTCACCTTGTGCATATGTCGGGACAATCGCTTCACCCGGTAGTGGTACGATCGGAGAAGCACATAGATAAAAATCGATGCAATCAGTGTCACCGCAATGGCCAGCAGACCGACATACAGCCGCATTTCGAACATCGCATTAGCCACCCTTGCTCCTTGCGGTATTCCGATCAGACGCCAGCCTTTAACGTATCGGGCGCTGCCAATCGACACGATCTCGGCCCCCTGCTGCAGATGGTCCTCTGTAAATTCAAATTTGGGATACCCTTCCGCTCCTGCCTTGCGGTAGCCTGCTACGGACATAATGATTTCATCCTGCTCGTTGATCAGATATAAATCCAAATAATTTCGCTCACGGGCAATGACTTCATAGATGATGCCAAGATCAATATCAATCCGCAGCACCTTGTTGTATCTGCTATAGGAATCATAATAGTCCATCTGCTCAATCACACTTAGGAACGGCACCGTCTGTGTTCGGTCGTTCGTCTGCGCTGCCTGGTATGAAGCGACCGTGACCGGATGCTCCGATGCTCTCCACAGCCGGTACCACTCGCTGTTCTTCACCTCGTCATCAATGACATAGTAGTTTCCGCCCGGCACAATGGTCGGATTGTCGGTAAAGATTCCGATTCTTAAAATTTGGCGATTTACCGGGATGTAGCTTGCTACCCGATTCCGAAGCTTCTCGTCAAACGTGTCGTAAAAATCGATCGGGCCAGTGTAGGTTCGGTCCAGCATCTCATATAGTGCCTTATCCGTGTTGAGCGCATGGCTGACGGCCACGCCGCCCTCGATAAAATCGTAAATATCCTTTCGAGCCCGCTCCATCGAAATATCCAGGTTCTGCTGCTCCCGCTCCATGATGAAACCGGACATCCGGTCCATCAGCAGAATATGAATCACCAGAATCGGCAGCAGTACCCCGACCAGGAAAACGAGCAAAAACTTGTACCTTAACGGAATATCATTAATCCATCCCCGCAGCCTGAATCTTCTGCGCATCTGTACACCGCCCCCGCTATGGCTCAATCCGCCGGTTTGCCCGTCCCGTCATGCTGCTTGTATACCGAGGGCAGCACGCCGGTAGCCTGTTTGAACTTGCTTATAAAATAATCGGTGTTGGAATATCCAACCTGACGGGCGACATCGGATATTTTCAACTGCGATCGCTTTAGCAGCAGCTTCGCTTCCTCCACCCGCTTGGTGTTAATGTAGTCGTTGAAAGGCATCCCGGTCTGCTTCTTGAACGCTTGCCCCAAATAAGCCGGGTTCATATGGAACCTGTCAGCCAGACCGCGCAGCTTCAGCTTCGAGCGAAACTGTTCATCCACATACTGAATCACCTGCCGTATCGTGTTCTGCTCATGCTCGTGCTGCAATCGGACGAACAGGTCGGCCGCTTCCGCACACAGCCGGAGCATATACGCCTTGAGAGCTGCATAGTCCTCCAGTTCCGCCAATGCTCCGCCTCCCTCCCGCATCTGCTGCATGAACAGATCCGCATCGCCGCCGGAGCGAACGATGTAACGGCACAGCTCCAGCTCCAGATTGGCAATGAACGCGGTAACCGCCGGAATTCCCGACCTGCTCCGCGCAAGCGCTGCAAAGATCTCTTCCGCCGCAGCCTTCATACCATCCGATTGTCCTGCCGCGATCTGAGTCAACAGCTGCTTCACCCCGTATTTCGCTCCGCCTTCCGTTCCGTCGCTGACACTGCGGGCACAGTGCCAATATACCCCCGATTTCCCTTCACTTTGTTTGGCTGTGCAAATGTCCAGCGCCTGTCTGTACAGCTTTCGGATAGAACGCAAGCCGTGCGCCCGCTCGCTCACCGCCAGCACCACCTGCTGTTCAGGAGTGGAATACTCCTGGCATATCTGCTCCAGCAGCTCCTCCAGTTGCGATTTTGCCATGTCAGCCGCACTTACAACGATGCCAATCCGGTTTCTGCTATCCTGAAAAGTTCGCCCCGCAGACGACAGGCTCCTTTGTATGGCCGGCAGCAGGCTGTGCAAATGCGGACTGGCCTCCACCAACACACATCGCACCTCGGTGTCCTCCTGCCATTTAAGAAGTGCTGCCGCTTCCTTCCCCAGCCCTTCATCGCTCTCGCCCTGAACCAGCCGGTTCAGCATATGGTTGATCACAAGCGATTGCTGATGAGACCAGAGCTGTGCGGTGATGCGGTCCTCGGTTATTCGCTGGCTGATGCGGGCCAGCACAAGCTCAATCTCCTCTTCATCAATCGGCTTGAGCAAATAATCAGCCACCCGGTTTCGCATCGCGATCTTGGCATACTCAAAATCATCATACCCGCTCAAAATGATAAATTGGGGAGGCTTGGCAATCGTACGCCGGGCCTGCTCAATCATCTCCAATCCGCTGACAGCCGGCATGCGAATATCCGTCAGCACCAGATCCGGCCGCAGCTTGGTTATCATCATCATCGCACTGGAGCCGTCCATCGCCTCCGCGCATACCTCGAATCCGTGTCTTTGCCAGTTCACCATGGACCGCAGCCCTTCAAGCACCCACGGCTCATCATCCACCAGAAGCACCTGCAGCATTGCTGCACCCCTCCTTTTTAACATGCCTGAACTGATATACCAATGACCCTTTTCTCGTCCCCCATATTGCCTTCTCGTCACCAATGTAAGCGTAATCATAATATTATGCTAGCATATCGGATTACGCTAGTGTTATATAAAATCAATAAAAAAAGCCGATCCCTTCTTCAGGAATCGGCCCTACGAGTTACTTACGTATTCAAAATTTCACCAGCTCTGGCTCTGATATAAGCTAACTCAGCTTCGCTCAAATTGCAGTACTCACTGTTTTCTTCTGTGGTATTGGCATCCTGGACATACATCATGATTGCATCTTTCTCCATGATCGTATAGAACCAGATGTCCTGAGGCACATTATACACTTTGCCTGCTTCCATTCTGATCAGTTCGATATCGAATTGATTATCCTTACGATCTGCAACAATGAGGATCGCTTGGCCATGAACCAAGATGAATTGCTCATCAGTTTCACGGTGAACTTCCAAGCGGTACAGCCCGTTGATATCGTTGTCCGGTTTCCAGTTCTTAATGCATACCAGCCACTTCTCGTTTCTATAAACGCACTGAATCCCTTGTCCTTCATGTGCATAGATGTCCGCTTTCATTGGTGCCTCACTCCTTCTCCTAATGTTCTCCTAAGCGCTCCGCGAACCAGGCTCGCGCGTCCCTCATCGCTATTTCCGGCTCCAAAATATATCTTCGGTCCAGCAGTTCCAACCCCAGGTATCCCTTATAGTCGATTTCATTAAGCGCCTTCAACACTTCATCCATGTCTAATTTGCCTTCACCAGGCACAAGATGCCCTCCGGGATTGCCGTCAACAAAATGTACATGGCTTAAATCATCGCCCAGTTCCCTGATGAAATCGTGGATAGTATCCTTGCCCGTGGTCGCCATCACATCCGTATCTGCAAGCCCTTTCAAATTCGGGCTGCCAACCTCGCGTATCATCTCAGCAATGTGCGCTGCTCGGTTGAACACGTGCGTGGAATAGAAAGTGAATGCTTCCATAGGAAGAAGGACTCCCTCCTTCTCAGCGGTTTTGCAAATCTCGCTCAGAGATTCCTGACACCATTTCCAGGCTTCATTCTCGTCGGCATCCAAATAAGCGATTCCGGTTGTCACCAGGACTTTGTCACATTCCAGAAGTGCAGCAGCTTCAATATGTCTCTGGAAAAACGCCACGCTTCTTTTGCGGTATTCCGGATCCGGATGACTGATACTTACCGGATATACATGCTGTTCAGGCGTTAAACAGATGACCTTTAGCCCTCTCTCTTTGATTTTATGCTGAAGCGCCTTTACGTCTTGTGGTGTAAAATAGTCCAGATGAAAATGCGGCCCAGATGCCCATAATTCAATATTAAGAAATCCGAGCCGCGTGACGGAGTCCAAAAAGTAGTCCAGGGAGTATCGTTTGTAGTGATAATTCGCAGCTGCGACCTGTGATAACTGAATCATGCGGGAGCTCTCCTTTCCTCGCCTCTCATATTAAAGCGCTTCCAATCAAAGTAGCCACGGTCACGGATATGAGTGTATTAATCAGTCCAGGAATCATAAAGCTGTGATTGAGCACAAAGCGTCCCATTTTCGTCGTGCCCGCCGTGTCGAAGGAAATAGCAGCTAGACACTGGGATGCAACCGGCAGGAAGTAGTTGGCATTCACCGCCATCCAAGCCCCGATAATAATGTACGGAGGCAGGTCCAATGCGATCGCAATCGGCACCATAATTAACGTTGTGGCTCCTTGACTTGTCGTTAAAGCGGCCACGATAAACATGATCACGGCCAGCGTCCACGGGTGTCCGTGTACAATGGAGGTTACATGCTCCTGGATGAAATCGGTTTGTCCATTGATGAAGGTGCTGCTCATCCAAGCCAGTCCAAAGGCACATACCATCGCCAACGCCCCAGCCCTGAATATCGGTCCGTTCAGAATCGTTTCAATCACCGGACGTCCAAAGATAATAATTAATGTGGCGCATACCAGCATGATCATTTCGATCGTGTATGGCATCGATAAAATGACGGTTTCTTCGCCCTGCCCCCAGGATGGACGCAGCTCTGTAAACATGCCCATGATCACAATCAAAAGAACTCCCAGTAAGAATATTGCAACCGAAGCCTTCGCTCCTTTGGAAGCTTTCTTACTCTCGGCTTGTTGCGTTTCCGGTTTTACGATTAATCCCTCCGCCAATCTCCGCAAATACTCAGGGTCATCCGCCAGTTCTTTCCCTTTTCGGATTGTGAGTATCGCACTGGTCAATACACCCAACAGCGTGGCGGGGATTGCAATCGCCAGAATCGTGCCGAGACCAACGCCAAGCGGAGCCATAAAACCGATCATCGCTGCGGTTGCTGCGGAAACCGGCGAGCATGTAATGGCCTGCTGGGAAGCAATGATGCTGTTTGAAATCGGCCGCTCCGGTCTGATTTTGTTATCAATGGCGAGCTCATTCATAATCGGCAGTAAACTGTAGACAACATGTCCCGTTCCCGACAAAAAAGTAAACAACCAGGATATGACAGGCGCTATAATGGTGATATTTTTAGGGGATTTCTTCAGCATTTTCTCCGCTATATGAACGAGGAATTGAAGGCCGCCGGAGGATTGCAGTGCGGAAGCCGCCAGCACCACCGCTAGAATGATCAGCATGACATCAATGGGAGGCGCAGATGGCTGGACATTAAAGATGAAGACAAACATCGCCACCCCAACTCCGCCAAGCAGCCCCATAAACACATCGCCTTTTCTAGCGCCGAAGTATATCAGGATCATAATAATGAGCAGTTGAAACCAAAACACGAGTATTCCACCTCCTATTGAATGCGCTTACACGCAGCCGATGCAACATTATATCATTGGGGTTCCATAGCCGAAGGCGCCATGAACCCGGCATATCTTCGCAGCAAATATGGAGCCCTTCTCCATGCTTGCTTTGATCTTGTCCAGCATCTCATCGTCCTGGCCGGAGAGAATCTGTCCGTCCCGTGAGGCTCTGATCATCTCTACAATAAATGCAGTTAAATAGGAATCCCCTGCTCCCATCGTATCCACCGTATCCGTCAGCACTGCCGGCTGGTAGATCCAGTGATCTTTATAAAGGGCGTAGGAGCCGTTTTCTCCAACCGTTCCAATCACCATTGTCGAGCCAAGCTGCTGTGCCTTCCTCATCTCCTGTTCCCGTTCCTTCTCGGACAAATGGCTGCAGGATAGAAATGAAATATCCACATAAGGGCATACTTGCTGCAAATAATCATCATTCCAGCGGACCGAAAAGTCATAGGAAATAGGGATTTGACACTTCCTTAGAATCGCCAGATCCTGCTCGATATAGCTGTTTAGACTGGTATGGATCACAGAAAATTGTCGAATATATTCCAGATCCTCTTCTGAGAAGTCCCATGCTCTCTCCTTGGCAATCCCGCCTTTGTTCGAGCCGAGAAACACGCGGTCTCCCTCTTCCAGCGTGACCCGCGCATATCCGTTCTCTCCTTCAAAGATCCGGCTTCGGGAATGTTCGATCTCCAATTCATCCAACACCTGCTGAATGTATTGAGCGACTCGATCGTTTCCGAATTTGCCCAAATACGCTGACTCCATCTCGTTCATTCGGGCATACGCGCTAAAATTCAGAGCATTTCCACCAGGGTACATCATTCCCTGGTGGACATATTTATCTACGACATTGTCGCCAATGCCGATAACCTTGTATTGTGTCATAAGATATCCCCTCTTTAATACTCAACCTTCCACATATATCTGCGTGTCGTAAGCGGGTGCTCTCTTTCAATGGCCAGTGCTTGGTTGTATACCGGATATACATTGTTGAACAAGGAATGGTTGAAATAATCGACCACAGAGCTATCGATGGTAGATAAACCCAGATCCTTCGCGTCCAATATTTCCACTCGCTTGGCATAGCGGTTCAGAAAACGAAGCGCCCGTTCATCCAGAGCTCTGGTGCTGCCTTCGGAAATTTGAAGGACAAACGGTATTTCGGCGTCCGTAATTTCAAACGGTCCGTGGAAAAATTCACCCGAATGAATGCTGGCCGAGTTAATCCACTGCATTTCCATGAAGATGCAAATGCTCTCCATATAAGCCGCTCCAAAGCCTGCACCGCTTCCCATCGTATAAATCACTTTATCATCCTTGTGATTTTTCGCGAACGTAAGCGCGCGTTTTTCAACATGCTTGCAAGCGTTTTTAACGATGTGGTCGATTTTGGCTACGCCATCCATGAATGTATCATAATGAGTGTATCCTTCAGTTTGATTCAGAATCTCGACCGCAGTCAACAGGGCTTTAATGGTTTTCTCTCCAGCGATATCCTTGCCCTCGCCAAAGGTATACTTAACGACATAATCCGCATGCTCTGCAATCGGGGAATCGGTGATCCAAGTTAGCGCAATAACTGGAACTCCCGCTTTTTTGCCAATCTCCGCTGCTTTAACCGTTTCGGGTGTATTCCCCTTGTGCGATGCGACAACGAGCACCGAATTCTCTCCGAAGGCTCTAGGCGTGTTATGCACAAACTCATTGCTGTTGTACAGCCCTACTTTAATCTCAGTTGCTTCGGTCTCAAGAAACGTCTTTGCAGGATAAAACGCGCCGTAAGAACCTCCACAAGCTGCGTAGTATACTTGTTTAATACCGCCCACATCTTTTTTATCCGATACAATTTTTTCGATAATTTCTTTTATTTCCATATTCTTCTCCTTTGTATGATACATATGTTGTATCCAACAAAATCACCGGTGATTTGTATTGGAATGTTTCGTACAAAGAATAACACAAAGTAATACATGAAGCAATAGCGTTTTTTCTTTTTTTGATGGAGATGATCGCGTAAGCCCGATGCGACCGCAGTATGTACTGTTCACATATTGTACATTTTGTTATAAAATAGAAACATCAAAACAAAACAATATAATACATGACATTGTTCGGAGGTAATACTGATGGTCGATCATTCTGAATCCGCCCCTTTATATAAACAGCTTCAAGATAAAATTTTGGAATCCATTCATTCGGGTGTCCTGAAGCCGGGAGACAAACTCCCGACGGAGCTCGAGTTAAGCGAGAGCAATAACGTAAGCCGCGTCACGGTCCGGGCTGCCTTGGATTCGCTGACTTCTGAAGGTTACCTGGTTCGTATTCCAGGGAAAGGTACATTCATTACGAAGGACAGAATCAAGAAAAATGTAGCGGAGACCATTGGTTTTAGCGATACCTGCAGACTGCAAAATAAAAAGCCTGGCGCTAAAGTGATTAAATCGGTCATTGAAGATGCAACGATAGCAGATCAAGAACATCTGGGGTTACAACCTGGGGATAAAATCATCAATATTGAAAGAATCCGATATGCGGACGATGTCCCGGTATCCGTCGAGTATACACGCCTGCCTTCGTCTTATTCCTTCTTGCTGCAGGAGGATTTGAATCACAAATCTCTGTACGAAATTTTAAGAGATAAATACAAAATTGCCTTTGGCATATCGCGAAAATATATCGTGATGGAATACGCTTCGTTTGATGTAGCGACTTACTTGAATATTGAAGAGGGTCACCCGCTCCTCTGTATACGAAGCACCGTCTCCAGTCCGGACGGCAAGAAAATTCATCGCTCGAAGCAATTGATATTAGGGGATCGGTTTGAGCTGATTGTATGAGGCCCTTAGGGTTATACCTTGGGACAAGCGGGCCCTAGAAGGATGGATTTGTTCTGAGGAGGAAATGACTGGGGCCTTCCATGATTTCCGTGTATGTTCCTTCGCGCTTTTTGTGTACTGCACAAAGGACTCTGCCAATATAATCGGTATGACTATAACTTCTCTAAATATCAAGGGAGGAAAATAAGGCCATGCCGATACGTCCGCCAATGTTACAGCCCGGAGACACGATTGGAATCGTCACCCTGGGCAGTCCGCTTGATGCAAGCACGATTGATGCACGGATCGAAAATGTGAGGGCGATGGGGTTCAACGTGGTGCTCGGGCAATATGTATATGCGCAAAACGGGTTTCTTGCCGGTACCGATCAGCAGCGGGCCTCTGACCTGATGATGATGTTTCAGGACGAGCGGGTGAACATGATTCTGCCCACGCGAGGCGGAACAGGTGTAGCCGGCATTCTCCCGTATCTCGATTTTCAAGTGATCCGGCAATCCCCGAAAATCGTGACCGGCTACAGTGATATTACGGTGCTGTTAAACGCGCTCCATCAATATGCCGATTTAGTGACATTCCACAGTCTCCTGCTGATTGATTTCAAGCCGGAAACGCCGGCTTACAATTTTGATCAGTTTTTTGCCGCGACTTCCCTCTACACCATGACGAGAATGATCGAGAACCCGCCGGGGATGCCGCTGATCAGCCGGGTGGCAGGCAATGTGACCGGTCCGCTGGTGGGCGGTAATCTGACCTCCTTTGTCGATACGCTCGGCACTCCTTATGAGATCGATACCCGCGGGAAAATCCTGGTGCTTGAAGACACTCATGAGCCGACCAATACGGTCTACAGATACTTGAATGATCTGAAGCTTGCCGGGAAGTTCGAGGACTGCATCGGCATTATGATGGGTGAATGCACGGGCTGCCTGGCCGCTTACGGCACTTCGTATGAAGATGTCATCAATGAGTTCCTCGTTCCTCTCGGCAAGCCGCTGATGACGAACCTGGCCACCGGACACGGCTTGTATAAAGCTGCATTGCCGATTGGGGCAACCGTTAATCTCGATACCATAAACAATACGATTACCATCGTCGAGCCTACCGTCAGTGCAACAACTTGAGGACAATTTGCCGCTGCGATATCACCGCCTGATTCCTGCAGCTAATCCATCCGCTTCGCAAATGCGCGATCCGCTATATAGAGAAGCAGCATATGATAGGCAGCCCCGATGCCAAACGTCACCGCTGCCAACCCCGACTCCCCGGAGGCTGCCTGCAGATAGCTCTCCGATGGCCAGTACGTCGGGAGGATGATGCCAACCGCCTGCCAGGGGCCAGGTACGAAGAAGACCAGGACAGGTCCAACAAACAACAGTCCGCACAGCTTGGACAGCGCAAGTCCCTCCACCTTATTCGCAGCGAATGCGGCCAGAAACAAAGCGATGCAAGGTGCCTCAGCTGATGTCAACAGCAGAGGATACAGCATCTCAACACGTACATCGACGATGCCGCCAAATAACAAATACACCGCCGACATCAGACATGCGAGCCCACTCGGCAGGAGCAGCCGATAACGGTAATATCCTTTGCGCGTTAGCGGTGTTACTGCGAAATAGGCAATCAGATTCTCATCGCGTTCATCCAGCATCAACAGTCCGGTCATCACACCGGCCAGCAGCGGAATGACCGTCAGCAACAACATCGCGGCGAATTCGGCATGCGACATCATATCGAAGGCATAGCGTTCTTCTACCCATACGGAAAGCGGTCGAAATAGATAGCGTACAAAAACAAACACAGCCAGCGGTCCAATTACACTGGCCAGCAGCATCGGATCTTTCAACATTTGCCGAATATCGTTTCTCAACAGCGCCCGGGCGTTCATCATGTTAGGTCCGCTCCTTTTCCAATCCGCGCCAATACCCGCCGTTCAAACGACCGGTATGCCCAGCCATACGCTGCGGCGACGCCCATCGATAATACAACCAGCGCATACAGATATTCCTCGATCATTACCTGTTCATGAGCCGCACCCAGCAGCACAAGTGAACCTTGCGTTGGAAAAATCCGGTATAGCGAAGAAGGGCCAATCTGGAACAGGCCGAGCAGCGGCACGGCCAGCGGCAGCGAGTACAGCTGCGACAGCCAGATAAACCCGTTAATGCTGCGCGCTCGCGCCACGATCCCAATGGACAACAGCGTAAACAATGCAGACGTCAGCAGCACGCCTAATGTGAATGGAACGGGTGCTGCTGGCAGGCCGATGGCACACACTTGAATCCCCCATGCTGAGACCGTCGAAATCGCTGCGATGGACAAAGCCTTGGCAAGCAAATATTCATGTAATCGCAGGGGCGTCACAAATAGGCTATCATGCACGCCTTGATCCTTCTCAAGCAGCACGATTCCGCCGGCAAGAATCAAGCCAATTGCCCCAGGATCGGAAAAAGTAAGCAGCAGTGCTGTCCTCTCCTTATAATCGGGCGATACATAATAAAGCAGCAGCACATATAAAGCGCTCACCAGCACATACACGGCATAAAAACCATGCCGGAACTGAAAGCGGATATCGTAGATCAATGCGTTCATCGCTCTCATGTCAGGCTTCTCCCCGTTGTGTCCATAAAAATCTGCTCCAGCGTCGCTTCCTGAGAGTGCATCGTCTCCACCGGGTAGCGGTTGATCAGCTGCAAAAAGGCAGCGTTGCCCCCGATGCCATCAAGCGCGAATTCTTCAGCTGCGAGCTCTTCACCCTTGCGATACTCGACGCGGACCGTCTTACTCCCTTGCCTGAGCATCAGCTGACGCGGGGAATCGATCAGCTTGATCTGTCCGTCCACGATAAAAGCCACCCGGTCGCAAAGCTCTTCGGCAGCCTGCATATGATGCGTGGTGATCAGCACCGTCGTTCCCTGTGCTTTCATCTCCAGAATCAAGTCCTTCATGAGCCTGGCATTCACAGGATCAAGTCCGCTCGTCGGCTCATCCAGAAACAGCACTTGCGGGCGATGCAGGATGGCCCGGCAAAAATTAAGCCGCATTTTCATGCCTTTCGACAGCTGGGACACTTTGAAGTTGACGGCGTCCCCAAGTCCGACCCGCTCCAGAAGACGCCCCGGATCCTCGGTGGGAACGGAATAGAGCGAACGGAACAGATTGAGATTCTCCATGACGGTGAACTTGGCATAGAAGTTAGGAAACTCAAACCCGACACCAATACGTTCATAATAATCAGGGCTTATGCGGCGAAGCTCCTGTCCTAACACCTGCACGCTTCCGGCATATCCTTTGAGAACACCGATCAGAATCTTCTGTGTTGTGCTTTTGCCGGAACCTGACGGACCGAGGAACCCGAATATTTCTCCACGACCGATGTGAAAATCAAGACCGTGAAGCGTCTTTCTCGCCGCCCCCGGATATGCGTACTCCAGCCCCTTCACTTCAATCATGGCTCAGCCCCTCTTCTTCCCGGCTCGCATACATCCCGTCCACAATTAATCGCACAAGCAGCTCCGTCGTCTCGTCATAGATCATTTCTCCAATCTCCTGCTTGTGCAAGGACAGCAGCACCAGCGAACGGAACATGCTGACGATCAGCTCCGGCCTTTCTTTGCGTAAAATCCCGGCCGCCTGCCATTTACGGACGACATGCTGAAGCGCGTCCTGATCCTCCGCGAAGTTCTGTTCCAATTTCTCCGGCGGGAGCTTTCGAACAAGTCGCTCCAGCTCGCCCTGGAAATACATCGTCCGAATGAGGGCGTTCTCTGACATCAGTCTGAACGATTCGCTAATAAATCGCCGAATGCTCGCCTTCGTGACGTCCCCAGCCTCGGCCCATTCCAGCAGCTGCTCGCGAATCAACGCTTCCTCCGCCAACAGCAGCTCATAGAACAGCTCTTCCTTGGAAGCGAAAAACAGATAGAAAGCCCCTTGGGAGATGCCCGTCGCTTTGGTCAGATCCTCCACACTTGTTTTCCGGAGTCCTCGAGCCTCGAAGCTGCGTTTGCCCTCCTCCATCAACTTTTGCCGAATCCATTGCTTCTCCTGCTCATTAAATTTTCTGGGCATACCCGACCTCTTCTCAAAAAAATGATTATGTGAATAAATTTATTTTATATTCACAGATTAAACCAGTATGATCACATCGTCAACCATAATGCGCCAAAAGG
>NZ_NPBY01000018.1 GCF_002272015.1 Paenibacillus campinasensis | reverse complement strand
GATTAAACCAGTATGATCACATCGTCAACCATAATGCGCCAAAAGGTGAATCTTTTTGACCAAGAATCCCAGCCAGAAATCCCAACCAGAACCCCAACCAACACCAACACCAACCCATACACCTTCACCAGTCCCAAAAAGCCACCCTCGAAGCCAAACGGACACCCGATGATCCAATACCATGTTCTGTTCAGCACAAAAAAGAGCACGCGATTCACCTTATCCTTGCAAAGTGACAATCGCGTGCTCTGCTATTGCGTTTAGGCTTGCTTGGTCTTCAATTCCAGGGCATAGACCGAGGTCGGACGAAGCGGATACCCTTGCTGCCATGCCTCTGCCGGGAGTACACGTTTCCGGCAGCTAATCCGTTCCGGCTCAAATACGGAGTTGATCTCTTCGAAAGAATCTCCCGTAATTTCATACAACAGCGCATCCCCAAGCGGCTCGGCACCCTCCAGCTTCAGCTCGACCTTCACTTCCTCGAGGCTGCGGTTGACCATAAATACGGTGATGACGCTGCCGTCCTCATTGGTGCACGCCGTGACGTCCAGATCCGGCAATGCATCCAGATTGAAAGGGGCCGGCTTGTTCGAGCGGACAGAGAATGTCCCGCACTTGACCTCGGCCGGAAGCGTCCGCCGGATCTCCCGGTTCGCGTACAGCTTCAATACTTCGTAGGTCGGCGTTCCGTATATCGTAAGGGCACGGCCGCTCCATCCCGGCACTTTGCCGCAATATTGATCGGCATAGTAATCGCCCACGCGGATGCAGCCCCCGAGCCAGCCGTTCACCAGGTCGGAGTAGCTCCCGATATGCACGGTATCGCTGGCCCGCAGCATTTCGTTCAGGTTGGCCGCGTTGGCTACCGCTGCTCCCAAGGTGTGTTCATCCGGGAGCCCCTTGCGCACGGTGTTCGGGTAGAACATCGTATTGTACTCGGTAATGGCCAGCTTCACATGGCGATGCTTCTCATTCGCCTGAATGCGTTCGACCGTCTGCCGAATATCCTCCCGGGTCCATTCGGAGTAAGAGACGATCGCCTTGTACCGCTCTTCGGCCGGCGTTCTCCGATCCATGCCGAATCGGCCAAATCCGTGGTACAAATGCAGCGTCAGGTAATCGATGGACTCCCCTGCAATGTCAAGCACCGCCCGGTTCCAGTCCTGATCGGTATGCCCGCAGGCCAGTATAACCACTGACGGATCGGCCTCCTTCATCGCCTTGGCGAAGGAAGCACAGCGCTCGGCGAACCGATCCGCAGAGCAGGTGCCAACCTGCCAGTCCCCCCACACCTCGTTGCCGATTTCCCAATAACGGACATGGTAAGGTTCCGGATGGCCGCTTGCCGCCCGCTTGGCGCCCATCGGGGTATCGATCCCGC
This sequence comes from Paenibacillus campinasensis, assembly GCF_002272015.1. GTDB lineage: Bacteria > Bacillota > Bacilli > Paenibacillales > Paenibacillaceae > Paenibacillus_AQ > Paenibacillus_AQ campinasensis. The sequence goes on along the minus strand of NZ_NPBY01000018.1, from coordinate 5,943 downwards.
CGTTGCAGTATTCCACCCATCTCGCCGCTTCCTCCGGCGTGCCCGAGCCGTCGTTCACGCAGATCATCGGCTCTACCCCGAGCTCGCGGCAGAAGCGGATGAACTCGTCTGTACCGAAATATTTGTTCGTCCATCCCCCCCACGCTTCATTGTACATAACCGGCCGTTCCAGCACCGGGCCGATTCCATGCTCGAAGTGGTAAGCGCTGATATAGTTGCCTGCCAGCCGCATCATTCCAGCATTCAGATCTCTGGTCATATCCATCACTTCACGCTTGACATAGCCGATGCTGTCTGCGGGCAGCAAGGATACATGATCCAGCCATAGCATCCCGGTGGACACATGATCATGCCACCTCGGGTGATCGGCCGGGACATACACCCGGATTTCCGCATCCGCGCAGGCCCGCGATACGTTCAGTGTGGCTTCGTACTCCTGCCAGTCATGGCTAACGAGGTCGATGCGTTCAAGCCCTAGCCGCTCCTCCGTTTTCCGGTCCGCTGCCTCCACAATAACATACTTCAGCTCGATCGATGCCCGTGCAACCAGCTTGACCGTGTACTCCATCGGCCCCTTGAGCGCTGCCTTCTGGGCGATCCCTGCATAAGCCTCATCATCACTTGAAATCCGGATGCGCACCGCCCGACCCGAATGCCTCGGAGCCGGCGCCTCCTGCGCATACTTCGTATTCCGTCCGTTCGTGTAAACGTTCCAACTTCCGGACACCGCTGTCCTTCCGTCCGCATCGCTTTCGAAATCCATATCCTTGAGCGGGAAGGCCAGCATCGCGTCCATATGGTCGCGGATATCCTCTACGAAATGCCCGAACAAGTATGGATGAATCGTATGCTTGCTGGGCTGTCTACCGTCGATCGTTATCGTTGCGTTTGCGTTCAAGCGAATCCCTCCTGGCCGTTTAACCTTTAATGGAACCAATCATAACCCCTTTAACAAAATGCCGCTGCACAAACGGATACATGATGAGCACCGGCAGGCTTGAGACGATGATGACCGCATACTTGATGCTCTCGGCGAGCAGCACCCGATCCTCCAGCCCGACACTGCCATCGACGGCGTCCGATTGGCTGATCAGCAATATTTCCCTCAGCACCAGCTGCAGCGGATACAATTCTTCGCGCCGGATATAAATGAGCGCATTAAAGAACGAATTCCAGTGACCTACCGCGTAGAACAGAACCATTACCGCAAGAATCGGCTTCGATAGCGGCAGAATGATGCTGATGAGCAGCCGCCAATTGGAGCAGCCGTCGATATGAGCTGCCTCCTGCAGCTCCCACGGGATGCTGGACTGGAAGTAAGTGCGCATCACGATCAGGTTGTATGTCGATACAGCACCTGGAATAATGAGCGCCCACATCGAATCCACCATCCCGAGGTCCTTGACCAGCAGGTAAGTCGGAATCAGGCCGCCGCTGAAGAACATGGTCAGCGTAATAATCAGCATCATCCCTTTACGCAAAGGGAGATCCGGACGCGAGAGCGGGTACGCCGCCAGCAGCGTCATCAAGATGTTGATCACCGTTCCGACGGTGGTGTACAGAATCGAATTGGCATACCCCCGCCAGATTTTGTCGTTGTGCAAGATGTTGGTGTAAGCATCAAGCGTCACGTCTTTGGGCAGCAGCCACACTTCTCCGCCGAGCACCTTGGCCGGATCACTAAACGAGGCGCTGACCACAAACAGCAGCGGATACAGCACAATCACCATAATGACTGCGGCGATGCCATAGACAACGATATCAAACCACCGTTCGTCAGACATGGCGACTTTCGGTTTCTTAACCGCCTTTCGCTGAGACATGGAGCTCCTCCCCCTTTACCATAGACTCGTCTCCGACGTTTTGCGCGCGAAGCGGTTCACCATCAGCAGCAGCGTCAGGTTAATGACAGAGTTGAATAGCCCGATGGCCGCCGTATAGCTGTATTCCCCTTTTAATATCCCGGTTGTGTACACAAATGTGGAGATCACATCGCTGGATTCAAGGTTGAGGTTGTTTTGCATCAGCAAAATTTTCTCAAACCCGATATTCATGAACTGCCCTACGTCCAGGATGAGCAGAATGACGATGACCGGCACGATGCCAGGCAAGGAAACATGCCAGATGCGCCGCAGACGGGAAGCTCCATCCATTTTGGCCGCTTCATACAGCTGCGGATTGATACCGCTAAGGGCAGCGATGTAGATGATCGATTGCCAGCCCATGTTCTGCCAAATATTCGAGCCGATAAAAATCGTCTTGAACCAGCCGGCCGACTCCATGAACCGGATCGGATCACCGCCGAGCGCCTGGATCAGCATGTTGATCGGTCCGTTTGCCGACAGCATGACAGTCAGGATCCCTACGATAACAACCACGGAAATAAAATGCGGGATATACGTCACATTTTGCAGCCACTTACTGAAGGTTTTGCTGCGAATTTCGTTCACCAGCAGCGCCAGCATAATCGGAATCGGGAATGCCAGCAGTAAGGAGAATAGATTGATCGTCAGCGTATTGCGAAGCAGCCGCCAGAAATAGTAAGAATCGAAAAAGCGCGTAAAATGTTCGAAGCCCACCCACTCGCTGCCGGTGATCCCTTTGGCCGGGTTAAAGTTCTTAAACGCAATCTGCAGCCCGTACAGCGGACCATAGTGAAAAATCAAATACCAAACCATCGGCACCAGCAGCATCAGATACAGATCATATCGTTTGGCCATCTGCACGAGCAGACGGCTGCCGCGCTTGGGACGACTGGTAGACAGATCGGCCCCCGCAGGGGCCTCCTTGATGTTCATGAGCATCCACTCCTTACCAACGATGAACTCGCTTATTTCTCCATCTTGTCGTAGGCGTCCTGATACAGCTGCTGAAGCTCGTCGATCTTCATCTTCTTCAACGTCTCCTGGAACTCTCCCCACTTGTCAAAGCTGAGGGCGCCGGCGATAAACTTCGTGCTTTGCTCCTCATAGTACTTGTCGATGTCATTGCGGAGAATGTTGACCTGCTGCGCGGTCTGCTCATCAAACATCGGTGCCGCGTAGCGAACCTCCGGCATGAACGGATCCAGCTTCTTCTGGGCTTCCTGCACCTGCGGCGGGTTGATGTACGAAGCAACCTGCTCGCTGATCAGATGCGGCGCGCCACCACCGGCGTATGGGGTGATCTTCGGCTGTGTCTCCGAAGTGGAGTACGCTTCCTTGTAGTACGGAATGCCATCCTTCAGCTCATAGTGCTCGCCTTCACGGCCAAACCGCAGCAGCGTCGAGCCTTCGTCGCTATAGAAATAGTCGATCCAGCGCATCGTCACTTCCGGGTAGTTGTTCACCGAGGTGATGGCAAAAGCGCCAAAGTCGCGCGGCACTGGCGACGCCTGAGCCTGCATCCGGTCTCCGTGAGGGCCGGCCGGCGGCGACATGCCTTCATACTGATCGGCAATCGGCAGGAAATTGTTGTTCGTCTGATCGAAGAACACCCCGGTCTGGCCCGAGCCTTGTTTCGCCAGATATTGCGCTTCTGTATGCGAGAACACTTCCGGATCCAGCAGCTTCTCGGTATACAGCTTGTTGAGATACATCAGCATCTCTTTGTTGCGCTCGCTGCCCATCCAGATTTCCACCTTGTCATCCTCGATGTTGATGTTATAGCCAAGCTGCTGATCCAGGCCGAACGACCCGCTCATCATCGTGACGATATGCAGCCCGAGGCGGGCGGTCATCGGAATTTCATCCTTTTGTCCATTGCCATTAGGGTCTTGATCGCGGAAAGCAACCAGCACATCGTACAGCTCATCGGTCGTCTCAGGCATATCCAGATTCAGCTTCTCCAGCCATGCCGTGTTAATCCACTTCTTGTCCGTCCGTGCCGAGCCGAGTGTCACGATCCCCGGGATCGCGTATATATGCCCTTCCGGCGTCGTAATTGCCGCGCGGATCTCCGGGTACTCCTCCATCAATTGCGTAAGGTTCGGCGCATATTCCTCAATCAGACCCTCCAGCGGAATAAGCTGGCCGCCAGCTCCGTAGAGAACCGCTTCCAGCGGTGACAGCGAAGAGCGGTACAGCGCGTCAGGAAGCTCGTTGGAGGCGAACAGCAGGTTTTTCTTCTCCTGGAAGCCGTCTGTCGGCGCCTCGATAAATTCCACCTTCACATTGCTCATCTGCTCGTAATCCTGAAATACCGGCATTTCCTTGAACGTCCCGTTCACCGGCGCGATCCGGGTAAACATTTTGAGCTGAACCGGCTCCTCGACAATCGGGAATCCTTCTTTCTTCACCTCAGTGGCCGCTGACCCTTCCGGTGCAGCCTCCTTGCTGCCTGACCCTGAACTGCAGCCTCCCAGCACCAGCCCGGCTATGAGCATCAGGCTGACCGCCGATTTCCCCCACTGTTTTCGTACCATGTAGTGACCTCCTTTTTTCTATGAATGCGAATGATTTGTAAGCGTTTTCTGTGTTGGTGTAATCATTATAGTGCAGCCATTTCGGCAGCAAATTATAAAAATATGACTATTTACTCCACATATTTGATTTGACGGTCATTTTCTCCCGATCCGGTTCACATACGCGTGCGGCGTCATGCCGGTCATTTCCTTGAACACCTTGAAGAAATAGTTGTACGTGCCGAAGCCGACCTGACTGCTGATCTGTTTCACGGAATATTGCCCGCTCTCCAGCAGTTTGCGGCTCGCCTCAATCCGCACCCGATTGACGTATTCGGAGAAGGTGGACTTCGTTTCCTCTTTAAAAATCCGGCTCAAATACGAGGGGCTTAGACCGATCGCTTTCGCCGCCAGTTCCAGTGTGATGTAGCTTGGATATTGCTCCAAAATGAGCAGGATCGCCTGCGATACATGGCTTGAATAGGGACCGCCGGCGCGCTGACGCCCGAGCCGCTGAAGCAGCGCTTCATAGTAGCTTTGCAGCCATTGCTCCAGTTCGTCCATGCTGTCAATCCTCCCTAATGCTTCACGCACAGGCATGCTGCCTGCTGACATGTCTTCATCGTGCAGCAGCCCTTTTTCCATCGCCTTCTCACCGATCGACAGCAGTTCGCTGACCATCATTTGCACTGGCTGGGAATGGACCGGTTGTCCGCGAATGGACGAGAAGATCGAGGCAAGCAGCTGCTGCGCCCTTTCCTTGTCCAGATTCTCAATGGCAAGCAGCAGCCGTTTGTGCTCCTCAATCGTCAGCGAGATTCGCTCACTGCCGCGCCAGGGCTTCTCTGAAGGCGAGCCGGCATCCAGCAGGCGCTCGGCCGATCTGTAGCTCGCCTCGATATTGCGGAGATGACCGCACACATGCCCGATGGCATACGTGCATTTCAGGTTGAGGAACAGCTCCAGCGAATGCCGGAGCTTGCTCATCAACCGGGCAGCTTCGCTTGCGGCCGCCTGTTCGCTGCGATCCCGGAAAGCAAAGACCGCTGCAAGGCGGCCGTTCTCAACATAGGCCGCCATCCGATCCGGCGGGTCCCCGAGGCTTTGCTGCATCAGGTCTACCACCTGCTGAACCAGACGGTTCGTCTGGACGTCGCTGCGGGATTCCGTCAGCAGCCGGAACGAGACGATTTGGACCGCCGCTGTCACATAACTGACCGTATCCGTAAACACTCCGATCTCACGCGTATAATGCTCCAGTGCCTGAATGGCCCCCTCTTTTCCCTGCATCAAGTCCGACAGCGACTCCCGCAGACGCAGCAGATAGCTGCTTCCCTCCGGCGCCTGAGCGATGCCCCGGGTGCCTGGGCCGGAAGAAGGCTGTACCTCCAGCGCCGCTTTGTGCAGGACGGTCATCAGCATCTGTTCATCCAGCCGATGCTTGAGCAAATAATCGACCGCTCCGTTCTTTAAACATTCGCGCACATAATCATAATCGTCATAACTGCTAAGCATAATGGTCCGGACATGCGGATACTGCAACCGGATCGCCCGCTGCAGCT
>NZ_NPBY01000017.1 GCF_002272015.1 Paenibacillus campinasensis | reverse complement strand
AGCTGCAGCGCCATCTCGCCGTTATATGCTTCGCCCGACAGCTCGAATCCATTGCTCTGCCAGTCGCCCAAGGACCATACATGCTGATGCACCAGCGGTTCATCATCTACCAACAATACTCGATACATGCTATCCTACCTCCTTCGCCTCAGGACCCGATGAACTCATCCGGGGAATGCGGATTTCAACCTTCGTGTACAGCCCTTGCTCGCTGTACAGTTTAATTCCGTACATCTCGCCATACATGCGTACAATCCGCTCATGCACGTTGCGAACCCCCATGCTGCTGAACCGGGAGGGAGGAACGTCTCCCTGACCGGCCAGCAGACCGTCCATCTGCTCCCGGGTCATCCCCTTCCCGTTGTCCATAATGTCGATGTTCAAATCCCCGTTCTCGCCGTATACACGAATGAGAACAAATCCGCCGGAGTTCGATGTACCGAGCCCGTGCATAAGCGCGTTCTCGACGATCGGCTGCAGCGTCAGCTTCGGCATCATGCATTCAAGCAGCGTATCATCCTCCACCTGGATATGCACCGGCACTGGCTCCATAAACCGGTATTTGACAACCGCGACATAGCAGGATACGTAATCAAGCTCCTCCCGCACCGTCAGATATTCATTCGCGTTGCCAAGCACTCCGCGCATCAGCTCAACAAGCGAGCCGGATACCTCTTCGATATTGGGCACCCCGTTCAGCTTGGCCAGATATTTGATCGTGTTCAGGGAGTTGTAGAGAAAATGCGGGCGAATCTGCGCTTGAAGCGCGGTCAGCTCCGCCTCCCGCTTCTCCTGTTCGCTAATGCGTATCCCCTCCATCAACCGCTTCAGCTCATCCACCATGCCGGTGAAGACGCTGTACAGCTCGCCGATTTCATCCTTCGTATCAATTTCGGTTCTCGGAAAGTCCAGATTCCCGTCCTTCACCCGCATCATCATCGTCTTCAGACGGCGAATGTTGAGTGTCGTGCGCGAGGACATTTGCAGCGCTCCGATCAGCACCACAAGCATCACGATCGCCGACACTTCAATCATCAGATTGCGAACTCTGACGGATTCGCTCAGCAGTGAATCAAGCGGCACCAGCGCCCGCGTGGTCCAGCCTGTATAGTCGGAATGGCGAGTGACCACGATATAAGATTTGCCGTTGATGCTCTGCTCCGTCGCTTCTTCCTGCCCCATCGCCTCTGGCTGCGAGTAGATCAGCTCTGTCATGGACGGGGACAGCTCGGAAGGGGCCGATTCCGACTGATAGACCAGTTCCATCTGCTCGTCAAGCACATACAGCGTGCTGTCAGCGGTCGGCTTCACGCCGTAAGTATTTCGGATGAACTCGTAATTCAGGTCTACCATGACGACGCCAATCGTTTCGCGATTATAGCGAATGACCCGCCCGACAGAGATGGCATCCTTCGTGCCCGAACGCTTGAAATAGGCGTGGCGCTCTCCGTTGCGCAGCATGTAATCCATCGCCTGGGTATCCAGAAACGTGCGGTCGATCCACGGGCTGCCCGAGAAGAATACTTTACCGTTCAGCCCGATAACGGCAATCCTTGAAATGTAAGGCTTGTAGTCGATCAGTCCTGACAAAAACTCCGTAATCCGCTTCTGCTCCTGAAACCATTCGTAACTGATCTCCTCGTTCGGGCTTAGAATGGTGTCAATCACCGTGTTTTCATTGGTGACTGCCACGGTATTCAAACGATCGATCTCCCGCAGCATCACATTCAGGGATTCATCAGCCTGCCGGATGCTGTCCGACACCGAGGTGATCGCATTCTGCTTGATCGTCTCCCTCATGTTCATATAGACCAGGCTCGTTACCGACACGATCGACAGAAGCGTCAGCAGCCCGAAGGCGATAAAGATCTTTCCTTGAATGCTCAGTCGCGGCGAAATCCACTTTCGCAGCGTAGCCATCATATGCCCCACCTCCCGCGCATGGATGATACCGCTTACAATATTGGCAAAGCTGCCGCTTCACTTATTTCCGGCAGCTCGCATGACCAGCGGCGGAACTTGATAATAAATTTTGAACGCCCGGGTAAATGTGTACAGATTCGGATACCCCAAAGACAGCGCGATCTCCGTCACGCTTGCATCCGTTTCGATAAGCAGCCGTTTGGCCTTCTCCATGCGAATGGATTGCAAATATTTCTGTGGCGGCACGCCAACCTGACTCGTAAACACATTGGAAAAATATGAGCGATGCACACCCGCAAACGAAGCGACTTGCTGCACGGAAATGCCTTCGGTCGCATGCAAATCCATAAAGGCCATGCACTCGCGAATCCAGCTGGAAGGCTCATCGGCATGTACAGGCGCCGTATCCGGAATGATCCCCGCAAGAAGCTCGCACAGGAGCCCTTGCAGCTCGAGCGATACGGACGGGTTCCAGCGCTCCACACGCGACAGCGCCCCAACGATCCGATCCATCGCGCTCCGGACGCGGGGGGTGACAAGCTTCTCGCCATAAGGTCTGTCCGGCTTCACGCCAGCCAGCTCCAGCAGCGGCTTCACCCGGCTGCCATCGATCGCGAGCCAGCTCATTTGCAGCAACGGATCTGAAGGCAGAACATAGTAATCATAGGTACGGCCTGGGAACAGGCAGAACAGATCACCACGCTGCAGTACGGTCTTGTTCCCCTCATATTCCAGGCACAGCTTCCCCTCAAGCACAACATGGATGCTGTAGCACTCGATTCGCTTCGGCCCGACTTTATAGTTCGGCTTCGCCACACTGCGCCCGGCCCGGACTGGCCACAGCTGCGCTTCTTTATCCAGATATCCGGGCGTGTAATAGATAAACTCGGCATACTCGTGCTCATATTCCTGCCACATTCCGCCCACCCTTCCTTTCGCACTATTTGATAAATAGATAACAAAATGACAAACAAGATGTAACAGAACGCCATTTAAAAAATACGGTTTATTAAATAACATCATAATAGGAGGGGATGAATTTTGTCTAGTAAACCTAACATTTTACTAATTACCAGCGATCAGCAGCATTGGAACACCATCGGTGCATTTCAACCCGAAATTTCCACGCCGAATCTGGATCGGCTGGTGCGGGAAGGCACGACGTTCGGACGGGCCTATTGCCCCAACCCGACCTGCACCCCGAGCCGTTCCTCCATCATCACAGGCATGTATCCAAGTCAGCACGGGGCATGGACGCTCGGCACGAAATTGCTGGAGGACCGCCATACGGTAGGAGAGGATTTCAAGGAAGCGGGTTATGAGACTTCATTAATCGGAAAGGCGCATTTCCAGCCGCTAGCCGGGACGCCGGAATACGAATCGAAGGAAGCCTATCCGCTGCTGCAGGATCTGGACTATTGGAAAGGATTTCACGGGCCATTTTATGGCTTCGATCATGTGGAACTGGCGCGAAACCATACGAATGAGGCTCATGTCGGGCAGCACTACGCCTTATGGCTGGAAGAGCAGGGCTGCACGAATTGGCGGGACTATTTTCTGCCGCCGACCGGCACGATGGACCCCGAGCAGACCTACAAATGGCCGATACCGGAGAAATATCATTACAACACCTGGATTGCGGAGCGCACGAACGCCCGTCTGGAGGAGCATAAGAAGTCAGAAACGCCGTTTTTCCTGTGGGCCAGCTTCTTCGACCCGCACCCGGAATATTTGGCCCCTGAGCCATGGGATACGATGTATGATCCGGACAAGCTGACGATCCCTTCGCTCGTACCGGGCGAGCATGACCGAAATCCCCCGCATTTTCAACTGACACAGAAGGAAGAGCCGGACTTCTCCCACCTGATGGAAACAGGCTTCGGCATCCACGGCTACCGCTCCCACCTTGACTACGAATACGGAGCGAAGAAGAGGCTGACGGAATACGACAAGAAGAAGCTGGTTGCCGTCTACTACGGCATGATCAGCCTGATGGACAAATATATCGGGCGCATACTCGATAAGCTTGATGAGCTCGGTTTGGCAGATAACACACTAGTTGTGTTTACGACGGATCATGGTCATTTCTTCGGGCAGCATGGCCTGCAGGCCAAGGGCGGTTTTCATTACGAGGATTTGATCAAACTTCCGTTTATCGTCAGGTACCCCGGCCATGTGCCGGCAGGAAGACGCTCGGATGCTATTCAGTCGCTGGTAGATCTCGCGCCAACCTTCCTGTCGTTCTGCGGGCTGCCGATTCCGGGCTCGATGTCGGGTGTCGACCAGAAGAAGGTGTGGCTCGGTGTCAAGGAATGGGCGCGGGATCATGCCATCTGTGAATTCCGTCATGAACCGACGACCATTCACCAGAAGACGTATGTCGATGCAAGATATAAAATCACGGTCTATTACAATCAGACGTACGGGGAAATTTTCGATCTTCAGGAGGACCCGGGCGAGCTGCATAATCTGTGGGACGAACCGGGCTACGAAGGGCTGAAGGCGGAGCTGTTGCTCAAGTATGCCTGGGCCGAGCTTGGCAAGGAGCCAATGCCGATGCCGAGGATTCACCATGCTTAGCAGAACTTTAAAAAGGCGGGAGCCCTCAGGGGCCTTTCGCCTCTTCTTCTCTGTTGTTCTATTCTGGCACTAGAACAGGACAATGCCGGCAGCCGCCGACAGCACAATGACGGCAAATGGATGCAGCTTGTATTTGATCACCAAGGCGAGACAGCCTGCTGTAATCAGCAGCGTCCCCGCAGTGGACCAGCTGATCCAGGGCTCGCTGCGCCCGCCCAGTCCAAAGTGAATCGCAGCGTAAATGATGAGCCCCGTGACGATCGGACGCAAGCCGTAAAATGACGACTTAAACCATTCATTGCTGTTCAGTCTGAAAAAGAAAGCTGTCACAGCAACAACGATGACTAAGGATGGCAAGATGACGCCGATTGTCGCAAGAACAGCACCCGCTATTCCCGCTTCCGCATACCCGATCAGCGTGGCGGCATTCGTTGCAATGGAGCCCGGAGCCATGCCGGCGAGCGCCACGATCTCCTGGAATTCCGACGGGCTTGCCCAGCCTCTTGCCTCCACCTCCCGCTGAATGAGCGTTAACACGGCGTAACCGCCGCCAAAGGAGATGCTTCCGATTTTGACAAAAACCCAAAACAGCTGCCACAGCATGGATGATCACCCTTCAGATGTAATATTCGGGGAAATGAAGTTCCCGCTTCTCTTCGGCCTGCTGCTTCTCGGTCCGAACTTTCATGCCGGCTCTTCGTTTCAGCTGCACCACGGCAATGCCGGCGATGGGCCCGCCCAGTATCAAATAAAACGAATGGATCGGGGTAAATAACAGCAACGCTACCGTGCCTGCTGCAATCAGAAGTGTAGGCGTATCGAGAATCGACGATTTCCACATTTTGAACGCGGCTACGATAATCAGAGCAATGACCGCAGCGTGTACCCCTTTAAGTGCCGCAATCACCTTTACATGATCTTTGAACACCATGCTGAGCAGGCTAAGGAGGGAAACGATAATAAAAGTAGGCAGAGTGATCGCCGCTACTGCTACTACAGCTCCTGCTATGCCACCGAGGCGATAGCCGATGAAGGCCGCCGCATTGACGGCTACGCCCCCGGGAGCGGAGCCCGAAACGGAGATCATGTCCGCCATCTGCCTCTCGTCCATCCAGCCTCGTTTCTGCACAATCTCCCTCTCCAGTGTTGCGATCATCGCATAACCGCCGCCAAAGGTAGAGGGCCCTATTTTAAAAAATGCGCAGCCAAGCTGGCCAAGCCTTTGGATACGCTGGGCCCACGCCTCGTGTTCCATCATCAGAGCCTCCCCCTTTCCTCCATTTTCATCCTGTCTTCTATCCGTTCTTGTAGAGAATCTTCTTCAATTATAGCACATTAATTTCATTTTGGAATAAAGTTATTGCCCAAAATGCTCAATCACACCAAAAAATTGGCGATTCCATCATAAAAAGCGTAATATGGAGATGTAGTAAATTTAAATTTGGAATTAAGTTGATTATTCTGATAATCTTAGCTGGAAATCACTTGATATAATCGCTATACTGGTTTTATCCCGACTAAAACACTTGGAAATGGAGCGCGCGTTTATGATTACTCATTCCAATCGTTCGATAAAAAAGCAGGTTTTTGATCGTATTTCCTATCTCGGGACTGTTTCCAAAGCGGATTTATTACAATACTTTTCCATAACGAGCAGCAGTATGACACGTCTTCTGGAGGAAATGACCGCCCAAGGGATCATCGTTGTCTCAGGTCTCGGAAGCTCCACGGGCGGAAGAAAGCCGATCCTGTTCCAGACCAATCCGAGTTATCGCTATTTGCTCGGGCTGGACATTTCCCGGATTCATTCCGTCCTGGGACTCTATGATATGCATCTCAATCCCCTCTCCCTGACGCGCTGGAAGATGGACGACGCGATGTCGCCGGAGCGGCTGGTCGATGAGGTTGCCGATGCCGTTCACCGCTTTCTGACCGAGCACGGCATTTCAAGCAGCGACGTTCTTGGCATGGGGATTGGCGCAGTCGGACCGCTTGATCAGCAGGCAGGCATCATTGTGGAGCCGGAGTTCTTTCCGGCTCCCTCCTGGAAGAATGTACCGATCTGCCAGCTGCTATCAGAGCGGCTTGACATGACGGTGAAGCTGGACAATGGAGCGAATACCGCTCTGATGGGCGAGCACTGGGCGCTGAGAAACGAGCGCATCCAGCATGCTCTCTATGTTCACGCCGGGGTGAATATCCGGTCAGCCGCCATGTCCGGCGGTCAGATATTGCGCGGTGCCGTGGATACCGAGGGCGCCATTGGGCAGATGATCATCCAGGCGAATGGGCCAAGACTGCGGGATAACAGCAATTATGGCGCACTGGAAGCTTTTGTATCGGTGCCGGCCCTCGAGGAACGAATCCGCACCCAGTTGAAGATCGGTCGCAAGAGCGTGCTCTCCGGCATATCCCCGGATCACGTGAACTTCGCCACGCTTGTGGATGCGCTTGCCCAGGATGATCCGCTCGTGAAAGAGCAATTTACGGAAACCGCCGCCTATCTTGGCATCGGACTCGCCAATCTGATCAATGCGCTCCATCCCGAATACGTAATTCTTGGCGGCCCGCTTGTCGGGGCTCACCCGCTCGTGCTGGACACCGCCCTGGAAGTTGCCAAGAAGAACACCTATCATTATCCGGAATACAGCCCGGTGTTTACCCAAAGTCTCCTGCTGGACGAGGCGGTCGCCACTGGAGCTGCCGTCATGATGATGCAGGCATGGGATGGGGAAGAATAAAAGAATAATGGTTTATTTCATTTCGGATTAAAGTCCAGCATACATCTCCCTAATTTTTAGCCAGGGTTGGAGATGAAGCGCTTTAATCCGAATCTTTTTGTGCTTTTGACATTATTGGGGACCGGTGATATCTTGGGGATACATACAATAGGTCGAGGGGCAGGGGATGATCATGTCAGGAGGCTGCAGGACAAGCGTTCAATCCCACATCAACGTGATGTGGAAAACGGTATCGGAGGATTGCAATCTTGCTTGTGATTATTGCTATTACAGCACCTGCGGCGGCAAGCCGGGACCCGAGATAAACCGGATTGATTCCGCGATTCTGGATACATTCATCAAGGATTACATGCAGCGTAGCCGAGGCGCAGCCAGCTTTGCCTGGCAGGGCGGGGAGCCGCTGCTAGCCGGTCTGGCGTTCTTTGAAGAAGTTGTATACCGGCAGGCGCTGCACGCTCCGCCGCACACCACGATCAGCAATTCCCTGCAAACCAATGGCACATTGATTCATGATCGCTGGGCTTCATTTTTTAAGACCTATCACTTTCTGATCGGCGTGAGCCTCGACGGCCCGAAGGAAATTCATGATGCCCGCCGGGTGAACGCCGCCGGCCGTGGCAGCTTTGACCGCGTGATGGCAGGCATCGGGCATTTGCGGAAGCATCAAGTGGATTTTAATATATTGACGGTCATCCATAAGGGAAATGTAGGCCACGCCAAGGAACTGTTGGCGTTTTATCGCGAGCACGATTTCAATTTCGTCCAATTCATCCCCTGCATGGATTTTCGCTCTCAGCAAGTGGACCGCCCGGGCGTTTATGAAATTACGCCGCGGGAGTACGGCGATTTTCTGTGCGATGTGTTTGACGTGTGGTATAACGACGGACATCCGAACGTTTCCATCCGTTTTTTTGATAATATGCTCAGTGTTTATGTGAACCGGGAAGCGGAGCTCTGCGTCCATCGTGCGGCGTGCCCGACAAGCCTGGTCCTGGAGCAGAACGGGGATGCGTATCCTTGCGATTTCTTCATCAACGACGCCTGGAAGCTCGGCAACGCGGGGAGCGATTCCATCGCCGACATGCTGGCCCATCCGAACTATGCACGATTTCACCGAATGAAGCCTGCTCTTCCGGACAAATGCCGCTCCTGTACATGGCAGAAGCTCTGCCACGGCGGATGTCCGAGAAACCGGCAATGGAACCCGGAAGGAACAACGTCCGATCCGGATTTCTTCTGCCAGAGCTATGTCCAGATTTATGCTTACGCCCATGACCGAATGACTGAGCTCGGAGACCGGCTGCGCCGGGAGCTGTATTCCAGCGGTGTGAAGCGCGATTATGCCGGCAGAACGCCTGGACGCAATGAGCCGTGCCCGTGCGGCAGCGGCAAGAAACATAAAGCCTGCTGCGCTTCAGCCTGACACACAAGGCTATCATTCGGCCAGTGTTTGACATATCCAGTCGAAACTCCGTCTGCCGCTAATTTCATGCCGGCCCGGAAACAGATCGGTGTGAAGCGCATGTTCCGCACCGTCCCGCTTATAGATGTCACGCAGTTGCCTGGCGGCTTCCTCGAAGCCCGCCTGCGGAAAGATCGGATCGTCCGCGCCGGATTCGAGGAACAATGGGCGCGGTGACAACAAGCCAATCCATTCGGGCAGCTCGGCATACTGCAGCATCTGCGGCGTGAAATTGCACAGACAATGCCGCACCGCCATGATGCTGTCTTTAAAAGTATTGGTATACCCTGCTACAACCACAGCGCGGATGCGTTCCTCCAGCACGGCGCAGGTATAGGCGAGCAAGCCGCCGCCGGAGAATCCCATCATGCCGATCCGACGCTCATCAGCGTCCGTTCGGGACACTGCATATTCCACAGCGCGGCGTATTTCGGCCACTCTCAGGCCCGTTAACGTCTTTCCGTACATCAGCAATTGGGTCGCCATACTGTAGCAGGAATTCGGCGCGTGCGGATCCTTCGCCAGATCCGATGCCAGCCGCCGTTCGCCGAATCCGGCAATGTCAGGTGCAATTACCATGACGCCGCGTTTGACAAGCTCCACGGCAAATTGACCGTGGATCCCCGTCTTATCCGGATCCGACGGAGATCCGTCAGCCTGCAATCCGACAATCTCCCGGCTCCCGTAACCGTGGCCGTGAATGGCAACAACCGCAGGCAAAGGACGCCTCCCTCCTTCCGGAATCAACACGTAGGCTCCGAAAGACAATCCCGGAACCGCCGACAGCTCTACCCTTTCCCGAATGTATCCTTCGCATTGCACACGCTCCAGCATCCTCGGCTGATGTTCACCGTCCGCGACCGTCTCGAAGTCGCCGAGCAGCCGCTGCAGCTTCTGTTTCAAGTCTTCCTTTCGCATTGCCACATCGCTTGAATCCGCTTTCAATTGAATCCGTCTCCATGACGCGTGATATAAGTTTTCCAGATATGAATCTGCCGCCCACATAGGAAAGCCCCTTTCATCGATGGAATGTCCCTTTTCACCATCTTACATCAAGATGGACATTCTGGCGACTAAGCTTTCCCGAGGAACATCCAAGCCTCAATCGCCGGGCAACGAGCCGCCGCTTGGGGCTGCAGCGGCTGCGCAGTTAGCTGCCAGCGAGAAGCTGGACCCTTGAGTAATTAATGGACATAAGCATCGATCCCACTGTCGTGAGGCGCACGGTTCCCGCCGTGAACAATCTCGACATAGACCCGGTTCGGTACACAAATAATCACCTCATTCGGACGGCTAATAAAGCCCATTTGCATGGAGATTTTTTTCGGGCAATCCGCTGCGACCATCTGAATCCCGTGATTAAATACCTTCAGGACGTTGTGGCCATACTCCGTATCAAGCGCAATGGTCTGCTCCCCGCCATCCAGCGACACACTTTGGTACAGCGCTCCGTTGACGTTAATGTTGGCATAGAGCGTGGCAGGATCATAGGACTGCCGACTTCCCTGTATCTGATGATATATCAGCCAGGCCGAGCCGAGCAGCACCAGCAACGCAATCAGCAGCACATCGCCGCGTTTGAACTTCAGCATGTCTCTCATCCCATTTCGAATTAATCTGATCTATCTGTAACAATTGTAACAAAGAAGGGAGCCCCCTTATGTGACTCCCGTTACAGTTAACGCTTCATTTATACGTAGATAGCCACCAGCATAATAACGACCGAAGAAACAAGGGATGTGATCATCTGCTTGCCTGCCAGAGCAGCCGCAAAGGACCAGCCCATCTCCTTCCTGACGGTCCATAAGGTCACCAGGCAAGCCGTAAACGTGGATGCAAGATAGACAAGAAGAAAAATCTGTCCCGCCTGCATCGATTGCAGCAGCTCACCTTCTCCTTGGTTTAACACCAGCAATCCATCTTTTCTGATGATCGAAAATATAATGCCGCTTGCAGCTTCAGAGGGAAGATGCAGCAGCTGAAGCAGCGGTCTCGCCGCAGCGGAAAGCCAGGACATCAGGCCGGTTAGCTGCAGTCCGGCAGCGACCAAACAGATCACAATAAATATCGGCATCGCCTGAAGCAAGAACTGTTTGATTACGGTTCGAAGGCGCCAGCTAACGGCGCGCATGGTCGGCTTTTGCAAATAAGACAGCGACTGATAATAGGTCTGAACATCGAGCCGGTCCTGCGCTCGATTCCAAACCTTGGTATGCAAGGCCCCTACCAGCCCTATAACGAAGATGTATGGTAAAAACAGGCCAGGATGCCCTGCCGATCCGAACACGGACAAGGCAGCCCCGATCTGATAGCTGCATGCGGACCCGAACGCGATCAGCGAAACGCAGGACTTGCGTGTGCACTGGCTGCAAGCGCGGCTCTGAAAAACCGCAACCACGTTGCAGCCAAATCCGGACAGCACCGGGATAAGGTCCCGCCCGCTTAGGCCGATGGCCCGCATCGGTCTGTCAAGCGAATCGGTTATCCGATCCTTCAGACCGCTCTCCTCCACCAACGCCACGCTGATGCCTAGCAGCAGGACAACCGGAAATGCCCATAGGAATGAATATAATCCAAGGGTAAGCACACCGTAGTCGCCAACTAGAAAAGAATGCAGGAGCACAGGCGATCCCTCAAACACCTCTTTAAGCGGACCTATCACGCCTTGATCCACCAGAGGCTGCAGCCAGGACGACAGCATATAGGCCAGATAAACCGGGACCGCGAAAAGCAGAATCATCAGCATCAGGGACAACGCTCGTCCCCATATCGGATGCTCAAGCCAGGTGGTCTGAGGCCCAATAGCAGGAATGGGAATATTCAGCTGTTCTCCGGTCTCCGTTCCGACCGTGCCAGCCATTGTCAACAGGCTGAGCAGCTCAGATCTATCCAGCAACGTAATCCTGCGCGCATCAACGGCAAGAAAGGGGATGCTCAGTCGATTCGCCAAGTATTGCTCAAGTTCCGCCGAATCGGCCGCGATTTTATCGGTGAAGGTCAGAACCAGCAATACGCGCTTGTCCGTCAGATCCACCGATTTCAGAAGCAATGGAAGCTCCCTCGCCACATGAGTCGCTCGCACAACCAGTATCACAATATCCGCATCCATGACAGCTTCCAACGCTGTTCTTGTCGTTCGGCTGTCATCACTGCTTCGGATACCGGGGAGATCAACCAAATCGATGGCGCTCGTCAAACGACCTCTGCGCGCCATCAGGGTGGAACCGCGGAAATTTGCCTCTTCTCCCGTATCGTCGCCGGTAAGCCCGCGAAATAGCGCCGATTTCCCCGAGGATTCAAAACCGATCATAATGACGCTTTGCCGGCGGGATGAAGCATGCTTGAGCCGGGCCGGCTCAAAATCTGCTTGCGGCGGCGCTGGCTCCGTCTGCAGCGGGTCTGGCTGTGCCTCGGACAGCACTGCCTGTGACCGCTGTGGAGTACGGGGCTGCGCCTGTGTCAGCATTGGCAATCTTCTCCGCAGCAGCTAAGATCCTCCAGCAGCATTCCCTGCTGTCGATACGCTTCCAGCACACTCGTATCCAATCCCAACCGCTCGGCAATCGCTCCGGCCACAACGCCAAATCGCTGCCTGAATTTATAAATGAAGCAGAAGATGAGCTGCTCGTGCCTGACGCTCGGACCAGCAACGAAAAGCCCCGGTGTCACTGTAGATTCATCATACTCGTTCAACAGCGCCGCCCCGTGCTCATCACACTCGAATAAATGCTCGATGAGGCTCAAGCTCCCTCTGAACCCTGTTGCCAGAATCGGAGGTGATGTAGTCTTAACAAAGCGGCTGTCACCGGATGCGCTACCTTCGCAATAAACAAGGTATCCCCCATCATCGGCCGGCTCGATCCATTTGGCCTCGTATCCGGCCATCAAATCAACGAGCCCGCCCTCGACTTCCCTTAATCGGTCCTTCGTATAGGGAGATATCTCCATGCTCGGATCGCTGCTGCCCTTCAACGTCCAACGCAGGCTCCGATCGATCACCGTTACCTTTTTACCCAGTCTCGCCAAATGAATCGCTGCATCTGCTCCGCTCTCGTACCCGCCAATAATGATATGCTCATCGCCTTGGAACTCCTTCCAAGACTTGACCAGACTGCTGTGAATGCCGTACTCCGAACCTGGCAAACCGCCGAGTGCCGGGTATTGAAATTCACCGGCCGCCCAGATCACATAGTTGCAGCGCATAATACCTGCGGACGTGTCCAGTTCGAACCCTCCATCCGGTTGTGGGCGTATTCCGGTGACATCCACACCGGTTTGGATCGGCAGCTCTTTATAATCCGCTACGGCTTGCAAATAGTCCGCATACTGCTCTCCGGAAGGGTGCTCCGTCCCCAGTGTATAGGCAGGGGATGTTTTCAAAGTGACGGAGTTGAGGTCGAGCATACCGTATGCATTGCCTGTAAATGACGGAGTAATCATTCGCATTTCCTTAGGCCACATTCGAAATGAAGCCCCTACGCTTCCTCGTTCGAGAATGCTAAAGTTTGTCACCCCCAGCTCTTGAAGCAGGCTGCCCAAACCTACTCCCGCCGCTCCTCCACCCACAATGATGCAATCCAAAATCTCCATCATTCGACACCCCTTACTTTATTGTAAATTTTACGATCATAGGGCGAAATTGTTTATTGTACGTTCGGTTTGTATTCCGAGTATGCCTCTTCGATAAAAGTGAACCTCAGCGGACGATGCTCAATGATCGCTTTACGCTTGGCCTTCAGGATAATCTGTTCCATATCCGCGAAGCTGCAGCCCTCCAGCAGCTCCGATGCAGCCTGATGAACAGGCTCATCCTGCTCAAAACCATCCAGGTGCAGATGAATAAACTGCTCCCGATCCTTGTCGCCTGGCATCCCGTAAGTCATCTTCGTATCAAAACGGCGCCATATCGCATGGTCCAGCTCCGCTTCCAGGTTCGTAGCGGCGACAAAGATGCTGTCTCCCTCGAACTCATCCAAGCATTGCAGGAGTGTATTCACCACACGTGCCATTTCTTTAGCTTCATCAAAATGATCCCGCGTTCGTCCAATCGCATCGAACTCATCCAGAAACAAGACACACGGCGTCGCCTTGGCATAATCAAAGATTTTCCGAATGTTGCTGCCTGTCTCCCCGAGATGACTGTGAATCAATGCATCCAGTCTGACCACAATTAAAGGAAGCTTCAGACGAGCGGCAATATAGAATGCGGTTAGCGTTTTTCCCGTGCCAGGCGGCCCGAACATAACAATTTTATTCGGGATTGGAACCTCATACTGCTCGAATCTTTCCTTCATTCCGATAATCGTAATAAACTCCTCCACGATCTGCTGGTTGGTCTGGCCAAGCACGATTCGCTTGACCTTCTTCTCACATTCTTCAGGTGTTTAACATGTTCCCATATCGATGCCCTTCGAACGGGGGAGACGGGAATTGGTTTTATGCTTACTCATGTATTGAAATACTCCCTTTCACTTGTAATCGTAATAATTACGATATAGACAGTATAATAATCTGCCCTTTTCATTGTCAACAACCTCTACCTTCATAATCGTAATTATTTTGATTAATTGCATACAAGGCGTCATGATTCCATATTCCGGGCATAGAATGAGTATCAATATAACTCTATCACGGGAGGCTATGGATGAAAGTTTCAATGCTATATAAGACGCTGCCCCTATTCTTTGCGATCATTTTTCTCGTTCCAGCCTTGCTGGTGGTTTCGCATCATCATCAAACAAGCCTCTTCTCCCATCCGCAACTACAGCAAATCAAAGTCCTGTTTATCGGAATTTTTCTGGAGGCGCTGCCTTTTGTATTGCTTGGGGTGCTGCTCTCGTCCCTGCTTCAAATCTTCATTAAGGATGCGTGGATTCGCCGCTTCAGTCCTAAACATCCAGTCATCGGCGTCCTTTTTGGCTCCATGCTCGGGTTTGTGCTGCCTATATGCGAATGTGGAATGATCCCCGTGGTCCGCAGATTGATGTTAAAAGGGATGCCTGTCTACATTGCTGTCACCTTCATCCTCAGCGGACCCATCCTGAACCCGGTTGTATTGTCTGCCACCACGGTCGCCTTCGATGCATACCCTGAAGTCATATGGAGCCGAATGGGACTAGCCCTTGCGGTAGCAGCGGCGATAGGCTTCATCATATATGTCCGGTCCCCGAAGAATCCGCTAAAGCTGTCTTTGGACAAGGTTCAGATGCAGTCAGATGCACTCCCTTTCCACCAGCATACGAAAACTTGGTCGAGCTTCTTCGTCCATGCAGGAAATGAATTGATCGACATGAGCAAATATTTGGTGCTGGGCGCCTTTATAACGGCCTGCATTCAATCCTTTATCCCGCGCGAGCAACTGTTGGCGCTCGGTGACGGATCCCTTTCTTCCTATTTGTTCATGATGGGATTTGCGTTTGTATTATCCCTGTGCTCCACCTCCGACGCATTCGTAGCCTCCGCCTTCACGCATGCTTTCTCGATCGGACCGCTCCTCTCTTTTCTGGTGATGGGACCGATGCTGGATTTCAAAGGCTTGCTCATGCTGCTTGCCACGTTCAGGATTAAATTTGTAATAGGGCTCTGCCTGCTGGTGATTGTACTGGTGCTGATCGGCTCTGTTGCCATCGATTTTCTCTATTAAAGAAGGGGTTGTTACAGAAAGGAGTGTTCCCTTAAATGACATTAACGGCGTCCATCCGCTGCCATTATCTCTTGCGTGCGCTATTGCTCGCTTCCCTATCCTTTTATCTCATCCATCTAAACGAGACAGACCTGCTTCATTATTATCTGGCTCCCCATATGCAGAAGCTGCTGCTGCTCTGCCCGGTACCTCTTCTGTTTATCTCGTTCGGTCTCGTGTGGCATTGTATAACAGGCAGCTCGGAACAAATATGCGACTGCGAGCATCCGCTGCCGGAGAGCTTCTTCAAGAACATATCCGTCTACGGCCTTGTCGCCGTACCGCTATTATTCGGGCTGCTCGTGCCCAGTCAAGCGCTTGGAAGCGATATGATCACAAAGAAGGGAATGGTCTACTCCGTCCCGGCTCCAGAAATTCGGCGCAAATCGGATGCTATGGACGCTGCCGGGGATTCTCAGATCACGGATTCAGCCACACAAAAGAATCTGAGCCTGGATGA
Source organism: Paenibacillus campinasensis (assembly GCF_002272015.1). Classification (GTDB taxonomy): domain Bacteria; phylum Bacillota; class Bacilli; order Paenibacillales; family Paenibacillaceae; genus Paenibacillus_AQ; species Paenibacillus_AQ campinasensis. Next base: position 5,749 of record NZ_NPBY01000017.1, on the reverse strand, counting down.
GCTATTCATCGCAAGGGATAAATATACCGTAGAGTTCGCCGAATTGGCCAAACGCCTGTACACGCAGTCTGTCATCGAGGTGGATTCGTCTATTTTTTCGGAAACCATCGGTGCCATCGATATGTACAGACAAGCGTTCCAGGGTAAACACATCACACTTCAGGGCTTCGTTTATCGAGAAGGGGATATGAAGGACAATGCGTTCGCCTTAAGCCGTTTCCTGATGATGTGCTGCCCCGCTGATGCGGTTCCATTTGGTGTGCTCATTCAAGATGACAACGCATTGACATTCACCAATGATACGTGGGTCGAGATTGATGGGGTAGTTCGAAGCGCCACCATTAACGGAGAAGAGGTGCTGCAAATTGAGGCGACACAGATTACAATCATCGAACAGCCCGTCTCCCCCTATATTTTCACGAATCCCGACTCCGTAGCCGAGTTCGATAAGTTGCAATCCAATTCGTGATCGCAGGAAGGGGGTGTCACCTCGCATCTTCAGGTTTAGAGGGTGTTCAATCTGTACCACATCGACCGCAGATTCCGTACACTTCGAATTTGTGCGAAAGAATGCGAAACGCTTCCGGCGTGGTCTCCACGTTCTCCATGGGACAATAATCCAGCGGATACGTCTGTTCGCACTTGATGCATATAAAATGATGATGATGACTGTCCGGACCGCATCTCAGCTTGAACCGCACGCCTCCTGCAAAATCAAACTGTTCAAGGATGCCGATGTCTGTCAGCAGTCTGAGATTGCGGTACACCGTGTCATAGCTGACCCCGGGAATGCGCTCTGATATATAATGATGGACCTGCTTGGGCAATACAAAACCGGTCGAGTCGGAAAACACCTCCGCGATCCATCTGCGCTGTGAGGTCATGCGAAGCCCCTTAGATACCATCGTCTCCACCAACAGCTCCAGCTTGTTCTCCATCATTCATCTCCCCCGGTTAAGATTTAAGTCGCAGGCTTCCATAAGCCGGACCCCCGATCCGGGGGCCCGGTTCAACCAGGTTAGCCCTGCATCATTCTTCAGTAATCCAAGGCAGCGGATTATTGAACGCGCTCCAATCCTGCTTCATTTCCTCTTCGCTTAACAAGCAACGTGAAAGCCTGTTTTCAATATCCGTCCGGTCCATATCCATACCGATGAAGACCAGCTCGGTCATTCGGTCACCCCATGTTTCATCCCAGCGCTCCTTAACATCCGGCTCGCTATCCAATATTTCGCGCTGCTGATCCTCCGGTAATGCCGCAACCCAATACCCTGCAGGGCCAAACTGGATCGAGGGTCCTGCTTGGCTTAGCGAAGCGGCCATATCGTCGCGTACTGCCATCCATACCAATCCCTTGGCGCGAACGACTTCCTCAGGCCAGTTGCTCAGGAAATAACTGAGGCGCTGCGGATGAAACGGAACTCTGCTGCGGTACACAAAGGACCCAATGCCGTATTCCTCGGTTTCCGGTGTATGTTCATCCTTCTCCAGCTCTGCCAACCACCCCGAGGACGTGCTTGTTTTATCGAAATCAAACAAACCGGTGTTGAGGATTTCCTTCGGATCTACAACGCCATTCACGGTGCGAATGATTTTTGCCGTTGGCTGAAGCTTTCTAAGAACCGCCTCCAGCTTCACCAGTTCCTTCTCCTCTACAAGATCGCATTTGTTTAGCAGCAATACATCACAGGTTTCAATCTGGTCGATCAGAAGATCTACAATATCGCGGTAGTCCGTCTCACCGACAGCCTGATTGCGGTCAAGCAAGCTTTCCCCGGAAGCAAAATCATGCCAGAAACGGTTGGCGTCAACGACAGTAACCAACGTATCCAGCCGCGCCAGAGCGGTTAAATCGATGTCCAGCTCGGGATTGGCATACGTAAATGTCTGCGCCACTGGAATCGGCTCGCTGATCCCCGATGATTCGATCAGAATGTAATCAAAGCGTCCCTCGCTTGCCAGCTTCTGAACCTCCTGCAGCAGGTCATCCCGCAGGGTACAGCAAATGCAGCCATTGGACATTTCGACCAACTTTTCTTCGGTTCTCGACAATGTATTTCCCGATTTCACCAGGTTTGCATCGACATTAACCTCGCTCATGTCATTGACAATGACCGCCACCTTCAGACCGTCCCTGTTATGCAAAATATGATTCAGCAGGGATGTTTTCCCAGAGCCCAGATACCCGCTCAAGACGGTAACAGGTATTTTCTTATTCGATTGTTCAGTTAACATGTATATTTCCCCTCTCATCATTAACGGCGTTTATATGGGAGTGTAATAGAATCGACTTGTCTGTTCTTTCTATACGCGTGCCCAGACTCCAATATCATGCCAATTTATTAACAGTAATTATTACGATTAACAATTTGATTGTAATAATTACGATCATGAGTTGTCAATCATTAATTTGTTTCCCAGAGGTTGTTCTGTGAACCGTTCCCTTCGGACCGATCAGAATTCATAACAAAAGACACCGCCTGTAAAGGCGATGTCCTTATTCTTACCCCCACTAATCCATGATCATCCAACATGGCTCAGGTCATTTCATATGGCGCCGAGCCAAGTAAATGAAAAAAGGCGCGCCCATAAATGCCGTAACAGCGCCAACCGGCAGTGACGCCGGACGACCTCCTTCAAACAGCGGGATGGACAAGCCCTGGGATAGAATATCTGAGCCGACGAGCAGCCAGGCTGTCACTAGTGCGCTAAATGGAAAGAGTCTTCTAGCATCCTGGCCGACAATGCGCCTCGCAATGTGAGGGCCTATCAATCCGATGAAACCGACAGCGCCAACGATAGAAACTGCTCCCGCAGTTAAAAGCGCGGCGATAAGCAGCAATCCTGCTCTTACAGGTCCGACCGGCACCCCAATCCCTCTTGCGACGCCATCGCCCAGTTGTAACGCATTAGCCGCTCCAGCACTGATTAATCCGATCGGCACCATAATTAGAAACCATGGCCATAGGATATTCCAATGAATCCATACCCGCCCGTTCAGCGATCCAACAGTCCATAACAGTATGCTGCCGATCGCCTCCGAATGACGGAGCAGCACCAGTGAGGTGCATGCCGACAGAAAAGCCGATATTAACAAGCCGATCACCGTAAAGCGCAGCGCATCTCCCCTGCGGGACCAACCCAGCAGATAAATCGCCGAGACCGTTATGATCCCCCCCACTAGACCAAATAACGGAATCTGCAGGGTAAGACTCGCAGATCCTCCTAAGTAGGTCATGTAGAGCACAAGCATCAGCACACTGCCTGCGGATACGCCCAGCAGCCCGGGTTCGGCCAGCGGGTTGCGTGTAACCGACTGCAGGATGGCCCCAGCAAGTCCGAGCATGGCGCCTGCGTCAAGTGCAATCAGAGTCCGAGGCAGCCTCAGTTCCCATACAATTTGCCGATGGAACAGGTCCTCTTGGTTATTGAGCAAGGCCAGCATCACTTCACGCGGCGTTAGGGCCACTTGTCCGAGCGCGATATGTAAAATAAAAAAAACGGCCAGACCCAATAAAAAAAACAGCCCCCAAGTCCAAAACTTCCGCTTATAGAATGATCCGTCAGCTGAGTTGCGATTGATCAATTGCGCCGTCGCCCCCTCATCACAAGCATCAAAATGAGAACCGGTACACCGACCATCGTCGTCCATAAGCCGACCGGAACTTCCCTGGGAATAAATACTGTTTTGGCAAATAGGTCCGCCGTCACGAGCAGCACGGCCCCTACCGCTGCGGAACAAGGGAGTATCCATCTGGCATCTTCCGTTCCCAGAATGGCCCTTGTCAAGTATGGACCAAGCAGCGCAATATAACCGATCGGTCCGCACTGCGCCACAACGGCTGATACCATCACACCACTGGCAACCAGCAATAAGAGACGCAGCCTGGCCACCTTCTGTCCCAGCGCTTCGGCCTGCTCATCTCCCAGACGAAGCAAGTTCAATGGCTTGATAAACAGCATGGCAGCCGGAATACCGATCACAGCCCATGGAAGCAAGTACTGAACGTGGTTCCAATGACGTCCTGATAAACTTCCCATCAAGTACGTATACAGCAGATTGATATCATTCTGGGTGCCCATTGTAATCAGCCACACAATCATTCCATTCAGCATCGCGGTCACGGCTGTTCCCATGAGGATGATGCTCGTGCTATCCGTTCGTCCATATACAGAAGCAATGACGATGAGACCTCCGGTAAACCCTCCAACCAGCCCAAACAAGGGATATAGGCTAAAAGCAACAGGCAGGTGTAACACCGTAATCACCGCAATGATCAATGAGCTTCCTGCCGATACGCCAATCAGATCGGGACTTGCGAGCGGATTGCGAAGACCGGTCTGCATCAGCACCCCCGAGATGGCAAGCATTGCCCCAGACAAGAAGCCAAGCACAATGCGCGGCAAGCGCAGCTCGAGAATAGAGGTCACGGCCAGATCAGAGCCTTCGCGATTTAGCAAAACACGCCAAAGTTCCTTCCAGCTAACGGCCGGATATCCGGATTTTAATGCCCAGAGAGCCGAAGCTGTGCCGGTAATAACAAGGAGCAATATCAGGACGAGCGCCCGGCTCGTCCTGATTGTTCCCCGACTAGAGTGAACAACCTCTCCCACTACTGGTCAGACCCTTTGAACGTATCAGGATATAATGTGCTCATCGCCTCATCCATCACGATCCCGAGCGAGCGCGTGCCTCTTCCGTTGGCCCAAATCGCCGTTCTGACTTCCGTAAACTGATTGTTCTTTACCGCCTTCAGTTTGCTCCATATCGGATTGGCGGCAAATTGCTCGGACAACGGCTGGGAATCCGGACCAAAGCTGAATGTCTCGATAAATATATGATCGGGATCCGTCTCAAGCACCTTCTCCAGCGAGTAGGCCATCCCGCCTGCCTGATGCCCTCCATCTTCAACAGGTGCTGGCCACGGGTATGGAGTAAGCTCAGAGAGCAAGGAGCCTACCAAGGACCCTGCCGTATCGATGCCAAAGTTGACGTCAGCACCATACATAATCAAGGCACTCCGGGTATTTGGAGTCTGTTGTTTATAATCGTTCATCTTATCAAGGAATTTATCCTTCGCGGCAGCAGCTTCAGACTCCCTGCCTGTCCAGGTTCCCATCATTTCAAGAAAAGAGATGGAGTCCTCATAGGTTTTCACCTCGACGATATATAGCGGAGCGATGTTGCCCAGCCCGTCTCTCAGCATATCATGAGTGCCTTTAAGCCCGATGACCACATCCGGCTGACTCTTGGCGATATCCTCCAGACTTGGCTCCATAAAGCCGCCCCCGATCTGTATAAAGGAAGAAGCCTGATCTCCGAAAAACTCCGGCTGAAAGGCGATGCTGTCCGGGACAACTGCAACCGGCTCGAGCCCCAGTTCAGCCAGGCTGTCCACGCATATTTCGGTTAAGCAAGCTACTCGTTCTACGTTCCCCGGCAGCTCAATCGAGGCTCCGGTGCTGTCCGTTATCGTCGTGTTAGCCTCTTCTGGACTTGGGGTGGATGGATCGCCCTCGGCATCCGTCCCCGATGCGGACGCTTCATCAGATGGAGCAGTCTCTCCAGAAGAAGCTGCATCTGTCGGAGCTGGATTTGCACCTTCATCGCCGGCTTGTCCGCACCCTGCTAGCAACAATAGCATGATTAGCACGGCTCCAATCCATTTGAAACCGGCATTCAACTTCGCATTCAACATATTTTACCTCCAATGGAATATGATATCGATCCTATTATATTCGTAATAAT
>NZ_NPBY01000016.1 GCF_002272015.1 Paenibacillus campinasensis | reverse complement strand
TATCGATCCTATTATATTCGTAATAATTACGCTTTTAAAGTGTAATTATTACAATTTAACAAAAAAATAAATTGGCTTTTGTTCTAGCTGCAAATTTGACTTTCCAGAAAATAGGATATAAAATCGATATCACTAATGGTAATTATTACGATTATTGGTGAATTTGACAAGTCTTTTTTGAGGAGGGGAATTGTGAATATCTCGTTCATGACCATCCCGGCGAGCGACGGAGTTCAACTGTCCAGCCTGATCGTGCTGCCGGCTGAAGACGGCCCATTTCCCGTGATCATCACCCGAACGCCATATGACAAAATGCAGTTTGTCGAAGCTGCCAAGGGCTGGGCATCCGCAGGGTTCGCCTTTGTGGCTCAGGATGTTCGCGGGCGCTATGGATCCGGTGGTCGGTGGATTCCCTACGATCATGAAGAGGCTGATGGGCTGAGCACGCTGCGATGGGTCCTTGCCCAAGACTGGTGCAACGGTCAGATCGCATTGGAAGGAAGCTCGTATGGCGCTTTTGCCGCTTATGCAGCGGGGCAAGGAGACGGTAGCGCCCTGGCGTCCTCCCTGATTACGCTTGTGCCGGCTATGGGGCTGCACGAAACCGCCTTTCACCCATCCGGCGCTTTTCATCTGCTGGATCGACTATGGTGGGAGGCCAGCTTTGGCAGCTCTAAGGTTAACGAGCAGGATCGTTTCTGGAACATGTATGAGCGCTGCCCGGATGCCATATGGCATCTACCTGTCAGAGACCTGCCTCTTGCATTCCCGATGGAGCTCCCTCATTGGCAGCGGGCGACCGAGCCTGAAGCTGAGCAAGAGACGATTCGACTGGCCGATATTCGCAGTCCCGTAATGCACATCGGCGGGTGGCATGACGCTTTTACCGGTGCCTTGCTGCGAAATTATCGCATATTATCCGAGCGCGCGGATCCCCGGCCGCAAAGTCTGATCATCGGGCCGTGGACGCATGAGGTGAACCAACCCCCCCGCTATCCGTCCCGCAGCTATGGGCCGAATACCCGTTTGCCGTTAGCTCGGATGGAAATGAATTGGCTGAGGCACACGCTTCAGGGCGAAGCCTTGCGTTATCCGTCCGTGCTGATTTATGCGATGGGTGCCAACCGCTGGATCGCGCCGCCGGCGTGGCCGCTGCCCGGGACGATAACCAAGGTCTTCTATTTGGCCGGAACAGGAATGCGGCTTCAGGAACAGACACCGAAACAGGAGCAGCCAAGCCATTATCGGTATGATCCTGCAAACCCTCTTCCCGCACGGGAGTACCCCAGCTTTCGGCAGAATCTCGATGCCCGTAGCGATGTGTTGTGCTACACATCCGATGCGCTAAACGAGGACCTGCTTGTGGCCGGTACGGCCTATGTGCACCTATGGGTCAGCTCGTCGTCGAGCCAAACCGACTTCTATGCCTGCTTGTCAGAGGTTGATCCTTCAGGCAACGTCATCTATATTACGAGCGGCTTAGCCCGAAGTACAAGCGCAGCTGCTCCGGAACCCATTAATGAGCAATCGATCGAGATTCCGCTGAAGCCGGTATGTCAGTTGCTGCCGCGCGGGAGCCGAATTCGGATATCGATAAGCAGCAGCTGTTTTCCCGAATATGCCCGTTCATTGAACACGATAGGGGATTCGCTCCAACAGTCGGCCTTTGTCCAGGCAGATCAAACGATCTGGCACGACGCTGCACGCCCCTCCCAATTCATACTGCCCTGTCACGATGATGCTTTGGAAAGGTGGTACTATGATAACCAAACCTCTCTATGAACAACTTATTGATAGACGTACTGGCTTTATTACGCGGTTGACGCCTGCGCCGATTCATCCGAACCTCCCCCGTCAAATCTTTTCATGGCGTGCACAAATGGCAGACGGCTTTATATTGGCAGGCATCCCTTCCGACCGAATCGCCGGGGGGACGGCTTTTAATGATGACAAGGCTCGTCTGGCCGCCATCGGCGAAGCAGTCGAACGCTATTGCGGAAATTACATCGGCGCTCCTCTGCTTAAGGGCTCCTACAGAACGTTGACGGCCAAGGGGTACAAGCTGCTCGATCCGTTAAAGGTTCCCCTCTATTCCCGCCAGCAATATACAGCCAAGGGATTTCCGTTTGTACCGATGGATCGGGATCTTGTTATGAATTGGATCGAGGGCGAATCCCTGACAGGGGGCTACCGGATCTGGATTCCCGCTTCTCTTGTCTACATTAACTATCACCAAGAAGCATTTCGCGGGGAACCACAGACTCATTTTGTCCAGTATGCCGGCATCGCTTGCGGCGCAACGCGGAATAGCGCCATCATCTCCGGACTTCTGGAGCTTATCGAGCGAGATGCGGTAGCCATCTGGTGGGGAGCTGATGTACCGCTTCCCGCGTTGAATGTCCGTCGGTATCCCCGTCTTCGGTCTTATGTGGAGCCCATTCAGGCGGACAGTCCCGTAAGCTTCAAATGGTTTCCGATTCCAAATGATTCAGGCATTCCCGTCATCGGCTCTTTGCTGCATGATTCACGGCAGCATATCGTATGCATGGGGTTTGCCGCACGCTTCTCGGCCGAAGAGGCCGCGCTTAAAGCAGCCGCTGAAGCGGCTCAATCCTATCATATCGCGCTGGACTTGCTTGATCCGGACAGCCCGACCTGGAATGCCATACAGCAAGGTATCCTGAACGACAAAGCGCTTAAGCCGTATCGTGCAGATCGCAGCTACCGATCAGCCTTCCGGGACGATTACCGGGATATGGTCGATCTCTACTTGAATTCTCAATACTACATGGATCCCGCCACCCATACTGAAATCTCAAGCTTGCTGAATGCTGAAGAGACCGCCATGCTCCCTGCCGATGCAGCAATCCCGGCAACGATGGAAGCATTGGTGCATCAACTGTCCTCGCTTGATCTGGAAGCTTTCTACGCGGATGTGACAACGCCGGATATTCAAGATATAGGACTGTGTGTGACCAGAGCGATCGTACCGGGTCTTGTCCCCAATGCGCCAACTGCCTTTCCCTATCTGGGACCAGAAAGGCTATATACCATTCCCTGCAGGCTTCGCTGGACAACGGGCCCGCTTACGGAACATCAAATCAATCGCCGTCCGCTGCCTCACAGCTAATGAAAGGGGTGGATTCATGCTCCTCCAGGCCAGGTTCAATCAAATTATTTTGATGGAGCAACACAAGGTCTACGAGATCGAAAAAGGGCTCGCCTTCATATGGAGCGTGCGTTCTGACGGCCAACAATCGCTTACCGACATCCTTCATCACGGAATGGCCGCCGAATTTCCCGACACGCCGGACACCATATACGAATTCCGGACCCAGGCTGCATCCCGTATTCGCGTCCATCCATTGGAGCCAGCTTCTTTGCCGCCAGAGCAGCTGGTGCATCTCCTGACCAAGCTAAGAGCCCATTCCTGGCGCTCCCTGCAGCTTGCGACGATCTGTCGGCAAAAATATATACGCGAACGTTTGGACATGTTTCTGTCCTTCCTTAATCAGCAATTCGGCGTTCAATTCAAAAACACGCAGCGTCTTGTTCCTTTTGTCCTAACCCATGAACATATTGCAAATGCTATTAATTCGACCCGTTCCACCGTCACTCGAATGATGAATGAGCTTGAGCAGGAAGGTCAAATCTCTCATGTGCAGCTGGGCAAAAACCGGCTGATTGTGTTCCCCTCGGCCCAATCGTCGGAAGTGGGCAGGTTGGTTTAACCGACCATCGGCATTTTCTTTCATCGAAGCCGTTCAGCAAGCCGTTTCCGAATCCGACTTTCCTCTAACAAAAAGCTATTCCTCCCGGAATCGGGAGGAATAGCTTTTTTCATTCCCTGGCTATACCTTGCGGCTTACTCTTGATCTTCCCAAACAAAAGGATTATGAACAAGAGCATGATGATGCGGGTCTACCTGTACCGGGGCCGCATTCACTTGATCCAGAACTTCAAAAATGCTCTGCTCTTCGGCTTGCAAAAGCTCCTTTTTCATTCGTTATCCCTCCTTTGATCGTCTTGTCAGGCGATGAATCGATCACCCGCTTCTTAAGTTTACCTTTCCCGATAAGTCCGCTCGGTCTGGTGCAGCACACATCTTTGGTGTCGGCGAACACATCATCCTCTTGAAATTGCCCTCAAAATATAGATTGATGATAGCTTTTCATATTAATAGAAGATCAGGTGATCCTATGCCCAAGTACGATATTCCCCAGGGTTGTATACCATTCACAGGTCAGGACGGACGAAGCTACTATATGAACGAGCAAGGTCAGCTCGTACGTGTTAATTTTAAAGAAGCCCGCTCGATGAAGAGCTGGACTGCACTTCGAGCCGGGCAAAGCCGTGAATGGCAGGAAGAAGAGCTGACAGATGAACTTCGGCTAGCCCTGTCCAAGCTCAAGGGTGAAGAGCTAACTTCCCTGCAATCGCAGCCGATCCGCACCTCCATTATGGCCCATACTGATCTAGCCGCCGTCCTGAAAGTTCTCTTAACGCTATCCGGCATACACTGCGATACCATAGAGGAGCCCCAGCTGCTTGACCCGGCTACAGATTACTTGCTAGTGGCAGCCGGTATCTTTCGTTGCAATATGTTCAAGCAAGCAGAAGAAGCTTTCCTCACGACGGGGATTCCTTGGATCCCTCTTTATCTGGAAGGAAAGCTTGTCCGATTCGGTCCGCTCATGGGACCTTATTTACAGCTAAAGGACTTGACGACTCGGCTCTTGTCCGCAAGTCCCTCCCCTGATGTTCTTCAGGATTTTTGGGCCTATGCCGAAACGATCCGTGATCCCGGCCTTCCCTTTTCCCGTTCTGAACAGCAATGGCTCGTAGCCACCATTTCCCTTCTGCTTGAGGAATGGCATAGCGGACGCAGCCGAAAGCGCGGATTCCCGCCCGAACGGTATCAGCTGACGTTGATTCCGACGACAAGAGAGATTATCTACCACCCCGTATTGAGATTGCCGTCCTCGGCAAGTGCAGAAAGGATGAAAAGCCTATGACACCACCGATTCATGTCCTTGGCTTGCTCGGAAGCCTGCGCCAGAATTCACGCACCGAGCTGGCCCTGAACCGCTGTTTGGAGGCAGCACAGCAGGAAGGGGCGGAGACGAGCATTTTTGATGCACGCAGGTCTCCCCTGCCCTTTTGCGATGGACGCGATGATCAGTCGCTGTACCCGGAGGCGGTACATGAGCTGCGCCGACAGGTTGCGCAGACTGATGCCCTGGTGTTTGCTTCTCCGGAGTACATTGGAAGTTATTCTGCCGCCATCAAGAACATGCTCGACTTCCTTGGCCCCGATCATTTGCGCGGCAAAATCGCCGGAGTGATCGGAGTTGCGGCAGATCATTCCGCCTCGAATACCGTCTACCACCTGTCGAACATTCTGCTGCGCTGCGGCTGCTGGGTCGTACCGATCCATGCCCAAATCCCGGCCAGCGAAATTATTTTTCAACAGCCTGACTCTGCCTCGGCACAGAAACTGTTGTCCATTCTGGATGCATTAGGCCGGGACATCGTAGTGACGGTGCATAGGCACCATTCTAGCAAGTCGAAAGCATAAAGTCAGTCATGTTAGCTGACGGAGCACCCTTGCCCCCTGCCGATGACAAATCGTTCGCGTATTAGCCGCGTTTCTCTTCTTGCACGGACTCACGGTTATCACTTGCAATCGCGTAAGGCAAAAAAACAGGGCTGCCGCTTTCCGGATCTTGGATGACGTTCGCATGAATGCCAAATGCCTGCCTTAAAGTTTCAATTGTCAACACCTCGTCCGGCTCTCCATCCGCTACAATGCGGCCTTTTTGCAGCACGATCATGCGATCCGCATATTTGGCGGCCTGATTCAAATCATGCAGCACCACGACAATTGTCATGCCTCTTTCCTGATTCAAACGGCGGACCAGCTCCAGTATTTCGAGTTGGTGCCGAACATCCAGAAAGGTGGTCGGTTCATCCAGCATGAGAATTGGCGTTGATTGCGCCAAGGCCAGGGCAATCCAGGCCCGCTGGCGCTCGCCTCCGGATAACGTATCGAGCATGCGATGCTGAAAGCTCGTCATCCCCGTCAGATGGAGCGCCTCATCAATAGCCGCATGGTCCTGTCTTCTCAACATTCGCAGCGGACCGGCATGCGGGTAGCGCCCCTGCTCTACCAATTCCCTGACCGTCAAGCTTGCCGGAACTTCGGGCGATTGCGGCAAGACGGCAAGCTGGCGGGCCACAGCAGCCGAGGATAAGGTCGAAATTGCGACCCCATCCAAATAAACGGTTCCCTGGTGAGGCTTCAGCAGCCTGGCCAGGGCCTTCAGCAGCGTCGACTTGCCGGAGCCGTTTGTCCCGGTTAGCGCTGTAACCTTCCCTGGCGCTATCGACAAGCTCAGTTGCGTCACAATGGTGTTGTCCGCATAGCGCACATCCAAATGCTCTGCAGCCAGCACCGAGACTTTACTTCTAGTGTTCATTTGCATCCCCGTTTCACCTCCTGGAAGTTATTGCACCTGTCTCGCTCATATCGTGTACCTCAGTTGTTAATCGTAATTAATACGATTATACACGCAAATGGCAGCCAGTTCAATTCATTTCACTTTGGTGCCATTGATCCACTGTATCCCATTCCGGATTTGACTTTAATACCATCCACTTCTATAATTTAATTGTAAAAATTACGATTAACGAAGATTTAAGTATGAAGGAGTGAATAAAAAATGACCACCACAACATCCCATGATCCCCGTATTCCCGTTACTGTCTTGACCGGTTTTCTTGGTGCCGGGAAAACAACGCTGCTCAATCATGTATTAACTGCGGAACACGGTCAGAAGATCGCCGTCATCGTCAACGAATTTGGAGAGGTCGGCATCGATAACCAGCTTGTCGTCGGCGCAGATGAAGAAATCTTTGAAATGAACAACGGCTGCATATGCTGTACCGTTCGGGGAGATCTCATCCGCATTCTTGCTGATTTGAAGGATGCCAAGCTCGGGCAGGGCGGACGTCGCAAAGCCGATTTCGACCGCGTCCTGATTGAGACCACCGGCCTTGCCGATCCGGCTCCGGTGGCGCAAACGTTCTTTGTAGACGAGGAAATCTCCGAATTTTATAAACTGGATGCCATCGTCACCGTGGTGGACGCCAGACATGCCGGTCAGCATCTGGACGAAGGCCATGAAGCGCAGGAACAGGTCGCTTTCGCAGATGTCATGCTGCTTAACAAGACAGATCTGGTCTCCGAAGAAGACCTCGGACAGCTGGAGCAGCGTCTTCGCTCGATGAACCAGGCCGCCAAAATATATCGCACGCAGCAATCCCGGATCGAAATCGATCGCATTCTCGGTATCGGCGCATTCGATTTGGAGAAAAAGCTGGAGCTTGAGCCTGGATTCCTGGAAGAAGATCACCATGATCACGATGATGAGGTTTTCTCCATCTTCTTCCGCGAGTCCCGCCCGCTCGACCTGAATAAGGTAGAAAGATTCATCAACAAATGGCTGGTGGATCATGGAACAGACACCTTCCGCTACAAGGGCGTCCTGAATATCAAAGGCACCAACAAAAGGGTCGTCTTCCAAGGCATCCACATGCTGTTCGGCGCTTACCCGGACCGGGATTGGAAACCAGAAGAGACGCGAACGAGCGAATTTGTCGTGATCGGCCGCAACCTCGACGAGGAATGGTTCCGCAAGCAATTTGCAGCCTGCGTGGCCGACTGAAGCAGATGAAGGAGCAAGAAGCGCGCACCATCAATGTGCCGCTTCTTTTTATTTCCTCTCCCGGCTTAGAAGGTATCGTTCAAGCCATCTCCTCCAGCTTGCTGAGCAGACTCTGTTTGGAAAAATGCTCCCCGATAAACACGGCCACATCCTGAAGCTGACCCTGGGGCCGGATCGGAATCAGCTCCAACTGTTTGTATGCATATTGAAACAGCATGCGCTCCCCGGTGCTTGCCGTATATACCCCTTTTGCCCGATATATGCCATCCGGCAGCTCGTTCATCACCTGTTCCCACCGATGGTTATCCACGGGCTGCGAAAAATAATGTGTACAAACCATCACATGATCATAGGAATGATGATGGTCGTGACCGGCAGGATCGTGATCGCCGTGATCGTTCCGGGAGTCCAGCCCGCCGTTGTGAGCATGATGATGATCTCCACGAACGTCAACAGCAGAGCGCGCCTTAGCGTTAGACCGACTGAACGCTCCTGAGCCCGAAGCCTCCGGTTCAAGCATAAGATTCCACAAGCATTCATCCAATTCACAGTGAATGGCAGGCTGAATCGAAGCAACCGGATTCAATGCGGCCACTAGCTGCGTGACCTCCTCTAATTCTTTCTCGCCTACCAGATCGCGTTTGTTCAGGACCAGCATTGATGCGCAGCGGATCTGATCCTCCATTAACCGGTAAGTCCTTCCCCTTGTGCCGCGAGACAGCTGAAGAAAATGGGAAACATCCACGATTGTCACCACGGCCCGGATATCGATAGGCGTTAACAAAGCCGTTTCCGTTACCGTATCCAAAATTTCGATCGGGTTAGCAACCCCTGTCGCCTCAATGAGTATGAGATCCGGAGCCTCTTGTTCAATCAGCCCCTTGATCTCCATGGATAAATCGCCGCGAATCGTGCAGCAGATGCAGCCGCTGAGCATTTCTCGCATCGCTACCTCTTCATCCACCAGCTGACCGTCCAGATTAACATCACCTACCTCGTTCATAATGACCGCAGGTTTGATGCTCTTATTCACGCATTCACCTAATAGGCGAGTCAGGAGAGTGGTCTTGCCGCTTCCCAGGAACCCCGACAGTATGAGGATCGGGATCATTGTCATGATGTGTAGCCCTCTTTCCCCTCCTCCTCGGCAGCACGGGATGGCTTCTCTAGTCCTGTCACTGAAAGTCCGGTGGCCACAAAACGCTGGTCAAAAGAATAAACGATTCTCTCCTCCAGACGTCCTCCCGCCGCATGCCGACGAACCAATTCCCTGCCCAGCTCCGGGCTGATATCCTTGTACCAGACCCCTTCCGGATAAGCGACCACGACACAGGCATCGGCGCATCTACCGTTGCAGCGCGTACGCGTCGTATGGATTTGCCGATCCGCGTCAAGCAAAGCGATTTCGTCCCTGATCGCCAGTGTCACTTCATCCGCCTGCTTCTTCATGCAGCTGCCGCCGTTGCATATCAGGAAATGGCAGGCTGTCTCCTGCAAATTCCAAGTTGTCATATCTTGTTCCTCCTTAACTTTGTACGGGGCTCGTATTCGTGTGTTATGGACTTACTTTGTCAGGGTAGAGTCCGGCAGCAAGTGTTCTGAGGGCAATCGGCGCTCGAATTCCCTCGGCAGCTGCCGAAAGCGGCAGCACGATAAACCGCTCATTGCGGACCGCCTCGATATGGACTAGCGAAGCCATGCTCAGCAAGCGGTCTTTCTTCTGCTCCGCGGACTCGTCCCCGTAGTCTACGATTACGATGACATCCGGATTGCGGTCCACGACCTCTTCCCAGCTCACTTCCGCCCAGCCTTTATCGATATCATCGAAAATATTTTTTCCGCCCACCTGATTGATCAAGCTCGTTAAATACGTGTTGGCGGCTGTGAGCGCCTTGTCGCTTCCGCTGTCATATACAAAAATCTTTAACGGCTGATCTACGGGTCCAATCCGCGTCTGAATGTCTTCCAGCTCGCTGCGAATTTCGTTCACCAACGCCTCAGCCCGGTCTTCTACGCGAAAGATTATTCCGATATTAAGAATATCCTCATACACATCCTCAAGCGTCGGCTTCGGTCTGTTGGAGGATTCATGTACATAAGTCATCACGCCTTGCGCCGCCAAATCTTCTCGTGAACCGAGCGTTTCCTCAGTAAAAGCACTCTGCCATCCCGCATAAGCAAAATCAGGCTCAGCCGCGAGGAATACCTCCTTGGATGGATATTTATCCGATAGGACCGGGATCTGCACATACGCCTCCTGAAAATCAGGCAGAATGCTGTCATCCAAATAAGCGGTTCCCACCATGGAAGATTCCAGTCCAAGGGCCAGCATCACCTCAGTGGCATGCTGATTAAGCGTTACCGCTCTTTTCGGGGCTTCGGGGAAGGAGATCTTCTCCCCCATGTTCTCCAGCTCGACCGAGGTGTCCTCGGCAGTAGCAGGTGCTGAATTCGATGCATCCGACAACGCAGTTGCCTGCGTGCTTTGGCCTCCTCCGCAAGCGGTCAGCTGCACCAATAACAGAGTAAGCAGGATAATCAACGGGATATTTTTTCTTTTCATTTATGTTTCTCCTCCATCCTAAGTGCGTGTTGCCTTGCGGGCAATTAGTGTCACGGTAGCCGGAGCTTCTGGCGGCTCGACCGGCATCGCACCGGCCATCGGGCCTCCTCCATACCCCCACTGATCAGGGATGTAGGGTGTGACATTTTTCCCTGTCATCATGGCTTCCTTTATGGTTTCAGTGGCCCCAAGTGCCTCCTCCTTCCCGTATGTCCCCGGCGGAAGCGCCGTCAACCAAGGCTCGGTCAGACCAAAATTACAAACGATTCGCGATACTTCGAAGCCAGCCGCTGATAGCAGCAAAGCGGTCTCCTTCGGCGTCATTAACGCGAACTCACGTTCAACCCGATACTTTGAAGTCATCGTGCCTTCCCTGTAGGTTTCATAATCGATCATGCACCGGAACACTTGTCTTAAGAGCGATGTCTCTCCTTCCAGTTGACGGGAAATCCATTTGTTCGGGAGCAGCTGCTTCCTCTGCTGCATCTTCCAGCCGATCCCGCTCGGCGGCAGATGCACATCCACCGCAATCCAGCCGCCATCCTCCATGCACCGATGCAAGCCGCCCAGCAAAGCAACATGCTCATCCATCAGCGTAAAGTGCTGCAGAAATCCGTCAGGACATAAGACATGGGTGAACTGCGTCTCGGGATGATATTTCAGAGCATCCTGCTCCACCAGCTGCCATCGTTCTTCCGCCGTGTCCTTAAAGATTCGTTTACGTTTCGCTTCCGCCGCCTTCAGCATGCGCGGGCTCCAATCTACGCCACAGTACTGTTCTGTTAACGGAGCGAGCTCCGTGGCCAAACGGCCTGTCCCGACCCCAAGCTCCAGCGCTTTCACCGGCTTTAGGGACGCTTTTATCCAGGATTTGTAAAACTTGACTCCTGCTTTGCCAGCAAATTGGTCATAATATTCCGCTTCATCGCCTTCATACTTCGGACTCTGCTGACGCTCATGGCGGACACCCTGGATGCCGCAGCGCGAACATACGGTTCCCGCCAACTTCGTAATCGGTATTCCTGGCGGCACGCCGTTTCGCGAGTCCCCATTCCATTCGTCATACATATATCCGCAATAACTGCACCGAGTTAACGCCACGAATTTCTCCTCCTCAAAGTTTTGTGAGCATGGCTTCATGGGTCAGCTTCGTACAAAATTCACTTCGGAAGCATAAACAGCTCAGTTCACAAGCATCTCCGGCAGGAAGGTAATCGCCGGCTTGCCCGTAGAAGGATGACGAGAAATTTGCGTCTTCACTCCGAACACACGGAGCAGCAGCTCCTTCTGCATCACCTCTTCGGGGCGGCCGGCGGCCACGATTCTGCCATCGTTCAGTACATATATTCGATCACAATAACAGGCCGCTATATTCAAATCATGGAGCGCGGCGAATGAAGTCAATTTCAACGCTTTAACCAAATCCATCATCTGCAGCTGATATCGAATATCCAGATGGTTGGTAGGTTCGTCCAGGATCAAGAAGCCTGCCTCTTGTGCCAATGCTCTTGCTATCAGTACACGCTGTTTCTCCCCGCCGGATAAGGTTGCGAAGCTGCTCGAAGCCGCATGCTGCATGCCCACCCGCGCCAAAGCCCGCTCTGCGATCTCCTGATCTCTGGCCGTGTCTGACTCCAAGAGGCGCTTATGGGGAGCACGCCCCATCATGACGATATCCATGACGGCAAAATCAAAGGCCATGTTTGCTTCCTGGCTGACCACCGCCATACTGCGGGCCGTTTCCTTCTGCGTCATCTGCGACAAATCCTTCCCGTTCAGGTAAACCCCGCCTCGATCAGGCTTAAGCACACGGTATATATTTTTGAGCAATGTCGATTTCCCACTGCCGTTCGGGCCGATCAATCCGATAAACTCGCCTTCGATTATTTCCAAGGAAATAGACTCGATCAAGCGCTTGTCGCGGACGCTGTAAGAGATCTCTTCAACCTTCATGTTCATTCCTGTCCACCTCCGAATGAATATGAGCTTCGGCGCAGAAGCCAGATAAAGAAAGGGCCGCCGCATAGAGCAGTCACAATACCGATTGGCAATTCCTCCGGCGCCAATGCCATTCTGGCTAGCACATCAGCCCACACGATGAATATCGCACCCAGAAACAAACTGACAGGGAGCACGCGGCGGTGATCGGAACCGATCAACAGTCGTACAATATGAGGAATCATCAGACCCACGAAGCCAATGGATCCGCTGATTGACACCAGCGTGCCCGTCAGCAGTGCCAGGGTCAGAATCAAGACGATACGAAAATGCTGGATGTTCACGCCGAGGGTAACCGCCGTATCGTCTCCCATGAGCAGCGCATTCAGTGATCGATACTGCAGCAAGAACAGCAGGGTGCCTGCCAGAACGATCAGAACAGGGAACGTCATATAAGACCATTTGGCTCCCGCGAGGCTCCCCATCATCCAATACATCGCTGTGCGAATGCCCTCCTCGCGCGGCGCCATCGTGACTATAAAATTCGTTGCCGCCGACATCATCATGGAGATCGCAATGCCTGATAACAGAAGTCTGGTTGTGGAGATGCGACCCGCTACGCGAGCAAGCAGAAATACAAGCCCCATCGCTACGAGTGCACCCATAAACGCCGCGAGAGACAGCGCATATTGACCGAAATAGGAGAACGCACCGAGCAGAATGACCAGCGTTGCTCCTACAGAAGCACCGGAAGAAACGCCGAGAATATACGGATCAGCCAGGGAATTGCGCATCAATGCTTGTGCGGCTACACCGGCCACGGATAGCCCTGCCCCAACAACGGCGCCGAGCAGCACTCGGGGGAAGCGAATGTCCCAGATAATGTGGCTTTGTCCTTGGCTCCATGTCTGGTCCACCTTTCCGGCAAATCCAGGCAGATTGGACAGCGCGATTTTCCATACCGTCCCCGGATCTATAGCCACCGGACCGAGCATCACCGCAGCCGTGATCGATACCAACAGCATCGCAGCCAGCAAAACTAGAATTCCCGCAAACCAAACACGGTGATGGGGTCCCTCACGTGGTGTCCTGCTGCCCATTAAACCCGATGCCCCACGATCAGCATTCGCGGAGAATATCGCTCGTGATAGGCGTCTCCATCATAACTTCCGTAAACTTCATCGATGACGAGACCCGCATCGATCAGCATGCTCCCCATCGCCTTCAGAGCATACAGTTTAACGCGCTCCGTATAGCTGCGTGGTTCCTTGTCCCCATCCTCAATCATGATCCGCTTAGTTACAAAGCCGCTGTGAATCTGACGTCTCTCGGAGATGATGACACCGCTCTCCTCCCGCCTGGAAAATGGGACAAGATGGTCTTGGATATATCCGGCGTTCAGCACATCCATCACAAAGCGCCCGCCTGGCTTAAGGGCTCTTCGTATTTGCCTCAGCACATCCAGCTGTTCTCGGTCGGCTCCGAAGTAGCCGAAGGATGTGAACAGATTGACAACAGCATCGAAGTTTTCGATAAAGTGGTCATCGGCTGGCAATGCACGCATATCGGCCTCCACCCATCTCACGCGTTTCTCCGAATCCAATTCCCTCGCCCTTCGCAGCAGCACGGAGGATAGATCCACACCGGTGACACGATAGCCTGCATTAGCCAGTGCTAAGGCGTGCCTGCCCGCTCCACAGCACAGATCAAGGACCTGACTGCCTGAAGGCAGCTTCAACCATTCCAAGACTTGCTGAACGACCTGATCGGCCTCCTGTTGATTCCGGTGCCTGTAGACAAGCAGATAGTCCTCTCCGAAGCTTTTTTCATACCATGGTACCGTTTCACTTATACTCATCTGTTCCTCCATTTTTCGCATTCTATTTAATCGTAATTTTTACGATTTATAGACGTGGCCATTCCACATTACTCCAAGGCTGCACCTCCTCATGCATCATTTCACCTTTTCTATATTAATCGTAATTTTTACGATTATCAACCTTGAATTTGCTACCCGACAAAAAAACACACGCTCCTTGAAGAGGAGCGCGTGCTCAACAAAAAACTCGGCATGCCGCCTTTGGATGATTCTACTCCACTGGTTCTTCATTCTGCTGCCGCTGGCATGTTTCACAAATTCCGTATACCTCAAAGCGATGCCGCAGCACCTTATAGTTGCCAGGCAGCTCTAGCCCCTGATCCATCGGGCAATAATCAAAGGGAAGCGTCTTCTCGCAGTTGACACAGATCAAGTGATGGTGATGATGCGCTGTACAATTCTCCTTGAATTTCAATCCGCCGTCCATAAAATAGAAATGCTCTAATACCCCCATCTCGCTTAACATCCGGAGATTGCGGTACACGGTGTCCAGACTCATGCTCGGATAACGGATTGACATTTGATCATAGACATCCTTGGGCGACAAGTAGCCTTCATGATCCGCAAAAATCTGCGCGAGCGTTCTTCGCTGCTCGGTCACTCTCCATCCGTTCCTTGCCATCGTCTCCAGCATTTCTCTTACCTTGGATTGGTTTTCTCTCATGCTCGGCACGTTCCTTCCTCGGCATACAAAGCTTGTTCTGTCCGAATCCATACTGTCTTTGTATTTTAACAAGAAAGGGCGAATTTGTCATATCACGTGCCAAGACACAGCTTCATTTCTCTGTCTTCACGGCGAATCGGTCGCGTGCCCGCTTCGTTGCCTCCACCATATTCCGCAGAGCTCCGACCGTCTCCTCCTGCCTGCGTGTCTTCAGGCCACAATCCGGGTTAATCCAGAATTGGCTCGGTTCAAGCACGCGCAATGCCCGCTCGATCATGGCGTCGATTTCTTCGACCGAAGGCACGCGCGGACTGTGGATATCATACACGCCTAAACCGATCTCTTTATCATAGCTGTAGTGCTCGAAGCTCTCGATCAGTTCCCCATGGCTGCGGGATGTCTCAATCGAAATGACATCGGCATCCAGCTCGTTGATCGTATCAATGATGTCATGGAACTCGGAGTAGCACATATGCGTATGAATCAGCGTTTCGTTTCGAACGGTCGAGGTGGACAGGCGGAACGCCCGTACCGTCCATTCCAGATAATGCGGCCAATGTTCCCGCTTGAGCGGCAGCCCCTCGCGCAGCGCCGGCTCATCCACCTGGATCATGCCGATGCCTGCCGCTTCCAGTGCCTCGACCTCCTCACGAAGCGCCAAGGCAATTTGATAGGCTACTTCCTCCCGGGGCTTGTCGTCCCGCACAAACGACCAGTTCAGAATGGTCACCGGTCCGGTCAGCATGCCCTTCACCGGCTTGCTGGTCAGCGACTGCGCATAGACCGTCTCCTCGACGGTCATTGGCCCTGTCCAATCGACATCTCCATAGATGACCGGCGGTTTAACGCAGCGCGAGCCGTAGGACTGCACCCATCCATTCGAAGTAAATGCAAACCCCGCCAATTTCTCCCCAAAAAACTCGACCATATCGTTTCGCTCGAACTCGCCGTGCACAAGCACATCCAGCTCCAGCTCTTCCTGAATCCTGATCCATGCTCCGATCTGCTCCTGGATAAATGCTTCATAACGCTCGTTACTCCACTCGCCCTTGCGCCAGCTTCTCCGGGCGCTGCGAATTTCCGGTGTTTGCGGAAAGCTGCCGATGGTCGTTGTCGGCAGCAGCGGCAGATTCCACCGCTTCTGCTGCCCCTGCTTCCGCACTCCGTAGCTGTCCGGACGGGAAGTTGGCTGCGAGCTCAGATCGGCCATTCGCTGCTGCACCCGCTGACTGTTCCGGGCCGCAGACTGCTGCAGCACTTGGCGCGCACGTTCCGCTGCTTCCACTTCAGCACGAACAGCCTCATAGCCGAGTCTAACAGACTTTACCAGCACGTTGATCTCGTCCAGCTTCTCCTCCGCAAACGCGAGCGCCCCCTGCAGGGCTGCATCCAGCGCGGATTCCTCCGCTGCACGGATCGGCACATGCAGCAGACTGCAGGACGGCTGCAGCACGATACGATTTAGAGATACGTGATCGGACAACGCCTGCAGCGACTCCAGCTTGTTTATCAAGTCGGCTCTCCATATCCCGCGTCCGTCGATCAGGCCAGCGCCCAGCAGCTTGTCTTCAGGAAATCCGGATTCCTCGATCGCCTGCAGATTTCGTCCATGGTCATGCACGAAATCCAGGCCGATGCCATGAACGGGCAGCGAGACAATCGCTTTATAATGATCCACCGCGTCAAAATACGTCTGAAGCATCAGCTGGATGCCTGGCGCTTCTGTGACCAGCCGGTCATAAATCCGAGCGATACGCTGCAGATCCGCCTCCGCCAAGGTCGTGCACAGTATCGGCTCGTCAACCTGAACCCATTCCACGCCTTCTGCCGCCAGCTCCCTCAGCACTTGGCCATATAGGGGAAGCAGCTGGTCAATCCAGCTGTCCAGCTGACCTGCATCATACCCTTTAGACAGCTTTAGGAACGTATACGGTCCAATGATCACCGGTCTTCCCTTGATGCCAAGCTCCGTCTTGGCCTCACGGTATGCTTCCAGCGGACGATTGCGGGTCAGCTTAGGGCTGACGCTCTGCAGTTCGGGCACGATATAATGGTAGTTCGTATTAAACCATTTTGTCATCTCGCAAGCAGCAGCCTCGCGGCTCCCTCGAGCCATGGCGTAATACACGGACAGGTCCGGATCGGCGCCTTCCCAACCGAACCTTGGTGGAATCAGCCCGAACATGACGGCCGTATCCAATACATGATCATAATAAGTGAAGTCCCCAACAGGAATGACATCGATCCCTTTCTTCTGCTGAAGCTCCAGATGGCGCAGGCGTATGCTTTTTAATTGCTCATGAAAATCCGCCTCCGCCAGGTTGCCGGACCAATAGGTCTCCAGAGCCTTTTTCCACTCTCTGTTCAGTCCGATGCGGGGGTATCCCAAATTTGCGCTCTTCATAAACGTATCCCTCCTCCTCGTATCTCCATCTCTCGATTGGTTAGGATTAAAATAGCATACTTTATCATCCATAGAGTAAATCTAATAATCTATTGCCTGCTATAGCCAAAAGCTATACCCAAGCCCATGAATCCCTTTCAGGGCTATGTCTACTCGGGAAAACACCAGTTAGCACAGCATGCTTGCCGTTCCATTTTCATCACCCCACTGTTTACCGGCTCCGAGTTTTATAGTACACTCCCTAATAGTAATAATTACGAACATTGAACATCAATGCATCGCTTATTGCATGATTCGCGGTTAGCAGAACGGACAGCGACGAGTCACTGGAATAGCTTTGCAGCGGATGACTAGGAGTGTAGATGCCATGAAATCCATCCATGCCAATAACATGCTGCCCCCAAAACCGGAGCGCCACCGTCTATTCGGTTCCACCGATCCGATTCCCGGGAGCAAACCAACGGTGAAAGAGCAGATGACTGATTTGCAGAACCACCATGCAGACTACCTTTTTCCTATTCAGCATGTCGGTGTGTCCAACGTCCGGCACCCGATACAGGTTCATTCGGATATCGAGCCTAAACGCCAGACCAGCATAGCAACGATGACTCTAACCACGAGTTTGGCCCAAGCCTCGAAAGGCATTAATATGAGCCGACTGACCGAGCAGCTGGAAATGTATCGTCAGAAGGGCCTGAGCAGCGAGCTGGCTGATATGTGCGATTTTGTCCATGAGCTTGCAGAACGAATGGGGCAGGACAAGGCCGAAATCACGATCTCCTTTCCTTGGTTTTATGAACGCACCGCCCCGGTAACCGGGTTCGCAGGGCTGAATCATGCGGAAGCTACGATTCAGACTACCTATGAGAAAGGACAGCCTTACCGAACCATCGTAAGCCTGAGTGTAGCTGTAACCACCTTATGCCCGTGCTCCAAGGAGATTAGCGAATATAGCGCGCATAACCAGCGGGGGAGGGTGACGATGACGGTCGAGATCGACCCGGCTTCGCCACCGGTGCATGACTGGAAAGCGATGCTGCTCGCGGCTGCCGAGTCCAATGCCAGCAGCGCGCTCCACCCGGTTCTGAAGCGTCCCGACGAGAAAAGAGTCACCGAACAGGCTTATGAGAATCCTCGCTTCGTGGAAGATATGGTGCGTCTGGTTGCTGCAGATTTGTATGAAATGGATGACGTGCTGGCCTTCAAAGTGGAATGCCGAAATGAAGAGTCCATTCATCTTCACGATGCGTATGCCATCATTGATTTCGATAAAAGAAAAGAAGGAGCGGCACGATAGTGTGCGGCTCCTTCTTTTCTTGCTTCTTGACGCTCGATAATCCGTTCATCAGAGAACAGTCCCGTAATTGGTGCCCTATGGCGATCGAAGCTGACCAGCTGCAGCTGTCAGCCATGATGTTCAAGCCGGGCAAACGCCTCGGCGCAGGCGCCCAGCAGCAAACAATACGACCGATTATGCCCGATAAAATAAGACGACAGATCATATCGGTTCCCCGATGGTTCATACGTTACGAGCAGACGATGCTTCATCCGCTCCATAGCAAACTGCACGAACCGGTCGGTTTTCTCTGAGGCAGGCATCGTTATATAGGCGTAGAGTGAATGATCTTCCGGCTCGTCCAAGGGACTGACGCCCGCACAGGAGAACTCGGTCGGGATATTCATTCGCTTCAAGCATGCAAGCGCATCAAACATCTCCACATCCACCTCGATGTCACCGAGCCATACGACTTGTTTGGCCCTCAATCTCCGTTTCGGACGCTGCAGCCAGCCTGCGAGCTCCGATCTCCTCCGGTGCCACCGTTCTACGGAATGAGTACTGATCACCTGTTCCTCTTCAGGCTTGGGGCTAATCACTGACACATAACTCCCTCCGATCTGTGAGTACATACATGGCTGAGCTACCGATCAGGATTCGCTCACAACAACGGCACTTCGCTGGGCATAATGCGGCACTCTGCTGGCAACTTTATCTCAGTTGTTGGAAATCGCGCCTTTTTATAATCGTAATAATTACTATTTATAACAGTGTAATCATCCGCATTCTTTTTGTCAACGCCTATAACTCATACGAAAATAATAAGCCGTCGCATGGCATGTATTCCGCTCTTCATTCATATACTCTTAATCACCTAAGAGATGTCACTGGCACGGATTAAAGCATGATCTAATATCGTAATTTTTACATACGAACAAGGGGGATTACATATGAAGCCAACACCCGTTATCATAATCAGCGGTTTTTTAGGCAGTGGTAAAACGACGCTGCTTCTCGAGCTGATCAAAGACCTGAATGCCCGAAACCTCAAGCCGGCAATCCTGATGAACGAATTGGGCAAAGCCGACGTAGATGGTTCGATTTTGGCGGAATCCGCCCAGGGGCTGCCTGTGGAAAAGCGGTTTGACGGCTGCATCTGCTGCAGCAAGAAAAGCGAAATTTCCGGAGCGCTCCAAAGCCTGCTGGATCTGGCTCCCGATGTCATCCTTGTTGAGCTCACCGGCGTAGCCAACCCGGAAGAGGTCGTGGATGCGATGGCCGAACCCGAGCTGATCGACAAGGTGATGCTGCACAACATCGTTACGGTGGTCGACGCGGAACATGTGCTGGAGTATAACAGCATATTCTCAGCTGATAAACAGCTTGTTTACACGCTGCGCAGGCAGCTGGAAGTGGCCGACGTGATCCTGGTCAACAAGCAGGACCTTGTCCCATACCCCCATCTGTCCAAAGTTCATCATCTCATCAAGAAATATAATGATACGGCGCAGATCTTCAACACAACCCTGGGCAAATTCAATCAAGAAGCCGTGATCGGAGCACTGAGACCCTTGCATCACCAGGCGAAAACAACGGTTCGATTCAACATCGTTTCTGCCCATTCCCATACGCATCATCCACACCACGGCTCTGCATCGTCGAGCAGGTCAGAGCAGCCGGGGCACGCTTCCTTCTCCCGCATCCAGACCATTATGATCCCCATCAGCAGGCAGACGGCGCTTTCTTTGCCAAGGCTGACAAAGTGGCTGAAAACAACGGGGCAGCATGTGCTCCGCGCGAAAGGGTATGTTGCCCTGAAAGGCTCCTCCACACCATCCCTGATTCAGTTTTCAGGAAAGCAGCTTCGTTCGGAAAGCACCGCCTATACAGGCGCTTATTATCTGGTCATGATCGGATATGAGCTGGATGAACGTGCTTTGCTGCAGGAATGGCAAGCCAACGTCATCGCCTGACCTCTTACTCTTACTCATTTTTACGGTTTTTATATTTCCCTGAATTGATAATGACCACATCGATATCGATCTTGCCCAGCTGCATCGTCGTTTCGGGCGGCTTGCCTTTAAGGTATGTTTGCCAAGTCTTGTGATCGTAACGATATACGGTATCATTTAAATTATACACGTCAGCCGAGATTTCAAGCCCTTTATCAAAGGTGCTTTGAATCTCTTTCTTCATTTTCTTGATAATCTCGTTCTTTATGAATGAATGGGTGACGTTTTCTCCCATTTCATCAATGAGCCCCTTAACGGTAAGCTTCAGATCATAGATGACGTTCCCATTCTTGACGGTATGGTTGACCTTGTAGTCCTGGACGTGCAGAACCAGCGTCATCACCGGCTCCTGACCTTGATAGATCGTGAGCGGGACCCGATTCATTTTTTTATCCAGATACCGCTTTCCGCAGCCTTCCTCATACCCAAGCTTTCCTTTATACTGGCTCTCATGAAAAAAATATTCTCCCCCAAGCATCATCTGTGTCGATTCTTTTCCGCCTTCCATCCAGGTTGTTCGGTTCGTCGTCAGCTGAGGGAGCCCGGCCGTCCTGCCCGGCTCCAAATAATTCGCTATAAATCGAAACATATAGATCGGCCTGATATCGGAATATTGCCTGTACGTGTCCAGAGGGCTCATAAGGATAGACTCGAAGGGAGACATCCCGAAAAAGGGGCTGAGGTTGAACAGTTCCTCGATCGAGCTCTCGGTGCCGTAGGCCCACACATTATATCGGATCGCATAATAGCGGCTGAGCGAGTCGGATAATTCCAGGAAGTTCACCCGCTGCAGCGCCTCCTTCGTGAACACAACCGACGTGACATGCCCCCAGAATACCGGAATCTGCTCGGATCGATACAGCATAAATACCGCATCAGTCAGCGTTTTTCCGCGCGCCGTTCCGATCACAATCGGCTTTTTCTCCAGGGACTGCCCCTCCAGCTTGCCTATATTGCCGAAATTCAGCATTTGCGCATACAGGATGTACTCATCCTCCTTGTAATCGATGCCGATGGATGTAGCATACTTGGAGAACGTAATTTCCCGGTGGTCCCAACACCCCGCTAACAGAAGCAGCAGGAAAATCGCCAGCTGCAGCTTGACATATATCTTCCATACTTTCATCTGTTCCCTCCTACTTATGCTTCAAATGTTTCGGTTTGCCTCCGATCCATTTTTGCGGAACCTGCAGGACCGCGCGAACAACGTCTTTAAAGTTAATCGGAGACAGCGGCGCGAGATAAGCCACGCCATAGGATGTCAGTGTAGAAAGATAGACGACGACAAAGATGATCGAAAGCATAAAGCCGAACATGCCCAGAATGGAGGCCAGCAATACCGTAACGATGCGCAGCACACTGACCGTTCCCGACAGTGCTTGGCTCACCAGCGTCGAGCCTGCCACTACAGAGATAGCAACAATGACAACCATCGTCGGCGAGGTCAACCCTGCTCGGATTGCCGCATCCCCGATAATCAGACCGCCGACAACCGTAATCGACTGGCCCAGCGGCGTCGGGAGGCGAAATCCGGCTTCCCTGAATATTTCAATCAGACCCAGCATGAGCAGCACTTCCATCGGAATGCTAAACGGGATCCCCAGCCGGGATAATCCGATCGTTGCCAGCATAGGAAACGGGATCTGGTCTTGGTGAAACCCGGTCAGCGCTACGTAGAAGCTCGGCAGAAAAATAGCGACAGCCAAGCTGATATATCTGAGAATCCTTCCAAATGACGAAGAGATGTAGTTAAAATGAGAATCCTCCGCCGTTTTAAGCAGCACCGATAACGTTGCTGGCGCAATAAGAGCGCCTGGCACACCATCGATTAGAATGGCAAACCTGCCCTTAAGGAGACATGACGTGATGAAGTCAGGTCGGCCTGTATAAATGCTTAAAGGAAAGACGGAATATGGATTGTCCGAGATGATTTCCTCCAGCTGATTGGCGCTGACCAATTCTTCAATGCTGTTTTGAACCCTGTTAAGCTTGGTTTGTACATTCTTCAGCGTCGCCTCGGAGATCATCTCGGTGTCATACAGCAGGCCGACCTTGGTTTTCGTTTTGTTGCCAATCGTAAAAGATTGATAAGCCAAGGTTACAGCCGGAAATCTCTTGCGAATCAAACCGATATTCGTATCGATATTTTCGACGAGGCCATCCCTCGGCCCCCGGATCGACACCTCGATGCCGCTTTCCTCCGTCTGGCGGTCATTGGTCTGTTTCGCCGGGAGATAATAGCAGTCATTCAGAGCATCAGCCCAAATCACCACCTCTCCGCCAAAAATCTTGCCCGCTATCTTCTCCAGAGTAGCTTCCTGCAAGAGCGTCACCTTTAATGAAGTATGATTCTCCAATCCTTGCCGGATCATGGATGAAGGCATATTCATCACCCGGCTGATCTCTGAAAACACATACTCGTTCAGAAACTTCTCATCGCACAGCGTCTCGCAATATATAAACACAACCTCCTCTCCCGTTTCGAACTGACGATATTCATGCACAACATCATGGCATGCTGCAAAATACTTTTTCAGTTCATCCAGCTTGAGCGTCACGCCTGCACCTCCTTCAGCGGTTTAGCAAATCGGACCAGGACGAAGATGACCAGAGTCAGAAGCAGCAGCACAGAAAACAGGACCGGGTAGTAATAACTTTTCAGCACGTTAAAAAAGACAATATCGCCGACCGGATAAATCACCGCTGCGGCGCAAATCGCAGCGATGGCCGTAAGAAACCATCGTTTTCCCTTCGAAGGAAGCAGCTCCATCATGATATAGAGCGAGAAAGCCACTCGAATGAAAGCGCCGCTGATCCATTGAAAGATAGACAAGAAATCCACATGCTCGATATAGCTGCCAATCCGGACCAGACGCCACTGCTCAAAGGCTGGATTACGCTGCAACGCGGATTCCACCGGACCGAAAGCCGCAATCGCCCCCATGGTAGGTCCTAGCGCAAGACCGGCTAGCACAAGTCCTAGAATAATCATGTACCTTTTCTTCACGCTGCCCGAAATAAATTGCTGGATATACACGAAAAAGATCAACTCCAGCAATCCTGCCCCGATATAGATCACCCCTCTCCAAGCAGGGCCGGATCCGTGCTCGAATACCGGTAACAGCAGGGTATAATCCTTGTTCGAAAAATTGGCTAGCATGACAAACTCGCCGAGCAAGATAACGACCGGCAGCAGAATGCCTGAAGTAATCACAACCGTTTTTAGTCCGCTTAGCGCAGAATAGAGCGCCAACGCTAAGAACAGAACTATGAGGACCCAAGGAGGCGTCTCCGGCAAATAGGAGGAGTTAGTCCAGATCACCATATCTTTCGATTCCACCACAATGATGCTGAGGAGCGTCAAGCCGGTCAGGACCGAGATCGGAACGGCAATCCATTTCCCGTAATGCTCAAGCAACCAGTCATGCATCCCGGTGTGCCGTGTCTTTTTTACGATATATCCGATAATGATAAAGACCGGAAGAAACACAACGCATGCGAGGAGAACGGTTATCCATGAGTCGCGGCCGGATACCTCCATCAGCTGGGGAATAAGAAGCACGTGGTTCACCATGCCGACGGACAGAATGAAGGTTAGCGATATTTGCAAGAAAGAGAACTGCCTTGTCGTCATCCAGTTGTCCCTCCTTGTCACAAGCATATTGAACTATATTTTTTCGCAGAAGTTCAGGTTTATGCATCCTGCAACTTGGCGCCTGCAAGATTTGAGAATAAGAAAAAGGCAGACCCGGAGAATTCTCCGGAATCTGCCTTGCATGTACTTAACGGAAACATTAACCAATACTAGAACTGTAAACAGACGCTCACACTCAATTGAACTCCCACAAGCTATTCCCGGCTGCTCCTCCAGTCGGGATAGCAGGAGACCGGTTAGAGGGAAAGCTGCATAGCTACTTAGCAGATAGACGCTTCAGCAGCTTCGTAATTTAGAAGCCTTAGGCAGCATCAACAGCTTACCTGCCGGGCTCCTGCTCCTCAGAACGGTTATGCTCATCAATTTTGCCCAACCATTGAGAGAGGCTCTCATTCTTCATCGGTCTCCCATAGAAATAGCCTTGCATGACATAACAGCCCAGCTCAGTTAGAAAGTCAATATGCTCCTGCTTCTCAACGCCTTCAGCAATCACATCCAGCTGCAAACTCTCTGCCATCAGCACAATCGCGTGGATGACCGCACGTTTGCTGGGTGAATCCAGATCGTTGGTGAACAAGCGATCCAGTTTGAGAGCATCAATGGGCAGCCGATCCAGCAAGCCGATGGAAGAATAACCTGTCCCGAAATCATCGATCGATACCCGGACACCCATTCTTCGCAGGTCTTGCAGCTGCCGAATAATATCATGCACATCATGAAAGACCATTGACTCGGTAATTTCAAGCTCCAGATACTGCGCTTCGAGATCGGCCAGCTCCAGCACAGCCGGGATCAAGTCCGTCAAAGTGTCGGTGTAGAAGAGCCTAACGGACAAATTAACAGAAACCGGTTGATAGATGCCCTGGTCTTGCCATGCTTTCGCCTGCAGGCACGCTTGCTCCAGCGTCCAGCTCGTCATCGGCACGATCAGTCCGGTCTCCTCTGCGATCGGGATGAACTCTCCTGGCGGGATAACCCCGAGTCTCGGGTGCTGCCATCTGATGAGCGCCTCGAACCCGTATAAGCGATCTGTTTTTACATTCCATTTCGGTTGATACACGATATAGAACTGTTTCTCCACCAGTGCGCGCTGCAAATCCTTCTCAAGCTCCATCTTCCGCACTTCGGTGATGCCCATCTCCTCGGTATATACGCAGTGCCTGTTCTTTCCGAGCTTCTTCGCTTTATACATCGCCGTGTCGGCCGTTTTAAGCAAAACCGTACGGTTGGACTGCTGCAAAGTACCGATGCTGATACCGATGCTTGCCGTAATGTACAGCTCATTGCCGTCGATCCGGTAAACCTGCTTAATCGTATGTAAGATCTGCTTGGCCAAACATTCAGCCTGCTCCTGAGTACACTGCTCGGCAATAATCAAAAACTCATCGCCGCCGATTCGGTAAGCCTGCCGCTTCTCGTCGGCAAACTGACGAAGCCTGAAGCCTGCCTGCTGAACAAGCAAATCGCCGACATCATGGCCAAGCGTATCATTAATCGCCTTGAACTGATCAAGATCAAGAAAGAGAACCGCTACCTGTTTTCCCACATTCCGTTCGAAGTATCGGTTCATTTCATTGCGATTGGGCAATTGTGTAATCGAATCCTGATAGGCCATCTTCTCAAGTACATGCCGGTCAAAAAACATCGCTCCCCATGACACCAGCAATATAATGAAAATGGTCACACTTACGCCGTACAGCAAAAACATATCCACGCTGTCTGTTGATTCAACCATCATGCCGGCGTGATGATGGAAGCTGGCAGCTTTCATGCCTGTATAATGCATGCCGCAAATTGCAATGGCCATCACGACCGCCGAGACCCATTTCAGCCAGCTGGCCGATGGTTGATTCCGGAAACGCAAAAACAAGAACAAAGCAGCGTAAGAAGCGGCAAAGGCGATAAGGGCCGATAACACCCATAACCCCGTGTGATAAGTAATGTCTGCATGCATCACCATCGCTTCCATCCCGACATAATGCATCGCCACAATACCGCTGCCCATCACAAGGCCGCCGATCGCGATTTTATACCAGTTGATATTTTTCGGTATGGTAATATAAAAGGCAATAAAAGAAGAAACGACACTTGCCACCATGGACAGCAAGGTCAGCCATATATCATAAGCTACCGGAATGTGCAGGTGAAAGGCTAGCATCCCGACAAAGTGCATGGACCAGATCCCGCTTCCCATGACCAGGGCGCCGGCCAATAACCAGAAGAGCCTGCTTTTTCCCTTCGCGTACGAAATCTTTGATGTAATGTTTAGCGCGAAATACGATGCCACAATCGCGATGATGGCTGAAAGAGCGACAATATATAGGTTATAACTGCCGTTCACCTCCACTGATCTCATCCCCAATCTATTAACGGCTAGAAGTGACGTACCAGTAACTTGCTAGCTATGGCCGCCAATACGTCCATCATATCATTAAACCGTTACCCGTCAATGGACTTCAATGTTAGATAACGGAAAAATATAGTCGATTGATGACAATACACATCAACCCATGCCAACTCCTCTGCTTTCTTGTCGAACGGCTAAACGGTCGATCGAATATCCTTTAGACTATCCCGTCCTGTCATCTGCAATTCCGCTCAGCAACTATCTATGCATCTGCATCTTTTTTAGCCCCCGCGAAGGGCCTCTCCTACGTTCGCTTCTTACGTAGATCCCGCGTTGATCTCTGCGTTGATCCCTGCGTCGATCCCTGCGTCGATCCCTACGTTGAGTCCTACTTGGAGCCTTGCATTGAGCCTTGCATTGAGCCTTGCATTGAGTCCTACTTGGAGCCTTGCATTGAGCCTTGCGTTGAGTCCTACTTTGAGCCCTGCGTTAATCCCTGCAATTGTTCCCGTTACAGTTCTGCCTCAGCCACCGCCCCCTTCGCCACCACCTATCCTCTCCCCCACCCCTTTAACCATTATCCCTTTCGCTCAGGGAAGCAAGCAGCAGGAAATGTAAAAGCAAGTAACGGTCAGCTTCTAAGCTATTCTGTTATTCAGCTACTATTCAGCTATTCAGCTATTCAGCTATTCAAATTGTCAGTCAAAATCCATGTAACAACTCAAAAAAACGCATTTAAAGGCAAGCACAAACAAAAGTGGTTAGAACGAAAATCTAACGAAATAAGACGTTTGGATTAATCTTTTTCGATTGATTCAAGAACATATGTTTGGTATAATGAAATAAATGGAACGAGCGTTCGGTTGTCAGTATTATCTTTAGATTAGGAGCCTATGTACGTAAATTTAAATTCGGGGTGAGGGGATATGATGATCCACATTGCAACGGAGCTTCCATCTTTCCATAGCCGTTATCAGAGCGAGCAGGACTGCATCGAGGCGGTGATTGCCATGAAGTGGCCAAACGGGTTTATTTGTCCGCGCTGTGATCATACCAAGTGCTGCCGTCTGAGTTCCCGGCGTATCCCCTTATTTGAGTGTGGACGTTGCAAGCATCAAACGTCGCCTTTCGTCGGCACGATCTTTGAAGGCACTCGTCTGCCCCTGCTCAAGTGGTTCATCACCCTGGAATTGTTCCTGCTTCCTGACGGCATCTCGGCGACACGGCTGAGTCAGGTGATTGGGGTTACCTACAAGACCGCGTGGTTAATGCTTCACAAAATACGCCATGCTCTCGGGGAATTTGATGCCCGCGAACTGCTCTACGGCGACGTGAAGGTCAACAGCGATCAGTACGGGCGTAATCCTGACCGCTGTACAGTTTCGCATCCGCATGCCTCGGCTGTCGTCGCTGGCTGCACGGTTGATGAGACCGGTGAACCGCAGCAGGTCAAACTTCGCCTGGTGCAGCAGAAGCGAGGAAGCGATAGATGGGCAGCACGCCGCGATCTAACCGCCTTCATTGATGAGCACGTGGACAGCCTCTCATCCGACGTCAGACTGTTCCCTCAAGCTTTTCGGTTGTATTCCCCCTTGCGGAACATCGTCAGAGAAGCGTGGAAATCACTAAAAAGCACCTATGGAGCATTGGAATCGAAACATCTGCAGGCGTACCTGAACGAGTTCACAGGACGCCGCTGGCTCCGTTTGTCCGAAGCGGAAGTAACGATAGGACAGCGGTTGCTGCAAATGTGTGTGGCTGTCCCCGGCATTTCCTACAACCAGTTGATCGCCCGCCAAACGAATCAGCCCTTTGCAGCAGTAGCCTGAATGAGATGTCGGATTCTATCTGAAATCATCGTTACTTTGATGATGGTAGCTCTCGTGGTAGCTCTCGTGGTAGCTCTCATGCTAGCTCCCACCATTAATGTATTGTCCAAAGCGTCACGCTGATCATCGTGCAGCAGTTCTTGACTCACACAAATCATCTGATTCGTCCCACTTCACCTCATTGGGGGCACATTACCTGTCTGGCTAACTTTCACCTAATCCCTTAAATCCGTCCTTGATCCGTAGGTCACTTTTCTTTAATCCTGGCATCTTGTCCTCAGGCCGTCTTAAGATCTCAATACAATCTGCCCACTTCCTACTTCCCACTTCCTACTTCCATCGCCAACAGTATGTTCTTCCTCCAAATTAGCTGTTCCTGATTACCTGATCAAACGGGATAATGGTGAAAAGCTCTCCAAACATAGGGGGCGTGGAGGGGCGTGGAGTATGCTTCGAGGAGCCAGCAGTGAGCAACCAGGAGAGCAACCAGGAGAGAGCAACCAACAGAGCAGAGAGGATTTCGCGGCGAAAGTTATGTATATAAAAACTAAAAAACTCTTCTATCCTAGATAGAAGAGTTTAAGGGTTGAAGATGAAAA